>JAIMAY010000008.1 GCA_023511725.1 Alicyclobacillus sp.
TCACGGATCATCGCCTGCGCCAGCACCGTCGCCGTCGTCGTACCGTCACCGGCGACATCGTTGGTCTTGGTCGCAACTTCCTTGACGAGCTGGGCACCCATGTTCTCAAACGGGTCCTCGAGCTCAATCTCCTTCGCGATGGTCACGCCGTCGTTGGTGATCAGCGGCGAACCAAACTTCTTTTCAAGCACCACATTGCGGCCCTTCGGGCCGAGCGTCACCTTCACCGCGTCCGCCAGCGCGTCGACACCGCGCAGCATCGCGCGCCGCGCCTCTTCGCGGAATTGAATCTGTTTCGCCATGCTGGTTGTACCTCCCGCTTGGATTCCGCCGCAAAAACCTATGTACCCGTGGCGGTCACTTCTCGATGATGGCGAGGATGTCGCTCTCACGCAGGATGAGCAGTTCCTCGTCGCCCACCTTCACCTCGGTGCCCGCGTACTTGGAGTACACCACGCGATCACCGACCTTGACCTCCAGCTCAATGCGCTTGCCGTCCTCGACACGGCCGGGACCGACCGCGACGACCTCACCCTCCTGCGGCTTCTCCTTCGCCGTGTCCGGCAGGAAGATGCCGCTTGCCGTCTTCTCCTCCCGCTCCAGCGGGCGAACCACGACGCGATCAGCGAGTGGCTTCAGCATGAAGAGACCTCCTCCGCAAAACGTCCAGCTGGACCGCGTGTCCGAATTAGCACTCAAAAAAAGGGAGTGCTGACACACTCCCCTTATCATAGCGACGGGTGGTTCCATTTGCAAGGCGCACAGGCGGACGGGCGAATGGCCTTATACCGTGCCGTCGGCATGCGCGGCGCGCAGCGCCTCGCGTTTGCGATACGCCACGGCGGAGAGCAATATGCTGCACTCGTAGAGAAGGATCATCGGCACCACGACGCTCAGGTGCGCCACCAACTCGGGCGGCGAGATCATGACGCCGGCGACAACGATGATGAGATAAGCCCAGCGGCGCATCCGCCGCAGCCAGGCGGGGGTCACAAGACCAATGCGCGTGAGAAACACCACCACGATGGGCAGTTCAAACACAAAGCCGAACGGCAGGCAGAGCCCAGTGAGAAACGAGAAATAGGCGTCTGCGCGGATCATCACCGTGAACTGCTGGCTGGCCAGCGTCACCAGCACCTTCAACACCATCGGAAACACCACGAACCACGCGAAAGCGACGCCCGCCAAAAACATCACCACGAGAAGTGGCAGCAGCCGCACGGCAAACCGCCGCTCGCTCGGCGTCAGGCCCGGCCGAACGAACAACCACAGTTGGTGCAGCGCCACCGGCAGCGTCAATCCGGCAGCAACGAGCCCCGCCATGGAGAGGTACACCGTCACGACCTCCCCGGGGGACACCACCACCAGATGATAACCGGTTCGCGTCAGCGGCTGCACCAGGTAATTGTAAATCCGCGACACCAGCGAAAGACAAACCACCAGCAGGACGATGAAAACCGCCAGCGTGATCAGGAACCGACGCCGAAGTTCCGACAGGTGGTCCGCCCAGCCCATGCGCCGGTCCGTCATCACAGCCTCCCCTCCTTGGCCCAGCGTGCCCGCAGAGTGTTCAGACGCCGGGCTCCTCGTCCTTCAGGGGGATGGGCTCGACGTGCGCCCCCTGCATCTGGCCGGACGCCGTCTGCACCTGCCTCTGCGCAGCTTCCGCCGGTGTATCCTCCGTCAGCCCGCGCGTTGCCTCCTTGAACTCGCGCAGGGATTTACCAAACGCACGCCCCAACTCGGGCAGTTTGTTCGGGCCAAACAGCAACAGCAGCACCACCAGGATGAGCAGCAGACCGGACAAACCGATGTTGCCCAGATTCACTGTGTCCACACTCCTGTCCGCAGGCGTAGATGCGGGTCCGTGCGCAACTTCTCGCACAATTCGGCCACGTCATGTTCATCATACACCCTGGGCACCAGCCCGGCAAGGCACCGCGCCGCCTCACCCTTACTCAGCCCGTCCCCGCACAGAACGCCCCACACGTTGCGCAGCACGCCCCCGGCCAGCCCATTCCGAAGCCACACCGCGTCGTCCAGCGTGCGAAGAGCCACCAACTTCGGCCACATGGTGGACTTGCCGCCTTCCAGGATGACGGCGTCGATCCGCTCGCCCCCCGCGCACAGCACCTTCAGCAGCCGCTGCGCTGCCGCCTCCACAGCCTCGTCCGCTTCCGGCCACATCAGCATCATCGCACCGCCGCCAAACACCGCGGCCGCGGCGGCGCCGGCGCTCACCGCCCGGTCCGTATCCGATCCCGCCTTCTGCCACAGCCGCAGCACCTGCGCCCCCGGCCCGTCGGCGTGACCGTCGTGCTTCAACACGGCGGCGCGGAGCCCCTGTGCACGCCACCGTGCCACAATGCGCTCCACCCAGTAGGTCTTGCCGCTGTTCTGGCGGCCCATCACGGCGATGCCGACGGTCATGATCCCAGCCAACCGCCCGCACCGTGCCGGGCGATGTCCTGCTTGGTCAAGCGGATACCGGCAAGCACGCGCGGGAGCAGGATGTCGAAGCTGGTGATGGGGTCATGCAGTACTGCCCCCGGCAGGCCGAAGATGGCCGCCTCACTCCGGTATGCCAGCATCAACATGGAACCGGGCAGCATCGGCGTGCCGTACGTCACCACATCGTCCGCCGCCCGCCGGATGGCCGCCGGAGATCTGTCATCCGGGTCGACCGACATACCGCCGGTCACCAGCACCAGCGTCGCGCCCGCCGCGATGGCGTCGAGAATGGCCGCCGTGATGGCCTCCGCCTCGTCGCCCGGGAACACCTGGCTCTGCACGGGCACGCCGAACCTGGCCAGCTTTGCCCGCAACACCGGCCCCGACTTGTCCTCGATGCGACCGCTCTGCAACTCGCTTCCCGTGGTCACCAGCGCCGCGCGGTGCGCCCGGTAGGCGAGGACGTCAATCACAGCCCGCTCCCCCGCCGCACCGGCCAGCGCCTCCACACGCCGCACCTTGTCCTCTGAGATGACGAGAGGGATGGGCCGCACGGATGCCACCGACGTACCCGCCTCGACATGCTGGAACGGTGTGCGGGTGGCGATGGAGATGTCATCGATGCAGTTCATCTCGTACACGCGCTCTGTATCCACCCACAGCACGCCGCTGCGCGCGGCCTTCAGCACCACCTTGCCTTCGTGCACCTCGCTGAGGCTCACGCCCGCGCCCGCCACGGCCTTGGCCATGCGCTCCGCCGCGTCATTTTCGTGCAGCTCCCCGGGCTCCAGCTCCAACACCCACACGTAGCGTTTGCCCATGTCGAGCAGCACCGGCACATCCTCCGGTCGAATGATGTGTCCCTTCGCGAATTGCCGACCCTTGAACACGCCCGGCACAATCCGCGTCAGATCATGGGCGAGGGGCATGCCAATCGCCTGCTCCACGGGAATCTCCCGGCGCATCCGCGTCAACTCCTCTCTCCGTGCCCTGGGGCGTAATGGCGAAACCATGTCAACCACTGCTCGTAATCCGCCGGGGTGTGGACGGGGCGCAGCACCCAATCCGGCACCCCCATGGCCGCTGCGTCCAGCCCTTCCAGGCGAAGCCCGTCCATCGCTGCCAACAGCCGCCGCTTACCCGCGGATGCGGCGCGCCGCAGCGCCTCACCGGCGCCCGGCCGGTAGCAGCCGAGCAGCGGCTGCCAGTGCCCATCGCGGACCGCCAGCACCGCATCCGCCCATGGCCGCTGCTGGAGCGCGTCCGCCAGCGAGGTCAGCACGTGCGGTACCAGCCCTGGCAGGTCTCCAGCCAACACCCACACCCGCTCGGCCTCGTCTCCGTCGGGCCAGGCGTGGGCCAGCGCGCGCAGCGGACCCTCGTGCCACGCCGCATCGGGGATGATGCGCAGCCGTCCACCGGCTTTCTCCGCCAGCGCAGTCCAGGCGCCCGCGTCCGGCGGGGTCAGCAACCACGCCTCCGCGCAGACCGCCAGCCCTGTCTGCACAACGTGGTGAAGGATGGACGGCCCACACGGATACCGCGGCAGAGACAGCTTGTCCATCCCCATGCGCCGGCTGGCCCCACCGGCGAGGATCAGGCAGACGCCCCGCACCGCCATGCACCCGCCTCTGTGATCACCCATTGCATGGGCACATCCCACGGATCCGACGGAAGATGCGGGACACGCTGGCACTCGTAGCACACGCCGATGCGCACCGCGCGCACCCCCGGCCGGTTCAGCCACGCGTCGTAATACCCGGCACCAAAACCCAGCCGCGTCCCGTCGTGGGCGAAACCGAGCCCGGGCACCACGACGGCGGCCAACCCATTCGGCGGGATCACACACGCGCTTGGCGGCGGCTCGGGGATGCCGAATCGTCCGCGCACCAGCGCCGCATCCTCCGACCATACCGCAAACACCATCTCGCGCGGCCCCGTCACCCTTGGCAGCGCCGGTGTCCAGCCCAGTTCGCGCAACTTGGGCAGGAGTGGCGTCAGATCCACCTCGCCGCGCACGGGCCAGTACAGGGCCACCGCCGTCTCGCCGACCTCCCGCGGCAGCGCCCGCAGCAGCGTCAACAGCCGCGCCTGAATTGCGGCGTCCGCGGCGCTCCGCTCCGTCGGCGACAGGTTGCGACGGGCGGTGAGGAGACGGGATCGCCAGATGGATTTGCCGTCGCTATCGGAACCTTCCGTGCTCTTGACCGTCAATCCTCCGTCCTCCGTTCATACAGCCCGCACAACCAGAACAGCGCCGGCGCCAGGCAGGCGGCCCAGAGGCCATCCAGCAGCGGATACACCACGCTCCACCAGTCGCCCAGCGGCCACCTGTTCAACGCCCATTGTACCGCAACCAACCCCGCGATGCCGATCACGGCCGCACACACCCGCTGCCACAGCTGCTCGCCCATGGTCAGCCGCAGGTAGCGCTCCTCCGCCAGCCAGCCGAGCCCCAGCCCCAGCGCCAGCGCCGCCGCGCGCGCCGCACCGGGGTGTGGATGAATCACCACCATCGCCGCCGGCGCGAGCAGCGCGAGAAGCAGGCGCAACCGGTACGGGATCTCGCGATACGTCCACCACCGCCCGAGCGCCCAGCCGACGAGACCGACCACGAGCCCCACGGCCCAGCCGATGAGCACATCGAGCGGCCAGTGAAGCCCGAGGTACACGCGCGAGATGCCAATCAGCAGCACCAGCACCAAGACGACGGCGCCGACGTCACGGCGCCTGAACCAACGGACCACCAGCGTCCCGAGGGTGGCCGCGCTCTGCGCGTGACCGCTGGGCAGTGCATAGCCGCCCGCCTCATGCGGGGACCAGGTGAGGATGCCGGGGATCCCCACCGGACGCTGCAATCCGAGTGAGGACTTGCCGAAATCGTTCAGCCAAAACGACACGCTCAGCACATACAGCACGCGAAAGCCAAGGGTCCTGTGGACCGACCACATCAGGACGCACCCGGCGATGAGCAGAAAGGTCACGCCGCCGAGCCAGGAGATCCACTCGGCCAGCCGCACCACCACGGGATGCACGAACTGCTGCAGCCAGCGGATGCACACGTATTGCCAAAGGTAACCGCTCGGCATCGGAAAATCGGGCGCCAAAGACGACACGTCGCTTCTCCCCCTCCGGCGCCGTTCACCCGACGGCACCACCGTCAGGCCAAGCCCGGCCCGTCCGCTGTATGTATATGAGGGAGGAGACGGATGCTATGCCGCCATGCGTTATCCACAATATACACAGGGTTATCCACAAGCTGTGCACAGCGTGACGCCCAGTTCCGACGCGGTTCGACACCGGTTATCCACACAACCCACAGCGATGCGCGACGCGTTATCCACAACGCCATGCCCGGCCGAGGTCAGACTCGCCCTGCCTGCCAATCCTCGAGCGACAGCACCGCATGGGCATTGAGCGTAAGGTCTGCACGCTGCCCGCGCGACCATGCGAAATACGCGGCGGCGGCAATCATCGCACCATTATCCGTACACAGCGCCAACGGCGGCGCCTGAACCCGGAAACCGTCCGCTTCCGCTCGAGCCGCGAGGGCGCGACGCAGCCCCTGATTGGCGGCCACGCCCCCCGCCAGCACCACCGTGCGCAGACCCGTCGCGGCCACAGCGCGCGCCGTCTTCTCCACCAGCACGTCGATCACGGCCTGCTGAAAGCTGGCGCACACATCTTCCACCGCCACCGTCTCGCCGCTGCGCCGGCAGCGCTCCAGCTCGTGCCAGACCGCAGTTTTGAGACCGCTGAAGCTGAAGTCGAAGTTGTCCTCGTCGAGCATGGATCGGGGAAATGCAAAGGCGTCGGGCCGGCCCCGCTGCGCCAGCGCGTCCACCTTCGGCCCTCCGGGATAGCGCAGCCCGAGCAGGCGCGCCACCTTGTCGTACGCTTCACCGGCCGCGTCGTCCTTGGTGCCGCCCAGGCGTTCAAAGCGAAACTGCTCGTCCACCCTCAGGATCTCGGTGTGGCCACCGGACACGACGAGGGCGAGCACCGGCGGCCTAAGGTCCGTTCCGATGAAGGCGGCCGCCACGTGCCCTGCGATGTGGTGCACGCCAATCAGCGGCAATCCCGTCGCGAGCGCGTAGCCTTTGGCGGCTGACACCCCCACCAAAAGCGCCCCGAGCAGGCCCGGGCCACAGGTGACCGCGATGGCGTCGAGCTGATGCCATTCCAACCCCGCCTCGCGCATCGCCTGCTCGGTGACGCGCGTCACCACCTCCGTATGGCGGCGCGATGCCACCTCCGGCACAACGCCCCCGAACCGCGCGTGCACCTCCACCTGTGAGGCCAGCGCCTGGGCACAAAGGCGGCGGCCGTCTTCCACGATGGCCGCCGCTGTTTCGTCACAGCTTGTTTCAATGCCGAGAATTCTCACGCGCCAAACCCTCCAATGCGCTCCCGCTGCACGTCCGGCGGCAGCGTGACCCACATGATCAGCGCGTCCTCATGGTTGTCTGTGTAGTAACCGCGCCGAATGCCCGCCGGCTGAAACCCCAGCTTGCGGTACAGATTCTGCGCCACGTGGTTGGTGACGCGCACCTCGAGCGTCATCCGCGTGATGCCCTGATCCGCGCAGATGGTCATGAGCGCCCGCATCAGACGTTCGCCGAGGTGGCGGCCGCGATAGGCCGGATCGACCGCGACATTGGTCACATGGCCCTCGTCGAGAATCAGCCAGATGCCGGCATATCCGACGATGCGCCCCGCGTCCTCCGCGACGATGTAACGGGCGAACTGGTTGTCCACCAACTCGGTCAGAAACGCGTGGCGCGACCACGGCGCGGAAAACGACCTGCGTTCGATTTGCATCACCTGGTCCAGGTCCTTCACCGTCATCCGCCGCAGCCGAATCTCCTCCGCCGCGGACGCTGCGTCATTCACCCGGTTTCCCTCCCGGTCCTCCGGATTCGCGGCCTCCGTCACCCGCCATCCCGTCCTTCTCTTCCCATTTGACCTCCGCCTGTGCGCGTAGAGTGTACTCCGGCGCCACATCGTGCACCGCATCGCCGACGACAGGGGCCACCTCCCCGCGCGCGGCCACCTGGAGCAGCGCGGGAGCGATGCCACCGGCCACCTCGGCGAGCGTCATCCGCCGTGCCTCACCAAAGCCGCTGATCAGCCCTTGATCCTGCGGGCGAAAGTCGTGAACCAGCAGCAGTGGCCCTCCGCTTTCCGCACCCTCCGCCGCATGCACGTGCTCCCGCCATGCCTCCACCGCCTCGACCCGCGGCGGGATGCGGCACACCCAGCCCGCCGCCGACACTTCGTAGAGGGCGCCGAACGCCCGCCCGCGGCGCGCGAACAGCAGAGGTAGGACGCGCACGGATGCGCTGGGGCGCCCTGGACATGCGGCGCCGGCCACGGCCCGCAGCGTCGACACCGGCACCAGCGGCAAGCCAAGCGCTGTGGCCATCGCCTTCGCGGTGCTGACCGCGAGCCGCACGCCCGTGTACGATCCCGGCCCAACACCGACAGCGACCAACTCGACGTCGCGCGGATTCAGCCCGCACATGCGGAGCAGGTCCAGCACCGTCGGCTGCAGCAGGCGGGAATGCCCGCGCGGCACGCGCACAGCCGCACCCGCCAGCGGTTCTTCACCTCGGCCCACGGCCACGGCGAGCACCTCGGTCGCCGTGTCCATCGCTAAAACAACCATCGTTTCACCCACTCGTCCAGCCGATCCCGCCCGCGCGGCCCCGTCGGCCGGGTGTGAAACGTCCGCTCATCGATACGCGGCAACGGCGCCGGCTGGATCCGCACCTGCAGCACGTCGCTGAACGCCTCCCCGGCGTCGCCCGGCCACTCCACCAACCACGCGGCGTCCTCCAGGCCACCCTCCCAGCCCGCCGCCTCCAGCGCTTCCTCCAGCGACAGCGCGCCTCCGGCAGCCTGCGGCGCACCTTCCTCCGCGGCGGCAAAGCGGTACAGGTCCATGTGGATCAACCGAATGCGCCCCTCGTATTCCGCCGCCAGGACGAACGTGGGGCTGGTCACATCCGCCGTCACGCCCAACCCCGCGGCCACACCCTGGCAAAAGGTGGTCTTGCCCGCGCCGACAGGGCCCGCCAACAGCACCACGTCGCCGGGTTGCAGCAGTTCCCCCAGGCAGCGTCCCAGCCGCCTTGTCTCGGCCGGCGATCTCGTTGTGAACACCGTCTCCCGGCTCATCGTCATCCCCGCCATCCGCCGACGGCGGCCGCCCCGCCACCTCAGGCAAAGTGATTGAAACCACGCGGCTGTATCAAGTCCAGTCGTCCATCCGGCCGCTCGCCGATCACGCCATCGCCCGCCTCCACACGCCCGATGGCACTGAGCCGGATGCCGAGCGCCTCGCACGCCGCCAGCGCCCGCGCAAACGCCACCGGCGGCGCCGTGCCCACCAATTGGTAGTCCTCGCCGCCGTACAGCGCGTAATCGGTCGCATCCTCACCGCGGCGCCGCGCAAAGTTGCGGACCGCAGGCGGGATGGGCAAACGTGCCAACTCGACGCGCAGGCGGACACGGCTGGCCCCCGCAATCTCATTGAGCTCGCTGGCCAGTCCATCGCTGATGTCGTCGCACGCCGTCGCCCCCGCCTCGCGCAGGATGCGTCCCGCCGCGACCGGAGGCCGTGGCCTGCGGTGCGCCTGCGCCAGCGGCTGCAGTTCATCCCCAGGCAGATGCGGGTCAAGTTCCAGCAGCGCGCGCAGACCTGCCCCGGCGGCGCCCAGCCAGCCCGTGACAAACAACACATCGCCCGGCCGCGCCCCGGACCTGCGAAGTGCCGTCCCTGGCGGGACGCTGCCCAGCAGCGTGCTCGTGACGACCAGCGGCCCATCGGTCTTCGTCACATTCCCGCCGATCACGCCACAACCAAACGCCCGGCACGCCTCTGCGACACCGTCATACAGCGCCATCAGCCGGTTTGCAGGCCAGTGCGGCGGGATGGAGAGGGACAACAGCGCGTGCAGCGGCTCCCCGCCCATGGCGGCGATGTCGCTGACGGAGACCGCCACGCTCTTGAAGCCCACGTCCTCCGGCGCGCACGTGGCGTCGGTGAAATGAACACCCTCCACCAGGGCGTCGCACGTGGCCACCAGCTGCGCTCCCGCTGGCCAGGCGGTCACGGCGGCGTCGTCGCCCGGCCCCACCTCGACCTCTTCCCGCGGAGCCGGCAGGCGGCCGAGCAGCTCGGCAATCAGACCGAATTCGTCCAATTTCTCCATGGCACCGCTCCTTGGCTGACGGAACGAGCGTGCCAAACCGTCCCATCAGCGCCTTCAGGGCTATCATATCAGCTTTGCCGGGAAAGCCCAAACCCTTACCAGCCGCGGCATGGCTCGGGCCCGGGACGCGTAGACATGAGAGGGACGGGCCGCGATATCGGGGAGGGAGATCAGGGTGTGGGAGATGCTGGGCGGGTGGGCGCAGGCGGTGATCAGCCTTGGCGCGCTGGGTGTGATGGTGGCCATGGTGGTGGAGGGGCTGGGGCTGCCGTTTCCCGGCGACGCGGTGCTGGTGCTGTTCGGGTTCGGCGCGGCGCGCGGCGACCACAGCGCCATCAGCCTTGTCGCCGCGGCGGTGGCCGGCTACGTGGTGGGATCCGTGATCTCCTGGCGTATCGGCGGAACCGCGGCCGCCAGCGCCCGGGGTGCCGCAGTTCGCCGCTGGCTGCTGATCTCCGACCGACAGTGGGAACGCGCGCAGGCGTGGCTCCGTCGCCATGATGCCTGGCTGCTGATCCCGGGCCGCTTCCTCCCGGGCGTCCGATCCGTCAGCGGCTACGCCGCAGGGGCCGCCGGCATGCCGCTCGACCGATTCCTCCTGTGCACCGTGATGGGCGCCGTGCTGTGGTGCGGGACGTGGGTGGCGGTGGGGTTGTGGTTTGGGGAGCACGCGCACGAGGTGCTGCACGCCCTGCGCTCGGCGCTGACGTGGGTGGCGGTGGCGGCCGCCCTGATCCTCGGCCTGCTGTGGTACAGGCGACGCCGGGTCCGGACGTGAAAAAAGCGCCGTCCACATGGACGGCGCCCGGCCGGCCTTGGCTCTCCGGCTCAACCCACGGTGTTGGAATCGGTCTGGACCAACGTCGCGCCAATCCGCTTGACCACCTGGCCCTGCGGGAAGGCGAAGATGTTCTTGGCGACGATGGTGTCCATCGCCTGCTGGACCGCCGTGCTCTCGAGCGGTTGTTTGGGGTTGGGGATGTTCACCCGCACCTTCTTGTTCTGATCCGTCAGGAACTGGAGCTGCAGCGTCACTTTGCCCGCCATCCGACTCACCTCCGCAAGATCTCGTGGTGCTCACCGTGCAGCTTGTCAGTTGCCCGAACTGCTGGCTGCGGTCATGCCCGTCTGGTCCACGCGATTGATGCTGTACAGGGAGTCCGCGCAGAGAGCGGCGATGGCCTGGCCGACGGCGAGTACATCGTCGTCCGCAGCGTCGGGCCGCACGTGCGCCCAGTTCCGGTTGCGCAACTTGGGACGGCCGTCCGCCATCGTGCCGTTCAGGAACTGGAGTTGCAGCGTTCGCGCGAGCGGGGTCAACTGTGCCATGTCTGGCGCCTCCTCTCTTGTCGCGCCTCGGTGGCGCGCACCCCTCTGAATGCAGGAAAGGTGCCTGTGGGGGGACACGCAAGGCCAGGTCACGCACCCCTTGAGGAAAACGTTATCCTTCAGACGCGGAAAGGGCACAGATGGTATTGACGCCTCGAGCACGAAACTCTACCATAGTTCGCATGTGCATGGTGGTGTATGACGCACGAGAGGCAGCCTTCCAGACGCCATGCGGAAGTTGATGATTTGCGGCGGAAGGACGTCTGGCCCAACCCATGAAAACACACCATCCCATGGCGATTGCGGAACAAAGCGAGATTCTGGCGGACGTGGTCGAGCACTTGGCGGAGGAGCTTCCGGGCTACACCGTGTGCGGTATGACGTGGGAGCCCGGTCGCGCAGCCATCGTCCCTGGCCCAGGCACTTCCGCCCTGGCCGAGCCCTATCAACAGGCACTGACCGATTTGGCGAGCCATGCGGGGCCGTGGTCAGAGGTTCGGGAGACCGGCCAACCCGTGTGGATAGAGGACACGCGTTGCGACGAGCGCTGGCGACCACTGTTGTGGGCGAGTGAGCAGGCCGGGATCCGGGCCCTGCTGTGCGTCCCGGTGATGGCTGGGAACGAGTGGATCGGCACGCTCGACGTGTACAGTGGCGAACCAGGGCCGTTGCCCGAAGTTGTGAAACAGGTGGTACGCTGGGCGGCGCGTTATGCCGGGGCCGCCAGCGCCGAGGCCAGCGCGGAGCATGGGGCGCGAACGCTGCAGATGCTGTTCGACGGCCTGCCGGTGATGTTGTACGCGGCGGACCAGGCGGGGCGGTTCGTCTTTGTCAACCGGGCCGCGGAGCGGCTGACGGGCTACTCGCGGGAAGCGCTTGCGGGCCTCGCAGTCACGCAACTGCCTGAACCGGAAGATGTGCCGAAACTGTTGGAGCACCTGCATGCCACCGTGCGCGGGCAGGGCGAACCGGTACAGATCCGGATCGGCCACCGCGACGGTCTGATCATTCCTGTCGAATGGCAGGCGGCGCCACTCACGTCGGAGGGACGGATGGTCGGGCTGGCCGGCAGTGTGCGCCAACCGTCTCCGCCGAGTCCGGAGTTGGAGAGGATGCGCTGCGCGCTCGAGATTGCCGGGCTGGCTGTGCTCGACTGGGACATCGCGCGGGACCAGATGTACTGGTCCCCGGAACACCTGCGCATCCTCGGACTATCGGAGGCCGATGTGCCGCCAAGCTGGGAAGTGCTGCTGGGCATGACCGTCGAGGATGACCGCGCGGCGCTGCGCGCGGCGGTGCAGACGTGTCTGACGAGCGGACAGGCCGAAGTGCGTTACCGCATCCGCCACCCGGACGGGAGCATGCGCACCCTGCGCAGCCGAGGCCGGACGCTGTTCGGCGGCGGCGGTCGCGCAGTCCGCATGATCAGCGTGACGGAGGACGTCACCGAACAGGAGCAAGCGGACCAACTGCTGCGGCGGACGGAGCGGCTCGCCGTCGTTGGGCAATTGGCCGCGGGTGTGGCGCACGAGTTGCGCAATCCGCTGACCACCGTGAAGGGGTTCGTCCACCTGCTCAAGGTGTCGCCGAGCGAGGAGACGCGCGGCCGCTACCTTGACATCATCCAAGGCGAGCTGCAGCGGATTGAGCAGACCATCAACGAATTTCTGCTGCTGGGCTCGCCCTCCGGACAGCCCCTCGCGCCCTGCCAATTGACCGCGCTTGTGCAGGATGTGGTGCAGTTGATGAAGGCGGAGGCCGCGTTGCACAAGGTGGAGATCCGGCTGGAGGGAGAGGGCGCATTCGTGGTGCGCTGCGATGCACCCCGGCTCAAACAGGTGTTTGTACACGTGCTGAAGAATGCCATCGAAGCGATGCCAGACGGGGGAACGGTGGAAGTACGTACTCACGCGGTCGATGGAGAAGCCGTGGTGGAGGTGGTGGATCACGGCCGCGGCATCGACAGCGCCCGCCTCAAGACGCTGGGTGAGCCGTCCTACGACACACGCGAGAAGGGGACCGGTCTCGGGCTGATGATCAGCCGCCGCATCCTTGAGGCGCACGGCGGCCAACTGGAGATCCACAGCGAGGTGGACGAGGGCACCACCGTGCGCATCCACCTGCCGCTGGCGGACGACGGCCCCGGGCCGGAGGCGGAGCATTCATCGTGACGCGACGCGGGCACCCAGGGGACGACGCGTCCCGCCCTCCGGTGCGCCTATCGCTCCGGCCCGCGCCGCTCAGACTCGCACCGCTTAGGGCCGCTCGGCCACGCTCAGGCCCGCTCCGCCGCAGCCTCCACCAAGCCCCGGAACACGCCGAGATGCACGGGGTCATCGCGCCACAGATTCTCGGGATGCCACTGCACCGCCACCAGGAACGGATACGTCTCGTGTTCCACCGCTTCGACCAATCCTTCCTCATCCCATGCCACCGCGCGCAGCCCCTGACCGAGCTGCTTCACCGCCTGATGATGGAACGAGTTGGAGCGAAGCGTCTGCGGGCGGCCGAGCAGGTCATACAACCGGCTGTCCGGCGCCACGCGGATGGCGTGCGTCTCGTGATTGCGGCGCGCACGCTGGCTGTGCTGGATGCCCCCGCGCCATTCGCGCGGCAGGTCCTGATACAGCGTGCCGCCGAGCAGCGCGTTGATCATCTGGATGCCGCGGCAGATGCCGAGGATGGGTTTGCCCTGCGCCATCACCCGCCGAAACAACCGCGCCTCGAGCATATCCCGCTCCGGGATCACGCTGCCGAGGCCGATGTGCGGGGGTTCGCCGTAGAGGGCGGGATCGACATCCTCGCCGCCGGCGAGCAGCAGCCCGTCCAGCCGATCCGCCAGCGCATCCGTCTCGGCCTCACCCTCGAGAAACGGGATCACCACCGGCAGCCCACCTGCAGCGGCGACGCCGTGCGCGTAATCATCGCTGAGCGCCACGCCCAGCAGGGCCGGACCCGTGCTCTGCAGCGGGAAGCTGTGCCGGTGCCCGGTGATGCCAATCAACGGCCGCATCGGCCTCTCCCCCTTTCGTCACTCGGTGCGCCAGCTCTGCAGGTAGCGCGCCTGCTCCGGCGTGAGCTGGTCGATCTCGATCCCCCACGCCCGCAGCCTCATCCGCGCCACCTCTTCATCGAGCGCCTCTGGTATTCTGTGCACGCCAGGCGTCAGAGCGTGCTGCGCGACGTGACGTAGCCCCAACGCCTGCAGAGCGAACGTCAGATCCATCACCTCAACCGGATGACCGTCGCCCGCGGCCAGATTGACCAGGCGGCCTTCCGCGAGCAGGAAGACGCGGCGTCCGTCGGCGAAACGGTACTCCTCGATATTGCGCCGCACCGTGCGTACCGAGACCGCAAGCGCGCGCAGATCCGGCTTCGAGATCTCGACATCGAAGTGGCCGGCGTTGGCCAGCACCGCGCCGTCTTTGAGCGACTCGATGGCATCCCGCACGACGCAGTCCCGATTGCCGGTGACAGTGACCAAAAAGTCAGCGTGCCGTGCCGCCTCGCGCACCGGCATCACCTCAAAGCCATCCATCACCGCTTCGAGCGCCTTGATGGGATCCACCTCGCAGATGATCACGCGCGCCCCCAGCCCCTTCGCTCGCATGGCCACGCCCTTGCCGCACCAGCCGTAGCCCACGACGACCGCGGTTTTGCCGGCGACGACCAGGTTGGTGGTGCGCATGATGCCGTCCCACACCGACTGCCCCGTGCCGTAGCGGTTGTCGAACAGGTATTTGCACTGCGCGTCGTTCACGGCAAGCATCGGGAAGCGCAGCGTACCTTCCTTCGCCATCGCCTGCAGGCGCAGGACCCCCGTCGTGGTCTCCTCACAGCCGCCCCGGATCTCGGTCGTCTGCTCGGGGCGTTTCTCATGCAGCATGGAAACCAAGTCCCCGCCGTCGTCGATGATCAGGTCAGGCCGGGTGTCCAAAAGCGCCTCCAGGTGTCCTCGGTACTGCTCGGGGGTCGCGCCATGCACCGCAAACGCCGTGACCCCCCTGTCCACCAGCGCCGCCACCACATCGTCCTGCGTCGACAGCGGATTGCTGGCGGCGACCGCCACCTCCGCACCGCCCGCCTGAATGGTGAGCGCGAGGTTCGCCGTCTTAGCCTCGAGGTGTAGACAGATGGCGACACGCTTGCCTGCGAACGGCCGCTCCTGCTGGAACCGCTCGCGGAGTTGCCGCAGCAAGGGCATGTGCTGCGCCGCCCAGTCCAGCTTCAGGGCACCCTCCTCCGCCAGCGCCAGATTGCGAATCTGTGAATCACGAACGGGATCCAGTGTCGGTTTGATGGGTGTTGTTGCCACAATCCATGCTCCTTTGTCTGCAAAGTCACCTGAGTCTGAAACGGGCGCTTGAACGAAACGGCGCCGCCAGAACCATCGCTCTCGCATGATTCCGACAGCGCCGTCAGAAGTCCACCAAACCCAGGC
This sequence comes from Alicyclobacillus sp., assembly GCA_023511725.1. Classification (GTDB taxonomy): domain Bacteria; phylum Bacillota; class Bacilli; order Alicyclobacillales; family Alicyclobacillaceae; genus JAIMAY01. The sequence goes on from JAIMAY010000008.1 coordinate 15,439, forward strand.
TGATCTGAAGTCCCTCGTTGACCATCTTCATCAGGTGGTCATCCAGGTGCGCCACCTTCTCCGTCAGCCGCTGCTTGTCGATGGTGCGGATCTGTTCCAGCAGAATCACGGAGTCTCGCTCCAACCCATAGCGCTGCGCCGGGATCTCGACGTGCGTCGGCAGCTTGGCCTTCTGGATCTGTGCGGTGATGGCCGCCACAATCACGGTGGGGCTGAAGCGGTTGCCAATGTCGTTCTGGATCACGAGCACGGGCCGGAAACCGCCCTGCTCGGAACCGACCACCGGTGAGAGATCCGCGAAAAACACATCCCCGCGTCGGACAATCAAGCGCCTACACCCCGCTTACCAAGCGCTCGACCGTGCCACCCGCCTCTTGCTCCAGAGGAAATGCCTCGGACGCCAGGCGCAGGTTGATGCGCGCCATCTCCATGTACCCCTGCTGCATCATGGTCCGGATGTCCCGCCTGCGCTGTTCCGCGAGATACAGCTGCATGGCTTCCCGAATCACCTCGCTGCGACCCTTGCGCTGCTTCTGCGCAATCCCATCCACCTCATCGAGCAGTTGATCCGGGAGATACACCACGACTCGCCGTTTGTCGGACACCCGCCGCACCTCCAGCTGATTCGGTTTCCAATCCCGTTCCAACGAGTTCCTCGGATATTATAACGAGCCCGAAGCGAGGGTGTCAAAGACATCGCCGGCGCGCCGCGGGCTGCCGGCTCATAACGCCCTCGCCCCGGTTCGCCTCTAGCCGATCACGATCCGCGGCACCCGCGCGGCGAGTGCGCACAGGATTTCGTAGGAGATGGTCTCCGCGTGCTGCGCCAATTCATCCACGCTGAGCAGCGGTGCATCCGCCGCCTCCGCGCGCCACGAGGATTGCAGCCAGCCCTCCTGCCCCGCCGGTGGCTGCTGCCACAGCGCGCGCGCCGTCCACGACAGCGGCGCGCGGCGGCCGTAGAGCGTGACCGGGCTGCCTACGGTCGCCTCGGGGATGTCCGTCACATCCAGCATCAGTTGATCCATGCACACCCGCCCAATCACGCGCGCATCCTTCCCCGCTGCCCACGCACGGGCCCGGTTGGACAGAAGCCGCGGGTAGCCATCGGCGTATCCCACGGGCACGGTGGCCACCCGCGTCGGCCGCGTTGCCGTGAAGGTGGCGCCGTAACCGACCGTCTCACCGGGGGTGATCCAGCGCACCCGCGTGATGAAGCTGTACAGGTGCAGTGCGGGACGGAGCGGGATGGGCACAGGAAAGTCGGGCGATGGCGGCAGGCCATAGGCGCTGATGCCGATGCGCACCATGTCGAAGTGCCAGGCGGGGTTGCGGAGGGTGCCCGCGCTGTTCGCCGCGTGCGCCACGGGCGGGCGCAGACCCTCCGCCTGCAGCGCCCCCAGCGCCTCGTGGAAGCGCCGGATCTGAGCGTCGGCGTGAGCGGGATTCGGCGCGTCCGCGCAGGCCAGGTGTGTGAACACACCTTCGACCCTCACATCCCCTCGCGCCGCCAGGTATCGCGCCGCCGCCAACAGCGATGGTGCGTCGGCAAAGCCGAGCCGCGTCATGCCCGTGTCCACCTTGAGATGCACGCGCAGCGGCGGATCAAAGGTGAGGCCGTCCATCCAGCGCGGATCATCGGTGAGTGTCATGCTGACACCGTGCGCGGCGGCCGCCTGCGCATTCCCGGGATGAACCGGCCCAAAGACGAGCATGGGCGCCTTGATGCCCGCCTCACGCAGCGCCAGCGCCTCCTCCAGTGAAGCCACCCCGAGTGCATCGGCCCCACCGGCGAGCGCCGCGCGCGCGGCCGTCAAGGCACCATGTCCATAGCCGTTGGCCTTGACGGCGACCAGCAGCCGCGCGCCGGGTCGCAGCAAACGCTTGAATTGGCGGATATTGAACGTGATGGCTTCGGCATCCACGATGGCAAACGTACCACGATACATGGGCTTGTCCATACCTGCATTGTAGCGCAAGGGCGCCCATACGGGAGCGCCCTCGCGCGTTCATTTGCCGACCTGACCCAGGGTGGAGATGGCAATCTGGCGCATCTGATCCAGCGTGAGCTGGGAACTGATGAGGTCAAACTCGACGCCGTTGGCCAGCCACACGAGACGATGTGCCGCATCCCCCATGTAGAGCGCCGGGACGCCGTACAGGTCCACGAGTTGGACGGTGTCCGTGACCGGCCAGCCGTCCACGCCCGGCGAGGGCCGGAATTCGTCCAACGTGAAGCTCAGGTCGCCGCTGTACCGCAGCACCGTGCTATCATCCGTACCCTGCTGCAGAATCGTCAGCTTGTTGTCGAAGGTCTGCGTCGGCAGGATGTAGCCGAAACTTTCCTCCTCGTCGCTGGCGAGCGTCGCCTTCGTGCCGGATTGGGCGAGCTGTTGCGGATCGAAATCCGCGTCTTTGAAGCTCACGCCCGTGTCAAACGACTTGAACTCGACCACCACCACGGCCTTGCCGTTCTTGTCGAGGAGTTGCACCGTCTTCGGCTGCATCGTCTTGGCGTCGACCTGGACCCGCTGCTTCACCACCACATCGTTTGAGGGTGACACCGGCACCTCGAACATGTACAGGCCGCCGCTCTTGTTGACCGACAGATTCTGGCTGTTCGCGAGCTGCTGCAGCACCTGGTCATAGAGATAGATGTGGCCCTGGTTCTGCGCCCAGTTGCCGTTGAACCGGAACACCTTCTGGAGCTGCGGGCTGACCACGAACATCCCGTTCTTATTGCGTACGATGATTTGATTGATATTCTTGTTCGCGTCCCCAAGCAGGATCTTGTACTGGTCCGGCCCGTCGAAGTCGGTTTCGATGTAGTAGACCTGCGATGTGTTGTCCATCTGCACCGTCATCATCGCGGTGCTGCGGTAGTTCTGCTGCTCGAGCTTCACCGCTTCATTCTTGAGCGTGTCCTTCATGTTCCCCGAAGGCGACAGGGAGCACCCGGCCAAGGCCGCCGTCAGCCCGACTGCCAGCACCCAACCAGCGAACTTTCGCATAGCCCACCTCGCCTTTCCGTCGACGAACGCCTCACCTGGAGTCCTCCCCGGGAGATGGGTGCAGACACGCCCGCAGCGCGTTCGGCAAAGCCGCCACCACGTCCGACGCCATGACGGCGGCCATCGTTAACGCCTCACCCGCCAACTCGCCGGCCCGGCCGTGCAGCCATGCGCCGAGCGCGGCGGCGTCGAATGGAGCCAACCCTTGCCCCATCAGGCTGCCGATCACGCCCGCCAACACATCCCCGCTTCCCGCCGTCGCGAGGGATGCGTCGCCGCTGCCGATGATGCGGAGCCGGCCGTCCGGCGCTGCTACGATGGTCCGGTAGCCCTTCAGCACCGTCACCGCACCCGTGCGTTCCACCAAGGCTCGCGCCGCCTCCACCCGCTCCGCCTGCACCCAGGCGGTGGAGGCACCGAGCAGCCGTGCGGCCTCCTTGGGATGCGGCGTGATCACCCAGGGGCGCCCGGGTAGCGGTCCATCCGCGAACACGGCAAGTGCCTCCGCGTCGATCACGGCCGGCCCCTCGTACGCCCGCAGCCGCCCCCGCCACGCCTCGGCATGTTGGCCGAACCCGGGGCCCGCAATCACGACATCGAGCCTCGCGAAGACGGCCTCGTCGTCCGGCGAGCAGGAGGCGAGAACCATCTCCGCCGGGGCCGGTGGTACGCGGCCCGGCTCGTGGAGCAGCGCGACCCAACCCGCGCCAGACCGCGCCGCGCCGAGGGCCGCCAGCACCGCCGCGCCGTGCATCTCGCCGCAGACGATGCCGACGCGGCCATAGCTGCCCTTGTGTGAATCGGGCACCCGCCGTGGCACCCGCTGCCGGGCCCACGCCTCGTCAATCCACTCGCACACAGGTTCGTGGGCCGCGACAGTGGCGGGATGGACCGGAATGCCGACATCCGCGACGCGCCAGCGACCGCTGTACATCGCCCCGGGTGTCACGCACAGACCGAGCTTCGGGGCGGCCATCGTCACGGTCTCCTCGGCGCGGATGGCCGGGCCCGGCACGCGGCCGGTGTCGGCGTCCACGCCGGTGGGAAGATCGCACGCCACCACCGGCCGGCCCGTGTCGTTCACGGCCCGAATCAGGGCTGCGAGCGCACCCTCCGGCGGCCGGCTGGCGCCGGTCCCCAGCAGCGCGTCGACGTACAGGTCTGCTTCGGGCAGCGTCCCGTCCCAGACGCGGTACAGCACACCGCTGCGCTGCGCGGCCTGCGCCATGAGGGCGGCGTCGCCTTGGAGAAGTGTGGGATCCACCAGCGACAGCACCTCCACGCGAAGGCCCCACTGGTGCAGCCAGCGGGCGGCGGACCAGCCATCTCCGCCGTTGTTGCCCTTGCCGCAGAGCACGACAATTTGCCCCGGCGCCCTCTCCCGCACACACGCCGCCACTGCGCGTCCGGCGTGGTCCATCAGCACCGCACCGGGGATCCCCAGGTGTTCGATGGTTCGTCGGTCCAACTCCCGCATCTGCTTGCTGGTGACAAGAATCACTCGGCACCCTCCCGAGGATTGGTATACGTATATTCCGCTTGTCTCTCCGATATGAACAGGCTCTGCCCGTCCGCTGTAGACGAGCGCGGCCGCCTACCCAGGGCTGGTGGCAGGGCCGAGGGGTGACGAGGCATCAGCGCTCCCACACCGCAACGGCGAAAGCGCTCTCCCGCGTATGCGTGATGGCGACGTGCCAGCGGCCGTCGGTCCACGCCGGGTCCCCCTCCGTTCCGCCGCTGTGCCAGACCACGCGCAGGCCGCCGGTCCCCTCGACGATGGCCACGGCGTGCAGGCCCATCCGGCCGAGGCCGCATCCGGCCGCCTTCGCGATGGCTTCCTTGGCCGCGAAGCGCCCAGCCACAAACTCCACCTTCCTATCTGGCGCCATGCGCACATAGCGCTGCCACTCGTCATCCGCCAGGATGCGGCGTGCAAACGCATCGCCGCGGCGGCCCAGCGCCGCGCGGATCCGCGCGAGTTCCACCGCGTCGCAGCCGAGGCCGAAGATCACGCGCCATCGCTCCTCTCCGTCAGGTACAATCAAAGCAATGAAAGGGGGCTGTCCATGGTCCGTCGCTTCTGGCAAACCTATGCAGCCATCGCCAGCGCCAGCGTCGCCGTGTCTCTGCTCTCCTGGCTCGCGGTATGGCTGTGCGGATTGTCGATCCGGACACTGCCGCCGCTGACCGCTGCGCTCACGCTCCCCATGGGCTTTCCTTCGCTATCCGACTTCGCGGTCCCTGCCACCGCGGGGCCGTGGTTACTGTGGGTTGTGCTGTTCCTGGTGAAGGTCTGGCTCACCGGAGGCACGTACGGTGCTTTCGCGCGCGTGTACGCGGATCTGCCGGGCGGTCCCGCGGCATTCATCCGCGACGGTGGACGCGCCTTTTGGCGTCTGCTCGGTTGGTATGTGCTGTGGGACAGCGTCGGTTTGGCGGGAGCACTGTGGCTGGGGGACATCCGGGTGACGATTCCGCTGTGGTGCGTGCGCTGGGTGTTCCTCTACGCCGGCCCCGCGTTGGTCTGCGAAACGCAGGACAGCGCACGGCGCGCACTCGGCCGCGCGGGTCGCGTGTGGCTGCGGGATTGGGCCGCCTCGCTGGGCTTGGCCATCGCCGTGGCCGTCACGGCGGCGGTGTGTGCCGGGATAGGCAAGCCCGTCGCGCCAGGTCCGCTGGGCCTATGGCTCACGCTTGCCATCATCATCGACGGGCTCGCCGGGGCTTGGTGGATGCACATGACGTGTGCCCGCTACGCGCATCTGTCCGGCTGGGTGGAGGGCGTCCGGGCGGATCGCGTCACTGCGGCCGATACAGCGTCACCTCGGCGCTGACCACGAGCGCCGCACTGCCCAGCAGCGCTTGGAACTCGGGGAGCCAGGCGATGGCGTGATCATGCAGATCCAGGATGGTCATGACGACCGGCGCATCCTGCCGGAACGGGAGCACACCGGCACGGCGGAACATTCCGTCGCCGCCGTAGCCCGCGGCGGCGCGCGTGGTCGCGAACCACAGGACGCCGCGCCTGCGCAACCACTCGGCCACAGCCTGGTAGATGGGCTTTCCGTTCAGAAACACGCCCTCATGGGTGTAGACGCGGATCTCCAGTCCGGGTACGCCGGATACCGTTCGCCGGTCTTCCGTGGTGTAAGTGGCGGGCCGCACGTCCGCTCGCTGGCCCGCACGCCCCCCGACGCGCACCACCGGCTGTGAAGTCCCGGCTACCTGCAATCCCGTGCTCCACAAGGTAACCTCCGCCATCGCACACACCCCTTCCCCACGTAGTTCCGACAGGGCGCGCGGCAACCAGGCGGCAATGCGCGCCCGCTCATCCATCCATTCCAACCAGATGGGCAGGGCGTTGGAAGCGGCTTCATTCTCGATGCTCCGAAACACACGTCCGCCTCCGCTTCCCTCCACCTGAAGGATGGCCGTACCACCGCGAATACCCTCCGCCCGCGCGGATTCCATCAGGCGCCGGTACAGCAGGGCGCCCTCGCGCATCGCTGCGCCATTCCAAAGCCCGATTTTGAGTGCCGCCCCGTCCAACCGGGCGTCCATGACACCCTCCATCCTTTCGATCCCGCCCCAACACCGGCCGACCCTCACCCATCCCCAGGGTGCATGCGCGCACAATGTGTGGCACAATGAACCCAGCGAGGCTCGACGAACCCGCACGGAAGGAGGCGACGGGGTGAGCGGTACCATGCTGTGGTTGCTGCGCGCCGTGTTCATCGTCGCGGCATGCGCCTTTTTCACCACCGCCATGCGTGCGCGGCCCGGTGCAGAGGCGGAACCTCGCCGGATGATCTGGGTTTGGCTGGTACTCGGCTTGGTCATTTCCATCGCGATGCTGTCTACGGATACATTGTATGTACCAAATCCATCCGTTTAGACAACGCATGACAGCCGAGACGAAGAAATGGTACAGATGTCCAGGGGTGTGATCACGCCGCTGGCCGCAGGGGCCGGCCAGTCGCCGTGAGAGAGGACGGCAGCGGGATGACCGCGCCGCGAAGCGCGGCGCGAGGTTCATGTGGAGACCGGCCGGCGGTGTGCCGACGCGCCCTAGGAGGTGTGCGGCACGGGCATTATGTGCGCAGCCAATACTTCACATACCTGCCGATGATGGGGTCCTTCGCCAGGTTGATGTTGTTGCGCTCATCGCGCAGATTCGGCGGGATGACAATCTCGCCGCATGTCGGACACGTCCACGGCTCCTCGAAGCCTGCGCTGGAATACGCTTCTTCGTGGCAATATGGGCAAATGGCCATTTGCATCGTAGACGGCCTCCGTTCCTGAGACGCGGTGTACAATTCTGACTCTTACTGTAAAGGACTTTGGCGTCGCCGTCAAACATTTTTTCAGGAGGGTGTCGCATGATAACCACCAAAAGCCGATACGAGATCTCGCTCATGCGCGAAGCCGGCAAGGTCGTCGCCGCGTGCCACGACGCCCTCTCGCGGATGATCCGGCCGGGGGTGAGCACGCTCGAGATCGACCGATTTGTCGAGGAGTTCATCACCCGCCACAAGATGGAGCCGGCGCAAAAGGGCTACAAAGGCTATCCGTTCGCCGCCTGCACATCCGTCAACGACGTGATCTGCCACGGGTTCCCGAGCGAGTACCGGTTGCAGGAAGGCGACATCATCACCGTCGACATGGTGGCTGTGTACAAGGGGCTGCACGCCGATTCGGCTTGGAGCTATGCGGTGGGAGAGATCAGCGAAACAGCGCGAAAGCTGATGGAGGTCACGCATCGGGCGCTGTTCGTGGGGATTGAACAAGCAGTGATTGGGAATCACATCTCCGACATCGGCCACGCCATTCAGACCTATGTGGAAGCGCAGGGATTCTCGGTGGTGCGCGATTTCATCGGCCATGGCATCGGCCGGCGCATGCACGAAAGCCCCGAGGTGCTGCACTATGGGCCGCCGCATCGGGGACCGAAGATCAAGCGCGGCATGACGTTCACCATCGAGCCCATGGTGAACGTGGGCAGCTACGAGGTGAAGATGGACGATGATGGCTGGACGGCCCGCACGGCGGACGGGAGCCTCAGCTGCCAGTTCGAACACACCCTCGCCATCACCGACAACGGGCCGGAGATCCTGACCCAGTTGTGATGGGCGCCGGGCTTCATAGCAGCTTGGCGCCGAACAGGCCGAGCACGTACGACACCACACCGACGAGGATGCCGACGAACATCATCTCCAGGCCGCTCGCCCACCAACTGCGCAGCGTCATCGTGCTCTTCGCCGCTCCCACCACGAAGTGCGCGATGATGCTGACCACCGCGGCGGTCACCATCGCCGGCAGGCCGGTGAGGAAAAAGAACGGCACCAGTGGGATCAGACCGCCGACCAGCGTGCTGGCGCCGCCGAACAGGGCGGACCGCCATGGATTACCCCGGCTGACCTCGTGGATCCCGAGCTCCTCCTGCGCCATCGTCTTGAGAAACTGCTCCTCGTCCTGCGCGATGTGATCCGCGATACGGCGCGCCTCATCCGGGCTGAAACCCTTTAACTCGTACAGCAGCGCGAGCTCCTCCACCTCATGCGCCGGGTCGGCCTGAATCTCGCGCCGCTCGGCCTCCAGCTCGCCCTCCATCAACTCGTTCTCGGATTTCGTCGCCAGCCAGGCGCCCGCGCCCATCGACAGCGTGCTCGCAAGCGCGCCGAACACGCCGCTGATCAGAATGGTGCGGCTGTCCGCGGTGTACCCAGCGACACCGGCGATGATCCCGAAGATGGCGCCGAGACCGTCGTTGACGCCGTAGATGGCGTCTCCGACCCAGCCACCCGTCTCCTGCTTGTGCCAGCGCTCCTCCCGCCACATCCGGCGCAGGCGCTTGGCCGGACTTGACTCGCGCGACCACATCTCACCGATGTCTTGATGACTCTGCTCATCCCGGTCAATGCGGTCGAGGATGGCCAACAACTCCGCATCGTCGCCCAGCACACGCCGCAGGGAGTCGTACCAGGCGGCGTTGCCTTGTTCGATGGCCTCGATGCGCTGCACCAAGTCGCGCCCCGCGAGCCCTTCCACGCGCACCTCAGGCGGTGTCAGTTCGGCGGTGTTCACGCCCGCTTTCGCCAGCCGCTCCGCCCACAGCTGCGCATGCTCACCCTCGAGTCGGGCCAGCTTCTCGAGAATCTCCCGCCGACGCGGGTCTTTCTCCTTCCGGGCCGCGGCTTCGTACAACGCGCGCGCCTCCATCTCGCGTCGCCAGTTCTCCATCAGCGTTTTTTGCAGCCACGGATTCATCGCGGTCGTCCCTCCCATCCACGCGGCCTCTTGTGTCGCGCACCGACGGCTTGCACTTGGCCGCGGTGGGTCGTGCATCAACCCGAGTATGACGAAGGCCGGCCGAATTCGTCAATGATGCGGGCGACCGTTCACGCGTGCAAACCCCGCAGCTTCGCCGAACCTCGCAGCGACGTGAGCAAGCGGCGCGGGTCGACCGCACACGCACGCGCCGGTAACAACACGTCGGGCGATCCCGCCCCTGGCGCGAGGCGGGATCGCCCGTATGGCCGGACCGGGTGACCGGCGCTCGCGGCGTATGCGCCCGCTTTGGCGGACGCCGGCCCGGCCGCGCAGCCCGGTCAGCCCAGCTTGCGCTCGACTTCCTGTGCGATTTCGCCTTCCTCCGGGAAACGGCCGAGCGCCTTCTTGGAGAAGACCAGCTCCTCCCCGACGCTCACCTCAAACACACCGCCGCTGGAAGGCACCAGTTTAAACTCGGAGATCTTGGGATGGAACTTCGACAGCACTTCTTCCGCCACCCGGGCGGCTCTTGGCAAGTAGCCTCAAGACGTACAGTACTCGATGCGAACGGGCACCTTCGTCTCGGCCATGCTGCAGACCTCCTTCAGGCTGAGCCCGGTATTGGATGCGCACCGCGTACGGCGGCACGTCCCACGCCTACAGTGTACGCCGGCGGAGCGCGGGATGCCAAACTGCCGCTACGGGCGCGGATCACCCTCGTCGCGTACGGGCAGCAGCCAATGTTCGTCCACCTCAAAGTGGGCGTCCCACAGCACCTTCGCCAAGACGTCCAAGGGTGTTGTCGCCACCTCGCGGTACATCCGGCGCGTGTAGAGGTGGCGTGCGCGAGGCAACTCGCGCCGCAGGGCGGCGCGGAGGCGGTTCCCCGAATCATCCGCATCCACGAGGATGTAGACATCGTCGTCCTGGAGCTCAGCCGCCCAATCCTCCAGCGTGTCGTAGCGAAGCGTGCCCTGCGTGCAGAGGATGCGGACCGGCTCCGCCAGTACCTTGAGCAACCGATCTCTGTCCGTCTTACCCTCGACGATGATCACCTTTCTCGGCTCGCTCCCGTCCATCGGCCTGCTTTCACCCGCCTTGCCCGACAACTCGGCCGATCCCGGCTTCCTCCGCTATTCTTCCCGCATCTCCACCGTCGTCTCGCGCCGGCACACGCGGTGCACCTCGGTCCGGCACGGCACACCATGCTCGCGCCAGGTCAGCGTCATCTGGTCCGCCACCTGCCAGGCCACCGTCTCCGTATCGCACCACGCCAGCATCGACGGACCCGCGCCGCTGAGCGTGGTCGTGATGGCCCCGGCCCGGCTGGCGGCCCTCTTCACCTCATGGTACCCCGGGATCAGCGACAGCCGGTACGGCTCGTGGAGCTTGTCCCCGAAGCCGCCGCGCAACAGGTCCAGATTGCCCGTCACCAAGGCCAGGGTGAGACGCGACGCCTGCGCGATGTTGTGGATGGCGTCCGCGCGCGACACCTGCGTCGGCACCACCGTCCGCGACTCCTCGGTGCGCAGGGTAAAGTACGGCACCGCCACGACGAAGCAGAGGTGATCAGGCACGGGGATGGAGAAGGTGTGGAGGCCGTGATCGTCCTGACACGTGAGGATGGCCCCGCCCAGCAGAGCAGGTGCGACATTGTCTGGATGGCCCTCCAGTTCCACCGCCAGCGCCAGCACGTCCGCCTGGCGCAGGGCTCGCACGGGATCATAGTGGGCGACCACCGCATTGGCCAGCAGCAGCCCGCCAACGATGGCCGAAGCGCTGGAGCCGAGACCCGCGGCCACGGGGATGCGGTTGTGCAGATGCAGCTCGAACTCCCGCGGCACCCGCTCGCTGCCGCAGCGTTCCCACAGGTATTCCATCGCCTGCACCACGGCGTTCTTTCGATCCCGCGGCAACAGCGACGCCGACTCTCCGCTGATGTGCAGTGCGAAAGGGCGGCCGGGCCGTAGGGTCATCTCGTTGAACAGCGCCAGGGCGATGCCCATGCAGTCGAAGCCGGGCCCAAGGTTGGCGGAGGTGGCGGGGACCCGGACCGTGAACACCGGCTGCCCCATCACGCATCCCCGCCTGCTAGCGCCGTTTCCACGGCTGCCAGGTTGCAGTCCACCACGCGCGGCGTCGCCTGACCGAGGCGGATGGCCGAATCGGGGTCCTTCAGGCCGTTGCCGGTCAGCACGCAGACCACGGTGGCGCCGGGCGGCACACGACCGGACCGGGCTAGCTTGAGCAGCCCCGCGACCGATGCCGCCGACGCCGGCTCGCAGAACACTCCTTCGCGCGCCACGCGCAGATACGCCTCGGCGATCTCATCATCCGTCACCGCATCCATGGCCCCGCCGGAGCTCTCCACCGCCTCCACCGCCAGCGTCCACGACGCCGGGTTGCCGATGCGGATGGCCGTGGCGAACGTCTCCGGCTTGGCGATGGGCTCACCGCGGACGATGGCCGCTGCGCCCTCCGCCTCAAACCCGAACATGCGCGGTGTGCGCCGGATTTTACCCGCCTCGTGGTAGCGCACGAAACCGCGCCACCACGCCGAGATGTTGCCCGCGTTGCCGACCGGAATGCAGACCATGTCGGGCGCGTCGCCGAGCGCATCGCACACCTCAAACGCCGCCGTCTGCTGACCCTCCAGCCGGTACGGGTTGATGGAGTTGACCACCGTCACCGGCAAACGCTGCGCCACCTCGCGCACCAGCGCCAGCGCCTCGTCAAAGTTGCCGCGCACCGCCAGGATCTCCGCGCCGTACATGCGCGCCTGCGCCAGTTTCCCGAGCGCCACATACCCGTCCGGGATCAGGATCACAGCCCGCATCCCTGCTCGCGCCGCGTACGCGGCCGCCGAAGCCGAGGTGTTGCCCGTGGACGCGCAGATCACCGTCTGGCTGCCTTCCTCCAGCGCCTTGGCCACCGCCAGCACCATGCCCCTATCTTTAAATGAACCCGTGGGGTTGCACCCCTCCAGCTTCAACCACACCGACGCGCCGATCTCGCGGCTGAGCCCCGGCGCCGCCACCAGCGGCGTGTTGCCCTCGCAGAGCGAGAGCGGCGGGGTGTGATCCGTGATCGGCAAAAAACGGCGATACGCCTCAAGGATGCCCGGCCACCTGGTGTGGACCGCTGCTGTCATGTGTGATCTCTCTCCCTCCGTCGCAACGCCCGATGCCGCCAGCCATCGCGAATGCCCGAGCTTCTCGCATTTGCATGATGAGTCTATCATAGCCGGAAGGGCTCGGCGCATCCAGTGCGAAGAGGTGGCAGCGCCGCAGCCGCGGTGGGAGCGGATCGGCGGCAGGGGTGGCCCCCGCGGCGGCGCCGCCCGGGCGCCTCAACCCCAGCGGTGGCGCGCGGTGACCATCTTGCGCCGCGTGTAGAACTCGACGCCGTCGCGGCCGTTGGCGTGGAGATCGCCGTAGAACGAGTTCTTCCAGCCGGAGAAGGGGAAGAACGCCATCGGCGCGGGCACGCCGACGTTGATGCCGAGCATCCCGGCGTCAATTTCCTCGCGGAAGCGGCGGATGGCGTCCGCGCGGTTGGTGAACAGGCAGGCGCCGTTGGCGAAGGGGGAGGCGTTGGCGATGCGGATGGCCTCGTCGAGATCGGCGGCGCGCACCACGCTCAGCACGGGCGCGAAGATCTCATCGCGCCAGAGGGTGGTGCCGATGCGGACGTGATCGAATATGGTGGGCCCGACGAAGTAGCCCTCGCCCTGGCACGCCGCGTCCTTGCGCCCGTCGCGCACCAGCACCGCGCCTTCCTCGACGCCCTTGTCGATGTAGCGCAGAGTCCGCTCCTGGTGCTCCTTCCGGATGACAGGGCCGAGCAGGACGGTGTCGTCCAAGCCGTTGCCGATGCGGATCTCATCGGCGGCCTTCACGAGCCGGTCGACCAAAGCGTCTGCGATCTCGCCCACCGGCACCACGACGGAGCAGGCCATGCAGCGTTCGCCCGCGGAGCCAAACGCGGCGTGGATGATCTCGCGCGCGGCCAGATCGAGATCCGCGTCCGGCAGCACGATGGTGTGATTCTTTGCACCGGCCAGCGCCTGCACGCGCTTGCCGTGCGCCGCGGCGGTGCGATAGACGTGCTCCGCGACCGGCTGCGATCCGACGAACGACACCGCCCGGATGTCCGGGTGCTCGAGCAGCCGCTGCACGGCGTCGCGACCGCCGTGCACGATGTTGAACACGCCGTCTGGGACACTCGCCTCCCGCAGCAGTTCCGCGAGCCGGCAGGCCGTGAGCGGCGTACGCTCCGACGGCTTGAGCACGAACGTGTTGCCGCACACGATGGCCAGCGGAAACATCCAGCACGGCACCATCATCGGAAAATTGAACGGCGTGATGCCCGCGACAACGCCGAGCGGATAGCGGTACATGCCCGACTCCATGTCCGTCGCGATGTCCGGCAGCTGCGATCCCATCAGCAGCGTCGGCGCCCCACACGCAAACTCCACACACTCGATGCCGCGCTGCACTTCCCCGTACGCGTCCTTGTAGGACTTGCCGTTCTCCAGGGTGATGAGGCGCGCCAGCTCGTCCCAGTGCTCGACCAGCAGCTGCTGGAAGCGGAACATGATGCGCGCCCGCTTCGGCACCGGCGTCCGCCGCCAGCTGTCATACGCCTCGCGCGCCGCGGCCACCGCCGCGTCCACGTCCGCCGCCGGCGACAGCGGCACCTCGGCGAGCACCTCCTCCGTCGCGGGATTGGGCACGGTGAGCACGTCACTGGTGCTCGCCTCCACCCACCGGCCGCCTATCCAGTTCTTCAGTCGCTGCATGTCCACATCCTCCCCCGCACGTGGCGGCGGGGCTCCCCTCCGCCCCGCGCCGATTTCTGCGTGATGTCCCGCCAATCCCGCCTCAGCCTCGCCCGGCGTCAGCCGCCACCTCATCCAGCGCCGCCCCCAGCGTATCGACCATCAGCCGGATCTCGTCCTCACTGATGACGAGCGGTGGCGCCAATGTCAGCACGTTGCTCATGCCGGGCACCGTGTCGCTGTTCTTGCCGATGATGACGCCGCGCTGGCGGCAGAGGGCCACCGTGCGAGTGGCGAGATCGTCCGAAGGTGGCGTTTTCTCCGTCCCCGGCTTCCTCAGCTCAATGCCCGCCATCAGCCCGAACGTCCGCACATCGCTGACCAGCGGATGCCCCCGCAGTTCGGCCAGTGCAGCCGCCAAGAACTCACCGCGCGCGGCCGCCTGTTCGACGATGCCCCGCTCCTCCATCAGCGTCAGCGTCTTCAGCCCCACGGCGCTCGCCGCCGGATGCCCGCCGAAGGTGTTGATGTGGCGGAGGTGAGCCAGCGGATCATCGCCCGTGAACGCCTCGTACAAATCGGCGCGCACCGCCGTCGCGGACAGCGGCAGATAGGCGCTGGTGATGCCCTTCGCCATCGTCACAATGTCCGGCACAACGCCGAAGTGCTGGTGACCAAAGCGCTTTCCCGTACGGCCAAAGCCGCAGATCACCTCATCGACAATCAGCAGCACCCCGTAGCGCCGGCAGATCTCCTGCACGCGCTGAAGGCGACCTCATTCGCCTCGGATCCACTATTGGAGAAAAACACCCGATACCCGCCGCCCAGCCACGCGCTCAGCCGCTCCGCCAGCTCAATCGCCGGTGGATGGCTGTGACTCAGCGGATAGTACGGCATCTCCCGTAGCTGCCTCGCCGCCTCCTCCGCGAGCTCAGGCACCGAGTAGCCGAGATTCACGCACCACAGGCCCGACATCCCGTCCAGGTACCGCCGGCCCTCCGCGTCCTCCACCCAGCAGCCCTCGCCCTTGACCATGATCAGCGGCTGCTGCGCAGCCCGATGCGGCGTCATATGGTGCCACATGTACTGCCTGTCCCGTTCCAGCAGTTCCGATGCCGTTCCTCGCGGCCCCATGTTGTCCAGCTCCGACATCGCTGCGAGCCTCCTTTTACCTCATGCGCGCCGGTTTTCACGGGCTTCAGCGCGTCGTTCAGGTGCGCCTGCATGCCGCGACAACTCGCAGCTTCCACCCCTCTCCATCATATCGAAATTGTCCAGCAGCATGTTTGAATAGAAATTGGAAGAGAAATGGGAAAGCACCACGCGGGTGACCCGTCCAGTCGCCGGCCTTCCCGCTGGCATACACTGGTGCATCCCGAAGTGGGAGGTGGCGGAAACGTGACACAGGACAAGCGTCAGCGCGCGCGCAGGCATAGCGCCACGAAGCCGGGGCGAGGCGGGGCACGCGCAGGGCTCCAGGCACCCGGCGGCGGGCGCCGCCCCGCGGATATTCGACTCGCAGCGATGCGCCGATGGGCGGCGGCGGATGCGTCGATTCAATTGCTGCCGGGGCATCGGGCGGGATCGGAGAAAGCGGAGCCTTGCTTCCTGCCACTGCTGCTTCTGCTCGGCCTGTGGGGAGCAGGTCGCGCTGGGCGGCGACCGGATCCCCCGGCGGCCGGCATGGTTCCCGGTGGACTCGGCGGACCAGGCGCGCCAGGGCTCGGTGGGCTCGGAGGCTGGGGACCGGGCTCCGGGCTGTTTGGCGGTGCTCCGGCGTGGGGCGCCGGCCCCATGGCAGCCCCGGGTGGAGGATGGTACGGCTCGGGCGGCTGGGCCCGCATCCCGCGCGGTCCAGGCGCATGGGGCGGACTGGGCGGCGGTATGGGCTTCCCCCTCTGGTTCTGAGAAGGATGCTCATCGAGCATGGTGTCGGGCGAGACGTGGCGGTCGGCGGGTGAACCCGGGATCGCCACGTCCTCGTTGCAGGGGTTGTTGGGACAGCTTCGCACGAAGGGCAGGATGATGGGCGCGCTCATATAACACAAAAGGCGGCCTGAGCCGCGTCCCCGCGAATCACGTGCGGCGCGTGTCAGGGCGCCACCGGCGTCGTGGTGCAAGTGGTCGTGTACGCGGGAACGAGCAGGAAGAACAGCACGAAGATGATCAGGAACACCACCGCCCAGCGGGTGTATCCTCCGAACACGCCGTACACCATGCGGATCGCCTCCTTGCAAAGAATGTCACACTGCATTGAAATGCACCGCGGCAATGACCTGCGCCGGCGCTATTACGGTGCTGGGGCATCCGGCGCCGTGGGGCGTGATCGAGCGGGCGTTGGAAGGTTACAGTTTCGCACTGCGCCGGATCTGCGCGGTGCTGCGGGAGGCCGAGGTGCTGTGCGTGGTCCTGGGCACCCTCTACAACCCGGTGCCAAGATCCCCGCTGGCCATGCGAGCGTTCAACCGCCTGAACGAGATCATCCGCGACACCGCGCAGCGTGAACAGTTCGGGTTGGCGCGAGTCGACGCGGTGTTCAGCGGCTTGGAGCCGGCCCTGATCCACCGCTACCGAACCGGTCGGCTGGAGGATCTGTCGCTGCCCTTCGGCCGTCCCGTTCACCCGAACGATCTCGGCCACGCCCACATCGCCGACGCCTTCTGGGAAGCCATCGCCAAGGCGCCGCCCGCTGCGCAGCCTGCTCCCCTCGCCCAGCGGCGCCGCGCGCAGGACGGTTGAGCACAGAGGCGGTATAATGAGGGGCAGCAAGGAGGTTGTCCGCATGCAGCAGTTCACCACCATCGCTGATCTCCGCGCCGCCCTCGCCCCCGCCCGCCGCGCAGGCCGGAGCATCGGTTTCGTGCCCACCATGGGCTACCTGCACGAGGGTCACCTGGCACTCGTCGAGGCGGCCCGCCGCGACAATGACGTGACTGTCGTCAGCATCTTCGTCAACCCGCTGCAATTCGGCCCGAACGAGGACTTCGACCGCTATCCGCGCGATCTCGCCCGCGACCTGTCCATGCTCTCACAGGCCGGGGTTGATTACGTCTTCACGCCTTCCGTGGAAGAGATGTATCCACGCCCCATCCTGACACGCGTGATCCAGCCCGCGCTGTCGGACAAGCTGTGCGGGAAATCGAGACCCGGCCACTTCGATGGCGTGGCCACCGTTGTCGCCAAGCTGCTCCACATCGTCGGACCGGACAGGGCGTATTTCGGCCAGAAGGATGGCCAACAGGTGGTACTGGTGCGGCGGATGGTGGAGGACCTGAACTTCCCCGTGGAGATCATCACGGTGCCCACCGTGCGCGAAGCGGACGGTTTGGCCAAGAGCTCACGCAACGTGTACCTGACACCGGAGGAGCGACCGCACGCCACCGTGCTGTACCGCGCCCTGCAGGACGCGAAGGCGGCCATTGAGGCCGGTGAGCGGTCTGCGCAACGGATCCGTGATCGTATGGTGAAGATGATCAGCGCCGAGCCGATGGTGCGCCTCGACTATGCCGAAGTGGTGTCTGCGGACACGCTGGAACCGCTGACCGATATTGAGGGGCGCGTGATGCTCGCCGTCGCCGCTTACGTTGGAAGGGCGAGACTCATTGACAACGAACAAATTGTCAGCCCTGTGCTTGAGAGGATGCATGATCCCCAGCCGCGTTAACAAAAGGTTCTCGCGCTCCCATCAACCCCCGGCTCTCGAAAGCCGGGGGAGAGTATTACCACAGCTCCACCTCAGACGGTGTGTTCGGTCCGCATAGCGCGCAGGCCGCGAACCCACCGCACGACCGTCACAACGAGAGCACCTGTAAGCAGAAAGACTTGCGGCAGAGCACTTTGCCAGGACGGATAGAACGCGAGCGCATCCACGCTTGGCAGCCACGGTACAACGGTAGAGGGTAGGACACCGGCGAGTTGCAAACTGTGAATCCCCATACCCGTGAACTTCAAGCACAGGTAGAACACTATCAAGCTCGAGACGAGGAAAAAGGGCCGCAGTGGCAGCCTCACACCAAGATACAGCATGAAAAGGGAAATCGCCACCAGCACAGCACATCCCAGTCCCAATCCAAGTAGGAGTTTGCTTATGCTGATCTGATTGATCATGCCGATGATGAACAGGACCGTCTCGGTTCCCTCTCGAAACACTGCGAGGAACGACAGCAGCGCTAGGGAAAGCATGCTTCCCGTGCCGAGTGCCTGGGTCGTCTGCGTGCGGATAAACTGGTTCCAGTCGGCGATGTGGGACTTGCCGTGCAGCCAGTAGCTCATGTACAGGAGCATCCCCGCGGCGATGACCCCCGTCCACCCGCCGATGAGGAAGTTATTGTGACCAAATGCGCCCGTCGAAAAGACCCATCGGACCAGGATGGCCAGCAGGATACTGATGCCCAGCCCCGTCCCCACGCCGGCCCACACCCATGCACGTCCCCTGCGCGCTCCGGACTTTGTCACGAGGGCAAGCAAGGCTGTGACGATGAGCAGCGCCTCCAAACCCTCACGAATCGGAATCATCGCGGCATCCCACACCGTGTAGCCTGTCTGCGCCGCCAACGGCGACAGGTAGCTGATCATGTCGTCCAGGAGCGCCGTCGCACCGCGTGTATCCGGTGGATGGGCGGCCAACATCGCGTTGACCGTCACCATATCACGCTCTGCCCTGTTGTAGACCGTGCTGGATTGGGCAATCACCTGCCCCTCCACACTGATCCAATTCTGGCGAACCTTCGCAACGTCGGAGAGGGCCTGCTGGACATCTCCACGCGCTGCGGCAGACCTGGTTTCTTGCAGCATGGCGATGTACTGAGCCAGCGATATATCCTGCCGATCCCCCGGCTGATCCGTTGCATATTGCCCGGTGGCAAAGGCATCGCAGACCTCATCGAGTTCGGTGAGAGCTCTGACCACCGCTTGCGTGTCCTTCTGCACGAAGGCGACGTCGACCTCGCCCATGGCGTTCTCTATGTCCGCGTACGCTTTGCCGGATTGCTGTTTGACACCGTCCTCCATCTGGAACCAGCGCTGATGAAATTGGTCGTACGCCTTCTGCGCGTCATCAAGGCGATGCTGTTGTGCCGCCTGCAACGCCTGCTCCAACTGCTCGGCCGCCACTCCCACGTCATGCTCCGCCTGCGTGTCGGCCCATGCCGGCTGGATGAGACCCAACCAGAGTGCAAACGCCAACAGCAACCCCATCATTCGGGCTGTCACCGGTCTTCCTCCTCCACCCGTGTAGGACTATCCAGACACGGCTGTCGGGCCCCCAGATGACATCCACCGTGTCGCCCCGATTCTACGCGATGATAATTGACTTCTCAAGTCATGTTTTTGGTGCATGTTATGAAGAATTTATGAACGATAATACATATGGTTAGGTCTATCTAATTCAACACGCAGGGATAGGGCACCCCGGCCCTCTCGCGTTGCGTCCGGACCGCGCCCCCTTACGACAAAGTGAACTGGATCATGTCCCCCGCTCCGATGGCAGTGGAAACCTTGCTGTAGCCGGGTTTCAGTGTGATGTCGAACACCAACTCGTCGCCCGTCTGCCGAATGACCATCTGCTTGGCCCACTGCGAATCCGTCACGATGGTCTGGTTCAGCGGATACTTGCCGGGCAACGCCCGATGCAGCCCGAACACAAAGTGCGCCGGATTCCCAGCCTCAACGTGCGGATTGTCGAGTATGCTCTGGATGTTGGTGTGGGTTGTGGTCACAATCAGCGCGTTGTCCACAAACTGAAGGCTCTCCAACACGGGCCGGTCGGCCGCAGTGCCCACCGTCTGGTTCCCCGTGGTGACGTTGCCTGCCGTCACGTTGCCGGTTGTGTCGTTGGCCGTCAAGACGTGGTTGCCTCCCGGCGCGGCCATGTTGGCCGCACTGTTGGTGGCGGGCGCCATGCGCGCAGCCGTGCCGTTTCCCGGCGGTGCCGCGGAGTTCCCTTCCAGACGGTTGCAGCCTGACACCCCGGCCAGTGTGGTGAACAACAGCAGTGCTGTCGCCACCTTGCACGGCAGGCGATGCTGACGCTTTTCGAACATGCAAAACGTCCCTCCTCGTCCTTTTCAGGATACACGAGGAGGGACGTCATCATGCATCGTGCGAAGACGCGTACTGACGAGCGAACCCCGGATGGCTCGGAAGCGCATTGCGGAGGTCAGAGCCCCGCAGCCGCCACCGCCATGTCGTCTTCGTCCAGGTCTCCATCGAGGTGTACCACCCGCGGCGTCTCCAACGCTTTCTCGGCCGCAGGGTCGTAGATGGCGACGCCGATTTTGGAGTCCGCCATACCGTAATACAGATACCAGGCGCCGCGGAACTCCACGAGACCCTCGACGAATACCACATGATCCACCTGACCGACGCACTCATCCACCGTACCCGGCGTCAAGAACGGTTCCTCGGTGCGCTGCAACACGCGCGTTGGATCCTCGCGGTCCAAGAGCACCTGGCCGGCACTGTAGCGGAGCTTGCCGAAGGCCGGATCCGCCGGATCCGTGATCCGACGCGCCGCATTGTAGAGCAGAAGAATCCCGTCATCCGTGAGCACCGGTTGCGGACCGGGCTCGATGAGAGCGCTGTCAAACGCTTCCGGGTGGATGCGAGGGCGGAGCACCGGCTCCTCGCGCGGGGTCCAGTGAATCAGGTCTTCGGACTCCGCCAGCCAAATGCACGTGTCACCGAAGTACATGATATACTTGCCGTTCACCTTCTCCGGCAGGATGGCGCCGGACTTGGACCAGATGGTCGGATTGTCACCCTTCCAAGACGGAAACAGCATCCCGTGCTTGGTCCAATGCAGCAGGTCCCGAGACGTCGCCAGGCACAGGTAGGCATTTTGCCCGTCGAACGCCGTGTAGGTCATGTAAAATGTATCGTCAATGAGCGTCACGCGCGGGTCCTCGCACCCACCCGGATGCTCGTACGGTTCTGTCGGGTACAACACCGGTTCCGGGAATCGATCAAAATGGACGCCGTCCCGGCTCACCGCCAGACCAATACGGGACGTGCCGTTCCACCGACCCATGCCCTCGTAATCCTCCGCGCGATACAGCATCCAGACCTGGTCCCGCCACACCACGGTGGCCGGGTTGAACAGATCCTTCGCTTCCCAAGTCTCGCCCCGAGGGCCGAGAATCGGGTTGTACGCGTACTTGCGAAACGGACCGAGGGGGTATTTCACCGGCTGCGAACACTTCATCGGATGAACCCCCCATGTTTGCGAGACAAGCTAGATTCGTACTGACATCATCGCCGCAAACACGCCTTCGCCGCAAGGCACAATGCATGGCATGGTTGCCCCCTGCTGGCAAGCCAGCATCAGCCCCGGATCCGCCGCGGCCCCGGTCCATCGTATGCCGGCCCCGGTTCTGGCGTCGCGGCGAAGGCCCAGGTTCATCCGATGAAGACCGTATTTCCCACAACCGCTTGCTACAGATTCCGGACAATCACAGCCAGCACGGCCGCTGGCCCATGGACACCGATGGCCAGGTCATTCTCGATGTCGGAGGAACGGCTCGGCCCTGTGATGAAGTGGATGGCGGACGGCATATCAGGCCCTCTGGTCAGCGCCTCGAGCGCCTCGCCCAAGCGCGTGTACAGCCGAGATGCCGGAATGATCACGATGTGCGTCGGCGGCAACAGGCTCACGCCGCGCCCCTGCGTCGGCGACGCACACACCGCCACGGTGCCGGTATCGGCGATGGCCGCATCGCATCCGGTGATCCCCACATCCGCCGCGGCCGTCTCGGGTACGCCGGCTTGGCCTGCCCCCCACACCACCGTCTCGTAAGGCGCCAGCACGGCCTGCAACCCGAGTTCCTGCAGCCAACTGTCACCCCACACCGCCACGCGCGCAGGACGCAGTGCAGCCAGCCGATCCCGCAGCCACCCCTGCAGCCCCGGCACGTCCTCCACCATCACTGCCTCGCCGCCAAGATCCGACCATTCTCGACAAAACCTATGCATGCGCTCCTCCGCCCCGAGCGTGTAGGACCTCCAGAACGCCGGCACACCCTCCACGTCACGAGGCGGCGGAGATGTCTGCGGTGATGATCTCCCCAAGCGATTCGCCACGCGCTGCAAAAATTCCTGCTCGTCCACCGTCACACCTCCCCCCTGTTCTTGAGCCGCGCGTACCGTTCGCGGAAGGACTCCCGCGCGAGTGCGGGGAAGTCCCGGCTCACGGTCCAACCGGCAAGTGGGCCCAGCCTGCTACGGATGACATCACCCCGCCGAACGAGGACCTGTCCACGACGCGCGGTGCGCATGGCGATCCGGTAACGGCCCGGCCGGGCGAACGCCCAGGCAAAGGCGCGGAACGCGGATCGCTCGCCCGCCTTCACCCAGCCCCGCTCCACATTGCGCCTGCGAAGCGCGACCAGCATGTCGTGAAGCGGGATCTTTACGGGGCACGCTTCGTCGCACGCGCCGCACAAGCTGGAGGCATAGGGGAGTTCGGCGTAGGTTGGATCGTCCCACAGCAGGGGACTCAGCACCGCCCCAATGGGACCCGGATAGACGGAGCCGTAGGCATGGCCGCCGATGTGCCGGTAGACCGGACATACGTTGAGACACGCGCCGCAGCGGATGCAGTGGAGGATGGGTTGGAATTCGGGATCGCCCAAGGGCTTGGAACGGCCATTGTCGATGATCACCACATGCAGCTCCTCCGGGCCGTCCACCTCACCGGGCCGGCGCGGGCCGGTGATCACGCTCATGTAGGCCGTGAGCTTTTGGCCCGTGGCGCTGCGCGGCAGGAGGTTGGCCATAACCTCGAGGTCCGCGAAGGTCGGCAGGATGCGCTCCATGCCCATGGTCACGATGTGCGTGCGCGGCAGCGACGACACCATCCGCCCATTGCCCTCGTTGGTGAACAGGACAATGGATCCCGTCTCGGCAATTGCGAAGTTGCAGCCAGTCATCCCGACATCCGCCGTCAGGAACTTCTCGCGCAGACGACGTCGCGCGTAGGCCAGCAGTTCCTGCGTATCTGTGCCGAGCGAGGGATCCGCACCGTCCCGTACGAACAGCTCGCGGATCTGCTGACGGTTCTTGTGGATGCACGGCATGATGATGTGCGATGGCATCTCCCCAGCGAGCTGGATGATGAACTCACCCAGGTCCGTCTCCACCACCTCAACGCCGCGCTGGGCCAGTCGCGCGTTGATGTGAATCTCCTCGGAGACCATCGACTTCGACTTCACCACCCGGCGTGCGGATTGCTCCGCCACGATACGCTCGATGATCCCCGCGGCCTCTTCGCCATCTCGCGCGAAGTGAACCTGCCCGCCGCGTTCCCGCACGCGCTGCGCGAACTGGCTGAGGTAGTAATCCAGATGCTGAATCGTGTGTTCCCGGATGGCTCGGGCCTGCTCACGCCACGCCTCCCAGTGACCGAGCTGGTCCGACGCGGCGCGCTTTCGTCCCTTCAGCCGATCCGTCGTAAACCGCACCGCCGCCCTCAGGAATTCATCCTGCAGCGCCTGGCGACTGCGCGCCACCAGACCGCCGTCCGTCATGCCACGCCGCCTCCCTTCTGCATGCCAGCCCACAGCAGCTCTGCCAAGTGCATCACCCGCACCGGCGCGCCACGCCGCCGCAGCCGGCCGCCGATGTTCATCAGGCAGCCCATGTCCGTGCCGACAAGGATGGGGGCGTCCGTTTCGAGGACGTGATCAGCCTTTTCATCGACCATGGCCGTCGAGATCTCCCCCAGCTTCACCGAGAAGGTGCCGCCGAACCCACAGCAGTCCTGCGCGTGCGGCAACTCCACCAACTCCAACCCGCGCACGGCCCGCAACAGCAGCTCAGGCTCGTCCCGCACCCCCAGCAGGCGCATGCCGTGGCAGGAGGGATGATACGTGACGCGCGCCGGATACTCGGCGCCGAGGTCAGTCACGCCGAGCACACGCACGAGAAACTGCGAGAATTCGTAGGTTTTGCTCGCCAGCGCCTCCGCCTTGGCCAACGCCGCCGGGCTCGAGGCGAACAGGCGACGGTAGTCGTGGTGGATCATCCCGGCGCATGAGCCGGACGGGGTCACCACATAGTCGGCATCCTCGCAGTTCTCGAGCAGCGTCTGCGCCACCGCCTGTGCCTCGGGCCAATACCCGCTGTTGTACGCCGGTTGCCCGCAGCACGTCTGCCCTTCCGGCAGATACGTCTCCACGCCCAGCCGATGCAGGATCCGAACCATGGCCTCCCCGACATCCGGGAAGAAGTTGTCCATCAAACACGTGGCGAAGATCGCGGCGCGCACCCCAGCGCCTCCCTCTGTGTTCTATCCTCACATGCAAGCATACACCGCGCGCAAAAAAAGCTACAGCCCATGGCGACTGCGCATGCGTCACCACGGGCTGCAGCTTCGATATCAGTGCGCCTCAGTGTCGGATCAGGTAATCGAATGCGCTCAGCGCCGCTGTGGCACCTGATCCCATCGAGATGATGATCTGCTTGTACGGACTGTTGGTGCAGTCGCCGGCGGCGAACACACCGGGTACGCTGGTCGCGCCGCGCGAGTCCACGATGATCTCCCCCAGCCGCGTTCGCTCCAGCACATCTCCAACCCACTCGGTGTTGGGCACGAGCCCAATCTGCACGAACACGCCATCCAACTTGATGTGGTGGGTTTCCTCCGTGTCCCTGTCCTTGTAGGTCAGACCCGTGACCCGGTCGGTACCGTGGATCTCGGTGGTGGCCACGTTGGTCAGCAGCGTCACATTGGGCAGGCTGAACAGCCGCTTTTGCAACACGTCGTCCGCCTTGAGCTGCGGCAAGAACTCGAGGACGGTGACGTGGCGCGCGAGGCCGGCCAGATCAATGGCGGCTTCGATGCCCGAGTTTCCGCCGCCAATCACGGCCACATCCTTACCTTCAAACAACGGGCCGTCACAATGCGGACAATAGGCCACGCCACGGGTCTTGAACTCCGCCTCTCCCGGCACACCGAGCTCACGCCAACGGGCACCGGTCGCGATGATCACCGTCTTCCCCTTCAAGACCGCGCCGCTCTCCAGCTCGACCTCCACAAGATCACCGGGACGCAGACTCTGTGCGCGCTGCCCCTTGATGATGTCGAC
Organism: Alicyclobacillus sp.; assembly: GCA_023511725.1. GTDB lineage: Bacteria > Bacillota > Bacilli > Alicyclobacillales > Alicyclobacillaceae > JAIMAY01. Next base: position 40,581 of record JAIMAY010000008.1, read on the forward strand.
GTCGTACTGGCGGACATGTTCCTCGAGGTTGGCGGCGAGCTTCGTCCCTTCCGTGTATTTGACGCCAATCAGGTTCTCAATCCCGAGCGTGTCCAGAACCTGTCCACCGAATCGATCCGTCACGATGCCCGTACGGATCCCTTTGCGCGCCGCATAGATGGCCGCGCTGGCAGCGGCCGGGCCGCCGCCCACGATGAGGACATCGTACGGATCCCGCTGGTTCAAGTCAGACACGTCCGGCGAGCTACCGAGTTTCGCCAGAATCTCCTCGACATCCATGCGCCCGCTTGCAAAGGGCTCCCCGTTGAGATACACGGTCGGCACGGCCATGATCTGCTTGGCTTCCACTTCCGCCTTGAATACGGCCCCGTCAATCATGGTGTGTCGCACGGAGGGATTCAGCACGCTCATCAGGTTCAGTGCCTGCACCACGTCCGGGCAGTTGTTGCAACTGAGGCTCACGTACGTCTCGAAGTTGTATTCACCGCGCAGATTCTGAATTTGCCGGATCACCGCAGCGCTCACCTTCGGCGGGCGACCGCTCACCTGCAACAGCGCCAACACGAGGGATGAGAACTCGTGACCGAGGGGCACGCCGGCGAACACAATCCCGGTGTCTTCTCCGGGCCGGTTGACGCTGAAGCTGGGTGTCCTCGGCAGTGAGCCGCGCTCCACGGTGATCTTGGAAGACATGCTGGTGAGCTCATCGAGCAACGCCAGCATGTTCCTCGATACCTCATCGGTGCCGGCGCTGACGCGAATCTGCACCGGCCCCTCCATCAACGCAAGATACTGTCGCAACTGCGTGCGAATCTCTTCCTCGAGAAGCAGAGCGTCTCACCTCCTCAGATCTTGCCGACGAGGTCCAGGCTCGGCTTCAACGTCTGCTCACCTTCGCGCCACTTGGCCGGGCAGACCTCACCTGGATGATTGCGGACATACTGCGCCGCCTTGATCTTGTTGATCAGCGTGCTGGCATCACGGCCGATGCCGTCGGCGTTGATCTCGAGTGCCTGGATCACGCCGTCGGGGTCAATGATGAACGTGGCACGCTCGGCCACACCTTGCGATTCAATCAGAACGCCGAAGTTGCGCGACAACACATGGGCGGCATCGCTGATCATGGGATACGTGATCTTGCGGATAGCCGGCGAGGTGTCATGCCATGCTTTGTGTGTGTAATGGGTATCGGTGGAGACGGCGTACACCTCGACCCCCAATTGCTTCAGGGTCTCGTACTGCGCCTGCAGGTCCTCCAGCTCGGTCGGACACACGAAGGAAAAGTCAGCAGGATAGAAGCACAGGACCGTCCACCGACCCTTCAGGTCCTGGTCGGTGACCTCGATGAACTCACCGTTGTGAAACGCCATCGCCTTGAACGGTTGTACCTGCGTGCCAATCAGCGACATGTGTCTGGTTCCTCCCCAATCCTTAGGTTTCGACCCATTCCCATCGCTGCACCGCAGCGATAGAATGGTGACAAAGCTTGATACGGATTCCGTGATGATAACCACATCTAATTTGTAATGATTATCATCTAGGACGGATTATAAGATGTTCCATTGTCTTTGTCAAAGGCGGTCTGTTACAGTGGGGAAGGAATGAGGAGGGAACCTCCCATGGATCCGGGAAAACTCAATGTGGTAGCCATGTTGAAGCAGGCAGGTCTCCGGGTGACCCCGCAACGGGAAGCCATCCTACAGTACCTGGTCGACACCGGGGGTCACGCCACCGTCGAGGAGATCTACCAAGGGGTCCAACCGTGTTTTCCGCACATGAGTGTGTCCACGGTGTACAACACGGTGAAGCACCTGGCGCAGGTCGGTTTGATCAAAGAGATTCACGTGGGGGACGGTCCCAGCCGCTTTGACATGAACGTGCGGCCGCACCACCACCTGATCTGCAGGAAGTGCGGCATCCTTTTCGATTTTTACATCGACGAGCCGCCGCGGTTCCATCTGCCCCCCGAGGCTCAGGGATTTCAGATTGAAGACTATCACGTCGAGGTGCAGGGCATCTGCCCCGCCTGTCGGGCTGCGTCCGGTGAATGAAAAAGAGGGGAGAACACGTCTCCCCTCTCTCCCATGGCGCGCGATGCGCCGCCCGGGTGGCGCTCGGTACCACCGCCGCGCCGCACGTCTTCACTCGGACGGCATGCCGTCGCTGATGGCTTCCGGTGGATTGTATCCGCCCGGCCGATGCGGGATCTCCGTCGCCACGCCGCCTTCGCCAGCCATGCGCGCCACCTGATCCTCAATGCTCATCTCTTCGTAGGCTTCTGTTTCATTCGTTGCCTGATCATACGCCTCGTCCCAAGCCGCCGGTGTGCGCTTCGGATCCTGCGCCATACTGCGCTCCCCTCCCTTGAGATCAGCGCCTAGTATGACGCACGCCAGCGCACCTTATGCGCGGTGCGGACCTCAGCGATGCCCGCGAGCATGTTCACACAGGGCGGCTCACTGCGAGAACCATTTCTCCGCCAGCTTCTGCAGTTCGCCGTCCTTCTTCATCTCGTCGATGGCCGCATTGAACTTGCTCACCCACGGTGACCCCTTGGGGAAGGCAATCGCAGAGCCGTTCGACTTAATGCCCGGGATGCGGTTGATCTGCAGGTTCGGGTTGTTCTTCACGTATCCCGTGGCCACCGTGTCTTCGATGATGGCGGCATCCACGCGGCCCGTCACCACTTCCTGTACAACGTTAGGAATGGTGGTGAGCGACTCGAGCTGAACACCAGGGATGCTCTTGGCCGCGTCCTCCTGCACCGATCCGAGCTGCGCCGCCACCTTCTTGCCCTTGAGATCATTCAGGCTGGTGACGGTGAAGCCTTTGCGCGTGAGCACGACGTTCGTCGCCTGGTAGTAGATCTCCGAGAAATCCACACTTTTCTCGCGTTCTGGTGTCGGCGTCATCCCGGCAATGACGAAGTCCGCCCGATGCGCCTGCAGCGCACCGATGAGCGAGTCGAAGTCCATATCCTCTATGGTGAACTTGAAATGGAGCTTCTGCGCGATGGCATTGGCCACATCGATGTCAAACCCCACGATTTTGTCCTGGCCGCCCGACGTATCGTGGAACTCGTACGGCTTGTAATCGGCGGACGTCGCCATGATCAGCGTGGGTTCGGCCGCTCCGGCGGTGGTGTTGTTCCCCGTGGCCGCCGTGTTGTTGCCGCCTGCGCCGGCACCGCAACCGGCCAAGGCTGCGGTCAGCACCATGGCGGCAAGGCCGCTCGTCAACCATCCCATCCGTTTCATCTGTGTTGTGACCCCCTTCATCCCTCAGGATGTCCCGCTACAACGTCCATCACTATAGCAATGTCGCTGCATAAAGACAAGGCGTTTGTGTATAGACATGAGAGATAACAATCCCCAGACAGGTCCGGCGAGTCTCATCTTTCACCGCACGGACCGCAAGACCGCGGCCAGCCGGCGCACGCCCTCGGCCAGGTCAGGTTCCGGCACGTGGCTGAAGGACAGACGAAGGTGTGTCGTGCCGAGGGCGGGATCGACATAGAAGTGGCGGCCTGGGATGTACGCCACGCCCTGCGCCAGGGCCACGGCCAAACAGGCGGCCGTGTCCACCCCCGGGACGGTGACCCACACGAAGTAGCCCCCCTGCGGCCGCGTCCAATGCACGCCCTCCGGCATCCACGACGCAAGCGCCCCCAACAGCACATCGCGGCGACGTCGATAGACTCGCCGCAGCGCGCCCACGTGTGCCTCAAAGTCGAGCTGCGCCAGGTATTCCCCCACCACCGCCTCGCTGAACGGATGATCCAGGTCTTTTTTGAACCAGCCGCAGGCGCGCACCAGTTCCGCAGGACCGGCTATCCAACCTACGCGTAATCCCGGGCCGACCACCTTGCTCAAGGATCCCAAATACACCACCCGCTCCGGCGCCAACGTGCGCAACGTGGGCAACGGCTCATCGAACCACAGTTCGCCGTACGCGTCGTCCTCGACGAGGATCAGATCATAGCGGCGTGCCAGTTCCACCAACGCGTGCCGCCGCTCGAGCGACAACAGCACACCGGTGGGATTCTGGAAGTTGGGGATGACATAGAGAAATGCGGGCATCGGCCGGCCCGCCGCCGCCTGCGCCTCCAAGCGCGCCGCGAGCGCATCCGTGTCCATGCCGTGATGGTCCACCGGGATTGCCTCGATGTCCGAGGTGTAATTGCGGAACATCTCCAGCGCCTCCATGTACGTCGGCGCTTCCACCCATACGGGCCGAGCGCGGTCCAGCAAGACCCGTGCCACCAGATCGATGGCCTGGCAGCTGCCAGCGGTGACCAGCAACTCGCTATCCTGCAGCGGCATGCCGCGCATCGCCATCCGATCCCGGATCCACCCCCGCAACGCCTCCATCCTCGGGCTGCCCAGGTAGCGCAGCGGCAGATCCCGCTCCCGCGCAAGCAGGCGCTGGCACGCCTGCGCGATGGCGTCCACGGGCACCAGTGCAGGGTCTGGGTAGCCGGCGCTGAGACGGATGCAGCCCGGCGGCAGCGGCGGCATCCACTGGCCGGGCTCGGGCTGCGCGAGCGCCGCGCGGATGGCCGCTGGAAAGCGAGAGGCAAACTCCGGACCTGGTTTGACTTGGGTCATGTCGCACGCTCCTCTGGTTGAAGGCTCCAATCGAAATGTCGACCGACCCTATGGTATCATTCGTGGCGTGCGAGAGGAGAGAACCCACGTCATGTCCTCGGCAGCCATGTCTCCCCACCAGGTGCCCAGCTGGGCGGCCAATAGCCTGCTCCTGCTGATCACTTTGATCTGGGGCGCCACCTTCACCCTGACCAAGAACGCGCTCGCGCGCGTCGACGTGTACACCCTGATGACCATGCGCTTCATCCTCGCTGGCTTGGCGCTGCTGGTGATCCTGGCCGCCACCAGGCGTCTGCACCACCTGGCAAGGCGACGAACGTGGACGGTGGGCGTCGCGCTGGGCATCATCTTGTGGGCGAGTTACGTCACGCAGACGATGGGGCTTGAGACCATCTCGCCGTCGCTGAGCGGTTTTGTCACGGGGCTGAACGTGGTGCTGGTGCCGCTGCTGGCCGTACCAATCGTAGGCAGCCGCCTGCACAGACGTGTCCTGATAGCCGCATGGATGGCCTTGGCGGGACTGACCCTGCTCAGCGGCCTCGACTTCCGCGGCCTCGTCTCTCCGGGCAGCCTGGAGACCATCTTGTGCGCCGTCTTTGTGGCCTTGCAGATTGTCCTGGTGGAGAAGTGGGGCAGGGCGTTTGACAGCTTGGTGCTGGCGGCCGTCGAGGTGTGGGTAGTGGCGGTGTGCTGCGCGGTGACGTCGGCGGCGACGGGATCAGCCGGGGCACTGATGACGCGGCATACTTGGACCGCGCCACCCGTACTGTGGGCGACGCTGATCAACGGCCTGCTCGCCACCTCGTTCGCGCTGTGGGTGCAGAACGCCATGCAGCGCTTCACCTCCGCCGCACAAGCAGCCATCATCTTTTCGATGGAGCCGGTGTTTGCCGCCATCATCGCCTGGCTCGTGCGCGGCGACGCCATGACCGGACAGCAGATGCTCGGCGGCTTGTTGGTCCTCGGGGGCATGTTTGCGGCCGACCCCCAGATCCGCATCGGTCGCCGCAGGCCGCGCCCGCCGCTGCAGCGCGGCGTTCCGGACGGGGCGGGGCGGTGAGGGGGACGAGCCCCCGCGTCACTCCCGCTCCTGCCGCCAGAACACGATGGCCCACGCTATCCAGACGAGAAGATCCAGGGTGGTCACCCAATTGAGGTAGGCGTATATCACGTTGGCGTTGACAAAGAAGACAGGAATGAATAAAAGATACCCCATCATCAACCCGGTCGGTACGAGGCCAGCGCACCCGACGATGTAGAGCAAGAACACAGTGAGGAGGATGCCGATAATCAACAGGAACTTGGCTGGTTTGCTCAAACATTATCACCTGCTCAATACCAACGACATGACATGCGGCAACCCTATTCAGCTTACATACCAGGAAGATCGGGCGCGATGACCCGCTCCAGCCGATTGGGGCGCGGGGGGTGGGCTGTGGGGCGGGATCGCGCCGGCTCTTCTGCGTCATACCCCGAGCAGCCGCAGCGTCGCGAACACCAGCGCGCGCAGGCCGATGGGTAGGGCGTCCTCGTCCACAGTGAAACGCGGGTGGTGGTGCGGGTAGACGATACCCTTCGCGGCGTTGCCTGCGCCGACGAAGTAGAACGTCCCCGGCACCGCCGCCTGATACGCGGAGAAATCCTCGCCGCCCATGGTGGGCTCCGTCTCGACGATCACGTCCTCGCCGAACGCCTCGACGAGCGCCGCGCGGACGCGCGCCGTGACCTCGGCATCGTTGAGCACCGCCCGGTAGCCGCGCTGATACTCGAAGGTGTAGGACGCGCCGTGCGCTTCGGTGATCCCTTTGACTATCCGCTCCATCCACTGGGGAACCTGGGCGCGGAGGGTTTCGTCGAAGGATCGGACCGTACCGATGAGCTCCACCGAGCCGGGGATGACGTTATCGGCGGTACCGCCGGAGATTTTCGTTACGGATAGCACCAGCGGGCGGAGCGGATCGTTGTAGCGCGACACGATGTGCTGGAGGTTGGTGACCACCTGGGCGGCAATGACGATGCTGTCCACGGTCAGGTGCGGCTGCGCTGCATGGCCACCCTTACCGAGGATGCAGATGCGGAACGTGTCCGGCGCGGCCATGAGGGCACCGCTGCGGATGCCGATGCGGCCGGTCTCCATGGGTGCCCACAGGTGCTGGCCAATTGCGGCATCCACGCCATCCAGCACGCCCGCGTTGACGAGTTCCTGCGCGCCTCCGGGGAACAGCTCTTCCGCGTGCTGGAACAAAAAACGCACCTCGCCGACCAGATGGTCGCGCAGCGCCACCAGCACCTTCGCCGCGGCCAGCAGCATGGCCGTGTGGCCATCGTGGCCGCAGGCGTGCATCACACCGGATCGGGTCGATTTGAATTCGAAGTCGTTCTCCTCCTCGATGGGGAGCGCATCCATGTCCGCCCGCACCGCGATGGTCGGACCCGGCCGCCCGGTGACGAGGCGCGCCACCACGCTGGTCGGCATCGGACGCGACAGTTCTAGGTGGCCAAACGACTGCAGCGTATTGTACACAAACTGCGCCGTCTCGTGTTCCTCAAACGAGAGCTCCGGGTGTGCGTGGAGGTGGCGCCGCCACCGCACCACATCCTCGCGTACCGATGCCAGCAGGCTCTCCAACCTCTCCGTTTCGATCCGGCTCACTCCGCATCCTCCCCCTGATTCGCCAAACTCCACAGTGTGCGCAGCAGCACCTGCACGCCCGCGACGCAATCCTCCGGTGTGCTGTACTCCTCCGGCTGGTGGCTGATGCCGCGCTGGCTGCGCACGAAGATCATGCCGATGGGGCACAGCCCGGCCAATTGCATCCCGTCGTGCCCGGCGCCGCTGGGCAGCTCGGGCGCCTTGAGCCCTTCAGCGGCTGCCGCCTGCCTGATGGCCCCCATCACCAAAGGGGCACACGGTACCGGCGGGATGCGCTGTAGATCAGTCATCTCAAAGCGCACGCCGCGCGCCTTCGCAATCCTATCCGCCGCCGCCCGAATCTCCCGCTCCACCTCGTCCCGCACCGCCTCGTCGATGTCGCGCAGGTCCAGCGTCAGATCCACCCGCCCCGGGATGATGTTGACGCCTCCAGGAGAAAGGTGCAGTTGGCCCACCGTCGCCACCGTGTGCGGCCTTCGCGCCGCCGCCCGCTCCACCTCCAGCATCCACTCGGCCGCCGCTGCCAGCGCATCGTGGCGCAGGCGCATCGGGGTGGCGCCTGCGTGGCCAGGTTCGCCGGAGATCGAGATCGACAGCCAGAGCGGCCCCGCAATGCCGGTCACCACGCCCACCGGCTGGCCGGCATCCTCCAGCACCTTGCCCTGCTCGATATGCAGCTCTACATACGCGTGCACCGAGCCGGGCTTCCGCGCTGCCATCCCGTACGCCTCCGGGTCGAGGCCCGCCTTGCGCATCGCCTCGGCCACGCTCACACCGTCTGCATCGCGCGCCTCCAGCTCCTCGCGCGTCAGCGTCCCCGCCAGGCCGCGGCTGCCAATCATGCCGAACCGGAAGCGCGCCCCCTCCTCGTCCGTGAACGCAATCACCTCGATGGGCCGCAGCGGCCGCAGCCCCGCCTCGTGCAGCGTCTGCACCGCCTCCACCGCGCCGATCACGCCCAGCGGCCCATCGAACCGCCCGCCGGACGGCACCGAATCCACGTGCGATCCCGCCAGCACCACCGCCGCCTCCGGCCGCCGCCCCTCGTACCGGCCGATGAGGTTCCCCACCGCATCCTCGCGCACCGTCATCCCCGCCTCGCGCATCCACGCCGCCACCGTATCTTTTGCGGCGCGCTCCTCCGGCGTGAACGACAGCCGCGTGATGCCGCCATCCGCACCCCGCCCAATCTCGCCCAGCGTCAGCAATCGCTGCCACAGCCTGTCGCCGCGGATGCGCAGCGGAGGCAGCGGGGACTGCGCCGGCAGGCCGCCGGCGGAGGCACGACGCTGCGCGCCCCCGTCACGGTGGTCGACCGTCGGTCGAGTGTTACGCTCCGGTGTATCGCTTGTCACGGTACCGTCGCCTCCTCGTGTGAACGCGGTTGATCCGCCTGATGTGGCGCGATCCCGGCCCCAGCGCGGCGGATAAGCCGGTTTTCCCGCCTTATGCGGCGCGATCGCGGCCCCAGCGCGGCGGATAAGCCGGTTTTCCCGCCTTATGCGGCGCGATCCCGGCCCCAGCGCGGCGGATAAGCCGGTTTTCCCGCCTTATGTGGCGCGATCCCGGCCCCAGCGCGGCGGATAAGCCGGTTTTCCCGCCTTATGTGGCGCGATCGCCACCCCAGCGCGCCGGATAAGCCGGTTTTCCCGCCTTATGGGGCGCCGCGGTGGCCCCAGCGTCCCGGTGCCCCTGCCCCCGCCCCACGCGTCCGCCCCACGCGACCCGGCTTGTCCAACGCGTATCCTCCTTAACCATACCAAAACCGGGCGCCGAAGGGACGCCCGGTGAAACAGGCCAGCCTATCCGCTGTGCACCGATGTTCCACAACACGCGGATCCGTTGTCAAGCCCCGCAGACGCCGGGAGCAGCCCGCTGGAACGGCTCACCCGGGCTGGCTGCGGGGCGCCGCCTGACCGGCTCATCGCGCCCGGCCGCCAGACCCGCTCATCGCACCTGGCCGCCGGACCGGCTCATGGGGGGCCAGCGCGCCCGCGGCGAGGCTACACGAGCGACTCAGGTTCACGCAGCAAGCTGCACACCGTCGCCAGGAAGCGGGCGGCGGGGGCGCCGTCGAGGATGCGGTGGTCAAACGTGAGACTGAGCGGCAGGCGCCAGCCGGGGCGAAATGCCGTGCCGTCCCACGACGGGTACGACTCCAACGCACCGATGCCCAGGATGCCTGCCTGCGGAGGCTGCAGGATGGGCGTGAAGAACACCACGCCAAAGCCGCCGAGATTGGTCACGGTGAAGGTGCCGCCGCTCTGTTCCTCCGGCGACAACGCGTGCCGGCGCGCCGCCTCTGCCAACGTGTCGATCCGCTCCTGCAACGCCGCCACGCCCAGGGCGGTCGCCTCGCGAATCACCGGAACCCACAGCCCGTCGGGTGTGTCCACAGCGATGCCCAGGTGAATGGCCGGCTGCGGCACAACCCGTTCGTCCTGCCACACGGCGTTCATCTCCGGATGGCGGTGCAAGGCGAGAACGGCCGCGCGCGCCACCCATGCCGTCCACGATGCCCCCGGCGCAAGCGCGGCGCGTCGCTGGTGCAGCGCGGTGACGTCCGCCCACGCGGTCAGCGTCAGTTGCGCCGACTCCTGCAGGCTCTGCACCATCCGCCGCGCGATGGTCCGCCGGGTCATGGCGCGGATGCTGTCCATCACGTCCCCCTGCGGCAACGCGCCACCCGGCGCAGCATGCCCGCCGCCCGGCAGCGCGGCCGACAAATCCCCGGCTCCCGCCTTCGTCGCGGCCGCGCGACGGATGTCCTCCTCCGTGATGCGGCCGCCGGGGCCGGTGCCGTGGAGAGAGGCGGGATCGACACCCAGTTCTTGGGCCAGCCGGCGCAGGCGTGGGGCCATGGCGACGAACCCGTCGCGCTGGCCGCTGGCAGCGCCGGACGCCACACCACCCTCGCGCCCGGCAGCGCCCCCGGCCACTCCCGCACCGGCCACACCCGCACCGGATTGTTCAGCCTCAGCCCCCGGCGCAGCGCCCGCACCCGCGTCGGCCGCCTCCACCGGCAGCAGCGTGCACAATACGTCGCCGACGCGCGCCACCTCGCCGCGCTTCACCCGGATGCCGGACACCACGCCGTCTACCGGGGCCTCCACCTCGTACGTGGCCTTCTCCGTCTGCACCTCCACGAGCACCTCGCCGGCGCGGACCCGGTCGCCCTCGCCGCGGTACCAGAACACAATCACGCTTTCGTCCATCGTCTGCGACGTTCTGGGCAACCGGAGTTCCACCGCGTCCATGGGCGCCATCAACCCTCCGCCATCAGCTGCCGCACCGCAGCCGCAATTTTGTCCGGATTCGGCAGGACGAACTGCTCCAGGGGCCGGCTGTACGGGATGGGCACGTCCGGTACAGCCAGGCGGCGAATCGGCGCAGCCAGCTCATACAGCGCCTGCTCCGCCACCGTGGCGGCCACCTCGGCCGTTATGCCGTAGGACAGATAGTCCTCGTCGACGACCAGCAGGCGGTGCGTCTTGCGCACGCTGTCCACGATGGTCTGTCTATCCAGGGGCACCAGCGAGCGCAGGTCAATCACCTCCGCCTCAATCCCCTCGGCCGCAAGCTGCTCTGCCGCCGCCAGCGCGTGGTGCACCATCATCTGCACGGCAACGATGGTGACGTCCCGCCCCTCGCGGGCGATGCGCGCCTTGCCGATGGGCACGGTGTACGGCTCCTCCGGTACGTGGCCGACGGCCGCGTCGATGGGCGCCATCCATCCGAGCCCCTGCAGCGACTTGTGGAACATGAAGAGCACCGGGTTGTCGTCGCGGATGGCGGAGATCATCATGCCCTTCAGATCATAGGGGGTCGAAGGCGCCACCACCTTGAGACCCGGCAGATGCGCGAAGGTGGCGTACAGGGTCTGCGAGTGCTGTGCCGCGTCGTTGTACCCACCGCCCACCGCCGTCATCAGCACCAAGGGGAGCTTCACGCTGCCACCCGACATGTAATGGATCTTCGCCATGTGGTTGTAGATCTGGTCCATGCACACGCCGAAGAAGTCAACGAACATCAGCTCGACAATCGGCCGCATCCCTTCCGCCGCCGCGCCGATGGCCGCCCCGATGAAGGCGGTTTCAGAGATGGGCGTGTCGATCACGCGCTCCGACCCAAACTTCTCATAAAGCCCCTCGGTCGCGCCGAAGATGCCGCCGTACCGGCCCACGTCTTCGCCCATGACGAACACGGACGGATCGCGCGTCATCTCCTGCGCAATGGCCTCCGCCATCGCCTTATTGCCGGTCAGCAACCGCTGCTTAAGTTCCGTGGCCATGAAAAGCTCCCCCTCTCAGACCTCGCTGGCGGCGAACACATCTTCCAGTGCCGCCTCCGGAGCCGGGTATTCGCTGTCCCGCGCGAATGCGAACGCCTCATCCACCGCCGCCTTGGCACGTGCCTCCCATGCCGCCATGTCCTGCTCCGCCACGCCCTGCGCCAACAGGTGCTCGCGCAGCCTGCGGATGGGGTCCTTCTCTCGCAGGCCCGGGACCTCCTCCTTGGCGCGGTAGACCTCCGGGTCACCCTGGAAGTGGCCAAGGTAGCGGTACGTTTCAATCTCAATCAGCGACGGCCCCTCGCCGCGCCGTGCCCGCTCCACCGCCTCGCGGCTGACGCGATACATCTCCAGCACATCGTTGTCCGCCACGTAGTAGCCCGGGATGCCGTAGGCCGCCGCACGCGCATCGTTGCGCTCCACCGCTGTCGAGAGCGCTTTCGGCACGGAGATGCCATACCGGTTATCCTCGATCACGACCACCAACGGCAGCTTCCACAGCGCCGCGAGGTTCAGCGTCTCGTGGAACGCGCCCTGGTTGGCCGCACCCTCGCCGATGAACGCCACCGCCACCCAGTCCTTGCCTCGCATCTTCGACGCCAGGGCCGCGCCCGCCGCGTGCGGCATCCCCGCCGCGATGATGCCGCCGCAGGAGAACTTGGTGGCGGGATCGAACAGATGCATGTGACCCCCCTTGCCCTTGCCCAGCCCCGTCGCTTTACCGTAGATCTCCGCCGTCATCCGGCGCAGGTCCACGCCTTTGGCGATGGCGTGGTGATGCGGACGATGCGGCGCTGTCACCGTGTCCTCCGGCTTCAGGTGCACGCAGATGCCCACCGCCGCCGGCTCCTGCCCGGCCGCCAGGTGCATCTCCCCCGGCACCGGGCCCGCACCGATGTTGAACACCGGGTACTTGCCCTCCGCGTACGCCTCCACCAATCGCTCCTCGTACGTGCGAATCTTCACCATCGTCTCGTACATCCACTGCAGATGCTCGAACGGGATACTCAACGCCGTGGCCTCCTTTCGACTCACCGTGTGACCAAAGATTTTGACATCGTATGCAAGTCCATTGTATGTATCTTCGGACCATTTCATCCATCGCGATCCGTGACGAATCTCGTCACCACCCGGCGCAGCATAGGGGGCCATCGTTTTGTAAACACCAGGACGCTTTGGCAGGTGCTCTTGGAAGAGCGTCGAAACCAGATACATCTCCGCTGAACGGGAGGGGTTCGGGATGACGCTCGAGGCAAGCATCAAGCAAATCCACGACATGGTGGCGCAGTTGATCCATCTGGTTGGTGGCACCAATCAACGGATGATCGACCTGTCTCAAAAGATGGAGGAACACTTTTCAAGAGTAGACAAGCGGCTCACCGCCCTCGAGGAACAGGTCAGCTCGATGGACAAGAGACTCTGTGGCATCGAACATGAACTGCACCGGGTTCATGTACTGGAAAAACGCCAGGATATCTCCGCCGGACGGATGGAGGCGCTCGAGGCGCAGCTCCAACTGTTGCGGGAGCAGCAGTGACAGGCAATCATCGCCCAGGCACACCGATGTCTCTCACCGGCACATGGTGCTACGTGCTCCGGCCCGCAGGGTCACCTGGCTGTCATCTACGTCCAGCGGCTCACCACCAACGCCACCACGCCCTACGCCGTACACGGGCGCGCCGACGCTGCCCCTGCCCATCGTCCGGCTCGGTATGCACTGAAGCAGAAACTCCGCTCGCGCGCTCGCAGGAGACTGTCGCCGCAGCCTCGGCCTTGGCCTTGCGCACCTCGGTCCAAGCCGCTTCAGGCGCGCTGGTCACCGAGACGTCCGCTGTTACCGTCGTCTCCGGCTGGCCGGCTTGGGGCCCCGTGCGCCTCTCGGGGGCCAGTGCAGCCTGCACTTGTTGCAGCCGGCGCTCGACCTGATCCAGGCGTACCTTCAGCTCCATCGTTTCCCGCACCAACTCGGCCCGGCGCTGGCGTTCCTCGGCGGCGAACCGCTCGAACGCTTCCAGCAGTGCGCGTACCACGGACTGATCCACAGCCTTCAGAACGCTTCGCTGAATCTCTTCCTGCCATCCCCGGTCCAGACCTGGCTTGTCGGGTGCGTTGGCCTGCCCAGCGGCATGCGGGACCAGCGTCTCGGTCGCCGACTCGGTCGCCGCCGCTGCTTCCGCGCCCAGCGACGCCATCGAGACGGTGTGGATCCACTGCGGGGGAATGTCGTAGCGGATAGCGGAACCTTCGCGGTACGCCGTGGCGGGGACCTTGCCGCTGCGGATCCAGCGACGTACCGTGCTGGGATGGATGCCGAGCAAAGCCGCCGCTTCCTTCACATCCATGTGAACCTCGCTCCCGTTTCACTGTGGTAGGGCCATTGTAGCCTGTGCAGCACGCGAAGGCTGTCGAGAGAGGGCGGCCACACAAAAAAAAGGCCGCATCCGCGCCGCTGCGCACCGCCTGGCAATTCTGGCGGTACTCAGCAGAACCTTCGCGGATGCGGCCCAGGCCGCTGCCACGTGCCTCAACCATACGCTTGTCCAACAACACGCCGCCATCCGCGGCGTCACCCGTACCATCAACGACCCGGTGTGCGTTCCAATTCGCGATAGAGAATACGGCGCACGCCATCCCCCAGGGCCGGGTCGGCGAGCGCCATCGCGACGGTCGCTTCAAGCCAGCCGAGCGGACTGCCGATGTCAAACGTCCGTCCCTGCACCGTCAGCCCGTACACGTCCGACTCCACCGCGAGTTGGGCCAGGGCATCCGTGAGTTGAATCTCACCGAGCGCGCCGGCACTCGCATGCTCCAGGTGCGTGAACACCTGTGGCGGTAGCACATAGCGGCCGAGAATGGCCAGATTCGATGGCGCTTCCTCCGGACGGGGCTTCTCCACCATACGTCGCACCCGGAACAGTCCCGGTTCCATCTCCACGCCGTCGATGATGCCGTACTTGTGCACGTCCGCCGCGGCCACCGGCTGGATGCCGATCACGGCCCCGCCCACGACCTCTCGCCGCCTCAAAAGCTGCACCAGCGCCGGTTCCTCCGATTGGATCAGGACGTCGCCGAGCAGCACCGCGAACGGTTCATCCCCGATGAAGCGCCGGGCGCACCACACCGCGTGGCCGAGTCCGAGCGGTTCCTTCTGGCGGATGTAATGAATGTTGGCCATCTCCGAGATGGCGCGGATGGTTTCCAATTCGTTGCGCTTCCCGCGGTCCTGCAAGAGCGCCTCAAGCTCCACGGATCTGTCGAAATGGTCCTCGATGGCGCGCTTGCCCTTGCCGGTGACAATCAGGATGTCCTCGATGCCGGCGGCCACCGCTTCCTCGACGATGTACTGGATGACGGGCTTGTCGACGACAGGCAGCATCTCCTTGGGCATGGCCTTGGTCGCCGGCAACAGGCGCGTCCCGAGTCCCGCCGCAGGGATGACAGCCTTGCGCACTCTCTGCATGTCCCACACCTCGATTCAGCCAGCCGCGCCGGTCGAGTTCATGGCCGCGGCGCTGCTCGGTAAGGTTGCCGACGGGTCAAACTCCTCGACGACCTGGCGGATCTCGCCCGGATCCAGCACAATCTGGTCATTGTACGCCCGAAGCACATCGTCGTACAGGCGCTCGCTTGCCCCTTGCAACTGGTAATATTTGACTTGATTCGGGTCAAACGATTTCACGGCGAGCGCCAGGCTGAGCATGTCCTCGGTGGACATGTTGGTCGCCACCAGGAACTGCGGCACCGAGTTGACGAACGCCGGCAGCTTGGGCAGGTTCTGCGGCTCCAGCGCCGTGCGCGCCATCCCCAGAATGGCCTCCTCCTGCAACTTTTGCCGGCTGTAATCCCCCTGCGGCAGCGAGTCCCGCTCATGCACCACCTCGGCGACCATCTGGCCGTTGAGGAAGTGTTCACCGGGCGTGATCACCTTGCCCTTATTCTGAGGGTACCAGGGATGCGTGAGCACGACGCGGAACGGCACATTCATGTCGATCCCGCCCAGCGCATTCACCATCGCCTGCAGACCGCTGTAGTTAGTCATGGCATAATAGTTGATGGTCAGCCCCGTCAGGTCCGACACCGTCTGGATGGTCATGCGCACACCCTCGTCAATGCCACCCTTGGCGTCACCGAGGAGGTTCACGCTCGTCAGCTTCGTGTAGCCGTACCCCTGCACGTACACCCGCGTATCCCGCGGCAGGCTGAGGACGCTGTACTGGTGCTTATTGAGATCCACGTGCACCACCATCATGGAGTCGGTGTGAAACACCGTGTCTCCAGGTCTGGCGTCGGAGCCAAGCAGGAGTACGTTGAACACATCCTGTTGCAACTGCGGTGTCGATGAGCCCTTCGGCTGCACCGCCACCTTCGGGGTTTGAAAGTGCTTCGCCGGCTGCAGCCGGTAGTACTCGTAGGCACCCACAGCCAGGAACCCAAGGATGAACACGCCCAACAGAATTAGCACCGTGCGTAGCACACGCCGGCCGCGACGTGGCCGCACGGAAGTCGAATTAGGTTTCACACCGTACCCTCCCTCGCCGGTGCCCTCGGGCGGCCGGCGCCTGCCGCGAGAGTTGTCGAATCTGCTCCATTTTACTTTAACGATGCGGACGGGGTGTGTAAAGGGAGAAGGGGGAACGCCGATGATGGAGCACGCATCCGATGACCTTCTGTTTCCCGCCGCGCCGTGCGTGGTGGAGCAGACCATACGCAGATCCCGCTTCATTGGCCACGTGGTCCCCGTATTCTCGACGCAGGAAGCCGAACGGGAGTTGGAGCTCATTCGCGCGCGCCATGCGCAGGCCACGCACAATTGTTACGCCTGGCGCGTGGGTCTCGAGGTGCCGACCGAGCGCTATTCCGACGATGGGGAGCCCTCGGGCACCGCCGGGCGGCCCATCCTGGACGCGCTGCGCCACCGCGGCGTCACACAGTGCCTCGTCGTGGTCACGCGCTACTTTGGCGGCATCCTGCTCGGCGCGGGCGGCCTCGTGCACGCCTACAGCGGCACCACCGTGCAGGCGCTCGATGCCGCGTCCCTTCTTCGCTGTCAGAGGCTGCGGCGATTGCATGTGCGCTGCGCGTACGACGCGTACGGGAAGATTGAGCACACCCTGAGCACGCTGGGGGTTGCGGTGGGCGAGCGGAACTTTGGGGTGGATGTGAGACTTGTGGCGTGGCCGAAGGCTGCGGAGGCGGGGCGCGTGATGGACATGCTGCGAGAGATCACAGCGGGGCAGGCGGAGGTGACCTGCGGCGAGGAGATTGTCATGGGGGTGGATGAGGACGGCAAGCCGGTGACGCCTGCCGTCCGCGCCTTCGATGAAGATCGCGCGTGATGAGGTGCATCGCATGGGATTCAGAGCAGACCTTCACCCGCCAGGTAATGCCGAAACACCCGGGCGCGCATGCGCTGTCCCTCAAACATCTGGCGCGACATCGGGAGCGTCAGCTCGCGGCCGGTCGTCAATTGTACCTGGATGGTACGGGCCGTGAGCGACTTCACCGTAGCCACGTGTGCGTCCGATACATAGCCAATCACGCCGTCATTTCGACCGTACGGACCGGAGCGAGACTTCACCGCGAAGAAGCTCAGATCGCGGGGCGCCACCGGAATGGGCGGTGACTGTGACAACTGCATGCAGTGCTGATACCAACGCCGCAGCGCGCTGATATCCATCATGTAATGCGCGGCCAATTGCCGATAAACCCACCCGGCCGTCACCGGGAACCAGTGTTCCGTGCCGTCTTCCAGCAGCACCCGTGCGGCATTGCCGCATTCCTCCGCATACACGGGCAGCCAAGCCACGACCTTGCTGATCCATCGCTCCGGGGCCGGCATCTCCCCCCGCTGCCGATACAGGATGACATCCGATGCCGGTTGCTGTGCTTCGTCCATCACGCCTTTTCGTCCTCTCCGCCGGTTGGCTCATGCTGCGTTGCGGGTCACTATGAAACATGGAGACAAAACTGGTTGTTTCGAGTATACAATCCATAAACGTAGAGCACAATAGCATTTTTCTATTTCTTCCTTGCGTTAACCATGATAGACTCTCTCCACAAAGCCCAAATCAACCCACCCTGTCGTGGACTTGTCCCCTGGTCCGCGCCTATGAAATGCCTCCGCCCGCCACCGGAAGGGGACCGCTGCCCGAGACTCGCGGACTTGGCGGTGGATCTCGCCGCGCAGTCTTCCGTAGCGCGGCCCTTCAGCCGCTGCTAGGCTGACCTCAGCGCGCAAAACTCGGAGGGCCGGCCCCCGCCGGAGGCTCACAACATGTCCACCGTGGTGTCGGATGGTCGACTTTTGTGGCTGGCAGAAAGACACGTTCCGGACGCGAACGATGCAGGTGGTGTCGCCGCGCTGTGCGCACAGGCGGACCCGATGCTCCAGAGGATTGCCCGCCGCTATCGCCACCTCTCGTATGAAGATGCGCTTCAGGAAGCACGGCTTGCGTTTGTGGAGTGTATCCACCAATTCGATGCGGCGCTCGGCATCCCATTCGAGGCGTATGCGGTGATCCACGTGCGCGGTGCGGTGCGCACGGCGATGCGTCGTTGGTGGGTGCAGCGGGACAGGACCCGCCACCTGGAGGATGGCGCGGATAGATCCGATGCATTGGACCACTGGATGGGGAAGACGGCAGATCTGGCGGCTCTCGCCGAGGCAGCGCAGGCCATGGCCGAGTGGCCGCAGGTGTTCCAGGCGGCGGGGCTCAGCCCGCGTGAGACGCTGGCCATGCAGGCGCTGATGGCTGGTGTGACGATGCCGGAGTTGGCCACCGCCTGCGGCGTCTCCGCAGAGACCGCCAAGACGTGGCGGAAGCGCGCCATCGAAAAGCTGCGCAATGCCCTATCGGAAGAGGTGTCAAAACCAGCCCGTCACCGCCAGCCAGGCGAGCGTTGTTGACGCTGCAGCGAGCCCCAGGCTGACCCACATCACGCGCTCCGTCCAGTCCATGCGGCGGCGTGCCGTGACAGGTACCACCGCAGCCTGTCGCGCACGGCGCCCGGTGGTGGATGGGGTCAATCCCGCCACTGCCCCGGCTACCCCCGTCCCCATCGCGGCGGTGTGCGTTCGTCCGGCGACCGCCGTGCTGCGAGCCGGGGGCGGGACGGGGTTTCCGCTGCCGACCGTGTGGGCGGCACGGCGTTTCCCAGCACGGACCCCGGCCTCCCGCGGTGGTGCATCCGGCAGTGCCGACAGCGCCCGTGCCAGATCATCCGCGCCCACGCCTGAATCGGTCAGTGCCCATTCCATCACGGTGGCCAGATCTGACCACGGCAGGCGCGGGATGGCCCGCTGCAGCCAGCGCCTGCGCGCCGCCGGATCCTGGTGCGTGAGCTGCGCTGGGGGCGAGCCGGCATAGCTCTGCACCACCGCCAACGCCAGGCCGCACACGTCGTAGTGCGCCTCAGCGCGGCGCGACCCGAGGTCCCAGAAGGCTCTGTCGAAGTACGGTGTGAACTGGCGCACCGACCGCCCCATCGGCGTGATGCCACCTACGTCAATCAGGCGCGTTTGCAGTACCCGCGTATGGACGAGGATGTTCTGCGGCTTGATGTCGCCGAACACGTGTCCGGTACGATGCAGCGCCGCCAAAGCTGAGGCCACCTGCGTCAGCACCGTGCGGACACCCACCCGGTTGAGCCGAGTCAGCGCGTGATGCAGCGGCTCCCCCTGCACCCATTCCATGACGTAGAAGAAGGCGCCGCTCTCCATGTCATCGTCTATCACGATCGGCCGCGGCAGCGGCGCCCCCGCACTGCGCAGGCGGTCAAGCAGCCCCCACTCCATGGCCGCCTCGCCGGCGGTGCGGCACACCTTAAGAGCGACCGGCCCGCTCACCGTCCGCGCCAGATACACGGCACCGTTGGCCCCGGTGCCGAGGCGCCGCTCAATCATGAGGACCGTTCCCGACCACTTGCCCTTCAGCATGGTGCCGCTGGGCCACTCAGGCAGCGCCACGCCGCCATCCAATTGCCTCGCCATCCGTCGCCCTCCGCTCAACGCTCCGCGCGCATCCCCTGCTGAGCGCCTTTACGCGCTGCATGGCGCAAGCGCCGCTCAGATGGCGCTGCCACCCCAAGTGCGCCGCAGCGGCAGGTCCTCCTCGGCACCGGGCGGCAGCTCGCGGAGTTGATCAAACATCTGTACAGCGTATTCAATCGCCGGGCCCGTCGGTGTCCCGCCGCGCGCCGCCAGCTGCCGCTCGAGCGCTGTGACATCCACGTCCGCGCGGAACGGCTGGATGAGGCGGACGGGATCATCGTGATCGCCCGGGAAACCAATGACCGCCACCTCCGCCGCGCCTTGCCGGGCGTGC
Organism: Alicyclobacillus sp.; assembly: GCA_023511725.1. Classification (GTDB taxonomy): domain Bacteria; phylum Bacillota; class Bacilli; order Alicyclobacillales; family Alicyclobacillaceae; genus JAIMAY01. The sequence continues at coordinate 60,456 of JAIMAY010000008.1, forward strand.
AGCGACAGCGCGAGATCCCGGATGGCCTCGCGCACGGTCGGCAGCTTGTCCTTCATGCTCGCGCTCATGTCCACGGCCACGACGAGCTGGATGCGCACCTCGTCCTCCAGCTTGTCGAGCACCTGCATCACCTTGGACCTGTCCACGGGCGGCAGATCCTCCGCCGATTTGCCCATCACCTGCATGAGCTCCTCGTTGACCACCTCGTGCAGTGTGAGCTGCATCGTCTGCCGCGTCAGCATCTGCACCGTCGCCGACAGATCCGCCGGCTCCACGATGCGGCACATGCCGCCGCCCGCATCGGCGATGGAGTACGCCTCTTCGCGCCCCACCATGCCGATCTCGCCCTTGTCCACGACCCCTATCACATTCACCACAATCCGCCGCTGCTTGGCCTTTGCCGCCGCGTCGACGGGACTCACGCCGAGATTCGAACATCCGTCCGTGATCACGAGGATCTGCCGGAGGATGGCTTCTTTCCCTGCCAAAACTCTCACCCCCGCAGTATCGGTAGTAGCCAGTATGGACCGAACTGCGGAGGAACAAACGCCGGCGAGCACAGAGGAAGCCGTCGCCCAAGGGCCCACCGCCCTTGGGCGGGGTATTCTAGGCGCCGCGCCGCCGGGCCTGCTCGCCGCGGCGCAGCCCCACGACGCCCGGCACGGATATCACCGCCCATTCCGGCTGATGGCGACGAATGCGCGCCACCAGCACCGTCATATCATCCTGGATCTGGCCGTCGCCGACGCGCACCGCCGCTTCGAGCAGGGTGTCGGCGATACCCTGCGGGTCCTCCGTCTCCAGCTGTTCAATCTGCGAACGCAACCACTCCTCCCGGTCATAGACATGCATGGCGGCGTCGTAGACACCGTCCGATACAAGGATCAAGAGATCCCCGTCGCGCAGCGATTCCTCGATGGTCTGGACCTCGATGTCCTGAAGGATACCGATAGGCACCCCGGCGCCTGCGATGGTGCGCACCGTCTTGCCCCGCTTGATAAAGCTCGGCGCAGAGCCAATCTTCAGAAATTCGGTGCGCGCCGTGTACAGGTCGATGAGGGCGAGATCGAGCGTGGTGAACGACTCCTCCCGCGACCTGAGCAGCAGCGTGGAATTGACGGTGCGCACGGCCAGTTGCTCATCGAATCCGGCGGCGAGCAGCTTCTTCAACAGCTCGATGGCCGCCTTCGATTGGCGTCGCGCCTGCTCGCCGTTGCCCATGCCGTCGCTGACGGCGATGGCGAAGCGGCCGTTGCCGAGATCGACCGCGGTGTGCGAATCGCCCGAGACCATGCGACCGCCACGGGCGACGCTGGCCACGGCGGTGTCCACGTCGAACTCGTGCGCGGAGGTGAACACGGTCGTACACGGGCCGGAATCGCCGCCGTTCAAGCGCGAGACGCGGATGTGCTCGCCAATCACGCCCGACAACAGCGGCGCAATCACCCGCTCCGACGCCTCCGCCGCACCGGCCGCAGGCTGCACCACCTCAATCTCCACCTTGCCGGGGTCCAGACTCACGATGTGCACGTGGTCCACGTACAACCCGAGCTGCTCCATCGCGGCCATGATCCGCTCCTCCCACTCCAGCGAATGGCGCCTGTCGCGCTCAATCTCAGCGGCAATCCCGCGGATCACGTGCGCCACCCCGGAAAGCTGCGCCGCCACCAGCGTCTTCTGCTCATGCATCTTCTCCAACCATTTGGCGTCGCGCTGCGTGATCTCCAGATTGCGCCGGAGCACAGCCATCAGCGGATCAAGGCGGATGCAGCGCTCGCGCAGATCCGGGCTGGCGCCGGTCCCCGGCCCGGGCCGTGCCTCGAGCTTGGCGAGCGTGTTGGTCATCGCGTTGTAGGTCGCAATGCCCTCCTGCTCCCAGCAGCGCTTGCGGCGAGCGCAACCCGCACAGACGCTGCGCGCCGCCGACCCTATCATCTGATCCAGCAGTTGCTGCGATGTGTGCAGCGGATTGTCGCCCGTGTCGGCGAAGGTCGCGGCCAGCTCATCGAAGACCTGGCTCATCTGCTCCATCTTTCCGGTGAGCAGTTGCTGGATACGCCGCACTCTATCTTGTTCCGACCGCCGGTGTTCCGCCGTCCCCGGCACCAGCAGCGCAATCTGATGGCGCAGCGAAGATGGTGTCACCCACAACAGCGCGGTCGCCATCCCCGCAGCCGCCAGCGCGTAGAACAGGCTGCCCCAGTCCTGGCTGACGCTCAGCGTCAGCACCCCGAGGGCGAGCAGGAAGACGAGGCCCGTCAGCCATCGGCCCGCTTGTCGCATCACACCGGCCATCAGTCCCGCGAAGGCCAGGATGGCCACGCCGGCCAAGCCCTCGGCGTGGCTCAGCAGCGCCAGCACGCCAATCACAACCGCAGCCGCCGTGCCCGCCCCCACACCGCCGGCAAACGCTATCAGCAGCACGATGTAGTCCATCGCCGCCTGGCCAATCGACACGCCGTTCACCGCGAGCCCCGAGAGGCCCGACAGCACGGAGCCGAGCAGGATGGTGAAGCTGACCAGCTGCTCCTGGCGCATCGTGTAGAGGCCGGATCGGCCTGCGAGAAGCGGCAGGCACTGCAGGAAGATGAGCGAAAGGATCACGACCAGGGCGCCCTCCGCCGCGGCCAACAGCACGTCGTACCGCGTCCACACCGTACCGACGGCCAGCAGCCGGACCGCCAATCCGACTGCGCCGGCTATGAACGGCACCCAGTGCAGGTCCGGCGTCCGCCGCCGGAACAGGGCCTGCCGCAACGCCGCGTACAGCACGACTTCCACGCCAATGACGCCCGCCCCGTGCCAACCACCGGCCGTCAGTGCACCGGCGATGGCCAGCCACGCCGGCCAGCTCTTGCGCAGTCCTACCACCTCGCGCAAGACGGCGAAGTAGGCAAGCGCAAACGGCGTCACCGCATGCTCAATGTTGGCTCGCCCGAGCAAGAATCCGAACACACTCAAAAGACCCACGCGCAGCCACAGATGCTGCGCCACCGTGCGCTGCACCTTGTCCGGCAGTCGCAGACGCGTCCACCTGCGCCCGCCCTGCATGGTCCAGGCATCTCCGACCGCGTGTTGCGTCGCTTGACGACCCATCCTGATCCCTCCGCCTCATCATGGCCGTTCCTCGGCTTTTGGTAGCGCCATTATACGGACAGGCCGGGGAAAGATTGTGTCAAACGGCGGTGTCGAACCAGAGAAGTTTCCGACAGCATTCCCGGGCATACGCGGTGCGGCCATCGTCCTGCGCGGACGAGCCGGTATAATGGGGAGAAAATGTGTCGAATGGGGAGACGAGGATGCACGAGAGCGACAGGATTCCGCGCAGAATGACGTGGGATGAGTTCTTTGCATCGCAGAGCCGGGTGATGGCCATGCGCTCCACGTGCCCGCGGCTGGCGGTGGGTTGCGTCATTGTGCGGGACAAGCGCATCATCGCCGCCGGTTACAACGGTTCCATCAGCGGCGACGAGCACTGCACCGACGTCGGCTGCCTGATGGTCGATGGCCATTGCATCCGCGCCATTCACGCGGAGCAGAACGCGCTATTGCAATGCGCCCGGTTCGGCATCGCTGCGGAAGGTGCGGACCTGTACGTCACTCACCTGCCGTGTCTGCAGTGCACCAAGGCCATCATCCAGGCGGGTATTCGTCGCGTCTTCTTCGAGGAGGTCTACCGGCCGGACCCGTACGCGGCATCGCTGCTGGAGAAGGCCGGGATCCCGGTGACCCAGGTCCACAGCCGGCTGGACCTGCTGACCGGAAGAGCATAACGCGGATTCGGAGCGGACATCCATGCGTGGATGAGTTGCTGTGCGGCTGCGGAGTGCGGCTGTGGGCGTGGCCGCGGTGCGCGGCTGTCTGGACGAAGGGGTGCTGCGTATACATGGGGTAAAGCGGTGCAAAGCGCTGCACCCTGCGTCCACCGGCGGCAGGCGGACGCACATCAGGGGTGATGGCATGCCGGAGTGGCTCCGCAAGCAACTCAAACGGGCCTTTTTCAGCCATGACGTACGAGCGATCCGGATGCTGAACCAAGCCTTCTTCAAATACCGCCGCCCGTCGTGACTAGACCTCGCATGGCCCGAAGCCGGATGGGGCACAGCCCTTCGGTGAAATGCGTGCAGGCGGAGACCTCATGCCGAGATCTCCGCCTGTCGCTTCTTGCCCCGGATGGCGCGCGAATCACGCGTGCAGGGTGGCAGCGATGTACGTGCTGTAGCCGAAGACGACCGCAGAGAGCAAGAGCAGGACCGAGCCGAACAAACGACGCTCCTGCAGCAGTCGCACGAGTCCAATCAACGACATGATGGTGAACGCCAGTAGAAACAGCGCAATCAACCAGGGATGAAGGTAGTGGGCATCCGGGCTCATCCGCGTCACCTCGCTGTCAGCCTCGAGGGAGAGCCAGTCTGCCCTCCCGCATCAGATCATGTTACAGAAAATTATAGACGCTCGCCCAGTTCAGGTCAAAGCCCCGCGCTGGGTCACAATCCGGCGAGCACGCGACCCCGAAACTTCTCCAGGATACTGTACAGCGCGGCCTCGTCCACGGGACCAATGTAGATCTGGTGCATCTCCAGCGAGTATTCGCAGCCGTCCCGGTCGTTGACGTCCTGGAAAGCGAGAAAAACCCGCCGTCCATCCGCCAGCTCAAACTCCAGGTAGGCCGTATCGTTGCCCGCCGCGTCACTGCCCACGCCCGGCTTCTTTTCCTCTGCCATGTCTGCCTGACTCCCTCCCGCGCTGTCTCATCAAAAAACGGGGGCACCCTGGTGCCCCCGCCCCGCATGCAGCGTTTGCAACATCACAATTTCGCCGATCCGGCTCAGCCCCGCCGTCCGCCGCGGCCGCCACGCTTGGACTCGCTGCGCCGGAGCGCCTGCAGCCGATCCTCGCTCTCCCGCATAAACCGGGACAGCTTATCCTCGAACGACTGCCTCGGCCGGCCGCGCCGCCCCTGACGCCCGGACGGATTGTCCTGCGCCTGCCGGATGGACAGCGCAATCTTTCCGCTCGGATCCACATTCAGCACCTTGACGGTGACCTCGTCGTTGATCTTCAGGTAATCGTGGATATCCTTCACGTATTCATCGGAGATCTCCGAGATGTGGACGAGTCCCGTCACGCCTCCCGGCAGCAATACAAATGCTCCAAAGTGAGTGATCCCCGTGATCTTCCCCGACAGCTTGCTGCCGACCTCAATGGACATGTTAAAGAAACGGCCTCCCTGAACGTTTGAAAATACACCGGAAAAAACTGCGCCGATGGTATTCTTCTGTATTCTACCCCAACGCGCCCGTCCGTCAAGCTGCGAAATGCCGGTATGCGCGGCAAAGGCCGGCACCTGCCGGGGAAAGGACCCACCCCGGGGCACGCCGTGCGTGACCGCCCTGTCATCTCGTCAGTGCACGACAAACGGAACCTGACCCGGCATCACCAGATTGAAGTGCTCACCCGCATACTTTGCAACGTATGCGTCATCCTGCAGATTGCGTGCCTGCTGCGCCAGTTCGTTATTCTTAGCCTGCAGCGTCTGTAGCTGCTGGCTCAGTGCCTGCTGTTGCTGCTGTAGGGCCACCAACTGCGGATGCAGTGTGTGCAGATAATAGTATGTCCCCCACACACAGACCGCGATAGGTGCCAGGTAACGCAGCTTCAGCCAGCGCGCGCGCGGCAGGTGAGCGGGATGGCGTTGCGAACCGGCTGCGGTCCTCCCTCTCTCCGCGGGCTGCCTGTTCTGCACAGTCACCTCTCCCTATGGAGGCTTCACGCCTGACGAGGATGTTTCCGAATCCAATTCGACGCGCGCATCCAGAATCCTTCCCAGGTATCGCGCAGTCGGCTTAAAAATCGGGCCACCCAGGGCACGGCAACAAGCCGCCGCCACCACCAGCCTGCCGCGAGGCGCCAGATGCGCATGAGTACCCACGCCGCCACATCCTCGAGTCGGCAGAGCAGAACGTAGAGCATCTGGACCAGCCGCCACAATGCGCGCAACACGGCGCGCACGGGACGCACAACGAGCACGTGGATGGTCCGCCATAAAAGATTCACGATGCCCCGAACAAGGCGTACCACCGTGAACGCGCTGCGCACCACCGCGTGGTGCAGGATCACCCGATACAGCAGATAGCCCGCCAGCAGAAGGAGGAAGACATACAGCCGCATGCGGCCATTGTCGGTTCGGTACATGATGTAAAACACGAACAGTGCGGAGGCGACCCAGAACACCAGGTCCAGCACCGGCCGCAGCCATCGCAGCCATGCGCTGCTGCCCGTGACCGTGTTGTAGACATCAAACACCGCGCCCATCGCCCACGCCGCGAAAAACAGGCCGATGACGTATTGAAACGGATGCATGGCCGCTTCCTCAACGGAACAGCCGGCTGCCGAGCCGGCGTTTCTTCCCATGCTCCTGCACGTAGGCGAGACCGGTGAGCGTCCCCTCGATGATCACCACGCCCTCCTCCAGGTCGAGATGCTTGATGTGCAGTCCGGATCCCTGGATGTGCAGCGGGCCACCGCGTGTCGTCAGCATGAACTCCCTGTCGTCGAAGCTCTCCACACTGGAAACGCCGGTCACCTCAATCCACTTTCGCCCTTTGACGGTGAGGTTGTGCTCTTCCGCACCCGTCATGCGTACCCCCCCAACCTGTCCCCGGCTGATTCGCTTCCAGTGTATGCGGGCTCGCGTCAAATAGAACGCCCCACCACCTGAGGAAGGTGGTGGGGCGGGAAGAAGCGCTCACGGCAATGCTATTCCTGATCATCCGGCACGTTCCCAGCATCGCCGGAGACCCTGAGCGGCGCGACGGGTGTCTCCGACAACACCTCATACATCGCCGAAGCCTCGTCCTTTCGAGGATTCTCGACAAGCGCGAGCACGCGTACCTCCAGCAGGCGGTTGCCATAGCGGATGGTCAGCACATCGCCGACCCGGACTTCCGTCCCAGCCTTGGCCACCCGGCCCGCCACGGAGATACGCCCCGCATCGCACAGTTCCTTCGCGACGGTGCGCCGTTTGACGAGGCGCGATGCCTTGAGGAACTTGTCCAGCCGCACGTCAGCGAGTGAGTTCCTTCAGCTTGTTGCCAGGCTTGAAGGCCGGCACCGTCGACTCCGGAATCGTGATGGCCTCGCCCGTCTGCGGGTTGCGCCCGGAGCGCGCGGCGCGCTTGCGCGTCTCGAACGTGCCGAAGCCGATGATCTGGACCTTGTCCCCGCTCTTGAGGGCATCCTCAATCGCACCGAAAACAGCATTGACCGCCGCTTCGGCGTCTTTCTTCTTCAAACCGGTGGCTTCCGCCACTTTGCTGATCAGGTCGTTCTTGTTCACCGATGCATGTCCCCCTTCGTCCAATGTCGCTCAAGTATTTCGTTCTCTGCCCGCAAATTCCTGCTGGTCCATGGATTTCGCGCGGATTTTTGCTTCATCCCAGTATGTATCGAGTTCCTCCAGAGAGAAATCCGTCCACGAACGTCCGGTCTCCGCAACCCGCCGTTCCACCCATCGGAACCGCTGCTCGAACTTGCGGTTGGCCTTGGACAGTACTTCCTCCACGTCTAATTGTAACCACCGCGCCAGGTTTACAATCGCAAACAGCAGATCCCCCAGTTCTTCCGCCACCGCCGACGATGTACCTGCCTCCGGCTGCCAAGTGCCCCCAGGCACCATGTCCGTCTGCAGTTCTTCCGCGAGGGCTCGCCCCAGTTCCCGCACCTCCTCCTCCACCTTCGCCTGCACATCGCGCACATCGCGCCAGTCGAACCCCACCTGAGCCGCGCGCTTCTGAATGTCGGCAGCCACAAGCCACGCTGGCTTACCCCAGCGCACATCGTCGAGCAGCGAAGGCGCCATCCTGTTGGTCGATTCCGCCACGCCCCGTCGTGCCTCCCGCTCGCGCCGCTTGATATCATTCCAGCGCGCCTGGGCCTCCGCCGGATTGCCCGCCTCCGCGTCGCCGAACACATGCGGGTGACGGCGGATCAGCTTTTCAGCGAGGCCCGCGAATACATCGCGCACGTTGAAATCGCCCTGCTCGCTGGCAATCTGCGCATGCAGCAGCACCTGCAGCAACAGATCACCCAACTCCTCCGCCAAATCGTCCGGATCGCCCGTATCGATGGCATGCGCCACCTCGTACGCTTCCTCAATCGCGTAACGGCGCAGGGATGCATGCGTCTGCTCCTTATCCCACGGACACCCGTCCGGCGCCCGCAGTCGGCGCACCACGTCCACCGCGAACCACAGATGGCGGCGCCGCGGCAGCCCTGGGGGCAATGGCGGCACCACCACACTGGTGAGATGGTCGATACCGGGCACCCGGTCGAGCTCGTACAACGGCACCTGCCTCACCTGCTCCTCGCCGGGCACACCCGCCGCGCGCACCACCCACACCAGGTGCTCGTCGGGATACACCTCCATCAGCGTCAGTTTGACGTCGGAGGCGATGCTGGGCTGATAGACCTGGGCGATCACGGCCGTCAGCCCAGGCTGAAGTTGCTCGTCGCTCAGCGCGGTGGCATCGAGCAGCAGCAACCCATCCACCGGGTCGAGTCCCACAGCCGCGCATACGTCGTCGAGGAAACTCTGCCCGGGCCCGATGCGCACCTCCACCTCGGCCGCAGCGGCTCGCTCGCGCAGTATTTGGACGGATCGCTCGCCCATCAGCGGATGCCCCGGCACGGCATACACCACGTCACCCTGCGTACGCGCCATGGAGAGCAGCCGATCCGCCATCTCACCGTAAATCTCCTCGAAGCGCTCGCCTTGCTCGTACAGCTCATCGAACGCGGTGAAGTGCAGCCCCTCCCGCCGCAGCTCGTCCACCACGGGATGCACGGCCGTGCGTAACACCACGGGCATGCCGCTGAACAGCAGACGGTGAGCCCCCACCGACAGCTTGTCCAAGCTGCCGGGGCCAAGCCCCACCACATGGATGACCGCCAAGATCCTCACCTTCCCATGCTCCTCCGCTGAGCAGGGCGGGCCACCCCAGCTCAGCGCAGGAATCCCCACCTGGAACACCAGTGTACCAATCGCGGGCCAATTTTCGGAATGGCGATGAGTTCCCGCTTCGATAGCATACCACTGACCAGCAGTGCCATGCCGTAGACACAGGCGCCGACAAACGCCATGACAACGCATGCCAACGCCGCCGCCGCGCGCCCCCAGGCAAGGCCGCCCCACAGTTCCCACTGCCGCTCCATGGCGTACACGACGCCCGTCATGATGAACGTCACCGCGGCGGGCGCAAACAACCAGCGCTTCCATCGCCACGGCTCACCCATCCGGCGGGCCATGGCGCGGAAGTTGAGGATGGCCGCCACCCCATAGCTGACCACGGTGGAGAGCGCAGCGCCTTCGATGCCCCACATCGGTACCCACCACAGGTTGAGCAGCAGCTTCACCACCCCGGCCAGGACGAGGTTCAACACGGGAAGGTAGGCAAAGCCGGCCCCCTGCAGGATGGCCGCCGCGGTCGTCTGCGCACTGGCGAACACCGTGGCCCAGGCCATGACCTGAATCACATCCGCGCCCTGGACATCGCGAAACAGCGCGATGTCCAGCGGGTTGGCCAGCACCGCAAGGCCGGCCGCGGCCGGCAATGCCAGCAAAATGGTGAGGCGTACGGCGGTGTCGATCCGGCCCGACATCTGTTGCCGAAAACCGAGCGTGAAGCTCTCCGAGACGGCGGGCATCACGGCAATGCCAATCCCGGCCGCCAGCGTCGTGGGCAGCATCATGAGCTTGAAGGCGCGGCCGGTGAGCAGTCCGAACTGGGCCGTCGCCATCGCCTGATCCTCACCGGTGTGTTTGAGCAGATTCACGACGGTGACCACGTCGATGTTGTTCATCAGCGGCACCACCAGCGCGCCCAGCGAGATGGGGAACGCGAGGTAGATGAGCCGGCGCGCGGCGGCAGTGGCGGACAGCCGTGGACCGGCCGCCGCAGCGCGGACGCGCGGCCGCCTCGGCGCATACCAGATGAGTACCGCAAGCCCGGCCACCGCACCCGTGACCGCGCCGAACGCCGCACCCGCGGCTGCCCAGGCCTCGCCCGCGCCGATGGCCATCAGCCAGGTGCTGAGCACGAGGATGGTGATGACTCGCACCAGCTGCTCCACCACCTGCGACACCGCGGTCGGCACCATCCATTGATAGCCCTGATAGAAACCGCGCAGCGCGCTCATCACCGGCACGAGCAGCAGCGCCGGGGCGATGGCGCGGATGGCGGGTGCTGCGGCGGGATCGCCCGCGGCCACGGCCAACCAGGGCGCGCCGAAGAAGAGCAGGGCGAAACAGATGACGCCGGCTGCCGCCAAGACGCCGAGCGAGGTCTGGAAAGCGGCCCGTGCCCCCGCCTCGTCACCAAAGGCCAGCCGCTCCGAGACCAGTTTGGAGATGGCCACGGGAAATCCGGCGGTCGCCACGGCCAGCAGGGTGGCGTACACCGGGTAGGCCATCTGAAACAGGCCCATGCCGTGATCGCCGATGACATTTTGCAAAACGATGGTGTACACGGAGCCCAAGAGTTTCGATACGGCCGCCGCAGCGGCCAAAAGCAGGGCGCCGTGCACAAAGCTGCGCTGTTGCAATGGGGTCCCTCCCGCCCGCTGTGTACATGATCATACATATGGACGGGCGGCCGGTGATAGACGACCTTTCGCGGACATGCGAAGGGCCCGCAGCCGAGGCGACGGGCCCACGGTACAAGTGCGGATCACTGCTCCATCTGCTTACCGAGAAAGCCTGCGGCGGTTTCCGCCAGTTTCTTCTCGAGCTCACCCATGCGAACGCTGTCATCGCGAGACGCCATGATCACCGCGCCGATGGGATCACCCGCCGCGATGATGGGCGCCACCACGCGGGACGAGAAGTGCTCCGGCCGATCCCGCACGATGGCGTACTCGCCGGGCTGCGTGTCCATGAGGATCCGCCGATCCTCCATGGCCTGCTCGATGTCCTCGCTGATGGGTTTCTCCAGAAATTCCTTCTTGGAGGCGCCGGCGACGGCGATGACCACGTCCCTGTCGGCAATCATCGCGATATGTCCGGTGGCGTCCGCCAACGACTCCGCGTACTCCTTGGCGAAGTCCCCCAGTTCGCCGATGGGCGAATACTTCTTCAGGATGACCTCGCCGTCGCGGTCCACAAAGATCTCCAAGGGATCCCCCTCGCGAATCCGCAACGTCCGTCGAATTTCCTTCGGGATGACAACACGACCGAGATCATCAATTCTGCGTACGATGCCGGTGGCTTTCAAGTTTGGATCCCTCACTCTGCTTTATTCTTCCACAGACCTGACGTCACCTCGAATCGCCGCCGAATCTCTGACGGACCCCTTGGACGGGTGCGGCGGACCGACGGGCCTGGCGTTCACCTCCGCCTCGCCTCTCGGTACCTGACGTGGCATTATTATGTGGAGCTGGCCACTTGTCTATTCCGCCGCTGCCGCCGCGCTTCCAATCGGCCCAACACAAAGGCGGCCCCCGCCGGGGCCGCCCGTTCGCGCGATGGCAGGAGACGCCCACCGCAATCTTCTCGTGCGTGCGGTCACAGATCCTTGTCCGCGACCAGCACCTTGAGATTCATCTTCTTCATGGCATCCTGCTCCATCGCCTGCTCTTTGTCCTGCTGCTTTTGCTGGAGCAGCGTCTGCTGGATGTCGCTTTTCACCTGATCCAACGACAACTGCGTACGCTTGTCCACGCGCAGGATGTGATAACCGTACTGCGTGTGCACAGGGTCGGAGATCTGCCCGATGGGTAAGGTCCGGCAGGCGTTCGCAAACTCAGGAACAAAATCGCTCACCAATTGATTTTCCAGCTTACCGTGGTTCTGCGACACACTCGGATCCTGGGAGTACTTGTCCGCCAGCGTGGCAAAGTTGGCGCCCTTCTTCAACTGCGCCTCGATATCCTTCGCCTGCTGCTCCGAGTTCACCAGGATCTGGTCCACCGTGACCTGGATGTAGTCGGACTTGTGCTGGTTGTAATAATTCTGGATCTCGGCATCAGACACCGTGATGGTGTTGAGCTGATCCTGAATGTACGTCATCACCCACTCCCGCTGCGCCAGAAAGCGCGTCAGGTCCGTCTGCGTCAGACCCAGCGACTTCATTTTATCCAGGACCGCCTGCTTCGACTTGTACATGCCGGCGTCCACCCACTGCTGGATGGTCTGATCCGACTCCTGCTGCACCGTCTGGGCGTTGGGCGGCGTCTTGACCGCCTGCCGCGCCTCATCGTACATGTACTTGAACTGCGCGTAATCGGTCAAAAAGTTGCGCTTGCTCGGCGGATTCTGGGTCTGTGGCAGCACGACGAGCAGGTTGTACATCTGGTCCAGCTCGTCCTTGCGGATCTGGCCGCCCGCGTAGGTGGCCACGACCTGCCCCGTATACGTTTTATCCGGCGGGAGCGTCGCCGCGGTCGCATTCGCAGTGGTGTTGTTGGCCGCCTGCCCCGCGCCACCGCAACCCGCGCTGAGCAACACCAGGGCAGCGGCAGCACCGCCAAGGACTGCCCGCCATCGCTTACTTGGCAAACTGTTCGACCTCCTCGTCGCTCTTGAGCACGGCCGCAAACTCCTCCAGGAAGCGGAGCAGCCGCGCCAGGCGTTCCCGTTCCGGTACATCCTTGACCCGGAACGCCACCTGGAGCACACCGTTCGGGCGCTTCATGTACTGACCGGCAAACCGTTTGGACAGGCCGAACAACTTGCCGTGATCAATCCGTCCGCTGGCATCCGGACGGATGCGGATGATCAGCTCGGCGCCCTGTTGGGAAATGCCCTCCATGCCATACCGCATAGCATAACTCTTGATGCGGGTGATGTCCAGCAAATTCCGAACGGGCTCAGGCAACTCGCCGTACCGATCCATCAACTCATCCGCCAGCTCGTCGGCCGCCTCCGGGCTGCGAACATAGCGGAACTTCTTGTACATGGCAATCTTCTGCGCCCCGTCCGGGATGTAGCTGTCGGGGATGTACGCCTCCACCGGCAGTTCGATGGTCGGCTCCGGCGGCTCCTTCACCTGTTCGCCGCGCAGTTCACGCACGGCCTGCGCGAGCATCTCGCTGTACAGGTCAAAGCCCACTGAATTGATGTGACCGTGCTGCTCCGCGCCGAGGAGATTGCCTGCACCGCGGATGGCGAGATCGCGCATGGCGATTTTGAAGCCGCTGCCCAGCTCGGTGAACTCCTTGATGGCCTGCAACCGCTTCTCCGCGACCTCGGTCAGCACCTTGTCCTTCTGATAGGTGAAATAGGCGTACGCAATCCGGTTGGATCGCCCGACGCGGCCTCTCAATTGATACAGCTGTGACAGCCCGAGCTTATCCGCGTCGTAGACGATGAGCGTGTTCACGTTCGGGATATCCAGACCCGTCTCGATGATGGTGGTCGTGACGAGTACGTCTATCTCGCCCTCGAGAAAATCCAACATGACGCGCTCCAGCTCATCCTCCGCCATCTGCCCGTGGGCGACGGAGACGCGAGCCTCCGGCACGAGCCGCTGCACCTGATCCGCCATGGAGCGGATGCCGCTGACCTGGTTGTACAGGAAGTACACCTGCCCGCCGCGCGCGAGTTCGCGCTCGATGGCCTCGCGCACGAGGCTGTCGTTGTACTCCACCACGTAGGTCTGCACCGGGAAGCGGTTCTCGGGCGGCGTCTCGATCACCGACAGATCCCGCACACCAATCATCGACATGTGCAGCGTCCGCGGAATGGGCGTGGCCGTCAGTGTCAGGCAGTCGACGTTCGTTTTGAGCTGTTTCAAACGCTCCTTGTGCGTGACGCCGAAGCGCTGCTCCTCGTCCACGATGAGCAGTCCCAGGTCCTTGAACTGCACGTTTTTCTGCAGCAATCGGTGCGTGCCGATGATGATGTCGATACTGCCGTCGCGCAGACCTTTGAGGATGGCGTGCGCCTCAGCGCGCGTCCGAAAACGGCTGAGCACATCGATGGTGACGGGAAAGCCGGAGAAGCGTTCCTTGAACGTCTCGTAGTGCTGGTGCGCCAGCACGGTGGTCGGCACCAGCACCGCCACCTGCTTGCCGTCCATCACGGCCTTGAACGCGGCGCGGATGGCCACCTCTGTTTTCCCGTAACCGACATCGCCGCAGAGCAGACGGTCCATCGGCCGCGGCTGCTCCATGTCGCGCTTGATCTCCTCAATCGCGCGCAGCTGATCCGGCGTTTCCTCGTACGGGAACATCGCTTCGAAATCCTTCTGCCAGGGCGTATCCGGCGAAAAGGCGTGACCCGGCGTCGCCTGCCGCGCTGCGTACAGCTTAACCAGGTCCGCCGCGATGTCCCGCACCGTCTTGGACACGCGCTGCTTCACGCGCTGCCACTCGCCACCGCCGAGGTGGTACAGCTTCGGCTCTTTATCCTCGGCGCCGATGTAACGCTGCACCTGGTCAATCTGTTCCACCGGCACGTACAGACTGTCCCCGCCCGCGTACTGCAGATGAAGGTAGTCCTTGTGATTGCCGTCGATCTCCAGCGTGCGAATCCCGACATACTTGCCGATACCGTGATGCACATGCACCACGTAATCGCCGGGCTTCAACTCCTGATAACTGCGGATGCGCTCCGCATCCGACATCTCCGTCCGAATGCGGCGGCTTTTCTTCCGGGCCGCAAAAACCTCGGTCTCGACAATCACGGCCAGCTTCGCCAGCGACAGCTCAAACCCCGCGGATAGGTTGCCCACCAGCACCTGCGGCAGCTTACCCGGCGCGAACGACGCCGAACGGATCACCTCCATTCGATAATCGGCGAGCACGCGCTCGAGGCGTTCCGCTCGCTCCGCCGTCGCCGCCAGGAACACGACCTGCATGCCGCTGCGTTGCCAGCGCTGCACCTCGGTTTTGAGCAGATTCATCTGTCCGTGGAACGTTTGCATCGGCTTGCAGGTCACGTTCAAGGTCGCACCGTAGCGATGCCCCGCCGGGCGATTGAACATGGCAAAGTGCACCCCGGTCAGGCCGCGGTGAGCCCACAGCTGATCATAATCCGGGTTGCTCATCGTCCCGGACAGCACCTCGCCGCGCAGGATGGCGCTCGACAGCCACTCCTGAAACTCCCTCTCCAATCCGCGCTGCCGCTCCGTCAACCGCGACGGCTCATCAAAACAGACGAGCGTTCCCGCCGGTGCGTAGTCGAGCAGCGTCGCCACATACTGCGGCACGAGCGCCGTGTAGCGGAGTTGGCCGTAGAACGGCAACCCCTCCGTCCACTTGCGGATATCCTCGCCGACGGTGTTCTGCAGCCGCTCCCGGACCTCCAGGTCCGTGATGGTCTTCAGCCGCTGCTCCAGCTTTTCGCGCAGCGCCAGCCCCGCTTCCTCCATCGCCGCGCGCGGCACGATGAAGTCGAGCGCCGGCGTGATCTCGATGCCGTCGGCGTTCTCGAGCGAGCGTTGCGTGGCGGGATCGAACGTGCGAATGGAGTCCACCTCGTCGTCGAACCATTCCAGCCTGAAGGGATATTCAGCATCCATGGGAAATACGTCGAGGATGCCACCGCGCACCGAGAACTCGCCCTTGGTTTCGACCAGGTCCACCCGTTCGTAACCACTCTGCAGCAGCTGCCCAATGACCTCCGTCGGCGGGAGCTGGTCTCCTCGACGGATGGACAGCGCGTACTGCTGGAACAGATGCTTGGTCATCACCGGCTGCACCGCGGAGGCCAGGGTGGCAACGACGATGCCCGACCGGCCGTTCGCCCAGTGGCCAAGGGCCTTCAGCCTATCCGCCAGCACCTCGGGGCTGTAGGCAATCACGTCGACGATGGACAACTCACGCTCTGGAAACAGCCACACCGGTTCATCGGGCAAAAATTCACGCAGGTCCTCCCAGATGGTTTCGGCCTGCGTCATGGAGTGCGTCACGACGAGCAGCGACGCGCGCGGGTGGCGCCCCTTCAGCGTCTGATAGGCCGCCGCGTAGTAGAGGTGGCGCGCAGCGCCCGACAGCCCGGTGACCAGCACGTCATGTCCCCCGGGCGTCAATCGCTCGGCGAGCGCGCGAAACTCCTCGCTCCCGGCGACGTATTGAACCAGTTCTCGCACCAAACGTCCCTCGCTCTCCCACTCTCGTGACAACCACAAAAACGCCTTAGCCCTAACGCCAAGGCGTGACATGTTGGCGATGATCCACTGTGGATTCTATTGCAGCGGGTTGCCTTCAACCAGCAGTTCCGGGTGTGTCTCCACGGCCCGCTGGCACCAGTCGCACACCGTTTGCACGGTGAGGGTCTCGCTGCCCTCATTATACGAGATCCATTCCGACCGCTCCACCGGAGACAGACTCGCCAGCCCCAGCCGCCACTCCGCGTCGTGCAGGGTCCAGTCCGGACGGTTGAGCTCGCCCACCATGTGATTGCAGTAACGGCACACGTACGAGACTCTCATCGCGACTCCCCCATCCCGTCATCTGTCTCTAGTATGGGAGTCCGCGAGGCGGCTCATACCGGGCCGGCTGTGGACCCGCCGTCGTCACAGCGCGTTGAAGCGGTTCATGGCCGCGTCGAAGCCGTGATCGAGCGCGTACAGGACGGCCTCTGCCGCCCGCTCGGCAGCGTCCCGGGCCGTTTGCTGTTCAGCCGGATCAAACGGGGACAACACGTGGCGGATCACATCCATCCCCGGCTGCGGCCGTCCAATGCCGATGCGAACGCGCGGGAACGCCTCGGTGCCGACGCAGCTGATCACGGACTTCATCCCGTTATGCCCGCCGGCGCTGCCCTTCACGCGCAGGCGCACGGTGCCGAGCGGGAAGTCCATGTCGTCGTAGATGACGATGAGGTCCGTGGCCGGATCCACCTCGCGATAAGACGCGAGAAACTCCCGCACAGCCTCCCCGCTCAGGTTCATGAAAGTCTGCGGCTTCATCAGCCACACCGTGCCGGTGCCTACGCGGGCCTGTCCCACGTGAGCCCGAAACTTGTCCCTATCCACCGCCACACCCAGCCTGCGCGCGATGGCGTCCACAGCCCAGAAACCGATGTTGTGGCGGGTGGCCGCGTACTGCGCACCCGGATTGCCCAGCCCCACAATCAGCTTCATGCCGCACCTCAATCAAACAGTTGGCTGACCGAGCGATGCGTGTGCACGCGCAGAATGGCCTCGGCAATCAGTTCCGCGACGGACAGCACCTTGATTTTGTCGATCCGCTTCTCCGCCGGCAGCGCAATGGTGTTGGTCACCACCACCTCGCGGATCTCGGACTTCTCCAGCCGCTCCACGCCCTTGCCGGACAGCACCGGATGCGTGCAGCACGCATAGACCGCCTCCGCGCCACGTTCCAAGAGCGCCTTCGCCCCGAGGGTGATGGTGCCCGCGGTGTCAATCATGTCGTCAATCAGGATGGCCGTCTTCCCTTTGATGTCGCCGATGATGTTCATCACCTCGGCGATGTTCACATCCGGACGGCGCTTGTCGATGATGGCGATGGGTGCCCCCAGCCGTTCCGCGAACGCCCGCGCCCGCGTCACGCCGCCCATATCCGGGGAGACGACCACCGGGTTCTCGATGTGCTTGGCCAAAAAGTAATCAGCCAGAATCGGGATGGCCACCAGGTGATCCACCGGGATGTCGAAGAACCCTTGGATCTGGCCCGCGTGCAGGTCCATGCTGATCATCCGCGTCGCGCCCGCCGTCTGCAGAAGGTTGGCGACGAGTTTGGCCGTGATGGGGTCGCGCGCGCGCGCCTTGCGGTCTTGGCGCGCGTACCCGTAGTACGGGATGACCACGTTGATGGTCCTGGCCGACGCGCGTTTGAGCGCGTCAATCATGATCAGGAGCTCCATCAGGTGCTCGTTGACCGGTGCCGACGTGGGCTGGATCACGAACACGTTGCTGCCGCGCACGCTCTCGCCCAGCCGAATGTGCACCTCCCCGTCGGAGAAGCGCCCCACCATGCACTCGCCGAGCGCCACGCCGATGTGCTCCGCAATCTCCTCCGCCAATTCCGGGTTCGCATTGCCCGTGAACAGTTTCAGGTCTCCAAATCGAGTCATTCGCGCGTCTCCCCTGATCCTCCGAGGTCCGCGGCGAGCCTTGCCCTGCGGCGCGCCTTCCACGCTCGGACATAGTTCGGTTTGGTCGTCTGCCGCGGCCGGCCGATGGCGAAGCCGTCCTCAGGCACATCGTCCGTCACCGTCGTGCCGGCACAGACGTACGCTCCGTCGCCCACCGTCACCGGGGCAATCAGGTTCACGTTGCAGCCGATGAAGCTATCGCTGCCCACCACGGTGCGATGCTTGCGCTCGCCGTCGTAGTTGACGGTGATCACACCGCAGGCGATGTTGGTGCGCGCACCGATGTCCGCGTCACCGACGTACGCGAGGTGGCTGACCTTGGTATCATCCCCGATGACGCTGTTTTTCACCTCGACGAAATCGCCAATCTTGACGCGCTCGCCAATGCGGCTCCCTGGGCGCAGGTACGCGAATGGCCCCACCGACGAGCCGCTGCCAATGTCGCTCTCCAGCACCACCGACGCCTCCACCGTGGCGCCGTCGCCGACCCGGCTGTCGCGGATGCGCGCGTTCGGCCCAATCACGCAGTCCTCGCCAATCTCCGTCCGTCCCTGCAGAACGGTTCCCGGCCAGATGACCGTGTCGCGACCGATGCGAACGTCCACGCCAATCCAGGTGCGGTCCGGATCGACAATCGTCACCCCGTCGCGCATCCACCGCTCGCATATCCGCCGCCGCAGGATGCGCTCGACCTCGGCGAGCTGCGCTCGGTCGTTGACGCTGGCAATTTCGTCCTCCTCCGCCTCGACAGCAACCACGCGCTCTCCCGCTTCGCGCAGCAGGCGGATCACATCCGTCAGGTAGTATTCACCCTGCGCGTTGTCCGGCGTGAGCGCGGGGATCAGGCGGCGCAGATCCTCAGCGCGAAACGCGTAGATCCCCGTGTTGATCAGTCGGATCTGCTTTTCCTCCGGGGAGGCGTCTTTCTCCTCGACGATCCGCTCCACACCTCCATCCGCCGCGCGCACCACGCGGCCCAAACCCGTCGGCCGCCGCACCTCAGCGACCAACACCGCCGCGGCGGCGTGGGCCTCTTCCCGCGCGTCACACAGCGCTTGGATGGTCTCATGCCGGATCAGTGGTGCGTCGCCGTAGAGGACCACCACTGTGTCGATATCCGTACGCAGCACAGGGAGCGCCGCACGGACAGCATCTCCCGTGCCGAACTGTTGCTCCTGCACCGCAATGTCCGCCCGGTCTCCCACGAGCGCCTGCACCTGTTCACGCAACTGGCCCACGACGACGATGCGTTGGTCGCAGGCCAGGTGATCCAGTTCATCCAGCAAGTGAAGCAGCATCGGCTTGCCAAGGACCTCGTGCAGCACCTTGTGGCGTTTCGACTTCATGCGCGTGCCGAGGCCCGCGGCGAGCAAGACGACGGCTCTTCCCACATCATCGCCCCCCGCACAGCCTATCTTCATCAGTGTAGCGGAGACGCGCGAGAGGTTCAATGAAAGGGCGGGGCCGCCCCGCATCAGGACCGGGCGGCACGGCGGATGTCCGCCCATCCGAATCGGGCGCGGGTCCCGGCGAGGCGGCCGTCGATGAGGAGCGCCGGCAAGTCTTCCGGCGGCAGGGAGGGGGTCCCATCGGGGTCTGAGGCGAGATTGTGCAAATGTATTTCGATGTCGAGACCGTCGCGTCGAGCTAAAGCGCGCCAAGCGCGCACGATGGGATCCGGACGCCACGCGGCTCGGCAACTTCGGCAGCCTTCGCGCAGGGTGGAGGCGGGCGGCGGCAGACGGTGATCCCACACGACGTCCACTCTCATCGCGGTTTCCCTCCGCTCGGCGCCGGCAGACGGTGCTGCCGGCGATGCTGGATCATCGCATCCCGCTGGTGCGTCACCACGACCACATCTGTCACAGGCACGGCCGTGCATGGGAGAATAAACCCGGCGGCTTCATCCGCCGGGTAGTAGCGGCGGGCGGCGGACATGTCCACGCGGCCGGCGACAAGGCGCGCCGCGCACGTGAGACACCAGCCCTGCAGGCACACATGGGGCAACGTCACGCCGCTCGCCGCCGCCGCATCCCAAAGAAATCCACCCGGCGGCACCTTCACGCGCACCACGCGGTCCGGCAGGTGCAGCTCCGCAGTGTGCGGGAGCGCATCCGCCGGGCGTGGAGGTTCTGGTGCATGAGGCTGCTGCGGCATCACGGATTGTAGAACGGATTGTTCTTGCTGTGCGGCGCATCTCCTGGATTGCCGCGGCGGAAGTGTCCCGAAGGCCGAATGACGCCGTCGCGCTCTTTGCTCAAGAGCTCCACGAACCACGCCTCGTGTTCAATCTCCTCCTGCAGGATGCGCGAAGCCATGTCGTACGTGCGCGGATCCTTACCGTGCGTGATGTCGCAGATCTCGCTCCAGGTACGGATGGCGCAGCGCTCGGCCTCCAGCAGCACCTCGAGGATGGCCGCTGTCGTGGGCGGATCCGGCAGATAGGCGTCAGGGCAAGAGGCCCTGTCCGCAAAATCGCGGATATCGCGCGGGATCTGGCCCCCCAGCTCGTAGACGCGCGGCAACACGAGTTCGAAATGCGCCCTGTCCTCCAACCGAGCATCCTCGCAAATCTCCTTGTAGTCCTCATTGCCCGCGAGCCACATGCGAAGGATGGAATAGTAGTAATACGTGGTGAACTCCGCGCCGATGGCGTCCACGAGTTTCTCGCGCAGCATCTCCACGTCAATCCCGCGCGCCTCCAGCACCTCGCGTCCGACCGTGGTCGTCACATCGCCAGGCTTCACGCGCCCGCTGGCATGCGGCTTATCAGCCATGGCCAAGCACCTCCGGGTTGTCGGTCCAGGCTGACACCAGCCTGCCCGACTTAGAATTAGTTTAAATATCGTATCTTTAGTATAGACGAGCCCGGTGGCGCTTTCATGAAGGCCAGCTAAAGTTCATCTGAATTTTTCTTTAAGTTTCGTCGTGGAGACGCCTCATCCATTCACGCGTTGTGAGCCCGTGACACCTCCCGTGCCCAATCCGTGGCCCGGCAACGGTACCCCACACCGCGCACGGTGAGGATGCACGCCGCCTGCCGCGCGGTCTCCCCCAGCTTGCGGCGCAAACTGCGGATGTGCACGTCGAGCACGTTGTCCGCCCCGGTGTAATCAGAGCCCCACACCGCGGTCAACAGCGCCGCCCGAGGAACCACGGCGCCATCCGCCTCCAAGAGAACGCCCAGGATGGCCGCCTCCGTGCGCGTGAGCGGGATCTCCTCGCCATCGCGCAGCACCACCATGCGCCGCAGGTCCACCTGTGCGCGTCCGCACGCACATACGCCCGCCCGCACGTGCATCACCTCCTTCCGCGCCTTGCCCCTGCGCTGGTCGGCGCCGGGGGGCCGCCAGGAACCAGGAACCCCATCGGACATATTTGAACTAATTCCATGCCCATGCGCACAAAAAAGACCTTGCCGCGCATGCGGCAAGATCCTCCATTCCCCTCATGCCCCCGGTTCCTGCACGGATTCGAGGCGATAGTATTCCCGCAGCACCGCTTCTTGAATCTTCTGGCGCGTGGCGGACGAGATGGGGTGAGCGATATCCCGGAATTCGCCGTCCGGCGTCTTTTTGGACGGCATCGCAACGAACATGCCGTTGTTGCCATCGATCACGCGAATGTCATGGACGACGAACTCACTGTCGATGGTGATGGAGGCAATCGCCTTCATCCGACCTTCGCTCGCCACTCGGCGTAGACGCACATCTGTGATCTCCACCCTGTTCACCACCCTACTGGCGCTGAGATGTGCCCGTGTAGAGTGAATATTCTACAGGGTGGCGCAAATTCCTGCTACCCCACGAAGAATTTTTCTAAAATTGTCGCATTTCGCCCGGGCGGTATTCCGCCCCCGCGCCCTGCACGACGATGCGGCAACGCGGCGCGAGGGCGCAAAAGTGCACGCACGAGGGCGGCGTTATCCGCGCCGGCGAGCAATGAACTCAATCTCCACCTGCGCACCTCTCGGCAGCGCCGCAACCTGCACCGTGGAACGGGCCGGGCGGTGGTCTCCGAAGTACTGGCCATAGATCTCGTTCACCGTCTGAAAGTGCGCCAGATCCGTCATGAAGATGGTCGCCTTGACCACGTCGTGACGCGTGAGGCCCGCCGCGGCCAGTACGGCGTCCAGGTTGGCAAGCACCTGCTCCGCCTGCGCGCGGATGTCACCCTCCACCAGCGTCCCATCCGGACGGAGAGGGATTTGTCCCGACGTGAACACCCAATCCCCGGCCTCCACCGCCTGGCTGTACGGCCCAATGGCCGCCGGGGCTTTGTCCGTGGCGATGATCCGGAATTCACTCATGTGCGATGACCTCCTCGTTGGCATGGGCGGTACTCGGCGTGCCGCCTTCACGCCACAGAAATTCCGCCGGTCGCACCTCGATGCGCTTGCCCTCCTCGAGCGTCCCGAGCCGGAACAGCGCCAGGTACCTGTCGACCAGCTTCTCGCGCGGCTGATCCGTTGCGACGAACACCGCCGTTCCTACCACCTGCGCATGAAACTCCGCAAGCAGTCCGCGCACCGCCTTGACGGTTGCGCCTGCGCGCATGAAGTCATCCACAATGAGCGCGCGCGCATCGCTCGGCATCGCGCGGGTGGAGATGGACATCGTCTGGATCCGCCGCTCGGATCCCGATACGTAATGCACGCTCAGCGCCGCTCCATCGGTAACGCGGTGCTCCCGCCGCACAATCACCACGGGCACGTGCAAACAACGCGCCGCCGCCACGGCGAGCGGGATGCCCTTGGTCTCCATCGTTACCACCACATTGACGCCGCTGTCGTAAAACGGCTCGGCGAACAGGCGGCCGGTGATCTCCAGCACATCCGGATCACCCAGCACATCCGACATATAGAGAAACCCACCGGGCAGAAGCCGCGACGGATCCGCCAAGCGTTCCGCCATCCGCTTCGCGAACGCCATTCGTACCGGTTCGGGCACGCGCGGACGAAAGCGCACACCGCCGCTCGCGCCGGCCAGCGTGTCGATGACGCCCGATCCATGCGCGGTCAGCACGCGCCGAATGATGGCCACATCCTCGCTCAGGGATGATTTGGCCGATCCCGTCTCGTCCGCGAGATCGGACAACGACACGGCGTCGTTCGGGTGATCCAGGAGCCGTTGCGTAACCCGGATCAGGCGCTCCGCCCTGCGCAACGTGCGACCCTCCCTCAACCTGGCATGACGAACCGCGCCACATACACGTCGCGCGTGAATCCGCGAATGGCGTTGTACAGCCGAAGCGCGGCGTTGCGATTGGGCAACAGACAGTATAGCGTCGGGCCGCTGCCGGACATGTGCACGGGTCGCTGGCTGATCTGGGCAACCCGGCGCTGCATCGCGGCCACCCCCGGATAGCGCTGAAAGGTGCATGGCGCAAGTCCATTGTAGACCGCGGCATCCACCGCGTCCACGCTGCCACTCGCCAGCGCGTCCAGCATAGTGGTGCTGTGGCGCACGGGGCTGTAATCGGCTGGCGTGAGCGCACCATACACCTCGCTGGTCGACACATGCACGGCCGGCCGCACCAACACCACGTACGGCCGAAACGGATGCATCACCGGTTGCAGCAGCTCGCCACGGCCGGTGGCCACCGCGCATCCGCCGGCGACGCAGAAGGGCACGTCCGAGCCAATCTCCGCACCCATCGCCGCCAATTCCGCCACCGACAGCCCCGTCTGCCACAGTCGGTTGAGCCCGCGCAGCACCGCCGCCGCATCGGCGGATCCACCGCCGAGCCCCGCTGCCACGGGCACCTGTTTATCGATGTAAATACGAACCCCGCGGCGAATACCCAGCCGCCGGCGGAAGACCTGCGCAGCGATGGCCGCCAGATTCCTGCCGTCCAGCGGGATGTGGGAAGCCGCGGAGTCAATCTCCACCCTATCCGCGTCCAGCGGCTCCAGCCACAAGGTATCAGACAGGTCGATGGATTGCATCACCATGTCCACCTCGTGGTAACCGTCCGAACGCTTGAACAGCACGTCCAATGTCAGGTTGATCTTCGCGTACGCCCTCTCGAGTATCAACGAATCCACCTCGGCTGAGATAAGCATGCGCCGTCTCAGCCCGTTCGTCAAGCGACGAGAGCGTGGGGTCAGTGTGCGCGCCGCATGGCGTCCCACATCCCCGACAGCATCCCCGCGGCCGCCACCGGAGGCGCACCGTTGGCCCCGAGCCCCGCGCTTGCCGCCGATACCCACAGGTCGTCTGGACGTCCGCCCGCCTGCTCCACAATCCGCTGGGCCGGAGCCCATTTCTCGTAAAACATGACGATCACGTCACCCGCCGCAGCCCGCTGCAGCGCCACACGCAGCGCTTCCTCCTCATCGATACGCACCTCCAGCGGCTTATCCGGGGCGTTTTGCTGGATGACGTCGGCCATCATGCGGGCGACTTCACCCGGCCGCCGACCGCGCAGATCGCGGTCCTCCTTGACGATGAACTCCTCGAAGATCCCCGCCAGCACCTCCGCGCTGCGCCTGATCACGGTGTCCGCTCTGTCGCCGGGCACGCCGACCACACCCACCATCCGGCGGTGCGGGAGGGCGCGCAGCCACTGCCCCACCTTCGCAAAACCGTCCGGGTTGTGCCCGTAGTCCAGCACACAGCGGGCGCCGCTGGGCAGGCGATAGATGGCGAGCCGCCCCGTATTCTGATCCGGCCGGAAGCTGCGAAGCGCCGCCGCCACCTGCTGCCGGGTCAAGCCCAGGGCCCGCAGCGCGGCGGTCGCCGCCAGACAGTTCTCCACATGGAACGTCGCAAAGCCGCCCAACGTAAGCGGGATGTCGTGAACGTGCGCAATCGACCATACGTGGTCCCCCCGCGCCTCCGTGATCCGCCCGTCGGCGAGATAATACGCCCATCCGCCCGTCGCCACATGACGGCAGATCACAGGGTTGTCGGACCGCATCGAGAACCACGAGATCTTCGCGCGCAGCCGCGGCGCCAACGGGACCAGGTGCGGATCGTCCGCGTTGAGCACGACCGTCCCGTGCTCGGACACGCACTCGGCCACCAGTGACTTGATGTGCACGATGTCCTCAATCGTCTCAACACCGTCTTGACCGATGTGGTCCAGCGAAATATTGGTCAGCACGGCCACCTGTGCCTTGTCATAGGCCAGCCCGCCGCGCACAATGCCGCCGCGCGCGGTTTCCAGCACCGCCACTTCCACGGTCGGATCGGATAGCACGATGCGCGCGCTGGCTGGGCCCGTCGTGTCCCCGGACAGCACCAGCTCATCCCCGATGTACACGCCGCCCGTCGTCGTCATCCCGACGCGCTTGCCGATGCTGGACAGCGCGTGGCCAATCAGCCGCGTGGTCGTGGTTTTGCCGTTGGTGCCGGTGATGGCGACGATGGGAATGCGCCCGTTGCCCCACGGGAACAGGCTCTCCACAATAGCGTCGGCGACATCGCGCGGCATGCCCTGCGACGGGTGCAGATGCATGCGGATGCCCGGGCAAGCATTGACTTCGATGACATAGGCCGATCCCGGCTCATACGCACGCTCGGGCCGCACCACCACGAGGTCCACACCGCATACGTCCAGCCCCACGCAGCGCGCTGCGCGCTCCGCCATCCGGCGATACGACGGATCCACGTCCTCCGTCACGTCCAGGGCCTCGCCCCCGGTGGACAGATTGGCGCTGTCGCGCAGCCATACGACCTGGCCGGCGGCCGGCACATCATCCCAGCGAAGCCCCTGGCCGCGCAGCGTCTGCTCGGCCACCTCGTCGAGGGGGATCCGGGTCAGCGGCTTCTCGTGATCGACCCCCCGCCGCGGATCCTGATTGGCCTGTTCCACCAACTCGCGCACGGTGTGCAGGCCATCGCCCACCACGTGCGCCGGCACCCGCTCGCTGACCGCCACCGCGCGCCCCTGCACCACCAGCACGCGTAGATTGCGCCCCTCGATGTGACGCTCGACAATCACGGCGTCGGAAATGGCCTGCGCCCGCCGGAAGGCTTCGGTGACCGCCTCCGGCGTCGTCAGGCGCAGGCTGACGCCCCGGCCTTGGTTGCCGCCCAGAGGCTTGACCACCACCGGCGCACCGAGGCGGTGAAACCACGCCACCGCGTCGTCTGCGCTGCGCGCCACGCCGCCCTCCGGTGTCGGGATTCCCGCGTCAGCCAACAGGTCTTTGGTCAAGGCCTTGTCACAGGCAATATCCACGCTCACCGCCGAGGTGGCATCCGTCAGCGTGGCCTCCACCAGACGCCGGTGAATACCGTACCCGAGCTGCAGTAAGCTGCCGTCGTTCAGCCGCCGCACCGGGATGTCGCGACGCCTCGCGGCCTCCATGATGGCGCGCGTGCTTGGCCCAAGCGCCGTCTCCGCCAGGATGTCCGTCACCTTGCGGAGCGCCGCATCCAGAAGCGCGGACGCATCGCGCGCGTGGATCACGGCGGTCACCAGGTCGGCGGCGGCTTGCAGCAGATAGCGCTGAGCCGCAAACTCCTCGCATTCGATGATGATGTCGTACAAACCCGTTTGCCCGGCGTACACCGTCTTGCCGTAGTGCACGCTCAGCCCGGCGAGGCAGGCCAGTTCGATGGCGGTGTGCTCGACGATGTGCCCGAAGTACGTGCCGCCGTACAGCCGGTCCACGAATCCCCCCGGCGCCCCCTTGGCACAGTGATGCTCCCGCAGGCCAGGCAACAGCTGCAGCAACCGGTCGGAGAACCCGGGGATGTCGCAGCTCTCGCGCTCGGTGAGGTCTTCCAAATCAACGCGAGCGACAAGAATGGGTTTGTAAATGTACACGTTCGGACCCTCGATGTGCCGAACCGACAGGATCTTCATGTCGTCAACTCCTTGGCATGGCGTTCGGTCCAAGCCCGCCAGTCGGTGATGGGTTGACGGGTGCGCAGATGGAACCCGTACCCCTCCGGCAGGATGTGTAGTTTGACGCCACACAGCGCGAGGGATTCGTCAGGGCGGACGTGGTCGAGGTTGGAGTGGGTCATGGCCCCGGCATCCACGACGCTGACGGCACCACTGCCGATGACGCGAAACGCCCCGTCCTCGACGATGATGGCCGTGTCTTCGTCAATGCCGAGCCCGAGGTGATGCGGATACTGCGCGACGGCGGCCATCAAGCGGCCGAGCCTGCCACGCTGGGCAAAGTGTTGGTCGATGACGACGCCATCGAGGAACTCCATCCCTGGCGCCATCTCGACGACGCTGATGCGAGGGTTGGTCTCCGACTCCCCGTCGACAATCATGGTGCTGGACATCATCGAAGCACCAGCACTGGTCCCGCCGAGCACCACGCCCTGCGCGAGCGCATCGTGGAGCGCCGCGTCGATGCGGGTGCCGCCGAGGAGCTTGGTGATCCGAAGCTGATCTCCTCCCGTGAAGAAGATGCAGGTGGCATCGCGGATGTACGCCACCGCCGAGTCACGGTTCGCGGCCTCCCGGCTGGAGACGTCGAACATACGCACATCGGCGACGCCAATCCGTTGGAAGACCTCGATGTAGCGCGCACCCGCCTCGACGGGATACTCGGTGGCCACGGTCATGACCAGCACCCGCGCCGCCGATCCGCCACCCAGGCGAACGAACTCCCGCAGGATCCTGCATTCGCCGTGTTTGTCCTCGGCCCCGCCAATGATGACCAGGGGCCCGGGTCTGTCACTCACAGCTGTTGTCTCCTCCTCCAAAAGGTCGCAACCCGCTTCTATCGTGCCCCGCCCGCGGTGGCGGTATGCGAATAAAAAAGCCGGAGACATGCGTCTCCGGCCTGGCCGCCGTATCGGTGTCACCGCTTGTCGGACAGACTGCGTTCGGCTATCTCAATGGCGCGCCGGACCATGTTGCCGGCATCCCGGGTTCGGATGCCGCCCCAGCCCTCGCGCTGGACGGTATCATAAAACCCGAGTTCTTTCGCAAGTTCCTCTTTGAACTGCTCAGACATCACGCCACGCCTTCGCCCCATCGCAGTTCCCTCCTCCAAATGGCGGCCACGCTCAGTATGCACCCCGCGCACGCGGACCATGCGAACAAACAAAAACAGCGGTGCGCCGCACCGCTGCCAGCATTCACATGTATCATTCATTCACGATTGAGACGGGGTGTATGTGATCTTGACATTGCCGCTTTCGCGACAAATGACGAGTTCGACGGTTTCGGTCAAGACGTCGGCGTAGCTGAACGATACGCGCTTGAACGACCCGTCGGGCGGATCCAGCTTGACGACGAACACCGAGGGATACGTCTCTTCGAGGACCCCCGTGCGCTCGATGGTCTTGCGTCGGCCGCTGTTCGCCCGGAGCAGGACACGCTCACCGATGTACCCGTCCAGGCTCTTCTTAATGTCGTGGAGCGCATTCCTCGCCAACACACACCACCTCTTTCCACGCCTATTGTAGCATGGACACAGGTGGGTGTCAACGAAGTTTCATTATTATAGCAACGCATGAATTCCCTTGTCAATGGGTACCTCTAGGGTTTTCAGGGATTCCTGCCCCCGCACGGCAGGGTTCTGGCCATCGGTGCATCCGCACCCTCCGCCGGACTCAGAGCGCCGGTTTGGGCAGCCCCAACCGATATTTGCCGCGCGATTCCAGTCCGCCGACGCCATCCGTGCCGGTGTACGTCGAGCGCACCACGTCGTACACGTTGACCGTCTCGTTGATGGGCGTGAAGGCGATCTTCTCCGCGATGAACACCGGATCGAGCGCATGAATCATGATCCGCCCGGGTGAGCTCGCAAAGTTGGCCCCAGCGTCGAGAATGGCTTCAAAGTGCGACTGGCACGCGCCGGCGATGATCACCAGGTCATCCATGTTGCGCACGTAGCGCCGAGCCTCCTGTACCGCACGCACGAAGTTGGCGGAGTTACGGTAATTGGACAGGTCATGCCAGTCCTTGCCCTTGCGGATCAGCCCGTCGTGGCCGGTGATGATCAGGATGTCCGGCTGGTGCTCCTCCAACAGTGACTTGACCACGGAGGGCATCTGCGCCTCCGGGATGTGCCGACCCACCGCCCGGATACCGAGTTCCCGATACATGTTCAGGCACTTCTGCAGGTATGACCCGTCACCATCCAGATGCAGAACTCGGCCCGGACGTTCGAAAAAATCCGGCTCGGTTTGAAAGCGCGCCTCCTTGCGCAGCATCCGTCGTTCCATGTCAATTTCGCGGCGGGACCTCACCAGGCGCAAACACTCATCCTCGACCCTGGCGGCGCGCGCTTCAAATTGACGGAGCTCATCCTCGGACACCCGCTCCAGGTCGGAGAACGGTGCGTCGGCCATCAGCCGGACGTCCATGCCCTTGAGGATGGCGGTCTCGGTCTCCTCGTCCACCTCGACCACGATGAAGCAAAGGTCACGTCCGTACGACTTTCGCGTCACCAAATCGCCCGGTTTCCACACTCCCTCGTCCCCCCTCCCCAACGGCTCACGACAGCATATGCCGTGCCGCAGGCCACCGGTGCGGGACAGCGCAGAGGGCTTTGGGCGAAACGTCAGAACTTCGTGTACCGATCCGCCACCTTCGACGCACCACAGGCGTCCGGCTTGGTCCGGACCTCGTAACCGTTGGCCTCAATCCAGCCCACAATCTCGCGGATGAGCTGACGCGTGGCGCCCTTGTCGCCGACGTCGACGTGGACTTCGATCTGCCAGTCGATGCCGTGATGGTGCAGCTTCTCCACGAGCAGACCGGCAATCTGCAGGGAGTACGACGCTTCGGTGAACATACGCTGGCGCAGCGAGTAGATGTGATGATGCTGCTCACGGTGGATGTAATAACGCGCCCCTTTGCCCACGCGGTGCAGGATGATGGCAGAGACGAAGACCACCTGCCGCGTGGCGGGGCGCGCCTGAGAATCCGTGCCGATGATCAGCTTGAACCTATCACGCGGGTGCGCCTGCACCTGCGCCAGACAGTCCTGCACAATCTCGTCCAGCGTCATCGCGCCGCGACTCGGGCTGATGAACGTCCACATGCGGGCAACCTCCATGATCCACCTGGGTTCGCGGCGGATCCGCTTGGCAACAGTATATGCCAGGATTGCCCTTGCGCAAAGTTTCAGACGGGGCTCGCAGCCATGGCATCCGCGATGGCCGCGAACTCCGCGAGAGACAGCGTCTCCCCACGCCTGTCCGGCGCCACCCCGGCCGACGCCAGCCACCCGCGTACCGTGGCCTTGTCCGCCCCCAGTCCCCCGGCGAGGGCATTGAGCAACGTCTTGCGCCGTGTACCGAACGCGGCGCGCACCACGCGAAAGAACAGGCTCTCGTCCCGCACCGCCACCGCTGGAGACGGCAGAATGCTGAGCTTGACGACAGATGACTCCACATCCGGCGGCGGCAGGAATGCCCCCGGGTGCACGTTGCACACCCGCTCCACGTCGGCCCGGTACTGCACGGCCACGCTCAAGGCACCGTACACCTTGCTCCCGGGCGCCGCCATCATCCTGTCCGCCACCTCGCGCTGCACCATCAGCACCATAGCGCTGAGCGGCACACCCGACTCGAGCACGTGGAACAGCAGCGGCGTGGTCACGTAATACGGCAGATTGGCGGCGAGAACGACGCGCCGACAGCCGTCGAACGCACACCACAGGGCCGACAGGTCCACATCCAGCGCATCGGCGAACACAATCTGCACGTTGTCGAAGCCTGCGAGTACCTCGTCCAGGAGCGGCCGAAGCGCCGGGTCCTTCTCGATGGCCACCACACGGCGGGCCCGCATCGCCAGGCGCCTCGTGAGCACACCCGCGCCTGGGCCGATTTCGAACGCGCCGTCCTCCGCCGTGACTCCAGTCGCGTCGACGATGCGCGCCAGCACCCGCTCGTCGATGAGGAAGTTCTGGCCGAATCCCTTTTTCAGCGTGAAGCCATGGCGCGCGAGCAGGGACTTGAGCGTTGCCGGGTGAACCACGTCGTGTTCCGCCATCATGCCTCTCCTTCGCCGGTATCTGCCGCGGTTCGCGCATGCGGGTCACCCTCGTGAGGGCTGCCCTCGTCAGCGCCGCCTGCTTGGGCTCCGGTGACCTCCGCCAGCTCGGCCAGCGCCGCCTCCCACTCACCGCGGGTAATCCCAAGCGCGTTGAGCTTTTTCACGAAGGCCTGTCCATTCGCGTAGCCTATGCCAAGGATTTCCCCAAGCCGCCGGCGCTGCTCGGCCGCGCCGGGGCCGCCGGCCAGACCGTGGGTGGCGAGATCGGCCAATGTGAACACCGCCTCGACCGTGCCTGTGGATGTCGGCCGAGCCTTGGCGATGGCCTCGCGGATGGCCTCCGGTGGCGCGAACTCCACGCCCAGCCGTCGACCCCCGTCCCCAATGGCCGCCTGCTTGGGTAGAAAGGCGTGCTTGGCGCCGGGCAGGGCATCGGCGAGCCGGCGGCGGATCCGCTCGCCCGGACCATCCGGGTCCGTTAGGATGATCACGCCGCGCGTGGAGACGGCGCGCCGGAGCTCGGAAAAGCGAAAGCGCGGAATCCTATCACCGCCGAGGACCCAAACGTCCGCCTCCACTGCACGGTCCACCGCCTGCCTGTCGTGCAGGCCCTCCACCACGATGATCTCCCGAATCCGCGGCCGGTCAGACATGCGCCGCCGCCCCGCCCACGCGCGGGAACAGGCGGAGGGCGTTGGCGTGTGTGATGGCCTCCATCTCCTCCACACTCCGCCCGTACAATTCCGCCAGCTTCTCTGCCACCAGCCGCACACGCGCCGGCTCGTTGCGCTTGCCGCGGTAGGGGTGCGGCGTCAGATACGGCGAATCGGTCTCCACCACGACGTGCTCCAACGGCACCCGCGCCGCCGCCTCGCGCACGTTGTGCGCGTTTTTGAACGTCACCGGCCCGCCATACGAGATGAAAAAGCCGATGCGGATGCAGCGCTGCGCCGTCTCGAAGCTGCCGGTGAAGCAGTGCATCACGCCGGTCACGCGACCGGGGCAGACCTCTTCCAGCAGCGCCACCGTATCTGCCGTGGCGTCGCGGTTGTGGATCACCACCGGCAGCTTCAGCACCGCCGCCAACTCCAACTGCTTGCGCAGCCACGCCTGCTGGACTTCGCGGGGCGCCACGTTCCAGTAGTAGTCGAGGCCAATTTCGCCAATCGCCACGACCTTGGGATGCTCGGCCAGCTTGGCAATCTCGTCCAGCTCCGCCCAGTCCGCCTTATCCAGCGACTCGGGGTGCACACCCACGGCGGCGTACACACCCTCGTACC
The DNA here is from genome assembly GCA_023511725.1 of Alicyclobacillus sp. Classification (GTDB taxonomy): domain Bacteria; phylum Bacillota; class Bacilli; order Alicyclobacillales; family Alicyclobacillaceae; genus JAIMAY01. Next base: position 92,718 of record JAIMAY010000008.1, read on the forward strand.
GTTCGGCGATCTCGATGGCCCGCCGGGAATTCTCCGCATCCACGCCGGGCACGACGATGTGCGTCACGCCCGCCTCGCGGGCGCGCTGCACCACCTCGTCCAAATCATCCCGGAACTGGTCCGCGTTCAGATGACAGTGGGTGTCAAACAGCATCACTTCACCACCGCGCCGTTGGGCATATCCTCCGGCACCGTGACCAGGCGCAGATGCCCATCCTGCGACGCCGCCAGGATCATCCCGTTCGACTGCACGCCGCGCAGCTTCACCGGCTTGAGATTGGTGACGACGACCACCTTCTGGCCGATGAGCTGCTCCGGTTCATAGTACTGCGCAATTCCCGAGACCACCTGGCGGATCTCATCCCCCAGATCAATCTGAAGCTTGAGCAGTTTATCCGCCTTCGGGATCCGCTCCGCTTCGCGGATCTGACCGACGCGCAGCTCCACCTGGCTGAATGTGTCGATGGTGATCTGCGGCTTGTGTTCCGCCCCCTCCGCGGGCGCCGGAGCCCCGTGGTCCGCCGGGTTGGCACGCTCCGGTGCCGCCGCGGCCACCACCTGATCGCCGCTGTCCGCCGCGGGCGCCGCCTCGCTCTTGGCCTGCCCCGCCGAAGCCTGTGCCTCCGCCGCCGTCGTCTGCGCACCAGCCCGAGCGCCGGTCAGCGCCTCGAGCGCCTTGATTTCCTCCGCCACGTCCAGGCGCGGGAAGAGCGGCTCGCCCTCGGCGACGTTGCGACCCGGCCGGATGACGCCGAACTCGCGCAGCGTCTCCCACGCCGTCTCCTCCGGCGTGAGGTTGTACTGCTCGAACACGCGCTGCGTCGCACGCGGCAGGAACGGCTGCAACAGGATGGTGATGATGCGGATCACCTCGCACAGCGTGTACATCACCGTACCGAGCCTGTCGCGGTTGCCCTCCCGGTTGAGCGCCCACGGCGCGGTATCGTCAATGTATTTGTTGGCCGCCCGAATGACGCGCCAGATGTCCTGCAACGCCAGGCTGAACTGCAACTCCTCCATGTGCGCCTCCATGTCGGGGACGGCGGAGAGGGCGAGATCGACAAGCGCCTGGTCCACCGCCTCGCGAGCAGCAGGCGCCGGCACCTCGCCGCCGCAGAAACGATGCAGCATGGCGGCCGTGCGGTGGATGAGGTTCCCGAGGTCATTGGCGAGATCGAAATTGAGCCGCTCCACCAGCGCCTCCGGCGTAAACACACCATCCTGCCCGAATGGGATCTCGCGCAGCAGGAAATAGCGGATGGCATCGCTGCCGTAGCGTTCGATGAGCAGCTTGGGGTCAATGACATTGCCCTTCGATTTGCTCATCTTACCGTCCTTCATCAGCAGGAAGCCATGGCCGTACACCTTCTTCGGCAGCGGCAGCCCAAGCGCCATCAGGATGATGGGCCAGTAGATGACGTGGAAGCGCACGATTTCCTTGCCAATGAAGTGCACGTCAGCAGGCCAGTAGCGCTCGAATTTAGCGCGAAGGGCCGGATCATCGGACCCGTAGCCGATGGCCGTGATGTAATTGGTGAGCGCGTCCAGCCAGACGTAGACGACATGCTTCGGATCACGCCGGACGTGGATACCCCAGTCGAACGAGGTGCGCGACACGCACAGATCCTGCAGGCCGGGCTTGATGAAGTTGTTGATCATCTCGTTCTTACGCGACTCGGGCTGGATGAAATCCGGGTGCTGTTCGTAGTACTCAAGCAGCCGGTCGACGTACTTACTCATCCGGAAGAAGTAGCTCTGCTCCTTGACGAACTTGACCTCGCGGCCGCAGTCCGGACACTTGCCGTCCACCAGCTCCCGCTCGGCCCAGAACGACTCGCACGGCGTGCAGTACCAACCCTCGTAGTCGCCCAGGTAGATGTCGCCTTGGTCGATGAGGCGCTCGAAGATCTCCTCGACCACCTTGGTATGCCGAGGCTCGGTGGTACGGATGAAATCGTCATACGAGATGTCGAGCCGGTCCCACAGGTCCCGAATCCAAGCGATAATCTCGTCCAAGAACTCCATCACCGGTTTGCCGGCTTCCTGCGCCCGCAACTGGATCTTTTGGCCGTGCTCGTCCGTGCCGGTCAGGAACATCACGTCGTAGCCGCGCAGCCGCTTGTAGCGCGCCACCGCGTCCGCAGCCACGGTCGTGTAGGAGTGACCGATGTGGAGCTTATCATTCGGATAGTAGATGGGCGTCGTGATGTAAAACGTCGGTTTGTCCGTTTGACTGTGCGTCACCGCTTCCGCCACAGACTTTCCCTCCTCCAAAAGAAAAAGCCCGCCCCGGATTGGGGCGGGCAGATGCCGCGGTACCACCCAACTTCGCGCGCGTCGGCTCTTGCAGCGAAACGTGCGGCCCATCTCACGGACCGCGGTGACGCCGCCGTGCTTCGCCGATCACGGCCTTTTCGCCGATAACGGGGCCTCCGCGCACGCCTACCCCGCGTGCCTCCCAGACGACACACGGCTCAACATGCGAGTCTCCGGAACCATACTCCCCGGCTTCCCCCATCGGCTTCCACCCTCCCGACTCGCTGAAGAGTTGACACCGGGTACCATTCCTTCATTGACCACACGATTTTCGAGCTTATTTCCAGTTGCGTTCACTATAACAAGGGAGGCGTCGGATTGTCAAACGGATGCAGGCATCGATGGAAATGCGTCCATCGAAGATCTCGAGCTTCGAAACTTCACTCGATCCAGGAATGGATCCACCATCCTTTCCGCCGGCGGTCATACATCAGGAGCAGGACACATGCTGTTGTAGAGAAAAGGCGTCGCGGGATCGTCAACCCCTTGATTCCGGATTTCTATCACCAATTTTCAAGGGAATCATGACAATCATCAAGAAGATTGTCGAAAGAGGTTTTCAAGTAACTTGCTATCATGTATAGTAGAAGCAATTCAAGTTCCTGCTCGGCATGATAGCCTCTGGCTGAGCAACCAAGAGACACGACGAGACACACGAGAAAAGACGAGTCCGATATCCAGAAATGGATGTAACTACCATACGGAGGTGGAAAATCGTGAAGTCGACAGGTATTGTGCGTAAGGTGGACGAACTCGGTCGTGTGGTGATTCCGATTGAGCTGCGCCGAACACTCGGCATCGGCGAGAAGGACGCGCTGGAGATCTACGTGGACGGGGATAGGATCATCCTCAAGAAGTACGAGCCGGCATGCATCTTCTGCGGTCAGGCGGATGACATTATCCATTTCAAGGGTAAGAACATCTGCCCGAACTGCATCGCCGAGATGACATCCTGAGGCACCCCACAGGAAGATAATGGAGCACACGCCGAGCCACTAGCCACTGCGCCGCAGCGCGGCATGGCACGCAGCATGCTGACCAGCCCCATCTCACGATGGGGCTGGTCGCGTTGTAGTGCAGACTTGTGTCTACAAACCCACGCCGCTGCCGGGGCGCTGGCAAAGTTGAGCTTGATAGAAGAACCTCCTAGCTTGTACTCCGCAGCAGACCCCAATTACTCTTTGCCTATGAACTAATCCAACGACAACGGTGACGAATAAACTGAGCATCGATAGTACGAACTACGCCACGAATTCTTCATTTCATCTACCGTTTAGAGAGCACATGGGAGGTTAAGGTTAGATACCCACGTCGCCTCGTTCGCGGATTGCCTTCCAATCATTGTATGCGTCTCATAAGAGATCGTGGAGCATCGCAGTGTTCCCATCATCGCCTGGCTCGCACAACGTCAATCCAAGCCACAATTCACCGGGTACGATCTCAGGGTCAGTGACACCGTCGAGCAATGCAAAGAATTCATAAAAACATTCCAGAACAAGATCGAATGTTAGATTTTCCATGGCAGATAGCCATACTGTGTCGGTGCTCACCGCCTTTAGCGTCTTCATCTCCTCTTCATTGAGCGATCTCCGTAATAGCGAGCTTGTCAAGGCACCTTTCCTCACAGCGTCAAATTTCGCTGTCACGTTACGCTCAACGATGTCATAGAGCTCTATCAGCGCACGTCGCACATTGTCCACGTGGCCTCACCTCCATACGGATCCAGAAGAAAGTCAACCCCACCTTCGCGGGCATCTTGCGATCACACGTGCTACGGATTGCAGCCCGGCGAGTGCAGTGGACATTACCAAACGCTGGAGCCGTGCGTGAACAGGCGAAGAAATAAGGCAGAGCGGCCGCTCAAGGTTCATGATTAAGCGTTGGAGCGCTTGACCGATCTTGCTCGTCACACCCAGTCGCGTATGGATCAGCCCCAGATCGTACAGTCGCGTACCCTTGCCGAACTTCCCTGCGATTTCGTTTCACTCTGCCGTGTCCTGCCTCTTGATCCGGGCTAGTGAAACTCGTGCCGCTTCGACGGTCGGCGCCCAGTGGAGGACCACTTCCAGCTGACGCCTCGCTCTGTACAGTAGCGCAGGTTCTCCCGCCCCCGGTACGCCCTATCAGCCAGCAGCGCATCCTACGGATAATGGCCGTACCGCTCCGGGTAGACCGCTATTGCCGCCTACCATGTGTCCCCCGCTCGGAAGCTGTCCCAGTCCGGCCGCTCCAGCCTGGCGTACCCGCTCACGACGGGCAACGGCATCCGTCCTGCAGTCCCTCTGTACACTGGCAGACCCTCAGGTGCAAGTATTTTGATGGATTCCCCCAAAAACAAGTATATGGGATTTCTTCGCGCAAACCCGAAAGTCCTGTCACTCCAGGCTTTGCCCACTCCTCAGCAGATCCTGTCTAAGGAATATTGCTGGTAAATATGCCCTAATGCCGTTAGTGTGTTCTCCAAATATGACGCACCCAGCCCAGCATCTAAAACCGTAGGTTACCGGTACGTTTCCACTCCTCTAAAGTCATCCTCGCCGTAAACCCTACCCGCGGACTACGACTGAGCTCAGCAAGTGTCTTCGCTGCCCTTTCAGAGTCCACCGACAAGGTATGTGCCGCCGCCATAAGTCGCACCTCTTCCTCATGGTGATCAAGTAGGGTTAGCAACAACGCCAACTGGTTGCGATTTTCCAAATCCTTGCGAATCGTGCTGAGTAAATCAAATAACATACATATCAAGACTCGCAAGAATGAGTGGTCAAGGTGGGGTGTAGGTGGTAGAATTGTCCCAGAACATACGTTCTGGGAAAGGTGTCAAGGATGAACCTGGCGGACTTTGCAAGGTGCTTTGCAGATGAAAAGGCCTGTGAAGAGCACCTGATTAAGCTGCGGTGGAA
>JAIMAY010000033.1 GCA_023511725.1 Alicyclobacillus sp.
CCGCCGGAAGGGTGTACAGGTGGATGTGGCTGGCCGTGTCGAACTTTCCTTCGTAGCCGAACACGGCAAGTTCGCGGCCATCCGGACTGTACGCCACCTGGATGGCATTGAGGGCCTCGCTGAGCAACTCGATGTCGCCGCCCGCTGCTGACACGCGGTAGACGTGGGCCTCCATCTCCAACTCGGGATTCTCATGCCGATTCGACGCGAATGCAATGTACCGGCCATCCGGAGACACCGCCGGCTCGCCGACATCGTACCGGCCGAAGGTGAGTTGGCGCCATGCGCCCGTCTCCACGTCAATGGCCGCCAATTGGCGCCGGAAGCCCCGGGTCAAGCCCTGACCGTCGCGCTTGTAATAAATCCAGTCATAGCGCTTGGGTCCGTCGCGCCATGTCTGGACGTCCTTGTCCATCTGCTCCTTGGCCTGCTCCGCAGTGAGGTCAGGATCAAACACCTCGGCCTCACCATCCGGCGCCACCGGCACCAAACCATACAGCGTCTTGCCGTCCGGGCTGAAGACGGGATCGCTGAACCCACGCCGAAAGCTCGTCAGGCGCCGCGGTTCGCCCCCGTTGAGCGGAAGCAGCCAAACCTGCGTCCCATACGCCCTGTTCGACAGGAATGCCAGATAACGTCCATCGGGGGACCACACCGGATGGAAGTTGCGCTGCCCCGTGTGCGTCAACTGTCGGCGGTTCCCTTCCCTATCTGCTATCCACAGTTGCGTCTCGTAATCGTCCTGCTTCTCCCGGATCACCGTCTGCTGCCATACCACCCACTGCCCATCAGGCGATACCGCCGGTGATCCTGGCCACTGAAACCGCAGCAAATCCTCCTTCGCGACACGCCGCTTGCTCATTCGGTTTCTCCTCTCTCCCTCAGAAACTGCGCCGTATACGCCTTCTCCTGCTCCACCAGCTCGGGATGTTGCTGCAGATACCGCCGCAGCACCGCTTCCTCCCACGCTTCCGAACCGACCGGCTCGGCGACCGAGGGATCCGCGTCGCCAAGGCGGCGGTCGTACAGGATCTCCCACTCCTCTGCGTCATCCCGCTGCACGCGTCGGCTGACCTGCATGCGCACGCCGGGTCCGTCCTCGTCATCGGCCACGGCATACATCATCATTTCAAAATCATCCCACTGGTGCACCCAGTCCAACGGATCCACAGGTCCTCTGTCACTCCCCGCCATGGCTTACGCTCCTCTCCAGTGTACTCGCCCCGCGCGCATCGTCGCAACGTTCCGTCGAAGGGCGACACCTGTGTGCATGGGGATCTGCGGTTTGGTACAATAATGGGGTGATCACGCCCAGGACGAACACGGCGACGCCGGAATCAGCGCGTTCAGCGCGCCCAAGGAGGCTTTCACGTCATCATGAGACGATTCACGCTCATCCTGTTCATCATCGCGCTCGTCATCGTCGCGTATGAGACGTTCAAGCCGCAGGCTCCATTCCCCGTCCCATCACCGACCTCAGCGGTGACCATGACGCAGCACGCCTGATCTCGTAGAGCGTCCAGGTCCATCGAGCAGGGGGCGCCCCAGCCCCCATCCTCGCACAGTGGTCTTGCCTTCTTCAATGAAGCGCAACAAAACGCAGCGCCCGCGGCGCGGGGAATTCCCCCGGCCACGGGCGCTGATCATAAACGCACGCGGTGTGCGAGGCTCACTGATTGAGAACCTTCTTGAACTCCTCCGTCAGCATCGGCACCACCTCGAACAGATCGCCGACGATGCCGTAGTCCGCCACCTGGAAGATGGGCGCTTCCGGATCCTTGTTGATGGCGACAATCACCTTCGAGTTCGACATGCCAGCGAGGTGCTGAATCGCACCGGAGATGCCGCAGGCGATGTACAGGTCCGGCGTCACGACCTTACCGGTCTGGCCAATCTGCATGGAGTAATCGCAGTAACCGGCATCGCACGCGCCGCGCGACGCACCGACTGCCGCCCCCAGCACCTCGGCCAGTTCATACAGCGGCTTGAAGCCCTCCGCACTCTTCACACCGCGACCGCCGGAGACGATGATCTTGGCCTCCGTCAGATCCACCCCGCCGCTGGTCTTGCGCACAATCTCCTTGACCATCGTAGTCAGATCCTGCGGCTCAAACGACACAGCCAGCCTTTTCACCGTACCGGCCTTGCCCTGACCAGCTTGGGCGGGCGGCAGGTTGTTCGGGCGCACCGTCGCTACCAAGGTGCCCTCCTTCACGCGCACCTTGGTGAACGCTTTGCCTGCATAGATGGGGCGGGTGAACGTCACCGTATCCCCGTCGACCTCCAGATCCACGATGTCGGACACCTGACCGGCGCCAAGGCGCATGGCGACCATCGGAGCGAGGTCCTTGCCCACCGCGGAGTGCGCCAGCAGGATGGCATCCGGCTGGAAGTCGCGGTGCACCTCGAGAAACGCCTTACGATACGCGCTCGGCGTGTACTTCTCCAGCTCGGGGGCGTCGACCACGTACACCGTGTCAGCGCCGAGATCGCCCAGACCTTGCGCCAGCCCTTCCACCTGATGTCCGAGGAGCGCCACCGCGATCTCGCCACCGGCGCTGATCTTGGCCGCGCCCGACAGCATCTCCTGCGTGACATTGCGCAGCTTTCCGTTCCGGATATCCGCAACGACGAGTACCTTCTTGGCCATTCTCGCTTCCTCCGTTCCCTCTTCCGGTATTGTCTCAGCCGACGACCTTCTCGACCTGAATCAGCGCCTGCACCAGTTCCTTCACCTGATCCTGCAGTTCACCCTGGAGAATCCGGCCTGCCTCCTTGGGCTTGGGCAGGAAGGTATCGACGATCTCGGTGCGCGGGCGGATATCCTCCTCGGACAGACCCAGATCAGCGAGCGTGACGTGCGCAAGCGGCTTCTTGCTCGCCTTGCGGATACCAATCAGCGACGGATAGCGCGGGTCATTCAACCCCTGCTGCGCGGTGACCAGCACCGGCAGTGTCGCGGTCACAATCTCCTCGTCGCCCTCGGCATCCCGGTGGCCGGTCACCTGGTTGCCCTCCACCACCAGCTTCGTCAACGTGGAGATGTGCGGGATGCCGAGCTCCTCCGCCAGCCGCACTGCGACCTGGCCGGACCCGTCGTCGACCGCCTGGTTGCCGGCGATAATGATGTCATAGTTCTTCTGGCGCGCGATGGCGGCCAGCACCTTCGCGACAGTGTACTCGTCTCCGAACAGTGCCGGATCATCGGCGAGGATGGCTTCGTCCGCCCCCATCGCGAGTGCGGTGCGCAGCGCTTCCTCCGCTCGCGACGGACCCACGCTGACCACCGTCACCTCGCCGCCAAATTGCTCCTTCAAGCGGATGGCCTCCTCCACCGCGTACTCGTCGTACGGGTTGATGACGAACTTGACGCCATCCTCCTTGACCTTACCGTTCTCGACCACGATGCGCTCTTCGGTATCAAATGTCTGCTTCAGGCACACCAGAATGTTCACGACTCTACACTCCTCTCCACAGTGGGGGGCTGATAGCGGCAGAGGCCGTGGAGCAAGACGTCCACGACATCGCCGGCCTGTTTGGCCAGGTCGTACTTGCTTCCCGTCAGGACCCAGGCGGTGACGGTTTCGTCGAGCGTCCCGAAGATCATCCGCCGCGCAATCCGCGGTTGGATGCCTTCACGAAACACACCCTCGCGGATGCCGTCCATCACGATGTCGTCGAGCAGGTTATAAAACGGTTTCATGATGTCTCCGATCTGACGACGGATACCCGCGTCCACCTGCCGCAGATTGACCTGCGTCACCATCGCCAACTGCGGCTGCGCACCCAGCTCCTGCAGATACAGTTCGACGACGCAGCGCAGTTTGTCCTCCGCTGACCGCATGCCCGCGAGGCGGTTGTGACTGAGTTCGACGATCCGACCAATCCCGTGCCGCAACAGCGAAATCAAGATGTCCTCTTTGTTCTTAAAGTACAGATATACGGTTCCGTCCGCGACCCCGGCGGCTCGCGCGATGCGCGAGATCTGCGCGTGGTGATAACCGGATTCCGCCATCACCTGCACCGCCGCCTGCAGAATCGCCCGATATTTGGCTTCATCCCGGCGGTTCGCGATACGCATCCACTCCCGAGGTGCTTCACGCACACGGACTGGGCCACAAATGAATGAACCATCATTCATTTATGTTCCACCGTCATTGTACGCCGGGCCAAGGTCGGTGTCAACGGAGCTATGAAAAGCGCCGAGGCGGCGCATCACGCCTCGGCGGGCAAGCCCAAAGCCTCGCGGATCTTCGGTTCCACCTTCTGAAAACCCTTGTCTCCGGCGGCCCGGAACTTCAATGTACCGTCCTTGCCAAACACGAAGAAGGCCGGTACATACTCATTCTCAAACCGATCCGCCACATGTCGCTGATGGTCCAGCCCCACAGGCTGCGTCATCCCAAACTGGCGGATATCCTCGCGCACCTTCTCCACGTCGGCGTCCGCCTCGATCCGCGGCAGGTGCAGGGCCACCGTCTGCAGACCCAGCGGCTCGTACTGCTCTTTGATGCGAACCACATCCGCCATCGTCTCATGACAAATGTGACACGATACTGCCCAGAAATGAATGAGGGTCACCTTGCCCGGTTCGAGCTGCGGCGGCCCGCCGTTGAGCCACTCCGTCGCTCCCTCCAACGAGGGCATCGGCGTACCCAAGCGCATTGGCATGCGCATCGCCTCCCCGCCCATCGAATGCGAAAGGCGGAGACGCGTCTCGAGTATGACGCGCCCCGCCCTTGCAGCGACGCTCAGACCTCAATCAGCTTGTCACCGGGGCGCCAGTTGGCCGGGCACAGACCGCCTGCCTGAAGCGCCTCGAGCACACGCAGCGTCTCATCCACGCTGCGACCGATGTTCAGGTCGTGAACGACCTGGTAGCGGATGATACCCTCGGGGTCGATGATGAACAGGCCACGCAGCGCCACGCCCTCTTCCTCGACGAGGACATCGTACTTGCGCGAGACCTCCTTGGTGAAGTCCGCCGCCAGCGGATAATCGAGGCCACCGAGACCCTTCTTGTCCTCCGGCGTCTCAATCCATGCCTTGTGGCTGTAGACGCTGTCCGTGCTGACGCCAATGACCTCCGCGTCCAGGTCCCGGAACTCCTGGATCCGTTCATTGATGGCCTTGATTTCGGTCGGGCACACAAACGTGAAGTCATTGGGGTAGAAGAACAGCACCAACCACTTGCCGCGATAGTCCGAAAGGCGCACGCGTTCATCAAGCGTTTTCAAGTTTTTCGTGCTGGGCATGTCGAAGTCGGGAGCAGGTTGTCCCACAAGCGGCATGCGATATCCCCTCCTTCGCCACGGCGTGGCCCGTCGTCGGGCCATTCCTTGGCAGTTTCACACGCCGTCGATTATACTATTTGGTAAGCGCCCAATCAAACAAGCGCCATCGCCGGGTGGTGCCGTCGTGCGCATCAAACCCTGGAAAGGATGGGTCCTTGATGACCGCCATCAGGTCCGATGCATGGAGCAACGCCCACCTTGAGGTGAATGAACTGTTGTCGCAACTGCTCAACGCCATGCGTGACTGTGGATACAACCCCAGTCAGCACATCTCATACGACCACGAGCACTGTCACCTGATTGTGGATCAGGATGTGCTCGACCGCCATCCTCAAGTGCGGGATCTGTACCGCCGCTATCTCAGCGCTTGTCGCAAGCGGGACGAAGCGGTGCAACAGATCCAGCAGTTGCCCAAGGTGGATCTCGGGTTCAGCAACTCCTGAACCGAAACCGCGGCAAACGCAGACAGCCCTGCCGGGCCCCATCCCGGGCCCCGCAGGGCTGTCTGCGTCGAAAATGCAACGGGTCATCCCGCCATAGCGTTGCCGAAACGATGCGCGAATGGTGCCTTAGGGCACCGCACGCACCGGCACATCGTCATGCATCACATCGGCCAGCGTAATGGAGTCCAGCGCCCGCGCGATGGCATCCGTCACCCGCAGCCAGACGCTCCGCGTGTGGCACTGCGACACCCGGCTGCAGAACGCCTGCGGATCATCCGAATCCTCACTGATGCATCCCATCGGTGCCAACGACCCTTCCAAGACCCGCACCAGCGATCCGATGGAGATCTGCTCGGCCGGCCGGCTCAACAGGTAACCCCCATTCACCCCGCGCACGCTTTTGACGAACCCGGCCTTCCGCAGCTTGGCGACAATTTGATCCAAAAATTGCTCCGGAATGCCTTCCGACTGCGCGATGACGGACAGCGGCACCGGCCGCTCTTCCCCCGCCATCAACGCGATGGCCACCATCGCGCGCAATCCGTACTCGGTTTTCTGCGATACCTTCATACGTACTCCCCCTTCACGGGTTCGCGCAGACGCGCCGGGCCATCAGGGGTATTCCTCGTAGTCCAGCCATACCTCTCCATCGCGCACCTCGACCGGGTACGTCTGCAGTGGATACACGCACGGGAAGGCCACCGCCGCACCCGTGCGTACATCGAATTTTCCACCGTGCTTGGGACAGGCGACGATATGCCCCTCGAGACGACCCTCGGTCAGCGATTGGCTGGCATGCGTGCAGGTGTCCGATGTCGCGTAGAATCCTTCCTCCAGGTGATACAGGGCGATATCATCCTCACCCACGGTCACCCGCCGCATGCCGCCGACCGGAATGTCTCCCGCCTGCGCCACTTTGACCCATGCCATCAGCCGACAGAGCCCTCCATCTCCAGCTTGATCAGACGGTTCATCTCCACCGCATACTCCATGGGCAACTCGCGCGTGAACGGCTCGATGAAGCCCATGACAATCATGCGCGTGGCGTCCTCCTCCGAGATGCCGCGGCTCATCAGATAAAACAGCTGCTCCTCACTGACCTTCGAGACCGACGCCTCATGCTCCAACACGACGTCGTCGTTCATGATCTCATTGTACGGAATCGTATCCGACGTCGAGTTGTCATCGAGCAGCAGGGTATCGCACTTGACGTTCGCCTTCGCGCCATGCGCATTCGGTCCGAAGCTGACCAGTCCGCGATACGTCGTCTTCCCGCCGTGCTTGCTGATGGACTTGGACACCACGGTCGACGTTGTGTTCGGCGCCAGATGCACGACCTTCGATCCCGCATCCTGGTGCTGACCACGACCACCCACGGCGATGGACAGCACCATCGCCTTAGCGCCTTCACCCATCATGTACACGCTCGGGTACTTCATCGTGACCTTGGAGCCGATGTTGCCATCCACCCATTCCATTGTCGCGTCGCGATGCGCGATGGCCCGCTTGGTCACCAGGTTGTAGATGTTCGGCGCCCAGTTCTGGATGGTGGTGTAGCGGCAGCGGCCCCTGTCTTTCACGATGATCTCCACCACGGCGCTGTGCAGCGAGTTGGTGCTGTAGATGGGCGCCGTGCAGCCTTCGACATAATGCACAAACGCATCCTCATCCACAATAATCAACGTCCGCTCAAACTGGCCCATGTTCTCCGAGTTGATGCGGAAGTACGCCTGCAGCGGAACCTCACACTTCACGCCCTTCGGCACGTAAATGAAGCTGCCGCCGCTCCAGACCGCGCTGTTCAGGGCTGCGAACTTATTATCCTCGGGCGGTACCACGGTACCGAAGTACTCCTTGAACAACTCCGGATACTCGCGGAGCGCGGTGTCCGTATCACAGAACAGGATCCCCATCGCCTCGAGGTCCTTGCGCATGTTGTGATACACGACCTCGGACTCGTACTGGGCCGAAACACCCGCGAGGAACTTCTGCTCCGCCTCCGGGATGCCGAGCCGGTCGAAGGTCTTCTTGATCTCCTCCGGCACCTCTTCCCACGAACGACCCTTGCGCTCTGTGGGCTTCACGTAATACGTGATGTCGTCGAAATTCAGTTCACTGAGGTCCGCGCCCCAGGTGGGCATCGGCTTTTGATAGAAGATCTCCAGCGAACGCAGCCGGAAGTCCGTCATCCAGCCGGGTTCGTTCTTCATCATGGAGATCTCCTCGACCACCTTCCGCGACAAGCCCTTTTGGAACTTGACGACGGCGATATCGGGATCGCGGAAACCGTACTGGTACTCCTCCATCTCCGGCAGAGACTTGGCCATCGTTCATTCCCCCCCTTGTTTCCCTCAATCGGCGTCGTCCGCGTGCTCCGCAGGTCCCACCGCTCGCTGCAACGCCTGCCACGCCAGGGTGGCACATTTGATGCGAGCGGGAAACTTGGAAACGCCGCTCAGCGCCTCCAAATCCCCCAGTTCATCCGCATCCACCGCCTCGCCGCGCATCATGGCTCGAAACGTCTGGGCCAGATGCAGAGCGTCGGCCACGGATAGACCCTTGATGGCTTCCGTCATCATCGAAGCCGAGGCCATGGAGATACTGCAACCCGCGCCTCGAAAGCGCACATCCCGGACCATGCCGTTCTCCACCTGCAACTGCAGCTTGATCTCATCGCCGCAGCTGGGGTTCCGCAGATCCACGGTGACCGCGTCGCCTTCCAGATCCCCCTGATTCCGCGGGTGTTGGTAATGATCCATGATCACCTGACGATACAGGTCATCCAACTGCATGCCCGAAAAACTCCTTTGCCGAGCGCAACGCGCGCACCAGCGCGTCGATGTCCTCCTCCGTATTGTAGAGGTAAAAGCTCGCACGCGCGGTGGCCGGCACGTTCAAGATTCGCATGAGCGGCTGAGCGCAGTGATGGCCGGCGCGAATCGCCACGCCCTGCGCATCCAGCACCGTCGACACATCGTGCGGATGAATCTGCCCCAGGTTGAACGTCACAAGGCCGCCTCGCCGCTCCGCCTCGGCCGGACCGTAGATCGCCAGGTCCTCCACTTCGCGCAGGCGCTCGAGGGCGTAGGCCGTGATGCGAAGGTCATGATTGCGAATCTCCTGCATCCCGATTTGCGAAAGATAATCCACGGCTGCCCCAAGGCCGATGGCCCCGGCGATGATGGGTGTGCCGCCCTCGAACTTCCACGGGGTCTCCTTCCACGTCGACTCGTACAGTTCGACGACGTCAATCATTTCCCCGCCGAAGTAGGTCGGTTCCATCTCGTCCAACAGCCGCTTCTTCCCATAGAGTACGCCAATCCCCGTCGGACCGCACATCTTATGGCCCGAGAAGGCAAGAAAATCGCAATCCAACGCCTGCACGTCGACGGGCAGGTGCGGCACGCTCTGCGCTCCGTCCACGACCAGGATGCCGCCCGCTTGGTGAACGATCTCGGCTATCTCGCGCACAGGATGGATGGTACCGAGCACATTCGACACGTGCGCGATGGCCATCAGCTTAGTGCGCGGCGTGACCGCTGCGCGCACATCCTCCAGCGAGATGGTACCATCCGGTTGCAGCGGCACGTATTTGAGCGTGGCGCCGGTGGCCCTCGCGGCCTGCTGCCACGGGATGAGGTTGCTGTGATGCTCGGCCGGCGTGGTGACAATCTCATCCCCCGGGCCGAGTTTACGACGCGCCCACCCGTACGCCACCATGTTCAGGGACTCGGTTGTGCCACGCGTGAACACCACCTGCAGCGGTGACGGAGCGTTGATAAAGCGCGCCACCTTCTCCCGCGCCAACTCGTACGCCTCTGTCGCCCGCGTGCCGAGCGTGTGAACGCCGCGGTGCACGTTGGCGTTGTCCGTTTCGTAGTAGCGGCACAGAACCTCGATGACCTGACGCGGTTTCTGCGAGGTCGCGGCACTGTCCAGGTACACCAGCGGGTGCCCATTCACCGTTTGTTGCAGAATCGGAAAATCCTTACGGATCTCGACGACGTTCATTCGGCCAGCTTCCTCTCCAGCACCTGCGTGACCCAGTCCCGCACCGCCTGCGACGGAAGTGCGTCGACGATGGGTTGCAGGTAGCCCCAGATGATCATCTGTACCGCCGTCTTCTCCGGGATACCTCGCGACATCAGGTAGTAGACCTGCGTCGGATCAATCTTACCGACACTGGCGGCATGGGCGCACCGGCTCACATCGTTCTCATCAATGAGCAGCATGGGGATGGCGTCCGCACGTGCCGTAGCGTCAAGCATCAATACCCGGTCATGCTGCTCGCTGCCGGCCGCCACAGCCCCGCGATGCATGTGAGTGGAGCTGCGGAAGACGGAGTTGGCTCTCTGCCGCAGCACGCCAAACAAGCGGATGTCACTCTCCGAAAAGCGGCCACGATGCTGCATGCTGGCCGTCAGATCCAGGTGCTGACGTCCATAGCCAAAACCAAAGCCCTGCGCCACCGACCGCGAGCCGTCACCATCCAACCGGCTCTCCACGAGCCCCACGCTGAAGCCGTCCCCAATATCTCCGAACACCCAGTCCACGCTGGCATCCTTCGCGAGCACGGCTCTCCGCGTGAAGAAGTGCGTAGGCCCCTTGCGATACTGGGTGACCACACCAATCCGCAGTTGCGCACCGTCCTCAGCAATCACCTCGGTGACCGCGCTGTGCACGTACGAACCGGCGGCCTGACCGGTCTCGCCATACACCTCCACCACTTCGGCGCGAGACAGCGGCTCCGCCACAATCAGCACGCGCGGCATACCGCCGCGAGCCTGCTCGGACTCGCTGTGGATGATGTGAATGGGGTCCTCTAGTTGCACGCCTCGCGGGATGCGGACGTACACACCGCCGTGCCACAGCGCGGCGTTGAGCGCGCTCCAGCGATTCTCGTCATCCGCGACGGCGCGCCCCAGCAGCTGCTGTACGCGCTCCGGCTCCGTCTTCGCCGCGCTGTGCAGGTCCATGACCACCACGCCCCGCGCGCGCAGAGCCTCCGGAACCTGAACGCGCGTCACCGTGCCATCCTGGATAAACACGGCCGCCTGATCCCCCAATGCCGCTTCCAACTGCGCCAGCGGCTGCGGCACCGCGGCCCCCGTTGCCGCAGGGAACGGACCAAAATCCCACGCGCGTCCGCGGAGATCGGTCTTCTCCAGACGAGGAACGGGCATCGTCTCAAAGCTGCGCCACGCCTGCTGGCGGCGCGCCTTGAGCCAGTCCGGCTCACCATGCCGTGCCGTCAACTCCTCCACCAGGTTGGCGTTGACATTCGTGATGGGCTCCGTCATGCCTCGTCCCTCCTTCACGCCTGCGCTCCGACCGTTTCGTCTTCAATCCCCAGTTCCTTCTTGAGCCAATCGTAACCCTTGGCCTCCAGTTCTTCGGCCAGCGTCTTGTCGCCGGATTTGACGATCCGGCCCTGCATCATCACGTGTACATAATCCGGCACGATATACTGCAGCAACCGCTGATAGTGGGTGATGATCAGGAAGCCGCGCTCGGGCGACCGCAGCGAATTCACACCGTCCGCGACGATGCGCAGCGCGTCGATGTCAAGGCCAGAGTCGATCTCGTCCAGAATGGCAATCCTCGGCTCCAGCATGCTCATCTGCAGGATCTCATTGCGCTTCTTCTCACCGCCCGAAAAGCCTTCGTTCAAGTAGCGTTCGGCGAATGACGGATCCATGTTCAGTTGCCGCATCTTCTCCTGCAGCATGCGGTGGAACTTCATGACCGGGATCTCGTTGCCCTCGCCGCGGATGGAGTTCAGCGCAGTGCGGATAAAGTTGGCATTCGATACCCCCGGAACTTCCGCCGGGTACTGCATCGCCAAAAACAACCCCGCGCGCGCACGCTCGTCCACCGACATGGCGAGCACGTCCTGACCATCGAGCGTCACTCGCCCCTGCGTCACCTCATACTTGGGATGGCCCATCAACGCCGACGCGAGTGTGCTCTTACCTGTCCCGTTGGGGCCCATCACAGCATGAATCTCGCCACCGCGGATCTCCAGGTTGAGACCGCGGACAATCTCCTTTCCCTCCACGACCACGTGCAGGTCTTCAATCACCAGGTGCGGTGCTGCCATCTCCTGACCCATCCTTCCGACACAGTCTGTCTGCCTGCTCTGTCCGTGTAGTATGTCCCCTCGCAGGCACCACAAAGTTGACTCATTCAGTCATGTTTCACTGCTAGCATAGCACAACGGAAACAAAATGCAACTTCACACGATGACCGACATCCGCATACGGCCGGCCCGATGCATCGCACAAAACAGGAGGCGAAGACATGCTCCGCCTCCTCACTGAATTCGTCTCCACACTCACAACTTAGAACAGATACTTGAACACCATCTTGGCCTCTTCCGACATCATCTCCGGGCTCCAGGGCGGATCGAACGTCAGCTCGACGTCCACGTTTTCCACGCCCGGCAGCGTCTTCACCTTCTCGATGATCTCGTCCCGGAGCATGTCGAAGATGGGGCAGCCCATCGTCGTCAGGGTCATGGTGACCTTCACCGTTTTCCCATCTTCCGAGATATCTACCCCGTAGACCATGCCCAAGTTGACAATGTCTATCTGAATCTCCGGATCCAGAACGTCCATGAGCAGCGCCTTCACCTGCTCTTCCGTGATCACGCGCAGCCCCCCTTTCTTTCACTTTACGGTGATGGTCGCCTGCATCTGCGAATGGCCCGAGCCGCAGAAGTAATCGCAAAGAATCGTGTAGGTCCCCGGCTTCGGATCCTGCCAGAGCACATGCTGCGCGGGTTGACCCTGCACCACCAACTGGCTGATGTTGGTCCCTGCGATGGAGAAGCCGTGCGCACCCTCATCCGATTTGACAATGAAATCGACCGGCACACCGGCCTGCAGAGTGGTCTTATCCAGCGTCCATTTGAAATCCGTGGCATCCACATGCACGGTCTGCGCATTCGCCGGGATCTGAACCGTCTGGTTTCCCCCGCCACTTGATGCGCTCCCGCAGCCAGCCGCCAGCAGGATGAGACCCGCCGCGGCCGGAATCAGCCACCGCCTATCCATCATGTTTTCTGCCCCCCGTCCACAAAGTCACACTCTCAGTGTAGCAGCGACTTTGTGGCAAGCGCGTGACAGATTTCACTCGCTCCGGGACCTTCCGGTCACAACACTTCGTCCAGCGGCGTGTAGGGCAGGTCGAGCGATGTCGCCACCGCTTGGTACGTCACCTTGCCGCGTACGACGTTGACGCCAAGGGCGAGCGGCCGATTCCGCCGAATCGCCTCTTCCACGCCCAGATTGGCGAGTTGCAACGCATACGGGATGGTCACGTTGGTGAGCGCCAGCGTGGATGTGCGTGGCACGGCACCCGGCATGTTCGCCACCGCGTAATGCAACACCCCGTACTTTTCGTACACTGGATTGCTGTGCGTGGTGATCCGGTCAATCGTCTCGATGGATCCGCCTTGGTCAATGGCGACGTCGACGATCACGCCACCCTGATTCATGCCCTGCACCATCTCGGCGGTCACAATCTTCGGTGCGCGCGCACCCGGAATCAGCACAGCGCCCACCAGAAGATCCGCCCCCTCGATGTGCGCGCGGAGGTTGTAGGCGTTCGACATCACGGTCCGCAGACGTGCGCCGAACAACTCGTCGAGGTAGCGCAGACGCGCCGCGTTGGTATCCAGGATGGTCACGTCCGCTCCCATGCCGATGGCGATCCGCGCCGCATTGGTACCGACCGTACCGCCACCGACGATGACCACGCGCGCGGGTGGCACGCCCGGAACGCCGCCCAACAGCTCGCCTCGGCCGCCGTGCGCCTTCTCAAGGAAGTGCGCACCAATCTGGATGGACATGCGACCCGCCACTTCACTCATCGGAGTGAGCAGCGGCAGACTCCCGTCCGGGAGCTGCACCGTCTCATAAGCAATCGCGGTGATGCCGCTCTCCATCAGCGCCCGCGTGAGTTCCGGCGCCGCCGCCAGGTGGAGATACGTGAACAGAATCAGGTCGGATCGGAAGTATCGATATTCTTCCGGCAGTGGCTCCTTCACCTTGAGGATCATGGCGGCGCTGCGCCAGACCTCTTCCGCCGAGGGCAGAATCCGCGCGCCAGCCTCCTCGTAGGAAGCGTCCGAGAATCCGCTGCCCAGACCCGCCCCCTGCTCGATGACAACCTCGTGTCCCGCCTGCACGAACGCGTGCACGCCCGCGGGCGTGATGGCCACACGGTTTTCGTTGTCCTTAATCTCCTTCGGAACGCCGATGATCACCGCTCTCCCCATCCCTTTCCACAATCTGATCCTGTGCCTGAACACGGGTGACGCGCTTCACCCGCACCTGCCGCGCTGTGCTGCCGGCGAGCGGATCGGCCAGTACGGAAGCCAGTTCATCCTGCACACGCTTGACATCGCTGGGGGCGATACGCCAGGTGTGCCCCGCGAACTGGAACGACTCCGCGGTTAGTTCCCCCCGCTCCGCAAGCCGTTCCACCGCGCGCCGCACGCTGGGCAGCGGCGCGCCCAACATGTCCGCCAGTTCTGCCAGACTGAACCTCGTCGTCACTTCCGAACCCTTCGTTTCTGCTCCATGCTGCACGGCGCATGGCATCCCTGGTATGTATCCTTCCCTGCACCGAACGGCGCCACGCGGCAAGCCGCCGGTCTCGGACGCGGCGCTTGTCCCGCCGCAGTCCATGCCCAGTATAGCCATCGCCCCGCGGACGATCAATGGACGTCGGCACACCACTGCACCGCCCGCTCCGGCCAGCGCTGCTCCGGTGCAAGCGCTTCCAAAAGCACTCGAACATGATTGTGCAACGGGTCTTTGGCGGCGTACAAGAGCGTGACGGGATTGTGCTGATCAATATACCGGGTCAGGTCAGCCAGCGCCTCGGCCTGTATACCGGCGGATAGTTCCTCCAGGTAGCGTATGCGAAATTCGTCGAACCGCTCCGGCCGATGACCAAACCACGTCCGCAACGCCGGCGAGGGCGCCACCTCGCGGAACCACGCATCAATCCGCGCCTGCTCTTTGCGCAGCCCCCGCGGCCACAAGCGATCGCACAGGACGCGTGCACCATCCTCCGGCTGCGCTGGCGTGTACACTCGCGCCACGCGGATCATCTCATCTTCCCCCTTACCCTGCGGCATTTTCCCCACCCTGACGAGATTTGCTACACTAGCCCAGGACAAGTGTGGCCGTCCACAACTCTCGTGCCGTTCCAGGAAAGGAGTCCGTCGCGGATGTACGGCATGCTTCGCCCTTTGCTGTTTCGCCTGGACCCCGAGCGGGCGCACCGCCTGGTGGTGCGTGGTGTTTCCATGGGTGCTCCTCTGGCCACCTGGTGGGGCCGGCGCCTGCCGGATGCGCCCGTCCTGCGGCAGCGCCTGTGGGACCGGGAGTTTCCCCATCCCGTGGGTCTCGCCGCGGGGCTCGATAAGAACGGCGAAGCCATCAACGCGTGGCTGGCCATGGGCTTCAGCTTCATCGAAATTGGCACGGTGACGCCGCGTCCACAGCCTGGCAATCCAAAGCCCCGCCTGTTTCGGCTGCCGGAGGATGAAGCCCTGATCAACCGCATGGGCTTCAACAATGCCGGCGCGGCTGCGGTACGCCGCAACCTCCTGGCGCGCCGACGCCGCGGGCTGGTCGGCGTGAATCTCGGCAAGAACAAGACCACACCAAACGAAGCGGCGGCGTCCGATTATCTCGCCGTGCTGGAGGCCGTGCACCCGCTCGCCGACTACCTGGTGATCAACGTCAGTTCCCCCAACACGCCGGGGCTGCGAGACCTTCAAGCGGAATCAGAACTGATCCCGCTCGTCCGCGCGGTGTTGGAGCGCCGCGATGCTCTGCATGAGGTTTCGCTCGACCGCATCCAGCCGCACCGCCCGCCTGTGCTAGTGAAGCTGGCGCCGGACCTCGCTGACGACACACTGATTAGGTTGGCCAAGGCGTTGATGGATGCCGGTGTCGACGGCCTGATTGCCACCAACACCACCATCGCCAGACCCAACCTGCGATCCCGCCACCGGGACGAACCAGGCGGTCTGAGCGGCCGTCCGCTTTGCGCCAGATCCACGGCGGTCATCCGCCTGTTGTACCGGGCCACCGAAGGTCGCCTGCCCATCATCGGCAGCGGTGGCGTGATGGACGCGGATTCTGCCTATGAGAAAATCCTGGCCGGTGCAAGCCTGCTTCAGGTCTACACCGGGCTCATCTATCGCGGTCCGGCACTGATTCGCGACATCGTCACAGGGCTCGAAGCGCGCCTGGCGCGCGACGGTTTCTCCCATCTGCGTGATGCCGTCGGCGCCGGAGCCCAATGAAAAACGGGCGGGTCATCCCGCCCGTTGTCGACTCAGAAGCCGAGGATGTGGAAGCCGCCGTCCACATGGATGATTTCGCCGGTGACGCCGCGGGCGAGATCGCTGAAGAGGAACGCCGCGACATCGCCGACCTCCTCCTGATCCGTGTTGCGCCGCAGTGGTGCACGCTCGGCGAGGGTCTTCAGGATGCGGTTGAAATCGTGTACGCCCTTCGCGGACACCGTGCGGATGGGACCGGCGGAAATGGCGTTGACCCTGATGTTGTCCTTGCCGAGGTCATTCGCCAGGTAGCGCACGCTGGCGTCCAGCGCGGCCTTGGCGACGCCCATCACGTTGTAGTTCTCGACCACGCGCTCGCCGCCAAGGTAGGTCATGGTCACGATACTGCCACCCTCGGTCATCAGCGGTCTCGCAGCACGGGCGACAGCCACCAGCGAATAGGCGCTGACGTTCTGGGCAAGCCAGTATCCGTCGCGAGACGTGTTCACGTACTCGCCCTGCAGTTCCTCCGTCTTCGCGAACGCGATGCAGTGCGCCAAGCCATGAATGACGCCCACATTCTCGCGGATAGCCGTGAACGCCTTATCCACGTCCTCATCGCTGGTCACATCGCATTGCACCATGAAGCAGGATTCGCCGGGCATGGCCTCCGCCACGAGCTCCTCGAGATTCTCCCGCTGCTTGTCACCCTGGTATGTAAACGCAAGTTTGGCGCCCTGGCGATAGCACGCCCGCGCAATGCCCCATGCGATACTCCGTTTGTTGCCCACGCCCATGATGAGCAACGTCTTTCCATCCAACAGTCCCATCGCTTCACCGCCCACTTCCGTCTTCGATTCCATTCCAAGTGTAACACAAACCGCATGTGGATGCAGGACAAGCCGCGCCAGCCATTCTATGAGCGCATGACCAGCCGACCCGCTTGTCAGGGTTCGCTTGGAATTGCCGTGGGCGTTGATCTAAGATGGTGGTGTAGTCCCTGATCCAAGGCCGTACATAGGAGGGATTGATGATGGCGCATCAACTGCCGCCTCTGCCGTATGCGTACAATGCGCTCGAGCCGTACATTGACGAGCTCACCATGCAGATCCACCATGACCGGCACCATGGCACGTATGTTCAGAACCTGAACGCTGCGCTCGAGGGTCACCCGGATCTGGAGGCCAAGAGCATTGAGGATTTGCTTCGCGGCATCAACGAAGTGCCCGAATCCATCCGCACCGCGGTTCGCAACAACGGTGGTGGTCACGCCAACCACAGCCTGTTCTGGGAAATCATGAGCCCGAACGGCGGTGGCCAACCGTCCGGCAAACTGGCGGATGCCATCAACGCGACGTTCGGCAGCTTTGACAAGTTCAAGGAAGAGTTCACGAAGGCTGCGCTCGGGCGCTTCGGCAGCGGCTGGGCGTGGCTCGTCGTCGACGGCGGCAAGCTGGCCATCACCAGCACGCCGAACCAGGACAACCCGCTGATGGAGGGTAAGACCCCCATCTTTGGCTTGGACGTCTGGGAGCACGCGTACTACCTCAAGTACCAGAACAAGCGGGCGGACTACATCAACGCGTTCTGGAATGTGGTGAACTGGGCCGAAGTCGAGAAGCGCTATGAGGCCGCGACGAAGTAATCGCATATTGCGACGGCCGGGCGGAAGCGGATGCTTCCGCCTTTTTTGTTGTCCGCCTGCCATAATACGGGGCGCTTTCGGAGAGACTGAGCGAGAAGGCGACCTTTGGGAGGCGGTGATTCCATGCATCCGCTCACTCTCCTGCGCGGTGCGGAAGTGTACGCGCCCGAACCCATGGGCCGGCGCGATGTTCTCCTCGGCGGTGGACACATCCTGGCCGTCGAGGAGCAGCTGGAGTTTCACGGTAACGTGCCGCTGATCCGAGAACTGGATGCGCGCGGGCTGAGGCTCTTCCCCGGTCTCATTGATCAGCACGTGCACATGGCGGGCGGCGGTGGCGAAGGCGGTTTTCACTATCGCACGCCGGAGATCTCACTGAGCCACATCACGACCGCCGGCGTCACCACGCTGGTGGGCGTGCTGGGGACCGATGGCGTGACCCGCTCCACCAGCGAACTGCTGGCGAAAGCGCGCGGACTGGAGTTCGAAGGCGTCACCACCTACATTTACTCCGGCGCCTACCAGGTTCCCACGCGCACCCTCACCGGCAAGCCGCGATCCGACATCGTGCACATCGACAAGGTGATTGGGATTGGCGAGATCGCCATCTCGGATACGCGGTCGAGCCACCCCAGTGAACACGACATCGCGGAGCTCGCCAGCGAAGCCCGTGTCGGAGGACTGCTGACCGGCAAGGCGGGCGTGTTACACCTGCACGTCGGCGATGATGACAGTCGCTTGCAGATCCTGTTCGACGTGCTGCGGCGGACCGAATTACCCTACTCGGTGTTCACCCCCACGCATCTCAACCGCAACCCGGACCTGCTCGAGGAGGCCGTGCGCTACGGCAGGGAGGGCGGTTTCGTCGATATCACCTCGGGCATCCGGCCCGACGCCCATGATCACATCTCCGTCAAGCCATCACGCGCACTTCGCCGGTTGCTCGATGCTGGCGTACCGGCGTACCACATCACGATGAGCTCGGACAGCAACGGGAGCTCGCCCATCTTCGATGATCGCGGGAAACTGGTGGCCATGGGCATCGGCTCCATTCGCACCCTGTGGGAAGAGACGCGCGACGCCATCGTGGAAGAGGAAATTCCGGTGGAAACGGCGGTGTCCTTCGTCACGCAAAACGTCGCGCGCGTTCTGAAGCTGCGCAGCAAAGGCCGGATCCGAAGCGGCGGTGACGCCGACCTGATCCTGGTGAACGACAGGTGGGAGATTGTCCACGTGTTCGCCAAAGGACGACAGATGGTGGAAGACGGCCGTCCCATTGTGTTCGGCACATTCGAGAACACCGACAAGGTTCCCGGCTCCCCGGGGAGCCAGGGCCAGACCAGCCGCGAAGGCACGCAGGCCGAGCAGGCATCGGTGGGTCCATCGCGGCATGATCCGGACGACTTCCCTGACGAGGACGAACGGGCTGAGCGCAGTCGCCGCCGACACTATTGTTGCTGACCGAGCTGCGCAGGGGCAGACGGCGACCTGCACACCTCTGCCTGCACGCCGCGCTCACACCACCGGCGTCAGCGGTGGCTCGCCGCGCAGCACGGCCGCGATGTTCTGGGCGGCCAGGCGCGCCATACCCAGGCGCGTGGCTTGGGTTGCGGAGCCAATGTGGGGCAACAGGACCACATTCGGCAACTTCGTCAATGGATGATCCGGCGGCAGCGGTTCTGCGTCGTACACGTCCAGCCCCGCCGCCCAAATCCATCGTTCGCGAAGGGCGCGGACCAATGCATCCTGATCAATGACAGGCCCTCGCGCCACGTTCACCAGGATGGCGGTGCGCTTCATGCGCTGGAGCTCGCGCTCGCCGATGAGGTGACGCGTCTCAGGCGTGAGCGGGACCAGCACCACAACGAAGTCGGATTGCTCAAGCAACTCGTGGAGCGAGACGAAGGATGCCTGAAGTCTGTCCTCCACGCCAGGCTTGCGGCTGCGCGCCGTGTATAGCAAGCGCGTGCGGAAGCCGGCGAGCCGCCGCGCGACCGCTTCGCCGATGCGCCCCATCCCGACAATCCCGACGGTGGCCCCGTGTAGGTCTAGCCCGGTCAGCCAGAATGGCTGCCACGCGCCCCACTGTCCGCTGCGAAGTGCCCGCTCCGCCTCCGGTAGCCGACGGGCCGTCGCGAGCATGAGCGCGATCGCCAGATCAGCTGTGGTTTCCGTCAACACATCGGGCGTGTTGGTGACGGTAACGCCGCGAACTCGGCACGCCTCCACGTCGATGTTGTCGTAACCGACCGCCATATTGGCCACGATGCGCAGCGTCGGCCCCGCGCGGTCCAGCAGCTCCGCATCCACACGTTCGGTGAGCATGGTCAACAGGGCGCTGCACCCCTCAGCGCGCCGCAGCAACTCGGCGCGCGGCACGGGTACCGTCTCCTCGGAAAAGATGTCAACCTCGGCCACGGATCGCAGGATCTCCACCACCTCGTCGGGCAGCCGGCGGGTGATATAGACGCGCGGGCGATTGCTCATGGCGTCCACCTCCTTCGCGGCCCACCGCCGCGTCTGCTACAATAGACACCCATCAGGGCATGTTCCGTCATCTTATCGTTCATTCGCAAGCACAGGGGGCACACGCATGCGCGCGGTGTTTCTCGGTACCAGCGCCGGCCTGCCGACCACGGAACGCAACGTGACCAGCATCGTGCTGGACCTGACGGCGGAGCGCGGGAAACTGTGGATGTTCGACTGCGGCGAAGGCACCCAGCACCAGGTGTTGCGGATGCCCGTCAAGCTCAGCCGATTGGAATTCATTTTCATCACGCAC
The DNA here is from genome assembly GCA_023511725.1 of Alicyclobacillus sp. GTDB lineage: Bacteria > Bacillota > Bacilli > Alicyclobacillales > Alicyclobacillaceae > JAIMAY01. The sequence goes on from JAIMAY010000033.1 coordinate 20,471, forward strand.
CTGCATGGCGATCACGCCTTTGGCCTCCCCGGCCTCCTCAGCACGCGTTCCTTCCAGGCCCCCGGCGTACCGCTGCACATCTTCGGTCCGCCCGGCGTGGCTCGTTGGGTCCACACCGCGCTCGAGGTGAGTGGGAGCCACTTGTCGTATCCCCTCGACGTCACGGAAATTACGGAGGCCGGTGAGGTGTTCTCGGACGCCCAGTTCCGCATCGAATGCGCCTGGCTGGTCCATCCCCTACCCTGCCTCGGCTACCGTATCACGGAGGCGGATGGGCCCGGATCGCTCAAGGCGGATGCGCTGCATGCCCTGGGTATACCCCCGGGCCCGCTGTACAGTCGGTTGAAACAAGGAGAGAGCGTCACCCTGCCCGACGGCCGCGTCATCCACGGTGCAGACTTCCTCGAACCGCCGCGGCCGGGCCGGATCGTCACCATCCTGGGCGACACCGCGCCGTGCAACGAAGCCGTTCACCTGGCCACAGGCGCGGACCTGCTGGTGCATGAGGCGACGTTCGCGGCGGCCGAGGCGGAGTCGGCCCACGCCTTCGGGCACTCCACCAGCGTGGGCGCGGCGGACACCGCCCGGCGCGCAGGCGCCCGGCGGCTGGTGCTGACGCACATCAGCGCCCGCTACAGCGGCGACGGGTGGCGACAGCTGCTCGACGAAGCGCGCACTGTGTGGCCCGACACAGAACTGGCGCACGACGGCACCATCATCGAGGTTCCCCGCAGGAACGCGCCCATCTCATGACGAAGCGCCCGGCGGCGGATCTCCGCGGCGTGCGCGGGACTTGATGGTGCGGTAGTAGTCCTCCGTGGTCGGCCCGATGCCGAGCCATTCAGGATCATCCCGGAAGCGTTGCTCCTGCCACGGATCCGCGTACAGATGATAGCCATACTGCTCCCAAAAACCAGGTCTGTCCTCGGCCAACAGTTCAATGCCCCGGACCCATTTCGCGCTCTTCCAAAAATATAGGTGAGGCACCACCAACCGCAGCGGCCAACCGTGTTCCGGTGTCAGCGGTCGGCCGTCGTGGCTGTGGGCGAAGAGTACACCTTCGCGAAGGCAATCCTCCAACGGCAGATTCGTGGTGAAACCCTGCTCCGCGTGCACGAGTACAAACTTCGCTTCGGGCAGCGGCCGCGCCAGCTTCACCACATCGCGAAAGGTGACACCCTCCCACGTGTTGTCATAGCGCGACCAGCGCGTCACGCAGTGGATGTCGCTGGTATGCACCGTCTGCGGTAGCGCCATGAACTCGTCCCACGTGAGCACGCGTTCCTCCTCTACCAGCCCCCAGATGCGGAAGGTCCATCGTGTCAAGTCCACGCGCGGCACATCGCCGGCGTGAAGGACGGGCCATTTCTCCGTCAGGAATTGGCCTGGCGGCAGGCGACGGCGCGCCCCGGCCCTCTCCGTATCCTCCACCATGCTGCATCCTCCCGATTCAACACATACACACCGTGAGGCTCTGGACGGACACTCGCCCAAAGCTGCCAACATAGCCTGATTCCAGCATGCCCTGTGCCATGCGAATTTGCAAGCGAAGGAGCGAGAGACGATGCCCCTCTCGGATCAGGCGGCACTGTTCGAGCACCGATTCTGGCTGCAGGTTCTGGGAGATCATGCGCGATTCATGTGGGGGAGCTTGGATCCGCGGGAGGCGCAGGAGGTGGAGCGGGCCCGGGCATTCGCCGCTCAGTTCGATGCGCTGTTGCAACGGGCGAGATCGGCACTGACCGGTGAGGCGCTGATGGCCCTCCACCGCGAAGCGCTCATGGCCGCCGAGCGCATCCGCCGCTTCAAGCTGCACCTGCTGCGCCGGCACCTGTGAGGACAACTCAAGATCAACATGGCGCAGACCTTCCTCAATCACATGGTGAACGAGGTCGAGGAGTACCTCCGCATTTTGCATTGCCTGGTGCGTGGCGAGACGCCCCCGCCCGTCCATCCGGTGCACCATCATCTTGTGTGGTTGCTGGATGCGGCCGGACACGCCTCCGTGCTCAACGACTACGCGGATCCGGCGGAGAAGGAGTTGAAGGAGAAAGCAGCGGCCTTCCAACACAAATTCGAGGCGTATTACCTCAAGGCGGTGGAAACCGCCGGCTACCTCCGCACCCAGATGGAGAAATTCCCTGCCCTCGCGCGCTTCAACCACCAGGTGGAGCTGGAGATGAAGGTCTTTCAGTCCTTCCTTCACGAGCTGGAAGAACTGGAGATCAAGGCGGAAACGCTCGGCTTCGTGACCCCGCTGATGCCGGACCACATGGCGCGCGAAGCCTGCTACTACTTGTTCAAACTCGCCGAATCCGGCGCTGTCCAGCCACCGACGTGCGATCCGACCCAACCCCGCCCGCAGGGCACCTGAACGGGCGCCCTATCATCAGGAAGGGGCAGCCTCTGCTGCCCCTTCCTCACGGCCCGCAATCCACGCCGCTGTCGCGGAACTGGACGGTGTTCCACTGCGCGCCCCAGCTTTTCACCGTCGCCACGTCGTCCGCCGCAGGACAGGTGGCGTAGTAGGCGATATAGCCTATGACGTTGCCACCTCGCACATGCGGCGTATTCCCCCCGATGGGCGACACGGCGATGAACGCCGGAAGCTGGATGGTGTTCAGCTTGTAGGTTTGATACTGCCACTGGTTGCAGTAAAACGCCGGCTGAAGACCGGCGTGCACCGATTTGATTCCCGCCGCCCAGCCGTTCAGCCAATCGGACCACTCGGCCGTGGTGTTCGCCGGCTGATTGTAGCCCTCCGGGTCGATGATCACGTAATTGGGCAGGTACTTCCCCTTGTACCCGAGAAGGGTCTTTGCCGCATACTGCCCCGCCTGGTAGCCGCCCTCGTAGAACGAGTCTCCCCCGGTCGGCCAACTGACCGTCCAGAACGACAGCCACCAGATGTCACCGCTCCGCCCGCTGAGCACGCTCGAAATATTTTTATCCGGCTGCGATGCCAGCTCCTGCGTGTACGGGCGGCCTTTGATTCCGAGCGCGCCCGTCGCCGCGATGCCCTTCCAGCCGAGCTGAATCGCTCGCTGGACGAGTGCCGTCGAATGGAAGTCCGCATAAAGGCCAACGCCGCCACTGGTGGGCGGGCTGGTCACCCCATTTGCCGTGACAGTGGCTGCGCTCAATGACACGGATGGGCTGGCCCCCGTCACGCATTGATGCTGCGGCGTCTCCTGACGCGGCAGCCCATCCCAGCCATTGGGAAATGTTCCATGCACAGCGTAGTACGCCAGCATGACCGCCAGCTTGAGGCTGTCCATCGCGGTGTAGCCCGCGGCGTTGACGAAATAGCCCGCCTTGGATTCGTCTATCCCCCGCCCACTCGGAAATGCTTCGAAGGGCGTGTGTCCACCCGGCATCCCCTGCGGGTTCGGCCAATTGCACGGATTGTAGTACAGGGCGTAGAGGGCAGCCCCGCCCACGGCAATCACCAGATTGCCGGTGTCCGAGATCAGATTCCAGGCTTTGCTGAAATCGCCGATCACGTTGCTGTAAGGAATTCCGCACACGTCCGCCGCCGCGTAGCACTTGATGTAATCTCCGGGCACGGCGGCATACAGGTAGACGCGTGAAGCTGCCATCGGCATATTGTGTCACCTCGCCTTCACGGGCGCCGACCCGCATTCGGTATGGTCCGGCCGCCGCAATGCGAGTGCAAACGACCGGTCCCTGTATTCTATGCAGGTTCGTGCTGATGCGGGTGACACACGCAGCAGGCCAAGCGTCACGCGCACGTTGTGCACGGTACGACGTCAGGGAAGGGTGAGCGGCGCTCTCCACATTGTTGGACAAAAATCCTCTTGTTTCCTCCACACAATTCAAGAAAATCCGACGACAACGATGACAAATAAAGCGAGCGTGGACAGTGTGGCGCTTCCCCTCGAGTCTGACATCGACGCGGTGAGTCTGACGAACAAAGATGAAGCCAGCGACAGGATTCGAACCTGCGACCCGCTGCTTACAAGGCAGCCGCTCTACCACTGAGCTACGCTGGCACGAATGCCCACTGTATTGGTGCCTCACACCACCCATCTTTTACAACACACCATCGCACCTGTCAATGCATCCTGCGTACAGCGTGGGATATGACCTGCTTTCCGCACCCGCCCGCACACCGGTGGCGAGGGCCAGCATACACTGTGGCATCCCGCAGTGTCAGCTTGTGCAGGAGGTGAAGCTCGTTGCTCACTCCCCTGGCCGCCATCGCCGCGCTGTTTCACGATGTCGTCCTCGCCACCGGGTACGTGCACCAGTCGTTCCCCCAACCTCTCAGCAAAGAAGAAGAACAGATGTATTTCGAACGATGGCAGCGCGGCGACAGGGAAGCCTACCAGGTGCTGATCGAGCGCAACCTTCGTTTGGTCGCGCATGTGGCGAAGAAATTCGACAACTCCGGTATCGACCTCGATGACCTGATCTCCATCGGCACCGTCGGTCTCATCAAGGCCGTGGAAACGTATCAGCCGGACAAAGGCACCAAGTTTGCCACGTATGCGGCGCGGTGTATCCAGAACGA
>JAIMAY010000068.1 GCA_023511725.1 Alicyclobacillus sp.
AAGGGACAGAGTGGGCATCAGGTGAGGTGTAGCTTAGCGGCGACGAAAACTTTGTCTTGACAAAGGGGTCCACCGTAGAACATCAAGAGGCGTTGTACAAGGAGGACGTCAGCAATGGAATGGGGCGGCAGGCGTCGGCGAATGATCCAACCCCCGGGCTTCAGATCACTCCAGGTCGCGTAGGCACTTCAACACGCCTGCACAACACGTGACGACGCCTGCCAGGCCGAAGAATAAAGCTAGCGGTTTGGTCCAGCCGAGGGGATGCGGAAATCGGCGAACTAGTTTACAAAACGATGAAGCAAGATATGCTAGCCGACTGGGCGTGACAAGCGACTCAACGCTTGCAGGGCCACCTAACCCCGCGTGGCCGTCCGTGTCGTCAGCTCCCCCGCCGCCCACCCCCTCCCTGTGCTATCATGAAACCATCGCCCAAATCCGAGGACCGTCCAGACATCCCGTCCAACATGCGTCGCACAGGGAGGGATCTGTCTATGGCTTCTACCTCTGCTCCTATGGTGAACGCGTCGCCGTCCGCCGATCGGACCGGCTCAATCGTCGCGAAGGTGGCCGTCTTCCTCATCGTCACCTGTGCCCTGCTCTTCTACGTGAAGTGGAATCCGTATTACCACAAGGCGTGGACCGCCGTCCTCAAGCGCGCCATCGGTACCTCTATCATCACGGGTACGACGGCGACGGCACCGGCGCCATCATGGCACGCCGCCGTCAGCTATGCCATGACGTACTTCAAGGCCGTCTGGCAGGCGCTGGTGGCCGGAATTATCATCGGCGCCATGGTGCAGACGCTCATCCCGCAGGACTGGCTTCTTCGTCACCTGGGCACACGCCGATACAAAAGCGCGGTGCTGGCCGGTCTGTGCGCACTGCCGACCATGATGTGCACATGCTGCGCTGCGCCCATCGTCGTCAGCCTGCGGCGGCGGCGGGCAAGTGTGGCTGCGGCGGCGGCATTTTGGATTGGCAACACGGTGCTCAATCCGGCGGTGCTGGTCTTCATGACCTTCGTGCTCTCCTGGAAGTACACCGTGCTGCGCGCCGTGTTTGGCCTGCTTCTGGTGTTCGTGATCACGCCGCTGGTGGCACGCTGGGCCATGCGTGACACGGCCGATCCCGCAGACACCCCAACGCCAGCCCCCCTGACGGCGGCGCCGCCGCGCAGAGTCACACAGTTTCTTGCAGCCTGGCTGCTGCAAGCCCTTCGCCTGGCCGTGACGCTCATCCCGGTGTACGTGGTGACCGTGTTGGTCCTAGGCGCACTCCGCGCGTGGCTGTTCCCCGCTCTCCCGGCAGCGCTTGCCAACAGCCTGTGGGCCATCCTCCTGTTGGCCATCACCGGCACGCTCTTTGTGATCCCGACGGCGGCGGAGATCCCCGTGATCCAAACGCTGACCGCCTTCGGCCTCGGCTCCGGCCCGGCAGCGGCGCTGCTGCTCACCCTACCGAGCATCAGCCTTCCGTCCGCCCTGATGGTGGGCCGTAGTCTCGGTTGGCGGACTGTGTTGGCCTTGCTCGCCGCCGTCGCAGCGCTGGGCGTGATCGCGGGGTGTGTTGGCTGGGTGTGGTTGGGGTGACGGGCCTGCGCCCAGATACCCGCACTTTAGCGCGCTGGAGAACCTCGTCATCCCAAACGTTCGCTCGTTGCAACCGCCCCCAGCGCCGCTCTCCCCTCGCGTGCCATGCGCACGCCCAACAAGCCGACAAGGGTAAACAAGGCCGGGATGGCCATCGCCATGTGGAAGGCCATCCCTTTGTCGGTCGAACACGCGTCCAAGACACTCCCGAACAGCGTCGGCAGCAACACTGCACTCAAAAACCCACCCATGTTAGCGAAACCGGACGCCACCCCCACCATTTCATTCGGGAACGATTGGCGTACCATCGCGAACGTCAGCGAGCTCCCGCCATTGCCAAAGCCGATGAGGAGCAGACACAAAATGAGCACGCCGATGGACGGATGCGATCCGAGGGCAAACCACAAGAACCAGCTCAGAAATGTGGCAGCGTGAACTGCCGTGTACAGTCTGCGGATGTGCCGTGATTTACTCGCCAGCCAGCTCGTCACAGGTCCCCCGGCCATTGCGCCAAACAGCCCGAGCATGAGCAGGCTGCTGGCCGCTGCGCGCGACATGCCAAACACCTGCATGAAATAAGCCACGCCCCAGGAACCCATGAAGCCAACGTACGTTCCCACCAGCCCGAAGTGGCACATGGCGAGAGCGTACGACTGCCTCGAGGCAAACGTCTCACGCAGCGCCGTACGCACGCTCCGGGGCCGCACCCGTTGGGGCGCCGGTGTCGTTTCGCTCGGAAATATCCGCCGCGGCCTCGCGATGAGCACGACGTACAATACGGCGCAAAGAGCGACGAGGATGCAGCCGGTGGCGAAGAACAGGCTGCGCCAGCCGAAGGCACGAATCCAGAGTGCATACGGCACCGTGGCGGTGAGCGATCCGAACCCCGCCGTCAGACCCACCACCCCGAGCAGCGCCACAAACTCCTGCGCGCGAAACCACTGATTGACCACCGCAATGAGATTCACAAATATCGTCGCATCGCCCACGCCGACGAGAAAGCGGGCAGTGAACAACCATCCTTCCTGGTGCGAGACACTGGTGAGCAGCGTGCCCACACCGTTAATGAGGGTTCCTGCGATGAGAAGCCGATTGGGCCCAAGCCTGTCCGCCATGACCCCCACTGGGACCTGCAGCAACGCGTACGCCAAGAACTGTACGCTGTCCATCAGCCCAAACATCCCTGCCGAGATGTGCAGCTCGCTGATCCATGCGTTGGTGACCAACCCCGGTGCCGTGCGTTGCGTTACAATCAGGTAGTAGGCAAAAAGTGCCGTGCCCAACACCACCCACCGGTACCGGCTCTCTTGGCGGTTCAACAGGCGTCCACTCCTTGGATGTCTACACGAGAAAAACGGAGGCGTCGCATAGGCCTCCGTTTTCGCAGCTTTCGTCTGGGTCTCATTGTACCGCGTCGGCGATGCCTCTCCAACCTTGGGCGGCCGTACGCGCAAATGTCATAACATCTCAAAATATCGCCGCACCTTCTCCGCCATCAGGCGCCGGCGGGCCTTCAGAAACGTAGAGTAATCAGCGGCGGTCATCTCAAACACGTCTGCGGGTACGCAGTGCATCCGGAGGTTGTCAAGAAGTTCATCCCAGTCATCGATGTTGCCGTAGCGCTTCGGACCACCCTGGCACTGCTCGCGCAGCTGGCCGAAATACACGCGCGGCTCCTTGTTGCCGATGGCGATATTGATCTCGCTCTGCGCCACTACATAATTGGCAATCTGGTTATA
>JAIMAY010000069.1 GCA_023511725.1 Alicyclobacillus sp.
CAAGGCGGGCGGCTACCGGGTCGAGAACCGGATGATGGGGATCAACAACGAGGTCTCGGGGCGGCGCCGGCACACGTCGGAAGAGACGGGTTATCATGCGCCGCTGGTCAAGAAGGGCTCCAAGCTGCGCCTGGCGCTGCCGGAGGAGCGCAACCCCAAGCGCCTCCAGGCGCCGCAGACCGAGTGGGACATCCTGCACGGGCTGATCATGGCCTACAGGGAAGGAGACGTGCCGGGCGCGCACGCGTACCTGCAGCGACACGCGGCGGACAAGGCGTCGCTCGTCTTGGACCTGTTGTCGGTTTGGGCCGCGCGTGTGGCGGACGACAAGAGCCGGAAAGAGGCGGAGACCATCCTCTTCAGTCTACGCGGTGAATCGGGAGTGGCGTGAGGTTGATGGCAGGCAGCAGCGGACCATCCCAGGAAGCGAAGCAAGGGTTTCAGTCGCGCACGTGGAGTTTTCGCTACCGGACGTCTGCGGTGGTGGACGGGCGGCCGATGGACATCCTGCACGACTTCTACATTCCGGCGCTGCAGCTCGCGATTCAGTACGACCGGGTCGCGGGCTACTTCCGCTCGTCCTCCTTGGCCGCGGCCTCCCGCGGCTTTTCCAGCTTCGTCGGACGCGGCGGCAAGATGCGGATGATTGTCGGCGCCGACCTGGACCCGGAGGATGTTCGCGCCATTTTGCGGGGGGACCAGGCGCGACTGGAGGACGCCCTCGTCAAGGAACTGGAGGGTGCGGCCCATTGGCCAGACGAGGTGCGGGACGGTGTCACACTGTTGGCGTGGATGGTGGCGCAGGGCATCCTGGAGATTCGCGTCGCGCTGCGTCGTCACGCGAAGACAGGCGAACCGTTGCCGTTTGACAGTACGGAGGATGGCTACTTTCACGACAAGTACTTCATCCTAACCGACGAGCAGGGGTGTCGGATGCATGGTAACGGATCGCTGAACGAGTCGCGCACCGCCCTGACGCTCAACGCCGAGAGCATCGACATCCACTGCGACTGGTGGGGGGAGATGGAGAAGCTGCGCTGCGATGAAGCGCAGCAAGATTTCGCAAGGCTGTGGGCGAATGAGGCCCCTCACTTTGCTGTGTGTCCACTTCCGGAGGCCGTCCACAAAAAACTCATTCGCTTCGCGGAGGATGTCACTGTGTTGCGCGAGGTGGATGGCACCGAGGTGAGCCTGGAGCCACTTGCACAGACCCCTGCGGTGCCGTCTCCCCTCGACTGGTTGCGTTTCGCCGTCATCCGAGACGCGCCGCGTATGCCGGGTGGGGAGTATGTCGGGATCGACACGGCGCCCGTGCGGCCATGGCCCCATCAGCGTGTGGTCGCTCAGCGCCTTGTGGACAACTGGCCGTACAACTATATGCTCAGCGACGAGGTGGGCCTCGGTAAAACCATCGAGGCGGGGTTGGCGTTTCGCGCGCTGTATCTGTCCGGCTGGGTTCGCCGAATCCTTGTCGCGGCGCCGGCGAGTTTGACCGAGCAGTGGCTGCAGCAGATGAAAGCAAAGATGTTGTTGCCCTTTGCGCGGCTTCGCACGTCGCCTGTGTCTGAACACCGATACCTGTTGCCCAGGGAGCACAGTGTGCCGGCCACGGAACCGTACGGGGCGGACCTGCTCATCGTGTCGACGGGCCTTTGGCAGCGGGAAGGTGCACAGCGGGACCTGCTCGCGGCCCCGGAATTTGATCTCGTTCTCGTCGACGAGGCGCACATGGCCCGCCGCCACAATTCCGCGGCCGGGATGGATGAATCCCCCACCTACAACAACCTGTACAACTTGATAAAGACGGCTGTGCGGCAGAAGACCCGCAGTTTGTGGCTGGCCACCGCCACGCCGCTGCAGCTTCACATGGTCGAGGTGGCGGATTTGCTACGCCTCATCGGGCGAGTCAGCGGCTTCCAGCATGAGCCCGTGTTGCTTCGCGCGTATTATGATACGCTGGCCAAGCTCGTCCACGAGAAGGAGCTCGGCCCATGGGAATGGCGGTTTGTGCAGGATGCCATTCGCTCGCTCAAGGAACATGACGAGGCGCTGTGGGACTTCATCACCGGGAATCTGTTGTCGCGCGCGCAGGTGCGAGCGTTCGAGGACTGGATGAAAGGGGAACCCGGATCCATGCCGTCGCGGACCATTCGTGACAGGATCTCGCTCATGGCACGCATGGCGGCACCGTTGTCGCGCGTGATGCTGCGACACACCCGTGAGTTGCTCAAGGAGTACAAGAAGCGCGGACAGCTGGACGGTCGCCTGGCGGAGCGGGAAGTGCTGCCGGTGGAGGCCCTCGAGTATACGCCCGAGGAAGCGAGGGTTTACCAACTGCTCAACCGCTACTGCGAAGGGTTGCGGCAGCGTCTTGGGAGCGACGGCGGCCGGGGCAACTCCGCACGTTTCTCCGTGCGTTTCCTGGAAAGCCTCCTGCGCCTGCGTTTCGCCTCCAGTCTGTACGCCTTCGGGCAGACGGTGGAGCGCCGGTTGCGGCGCGTCGTGGCGACCTTGGAACACGCCGAGCCAGGGGCATCCTCCCTCGCGTCGCAGTCGGAGCTGGAGATGGACGATGTGTATGAGGCCGAAGTGGAGGACACGGAGGACTTCGAGGTGGAGCTCTTGGCCCACCGGGATCCCGAGGTGCTTCGCTGGGAGCGTCGGCAGCTTGAGCAGTTGCGTCGTGCCATCCAGAATGTCACCATCACGCCTGCGAAGACGCGCCGGTTGCTGGACGTCTTGGATGGACGCCGCTTGCCGGATGGTCGGCTGCAGCAAACGGTCATTTTCACCCGCTTCTACGACACGCTCGTCCATCTGCGAGAAAAGCTCTTCGAGCGTATGCCGGGCGTGCGGCTCGGCGTGTATTCCGGGCGCGAGGCCGGCTACTACGACGCTCAGGCGCGCCGATGGGTGGAGACCGACAGGGAAGAGGTCAAGGAGCGGTTCTTGGCGGAGGACATTGACGTGCTGCTCTGCACCGATGCCGCTGCAGAGGGCTTGAACCTGCAGACGGCGGACCTGCTCATCAACTTCGATCTCGGCTGGAACCCGATGAAAATCGAGCAGCGCATCGGCCGCATTGACCGTATCGGCCAGCGACACGACCGGGTTTATGTCCTCAACCTCTGCTATGCCCAGTCGGAGGAGGGCGAGGTGTACGATCGATTGCTACGGCGTCTGGCAGATGCCACGCACGTCGTCGGGCCGCAGCGGTTGTCGCTGCTCCCTGTCGAGAAGGAGGAGTTTCAGCAGCTCGCATTGGGGGAGCTGACGCTGGAGGAGTTGCAGCAGCGGGTGGC
>JAIMAY010000034.1 GCA_023511725.1 Alicyclobacillus sp.
GTGCCGCGGCTTTTGAAACGCATGGGCCCGCAGGTGCTGCGTGAGAAGGAACTGGAGATCACGCTGGTTGTGCGCGGACCGGTGGACACGCGGATCATCACGGAACGGACCGCGGTGCTGGAGACGAAGGTCGAGCGCATCCGCACACGCACCCTCGATGACGACACGCGCGAGGTGACGCTCTCCTGCATTGTGGACCGCAGCGTGCAGCCGGTGGAACTCTACCACGCCCTCGCGGAGGTGGAGGGTGTGGTGAGCGTCGATGTCGTGAGCCTGTGACAGCGAGAGGAGCGAAGGGCTTGGACGTTGTGGAACATTGTCGCCGGCGTCTCTCGCGTGCACCGCAGGTGGTCAGCCAATGGGGGACGCGCGTCGACACCGCGGTGGTGGTGCCGCTGTGGCGGGACGCCGCCGGCGTGTGGCATGTGCTGTTCGAACGGCGGGCGCGGACCCTGCGGCGCCAGCCGGGCGAGATCAGCTTCCCCGGAGGCCACGTCGAGCCGACCGATGCCTCACCGCGCGCCGCCGCGTGGCGGGAAACGTGTGAGGAACTGGGAGTCCGTCCGGAGCAATTGGAATACATCGGTGCACTGGACATCCTGGCCACCTGGGGCGGGATGTTTGTGCATCCCTTCGCAGCTCGGGTGGCGGACGATGCCGTGCTCCATGTCAACCCCGCGGAGGTGGATGAACTCATCCGGATATCGCTCGACCAACTGCTCACGCACACCCCTCGCACGGCGGAGATGGTGTTCACGCCGCAATTCCCTGCGGATTTCCCGTTTGAACTCGTCCCCGGCGGCAGGAGCTATCGCTGGCGCCGGCCGACCGTCACGCAGTGGTTCTATGAACTCGCCGGCGTCGTCATCTGGGGCTTGACCGGGCGCATCCTTCACGACTTCCTCGAGCGAATCCGCTGATCCATCGCACCCCTTGCGCACGCCTTCCGTGCTTTCGTCATACGTTGCCGCACAGGCATTCGCCCAACAGGGAGGAGTGTGCGGCACGTGTTGACGATCACGCATTGGATCTACCTCGCAGTGGTCCTCCTCGTTATCCTCGGCATGGCCATGCGCCGAGGGGTGATTCCGCTGTGCATCCTTGGCACGTTCGTGATGGGATGGGTGTACACCGGACACCTGGCCCAGGCCATCCAGATTCTCTTTACCGCCAGTCTGGTGGCGGCCGAGCAGTTGCTCAGCATCATCGTGATCATTGGCCTCATGATTGCGCTGCTGCGCCTGCTCGAGGACGTGGGCGCGGACCAACTCATGATCCGTCCCCTATCGAAGCTGTTCCGGGGCCCGGCATCGGCGTGGTGGGGTTCCGGCATCATCAAAGGCCTCGTCTCGGCCTTCGTGTGGCCGACGCCAGCGAGCATGATGGTCGCTCCGCTCCTGCTGCCGGTGGCTCTGCGCGCTGGCCTGCCGCTCGTGGGTGCCGCTGCCGCGATGAACCTGTTTGGCCACGGCATCGCACTCTCGGGTGATTTCGTGATCCAGGGTGCCCCGAAACTCACCAGCGCCGCTGCGGGGGTGAGCGTGGGGGCCATCCTCCGGGCCAGCATCCCGCTCGTCATCGCCACCGGTCTGGTCGCCACCGTGTTGTCATATCTTCTGCTGCGTCGCGATATGAAGCGCGGCAAGCTGGAGGTAGTCTTCGCCGACGGGCCCAGCGAAACGCGTACCATCCATCCGTCCGCGAAGGTGGCGGCCGTCGTTGTACCCCTGGCGTTTTTGGCCACCATCATCGCGACCATCGCCCTCGGGCTCAAGGGCGGGGATGCGACGGCACTGATTGGCGGCGTCAGTCTGCTGCTGTTGATTGGCCTGGCCTTTCTGCGCTACCGGCTGCAAGCGTATGCACCGGTGATGCGGCACCTGCAAAGCGGGTACACGTTCTCGATCCGGATCTTCGCGCCGGTGATCCCCATCGCGGGCTTCTTCTTCATGGGATCACCGGATGTGGCGCCGCAGATCCTCGGGAAAGGGGCGCCCGGCTATCTGTTTGACCTCGGTCACGCCCTCGCGGCCCATGTACCCCTGTCGGCCCTGCCGGTGGCGGTGATTGTCGTGTTGGTGGGCGTGATTGCCGGATTGGACGGATCCGGTTTCTCGGGTCTGGTGCTGGTCGGCACCCTGGCCCAGGCGCTGGGTACGCCGATTGGCGCCAACGTTGCCGTGCTGGCCGCCTTGGGGCAGATGGGGTCCGTCTGGAGCGGCGGCGGCACGCTGGTCCCGTGGGGCGTGCTGGACATCGCCGGTGTCACCGGGGCTGATCCGGAGGAGCTCACGCGCCGCAACTTCCTTCCGGTGATCCTGGGGCTGGCGGTGGCGACCGTCGTGGCGGTGGTGATGATGTAGCGAAGCCCGGGGCAGGAGCCGCGGACCTCGTCGCGAACTGTTATGCATAGGAGACGACAGGCTGATCTCGCAGTGAACGTCGATCTCGTTTTGAACCATTCTTGCCTGCTTGTCCTCCGCATTCCTGCGTTGCCGGCATAGAGATATGCCAGACACGAAGGGAGGCAGAGGCAGTGCGAAAATACGTGGTGTTTGCCAATCGCGACGAGGTGTTGCCGAATCAGGGACAGGGCTATTTCCCTCAGGACATCCGCCGGCTGTATGGGTTTCCCGCAGGACTGACAGGTGCAGGACAGACGATTGGGCTGTTGGAGTTTTCCAGCGGTTACAGCGTGCGCGACGCCCGCTCGTTCTGGCAGTCGCACGGCGTCATGGCGCCGACCGTGCAGTTTGTGTCCGTGGACGGTACGCGCAACGACCAAGGGCGCAGCCCGGACGATGAAGAGGCATCGCTGGACCTGCAGTGGGTAGGAGCCTTGGCGCCTGGCGCGCGGATCAAGGTGTACGAGGCGTATGGTGGTGAAACGTACAACGAGTTCCTGCAGAGCATGATCCGGTCGTTGGACTATGTGCTCAACGAAAAGACGCACCGGCCGAGCGTTCTCTCCATCTCCTACGGCGATGCGGAGAGCGACTTTGATCCGGCGTTGCTGCGCCAGGTGGCGGACCTGGTGGCGAAGCTGGACGCGCAGGGGATCACGGTGTGCATCGCCTCCGGGGATCAGGGCGCGTATGGGATGCATGATCCATCCGGTCCACGCACGCGGCACGCGGACTTTCCGGCGTCCTGTCCGGCCGCCATTGCGGTCGGGGGGACTTCGCTGCAGCCGGATGGCGCCGAGATGGCCTGGACCTATCAAGGCCCGCAGAACGGCGGCGCCACAGGGGGCGGCTTCAGCGCGGTGTTCCCGGCGCCTGTCTGGCAACGGCCGGTGCTCGCGCCGTACGCAGGACCCGACGGGACGCTGGAGCGGGGTCTCCCGGATGTCGCATTCAACGCGGACCCGGCGACGGGCTACAACATTGTCTTCCAAGGGCAGATTGCGGTCGTGGGCGGAACCTCGGTGTCCTGCCCCGTGTTTGCCGCTGTGGTTGCTCTGGCCAATCAACTGCGCGCGCAGCGGGGGCTGCCGCCGCTGAGCGGATTGGCACAGCGTCTGTACCAGCAGCATGCCACGCTGCCGTTTCACGATATCGTCGCCGGCAACAACACCTACAACGGGGTCACCGGCTACGCGGCCGGCCCCGGCTGGGACCCCTGCACAGGATTCGGCTCCGTCCGCAATGTCTCCGCGTTCATCGAGGCGCTGGCGAGGGACGCCTGAAAACATGCAAGCATAATTGTTGCACCGCGGTGGACACTACGGCGCGTATCCAGACCTGGCGGCCCGCTCGGGCTGCCTGCCTGAGGTGCGCGCCATGTGGTTTTGGATCCTCCGTTGCTGAAACCCACCTCGCCACGTCTCTGGGGGAAGGGAGCCAAACTTCCCCCGTCTTCGGGATATAACCCTGTGTGCCGTGAGATCTACAATGCAATCAACAAAAGCTAGGGTCGAGGGTGAACGGCGGCCGCAATTGCGTGCGGCTTGCCGATATTTATCGTTGAACACGTCAAACCATTCGAGCAACAGACGCAAGTCAGGAAGGAGGGTCTGCCATGTCCGTGGCCGCCGAGCGATTGCACATGGGCGATCTCGCCAAAGCCCGCGCCGAGATTGAGCGCGAGCGCCGGAAGATCACCCCGGGGCGCCGTCAGCGCGAAGTGATGAAAGCGCTTATGAAGCATGGCGTCCTGCATGCATTCAAGGACAGGAGCCGGGACGAAGTGCAGCGGCAGCGGCTGATTGGCCAACGCCTGCGCGCCGCGTTTGAGGAGCTGGGGCCGACGTTCATCAAGCTCGGACAGGTCATCATGACGCGCCAGGAGCTCTTGCCCGAGGCCGTCACCACGGAGTTGGCCGAGCTGCTCGACAGCGTGCCCCCGGCGCCGATGGAGCACATGATGGTCATGTTGGCCGACGAGATCCCGAACTGGATGCAGATGATCCGGTGGATTGACCCGCAACCCCTCGGTTCCGCCTCGCTGGCGCAGGTGTACCGCGCCCAGCTTGAGGATGGCCGCATGGCCGCCATCAAGATTGTCCGGCCGCTCGTCGACAAGCTGTTCCAGGTCGACATCGCCAACGTGCGCAAGCTGGTGCGCAGGCTGCAGAAGTTTTTACCGCCTCAGCTCGCCCTGTCTTTGGATCTGAACGGGCTCATCGAGGACTACTACAGCAGTTCACTGAACGAGCTGGATATGCGGCGTGAGGCGGAGGTGATGGACGAGCAGCGGGAGATGGTGAAGGAGTTCGAGACCCTCAGCATACCCGAGGTCTATTACGTCACCGAGCACGTCCTGATCATGGAGTATGTGGACGGGTGGAACCTGAAGGACTTCCCGGTGGATTTCTATTCATTCGAAGAGCGCTTGGAGCGGATGACAGACCTCGCCCACTACTATGTCAAAGCGTTTGTGGAAGGTTATTACCACGCGGATCCGCACGGTTCCAACCTGATGGTCGACAGGCATTCGCGCAAGATCTATATCCTCGACTGGGGCATGACGGGGCGCATGGACGCGCTCCACACCGAGGCCATCTTCCGCATGCTGATGCACATTCGCGTCAACCAGCAGGAGGATGCGGCCGAGGTTGCACTCGACATCTACGAGCCGACACGTTTCACCGATAGGGTGAATCTGCGAGACCAACTCCGATCCCTGTTCATCCACTACAGCAACAGCACGCAGGCCAGCGTTTACAACTGGGGCAACCTGCTGTTCAGCACCATTCTCGTCGCGCTGAAGAATTATTGTCGTATCCCCACCGGTCTTGCCCTGTGGGCCAAGGGCTTCTCCGCGGCGGAGGGGACCGCCCGCTGGTTGTGCCCGGAGATCTCGTATCACGACCTGGTGGAGATTGCGGATGTGCAGATCATGCGCCGCTGGATGTCGCGCCGCTTCAACTACCACACCAACGCCAGCCTGGTCGCTGAACTGGCGAAGCTGACGGCGACACTCCCGCGGCGAGTCAATAAGATCCTCGAGCATCTCGAGTGGAACGATCTGCGCATGAACGTCGACATGCAGCTGTCGCACTCCTCGGTGCGCACCATCCACCGCGTGGCGAACAAGGTGTCCTTGGCGTTCATGTCTGGTACGTTCTTCCTCGGCGGGGCGTTCCTGCTGGCCTCCGGTGCGGCGCAGGGCACCACGATGGTGCGCGCGGGAATCCTGTCGCTGGGGAGCACGGCCGTGATCGTCAGCGCGGTGCTCGGTGTGTGTGCGCTGTGGAGCACCATCCGATCCCGCAAACGCGTGTAACCCAGCGTCCTTCGCGCGGTAGCAAGGAGGGGAAGTCATGGCATTGAATCCAAAGGAGATCCATGGGCAGCCCGCACCCGTTGCGCCTGCCGCAGCGCCGTCCTCTGCGCAGGCCAAGAAGGAGCAGGAGCGCATGACGATGCAGGCGCGGATTGAGGCGTTCTACCGGCAGAGCGGCGGGCCGCACAACCCGCAGATTCAAAAGATCCTCGAGCGGCATCTGTTGTACGCGAAGGACCATGGACCGCCGGGCAAGCGCGAGACGATTGAGGATGCGTTCATCGACACGGTGATCAAGGACCCGTCGAACCTGGTCATCCTGAAGTGGATCCAGCAGGCGCGCCTGAACCGGCAACGCCAGGTGGGTAGCGGCCCGGAGCACGTGCAGCGCTTGGAGCGGGAGTTGCAGTCGTTGCGAAAAGAAGTCGCCGAACTGAAACAACTGGTCCAAGAGCTTTCGAAGCGCGCCTGCGCCTTACACGACAGTGAATGAATGCGCCCCGGGTGCGAGTCCCGGGGCGCACGACGGAGGCGGCACAGAGATCGGGCGTGCGCCAGCCCGTCGGGCCTACCGGATGATGCGCTCTCGCATCGCCTTCGCCACCGCCTCCGTTCGATTTTTCACCCCCAGCTTGCGCAGGATGGAGCTGACATGCTCTGTCACCGTGTAATCGCTGATGTGGAGCTGCTTGCTGATCTCCTTGGTGTCCACCCCGTCCGCAATCAGTTGCAGGATCTCCCGTTCCCGATTGGTAAGCGTCGTCACCGGCGCGGTGGGCAGAGGGCCGGCCTGCCGGTACATCTGCGCGACGATGCAGCGCCCCGCGCGCCCGAGCATCGCTTCCACTGTCCAGATGGCGCGGTTGTCGGCTGCGAACGGGCGGCCACCGTGATCCAGCAGCATGATGCCGAGCAGCCTCCGGTTCTCGATGACGGGGCAGATCAAGAGCGAGGACAGGCGGAAACGTTTGACATACGGCTCCGGCAGAATGTTGGAAACGTCGTTGAGGAACACCGGTTTGGCGATTTGCACAAACTGGTTCAGCGCCGGGATGTCCCGATCCGTTTGCCGTATCCGCTGAATCTCGTCCACGTTAACGTTGTATCCATGAACGCCTTCCACTGTCTGCGTGATGGGGTTGTACAGGAAGAGTGCGCTGCGTTTGAAGCCACCGCGCCGGCACACCTGTTCCACGACTGCTGTCAGCAGCTCATTCATATCCCCGGCGGCAAACAACAACTCGTCAAACTCCAGCAGCAGTTCTAGCAGCGCCGCTCTGTCGTCGCCGCGCCCTCCACCACGTGCGTACACGCTGAGTGCCAGGGCGCTCTCCAGCCAGTTCGCGGTGTGGCGAAACCGGCGGATGGTCACCGGATCCACCTCGGCATCGGCCACCGCGGTGAGATTGTCGCACAACGGTGCCACCAGGGGCGATCCGCCCGCGAGCGCTTGCCGCACCTGGAGCGTCCGGTCCGGCTGAGCGGTCTCGGCAGTCCAGGTGCGCGTCTCCGGGCTGTACACCGCCGATTCCACCACCACCGCCTCCGGGCGCGGCCTGATCAGCGCGAACCATTTCCACGCACCCTCACCGCACAAGAGGTTGAGCCAGTGCACCAGGGGCGCATCCCACGTAAAGTGATTGCGCGCCGCAAGTTTGGCCGGAAAGTAGCCCTCCGCAAGGGCCGCCCTTCCCAATTCCGTGCACAGCGCATGCGCCCACCGCTGCAGCGGCTCGACCTGGGCCGCTTCGGCCTGTCGCCAGGCGAATGACAGCATGAGTTCCTCCACGAACGCCACCAAGACCAACACGTCGGACGCGGAAACGGCCGGTTGCGCCCGCATCACCTCGCCCTGGAAGGATCTGATGAGCGTCGTCTCATCGACGAGAGCGGTTTCAAGGTTCCGCAGCAAAAATTGAAAGAGATGAATTAGCCCCAGGCGCGCTGATCCCGGCACCTGCAGCTTCGCCAAGCGCAGAATCCAGTTTGCGCGACAGTCGGCCTCGTGAGCCTGCATGGACCTCAACACGAGTTGTGCAGTCCTGCGGGGAATCGCATCTCCCGCAGACGTCATCGACGAAGGGCGCCCCATTCGCTTACCTCCTACTGCCTGGATGCCCCAGCGCATGGTGCAATCGGTGAGGAATCTGACGGAATTGTTCGTCGGCTTGTGTTGAGATCCAGCTTATATCAAAAAGTCCCAGGGAGCAAGGGGAGGAAGGTGTCCTACCCAACCCTGGGCGGCGAATGGCGCCCCGGTGGACCCGGCATCACATATCTCACTGGTAAACGAGTTGCATATCCGGGATGTTCAGGCTGCTGGAAGACATGGAATCGTCGATGTTCAGTGTCACGTTTGTGAGGACAAGATCCTGTACCGTGCCCCCGAAAGTCAGAGTCGCCAAGTCTAGGGGGTTCTGGAAACTTCCTATCGTGCTGAGATCGTTAAAGACCGACGTCTTGATATCCGTGTATCCTGCGGTGACCTGGCCGCTCGACGTGATCGAAAGCGTCTGCCCGTTCGCTGTGCGCGTAATGCTCATGCCTTCCAGCGTCGCAGATGTGAAGGACAGCGTGTTGGACAATACATTGAGCCGCGCATTTTGCGCGCGAATGCGCGCGGCCTTCAGGGAACGGCGATGCGGATGTCGGCGCCAAGGGCACACACTCCTGTCGTCGTGGCACATGAGCAGACGAAAATCCCCAAGCGAAGCTCGGGCCTCGCGCGATCACGACACCGAAAGCTGCATGCCCGGCATGTTGACAAACGCCGCGTTCATGCCTTCGTCCACCTTGAGCGTCAAGTTGGTGATGACGAGCTCTGGAATCGGCCGCACAGCGAGCGCATCCAACAGGACTGTGCCGATATCCGGCTTCTGGATGTCGCCGAGCGCCGACAAGTCGTTGCCAAGCGTTTGGAAAAACGACGTGTACAGTTGCGTCGAGCCCATCTGGACCGTGCCAGGGACGTTGATCGTGTACGTGTGACCGTTTGCCGAGTACGTAATCGTGAGCCCTTGAATCACGGCCGACTGGAAGGACAACTCGCCCGACAGGTTGATAACGGCGTTGGTCGCGTCAATCCTCGCAGCATGGAGCGTGAATGGCACGCGCCCCGGGATGAGGCTAAACGCCTTTGGCGTGGGCGCTGGCATGATCGACAGCGCGGCCGCCATGGCGAAGATAAGCGTCGCAACGGAGCGCCAAGGGTGGTAAGACGCCAGGAAAGCTTTGACGCGCTGCATATCGGCTCGCCCCTGCCTCTGTCAGACTTGCGCGGGGGAGGGCGAGGCGGTCGTCCCCACCCATCCCCCCGCGAGACTGCGTTTCATAAAGTGTCTCCCTGGATGAAGACGTCTCACGAGCTGGACGCCGGCGTGATCGACAGCGACATGTTCGGCAGCGTGATGCTGTTCGTCTGCAGGTACGGCACTTGGAGCGTGGCGTTCGACATGTTGAGCTGCGATGCGCTCAAGCTGCCCGTGCTCGCATCCATCGTCAGGCCGCTCGGGAAGCTGGTGTCGCCGCCCAGGCTCGACGCGAAGACGGTCATGCCGTTCGCCTGCACGGGCGTGCCTTTGCCGCCAGCCGAAATGTTGATATTAAAGGTGCCGAGTCCAGGGATGGTCACTTGCTTGGTGATCGTCATGTTCGTCAGCGTGCCGTTCATGACGACCTTCGCGCCTTGCGCCGGATCGGTCTGAGCAGACGGTGCCAATGTGAACTGCTGGCCGTCGATGGACGACGCCTGAACCGTGAATGGGATCGGGAGGTCCGCCGCCATCGCCACCACTCCGTTCATCACGAGCCCCGTCATCGTCCCGACGGCCGCCAGTCCGCCGCCCATCACGGCAGCAAAGACCTTCCAGTTGGTGCGCCCCTCCATGGGCGCGGTGAGCGCAGGATACATGTTCAACACCCTCCCCATCCTGTGCGTGCGCGATTGCGCAGCATTGCGGTGTGCCGGCATGCCGGGCGTCAGGCGGACGCGGACGGCGCATCCGGCGGCGTGGGATGTGTCGGCACATCCTGTGCGTGAGCACCACGCTGTGCCGGTTGAACCGGTCGCCACGCCACGGCCATCGCCCCGCCCGCCAGGCTGAGCAGCATGCCGATGATCAACCCTCCAAACGATGCGGTCAGCAGGGAGACGAGCGCGAGCACGACCGTGATGGCACCCGCCATCAGGCTGTAGAGCGGAACCAGCCACTCGAGGAGGCCCATCAGCGTGATCAGGCTGCCCACCGCGATGCCGATGGGGATGCTGCTCCCGGGCAGGGTTGCGAGGCGAACCAGGCTGAGCGGTCCCGCCAGCACCCCCAGCCCTCCCAGCATCGTGAGCAGGCCGGCGGTGAAGGGGCGCGTGCGGCGCCACCGGCGGAAGCTGCGGGCGGGCGCCTCGGAGCTGTCTGCTGCACGTTCTGCCGGCGCTGAAACCGATGCCGCGTCCATACCGCCGCTTGAGGCATGGGCTGGTTCCGTACCATCGGGATGGGAAACGTGGGAGGCTTCGGCCGGAAGTGTGTCCTCCGGCCCAGGCTGCGGATGTGTCATACCCCTTACCCCTTTCGCCTGAGGCGATCTCGGATGCGAACGCTTTCTCTGGGTGCAATTCCTGCCGGACCGAATCGTTGGAATGGTTCGTCAATCATGCTAAGCCTACGGCGGGATGCGATACATCCCATGGGCGTGGGAATCTGCCTCCAAAAAATCAGGGGTTGCCGGCGCTCGCTAGGCGCGGACAATGATGCCCAGAGGGGGGACACCCGTGCAATCATCGAACGAAACTTCACAGCAAATCGGAGGCACCTCCGCGACGAAAAGGCACCCGCTGGTGCTGATTCACGGCCTTCGCAATGCGCACCGCTGGACACCCGCGTTCCTGCGCCGTTGCCTGGAGATCTGGGGATCCGGTCGCGTCTACGTGGTCCATCTCAACCGCTCCGGTGTGGTCTGGGACGTGGAATATCCGGAAGGCGTGGTCCACTGTGCAGGTTCCGTGAAGGTGCGCGCGGGGTCGGAGACCATCGACACCCAGGTCGGCCACCTGCGGGACAAGTTGACGAGGCTGGAGGCGGAGCGGGGGCTGGTGAGGCCGTTTGACGTGATCGCCCACAGCATGGGTGGGCTGGTGCTTCGTCGCTATGTGGCGGAGGCGCCAGCAGATGTGGCGGCCGCCGTAACGCTCGGGACGCCGCACGGCGGGGCGCCGATGGCGCAGACGTTCCGGTGGCTGGGACGCGGACTGCGCTCGGGCGGCGCCTTCGACAACCTGACACCAGGCTATGTGCGCTCGTTCGTGCAAAGCCATCCGTGGCCCGCCTCCGTGCCCCTGTACACCGTGCGCGCCATCGCGCGACGAGGTTGGATCTGGGGCGTGTCGGGTGAATTGTGGCTGGGGTATCACTACCACCGGTGGCGGGGGATGGACTCGGATGGTTTGGTGCCCGTGGACAGCGCCCTCTGTCAGGAGGGTGTACACCTCGCAGACCTGGAGGATGGCCACCACCTGCAGCTGACGTCGGATCCTGCCATCGTGGATGTGTGCGCCTCGGTCCTCCCGTAGTGGCGGATTCGCTTGGGAACCCCACGGACAGGGGACGCCACGGACGCATTATCCACGAACAAGGGATGGGTTCGCGGTGTTGGCTGGCGCTATGCTGGTCTCAGAACAGTCCATGGAGATGGAGGAGACGAAGGATGACAGTGACCGAAACGGGCCGCGTGTTCCAAACCACCAGCGAGAGGCGTCTGAATCATGCGATGCTGCCGATGCGGCTCTATCACAAGGCCAAGAAGCTCGGCGTGTGGGATCCGCGGGACATCGACTTCACGCAGGATCAGCGTGATTGGCAGAGTCTCAATGAGGCGGAGAAGCGCACGGTTATTCGCCTCTGCGCGCTGTTCGTTGCGGGTGAAGAAGCGGTAACGCTTGATCTGCTGCCACTTATTCGCGCCGTTGCCCGTGAAGGTCGGCTCGAGGAGGAGATGTACCTGACCACTTTCCTCTTTGAGGAGGCGAAGCATACGGAGGTGTTCCGCCGGTTCCTCGACGAGGTGGTTGGGGAGACGTCCGATTTGTCTGTGTACCACAAGGACAACTACCGGAAAATCTTCTACGAGTACCTGCCGCAGGCGATGGAGCGGCTGATTGACGATCCGTCTCCGGAAGCGCAGGCCGAGGCCTCCGTCACCTACAACATGGTGGTGGAGGGTGTGCTGGCCGAAACCGGTTACTACGCGTTCTTCAATTCCCTGCAGCGGCAGGGGAAGATGCCGGGGCTGATGCAGGCCATCGGCTACTTGAAGCGCGACGAGTCCAGGCATATCGGTTATGGTACGTATCTCCTGTCGCGCCTGATCAGTGAGCATCCGCATATCTGGGATGTCGTGAACCGGCGCATCAACCTGCTCATGCCGTATGCTCTCGGGGTGGTGCAGGATCTGTTCGCCGAGATGGAGACGCCGGAGAGCCAGCAGCTCGCGGCGGAATTGGGTATCACGGAGCCGCCGTTTGGTTTTGACCCGAATGAGTTCCTGGGCTATGCGACCAAGCAGTTCCAGAGCCGTCTCCACGTGCTCGAGCGGGCGCGCGGCAAGTCGGTAGATGAGATCTACAAGCTCAGCGAGGAAACGGTCGGCGTTGAGGCGTAAGCCTGTCGCACACCCGGTCTCGGTTCGACACTCATTGTGAAATTTCCACACGATTCGTGCCCGCCCGCCCAGGGGCGGGCATCCGCGTGTATAATGGCGGTAGTGACTGGCGATGGACCGGGGTTGGCCATCCGTCCGCCACAACAAGCGAGATGAGGCGGGGATGCAGATGCGGCAGCGCGGTGATAGACGGAAGGCGGCGAAACGGCGGCGGCTGGCGGCATTGATTGCGCTCGGTGCGTGCTCCATGGCGGGGGTGGGTTCGGGCGTGGCCGCATGGGTGCGTGTAGCTCGCCAGAACGCCGTTTGGGCGGCCCGACCGACGGCGGATGTCACGCCGAAACCGGGGCGGACGGCGAACGAGACGGGCGGAAATGGCACCAGATTGACCGGCGATGGTGGGCACACCACAAATGCGACGGGCGGTGGCGGCGCGGCGCCGGGGAACACATCCCAGCAGGGCGATGGGGATCAGGGGGATTCCGCGAAGGGTGCGGATCCGGATCCGGCGCTACCCGCTGGACCGATACCGCCGAGCGCGAAGGTCGTGTATCTGACGTTCGATGACGGGCCCGATGGCACCAACACGCCGATGGTGCTCAAGGCGCTGCAGGCGGCTCACGTGCATGCCACCTTCTTTGTCATCGGTGAACAGGTCGCCCGCAATCCAGCGCTGTTGAAGGAAGAGTACGCGGAGGGCAACAGCATCGGCAATCATACCTACACACACAATTACCGGTATATCTACGCGTCCCCGCAGAATTTTTGGCAGGACTTTGAGAAGGATGAAGACCTGATCCAGTCCATCCTCGGGATCCGGCCGCGGATCTTCCGCTGCCCGGGCGGGTCCGTCCCAGATTTCACGGAGCCGTATCGAACGATGATGGCCGACAAGGGGTTCGTTTTCTTTGACTGGAATGTGGATGCGGGGGATGCGGAGGCGAGGCCGGCATCGACCGCGGAGATCATTCACAACGTGGAGACGCAGGTGATGCGCTACAATCACAAGGGCGCGCGCGTCGTCATCCTGATGCATGATGGGCCTGGGCATATCAACACCGCGCGCGCTGTGCCTAGCATCATTGCGTTCTTAAAGAAAGAGGGATGGGAGTTTGGCACGCTGAACGCGTCGGTCAGGCCCATTCAGTTCCGGACGCCGCCGGCCAGCCGCGATGAGGGGACGGTGCCGGAAGGCGGGGAAGGTGAGGCGTCTGCAGCGGCTCAGACACCGCCCATCGGTGCCGGCAACGCTGCGGCGCCCAAGGACACGGGCCACCCGGCGCAAAACGGGACGGCCGGGGCGTCCGTGCAGAACGCGACGGGGACGGGATGGTCCGGGAACAACACCAGCGGTGGCGGCGCAGCGGCGACGAATGCGACGAACGCCACTGCCCCAGCCAATGCGGCCGCGGGAGCCGGAGCGAATGCAGCGGCTACGGGGCCCGCGAATTCGCTGTGACACTGGAAGCGTTCATGGAAAGGAGCAGTGGAACGACCAGCATGACAGGTTTCTTCGGCGACGCCCTGGGTCGGGCGGACCATTACGAGCAGACCTTTGCGGAGCTGGCGGAGCGCTTTTACGTGGATGACATCGTGCCGCCGACGGCGCGGTTTGTGTTTCTGCTGGAATCTCCGCACATTCAGGAGCTGCGTTATCGCGCTCCGGTCTCTGGCGCGTCGGGTGCCACCATGTCCAAGCACCTGTTTGGAGAGAAGTATGCGCGCATCCCCATCGGCGTCATGCTGCGTAAAAACCGGGATGAGGCGCTGCACCGGCCGTCGCTGGATGCCATCGGCCTGATGAACGTCTGCAACATCCCCATGCAAAGCGCGGCCTACGGTGATCCTGCGGTGGTCCGACAGCACCTCGAGTTCCTGCGCATCCTTGAAGGTCTGCGCAGCAACAATCAACAGCATGTCTATCGTGATCCATCCTGGAACACGGTCCAGGACATGCTGCTGCGGCGGCTGCGCGCAAAGCTGGAGGCGCTCACGGAGCGCAGCCTGGTGCTGGTGCCGTGTGGACGCTTCGCGCAGAAGTTCTTTGCGCTCGCCGACGTTCACAGTCCGCACTGGACGGTGGTGCAGGGCGTGCCCCACCCGTCGTACGCGTCGTGGGACAGGCCCCAGTACGCCGATGTCATCGGCCGGTTGAAGGCGCTGTGGGAGGCGGATCGGGCGCAGCGGCTGGCGTAAGGCCGGGGTCGCGCAGGGCCGGAAACAGGAACCATGCGACGCTGGCCAGCGTAAGCACCCCGCCCACGGCCTGCAGCGGATGGAGCGGCTGGCCAAGCAGCCACCAGGCGAGGAGGGTGGCGCCGACGGGCTCCCCAAGGATGCTGACGGAGAGCATCCCGGCGCTGACGTAGCGCATCAGCCCGTTGAACAGGAAGTGCCCGCCCACGGTGGGTACCACGGCCAGTAGAGCAAACATGGCCCACGTGCGAGGCGGAAAGCCCGTGAGCGGGGCGTGTTGGACGATGGCGATGGCCATCAGGGTCAGGCTGGCCAGGAAGAACACCGCTGCACTGTACGTGGTGGGTTTCAGACGCGGTCGGACCGCCTGGCCCGCCAACATGTAGGCGGACACAGCGACGGTGCTGGCTGCCGCCAGGACATCACCGAACAGCGCCGAACCGGCGACGCGAACATCCCCGCCCGTGATCAGCACCACGCCCGCGACCGCCAGGGTTACGCTGAGCCAGGACGTGCCCCGCTGGGTGGTGCCCCAGAACCAACGTTCGCCGAGCAGCACGAAGAAGGGCTGCAGCGCCAGCAGTATGGTGGAGCTCGCCACCGAGGTGTAAAACAGCGATGCCGTCCACAGCCAAAAGTGCACGCCCAGGCTAATGCCCGCGAGCAGTACCAAGAGCAGATGGCGACGCGCCAAGCGCGTGAACCGCGGGAGATCCCGCAGCCACCACGGTGCAAGCAGAACCACCGCAAACCAGAGGCGCCACATGCCTATCACGGCCGGTTCCGCCTGACACCACTTGATGAAAATGGATGAGAACGATACCGCGGCGACCGCGACGAGGATCCCCACCGCCGGTGGGACCGGAGGTCTTTCCTTCAAAGCGTTCACTCCCCACCGTCTCCTCTCTTTCGTTGAGTATACCAGACTTGGTGTGCCGCCTCGGCTTTGCTATGATCACGTTGACACCCGGCCGTGACAAAGGAGGGAACTGGCGTGTTGCAGCAGTTCTATCCGCAGGTGGAGCATCCTTATCGCTACGAACTGAACAAGGACCTGCAGTTTGCTGCCGCGCATCGTATTCCGCACGCGGCCGCGGGGGTCTGTGAACGGCTGCACGGACACACTTATTTCGTCAATCTGACCATTGCCGGCGATGAACTCGATGAAACCGGGTTTCTCGTCGACTTCAAGAGCCTGAAGACGCTCGTGCATGACCTGTGGGACCACCGCACGCTGAATGACGATACACAGCACTTCTCCAATGAGGATCCGGAACGTTTCCCGACCACCGAGGTGGTCGCCCGCACCATCTGGGAGCACGTTCAGCGATACTTGGATGGGCGGCCGAACCATCCCAAGTGCGTGCAGGTGATAGTGCGCGAAACCCCCACCAGTTATGTGATCTTCCGCCCCAAACCTGGGCGGGATCTGCCGTGAGCGGATCCGCAGGCGTGGCGTCGGCTCAGCGGGCCCTGCCGGTGCTGGAGATCTTCGGTCCGACGCTTCAGGGCGAGGGGCTCGCCATCGGGCGCAAGACCATGTTCGTGCGCACCGCGGGTTGCGATTATCGCTGCACCTGGTGCGATTCCAAATTCACTTGGGACGGGAGCGAACGGCCCGTGTGGCTGACGCCGGCGCAGGTGTGGGCGGAACTCGTGGAGAAGGGCGGAGGCGGTTTCGACTACGTGACTCTGTCGGGGGGAAACCCTGCGCTGCTAGGGGATCCTGTTGGACAGTTGATCAGACTGCTTCATGAGCACGGCGTGCGTGTCGCCGTGGAGACGCAGGGCAGCCGCTGGCAGCCCTGGCTGGCGGAGTTGGATGATGTCACCATCAGTCCCAAGCCGCCCAGCTCGGGAATGGAAACCGATTGGGATGCATTGGCGGACATCATGCGGCGTCTGGAAGGTTCCAAGGCCCATGTCGTTCTGAAGGTCGTGGTCTTCGACCATCGCGACTATGAATACGCGAAAGCCGTGCATGCACGCTGGCCCAACGTGCCGCTCGTTCTGTCGGTCGGCAATCCGTACCTTCAGCCCGACGAGGGGGAGGACGAGTTGGCCCTGCGACTGTTGGACCGGCTACGCTGGCTGGCGGATCGCGTGACGACGGACGATGCCTTGCGGGATGTGCGCGTGTTGCCCCAGCTGCATGTGCTGCTGTGGGGGAATCGGCGCGGCGTGTGATCGTATGGGAACGATCCGACCCGGTGGCTGGGAGAGGAGAGATGCAGCATGAGACTGGAAACCAAATTCGTGCAGGCCGGCAATCGCCGCGATGCAACGGGGGCCGTGTCGTTCCCGGTGCACCGGGCCACTACGTACGCGCACCCGGCGCTTGGCCAGAGCAAAGGGTTTGACTATACCCGCACGCAGAATCCCACGCGCAAAGTGCTGGAGGAAGCGGTGGCGGAATTCGAAGGAGGCGTACGCGGTTTCGCGTTCTCAAGCGGTATGGCCGCGGTGCACGCGGTGTGCAGCCTGTTGGCTCCGGGGGATAGGGTGGTTGCCTCGGATGATCTGTACGGCGGAACGTATCGACTGTTTGAACAGATCCTTCGGCCCTTGGGCATCCAATGCACCTACGTCAATACGTCCGACCTGACTGCCGTCTCCGCCGTTCTGCCTGGCGCGCGGATGCTGTTCGTGGAGACGCCCACCAATCCCACCATGAAGATCACCGACATCGCGGGTTGCGCGAAGCTCGCGCGTGAGCACGGTGCCTGGCTGGTGGTGGACAACACCTTCATGACGCCATATCTTCAGCGTCCGCTGGAACTCGGGGCCGACTTGGTGGTGCACTCGGCCACCAAATACCTGGGCGGCCACAACGATGTGCTTGCCGGCATCGTCGTGGCACGGCACGAAGCATTGGCGGAGCGGATTGGCTTTTGGCAGAACTCCGTGGGCGCCGTGCTCTCTCCGGATGACGCCTGGTTGCTCCTGCGCGGGATGAAGACGCTGGCGCTGCGGATGGAGCGCCATGAACAGAACACGCGCCGGATTGCCGAGTGGCTGGCGGGTCATCCTGCTGTAACACGCGTGTATTACCCGGGCCTTGCGGACCATCCGGGGCGTGAGGTGCATGAACGGCAGGCCACCGGCTACGGCGGCATGATCTCGTTCGAGGTGCGCGATGAAGCGATGATTGAGCCGGTGCTGGCGAGCGTTCGGGTGATCACCTTCGCGGAGAGCCTGGGCGGCGTCGAGTCGTTGCTCACGTACCCCGCTCGGCAGACGCATTTTGACATCCCCAGAGAGATCCGCGAGGCGGCCGGCGTGACGGATCGTCTCCTGCGCATGAGTGTGGGGATAGAGCACCCCGATGACCTGATCCGAGACCTGGACCAGGCGCTCGCCGCTGCCGAGGCCGTGGTCAGCGCTGGTTTGCGCGACTGACACCGATGCCCTGCCGGCGTCACGGCAGGGCATCTTTACAGGATACGAAGCCCGAAATCCTCCAGATAGTCCGCGACGAGACCAAGCGGCAGACCGACCACGGTGAAGTAGTCCCCTTCAATCCGCCGTACGAGCGTGGCGCCGAGTCCCTGAATGGCATATGCCCCGGCCTTGTCCATCGGTTCGCCGCTGGCGATGTAGCGGTCAATTTGCTCGCGCGTCAGCGGCCGCATCCACACATCGGTGGCGGAGAACCCGGTTTTCAGCTCGCCGGAAACCGCGTCCACGACGCACACCCCTGTGAACACGGTGTGCCTTCGGCCCTCAAGCCGTTGCAACAGTTCCCTCGCGTGCGCTTCGTTCGTGGGCTTGCCCAGCATCATGCCGTCGATCACGACGGTCGTATCAGCCCCCAGCACCACGTAGCGGGTGCCGTCCTGAGCGGCCTGATCCCGGTAGACGGCCGCTACCCGTTCGGCCTTCCGCCGCGCCAACAGGGTGACATACTCCGCGGGCGCGGGGGTTCCGTCCACATCCTCGTCCGCGCCGCTAGGATGGATGATCACGTCCAGCCCCAGACCCTGCAGCAGCTGTTGGCGCCGCGGCGAGCCGGACGCCAGCACCAACCGCGGTTTGGTCGTCTCCCGCATAGGTTCTTCCCCTCCCGCTGCACGGGCCGCGGCGGGGCGGGATGAAGCACCGCGGCCCGCCACAGCCTCAGTCGAACCGAGCGTACGGCAACTCGTTCTGGATCTCCTGGCGGAAGCCTTCGATGGCGCGCTCACGGCGCTCGTTCTTGGCTTCCAGCGCCGCCTTGTCCTGCGGACGCATCTCTTCGCCGTGCGCCTTCAGAAAGTCGCGCGTCTCGCGCATGTTCGCCATCGTATTTTGGATCATCTGCTGCAGCTTTTCCACATTGTCCGACCTGTCGTCCGGCTTCGGCCGAGCCATGCGCTTCCCCTCCCAGACCCTGGTGATGACCGCGGGCATCCGGCTCAACCGGGAGATCCCCGCGCCGGGTAGTGTGGCACGGACGGAGTCGTCTCAACCGGCCAGCTTTTGCAAGGCCCACCGGGGTTGCGGTTGTCGGGAAAGGCTTTTCATCCGCGCCGGATCATGCTATCGTGGTAACGGCGTGCAGGTGGAGGGACAGATGCGAGCATACTGGTTGGAATACCGAAACGCCCTGATGGCTGCGCACCCCAATGTGCGCTTTTTCTTTGCGGCTTCATTTCTTTGGCAGCTCAGCGGTGGTTTTTTCAGCGTCCTGTACAACTTATACATCAAAGCGCTCGGATTGCCGGACACCGTGGCCGGCGCGTGCGTGTCCGCCAGCTCCATTGCCGGTGCACTCAGCCTGATCCCCGCCGGTATCCTGTGCGACAAGCTCGGGCGGCGGAGGATGATCCTGTGGGCGGGCATCATGAGTCAGTCCGTCTACGCGCTGCAACCCCTGTGGACGCAACCGTCGTGGATGACCGTCGGGAACTTCGTCACCGGCGCCATCGGTTCGGTGCTATGGGTGGCGGCACTTCCGCTCTTGGCCGAGAACGTGCACCCGGCGGAGCGAATGCACCTGTTCAGCGTGAACTTTGCACTCACCTGGATTGCGCAGGTGGCAGGGAGTCTGGCAGCGGGAACATTAGGGGATGCGCTGACCCACACCGCGCTCGGGAACGTGTGGGGCTTGCGCGTGACCCTGTGGCTGGGAGCGGCGCTCGGCATGCTTGGCTTTGTGCCGTTCGCACGCATTCGTGAAGCGGCGACATCCGCTCCCCGTCCGCAGGCAACCGACTCGGCCGCGGCCAGTGCGGTGGAGCGTGTGCGGCAAAGCGCGGGCCGGCGAAGCGGGGCGTGGCGGCAGAAGCCGCAGCAGTTGCGCCTGATCCTTCGCTTCACGGCGGTGTCGACGTGCATCGGCTTTGGAGCGGGACTGGTCATCCCGTACCTGAACCTGTACTTCGTCGACCGGTTTGGCATGTCCAAGTCCAGCATCGGGCTCGTCATTGCCTGCGCTCAGGCGCTGACCGCGGTGTCGATTTTTGTCGGGCCGCTGGTGTCGAGGCGGATCGGCCCGGTGCATGCCGTGATCACATTCCAACTGTTGTCCATCCCCTTCCTGCTTCTGACGGGGTGGACGCACAGTCCGTGGCTGGCGGCCGGTGCGGTGATCATTCGACAGGCGCTGATGAACTGCAGCAACCCCATTCAGGATTCCATCATGATGACGCTGGTGGACGACGACCTGAAGAGTTTCGCCGTGAGCTGCGGCCAGACCGCCTTCACCTTGGGCTGGGCGGTGATGGGACCGGTCAGCACCCACATCGTCAGCCACTGGGGGCCGTACACGGGGTATGCGGCGGTGTTCTCCTGCACAGCGCTGCTGTATCTCGTGGGCTCCGTACTCTACGGTATATCGTTTGGGCGGTACGAGCGCGTCGTGCTGCATGCCGGCGACAGCGCCGTGCAGGCGTGACTCCATCCGCCGGGGAGGATGCGTATGCGCTTTGTGAGGAGTCTGTTTTTGTCGATCCAACACGTCTTCGCCATGTTTGGGGCCACGGTGCTGGTGCCGTTTCTCACGGGCCTGGACCCGGGCAGCGCGCTGGTCGCGAGCGGCGTGGGCACCCTGCTGTTTCATCTGATCACGCGCGGCAAGGTGCCCACGTACCTCGGTTCGTCGTTTGCCTTCATTGCGCCGTTGGCGTTGTATGTGGGTAAATTTCACACGCCTGGACAAGCTGTGGCCGGCCTGATCAGCGTCAGTATCGTCTACGCCATTGTGTCGCTGATTGTCGCGTCCGTCGGCTTCCAGCGCATCCGCCGCGTGATCCCGCCGGTGGTCGTCGGGCCCGTCGTGTCCATCATCGGTCTGTCGTTGGCCACTTCGGCGGTCTCCAACATGGCGGCGCAGCACTGGGATGCGGCACTGGTGGCGCTGGTCGTGGCCATCGCAGCGTCCTTGGCCGGAACGCGGATGATGCGCGTCGTGCCGCTGTTGCTCGGGATCATCGTGGGTTACCTGTACGCTCTGGCTCGCGGGTTGGTGGATCTTCATCCGGTGGCGCAGGCGCCCGTGCTGGCGGTACCGCACCTGGTGTGGCCTCAATTCACCGCCGGTGTCATCGCCGCGATGGCACCCATCGCGCTGGTCACGATGGTGGAGGACCTGGGGCACATGTTTGTGCTGAACGAGATCATTGGCAGGGATGTGACGCGCGATCCCGGCTTTTCCTCCATCCTTCTCGGCAACGGCGTGGCCACGTTCATCGCGGCGCTGCTCGGCGGCCCGGCGCAGACTACCTACGCCGAGAACCTGGGCGTGCTCGCCATCACGCGGCAGTTCTCCAGCCGGATCATCCAGGGCGCGGCCGTGATCGCCATCCTGCTCGGGCTGTTTGGCAAATTCGGCGCGTTGATCCGAACCATCCCGACGGCCGTGATGGGCGGGATCAGCATCCTGCTGTTCGGGATGATAGCCGCCATGGGAATCCGACACCTCATCGAGGAAAGGGTTAGCCTCGCCAACATGAAGAACCTGATTGTCGTGTCGGTCATCTTCATCATCGGCGTGGGCTATCCGAACAATGGTATCGCCTACGCGACGCTGGCGGGGCTGTTGGTATACTGGCTCATTCCGGATCTGACGGGCAGGCGGGGAGCGGAAGCTGGCGAGGTGGAAGAGGCTGCGGCGGAAAAGGCGGAGCCGCACCCATCGGTGTGAGCATGAACGCGCTGGGTAGAAAAGGTGGGCGCGGCCCTGTGCAGGGCCGCGTTAGACATTTGTAGGGCCATCGTCGGAGTGCGCGCAGGTTCACCGCGGTAGTATCGTGCGGATGACCGTGAGGGTACCATCGAGGTGCCATTCGCTCATGCCATGGGGGATGAGAACCTGCGTGCCGGGGCGAAGGTCAATGAAGCCACTCTCGTGGCGGAGCGTGCCGTGCCCCGCTGCGACGGACAGGATGCTGAGCGGCTGGCCGGCAAACGTCTCCCGACCGGCGATGTCCCATCGGTCGACGGAGAAGTAGGGACACGTCACGAGGTGTTCACCCGCGGGCCGCTCCAGCGGACGGCGCTCATCCTTGACCTCCAGGTCCGGATAGCGGATCACGTTGAGGGCGTCCTGCAGATGCAGCGGCCTCCGCTTGCCCTCCTTGTCCACCCGATCATAATCATACACCCGGTACGTGGTGTCGGAACTCTGCTGGATCTCCAGGACCATCACGCCGCGGCCAAGGGCATGCAGTTTGCCGGCCGGAACAAACACAAAATCCCCCGCCTGCACCGGCACGGTGCGCAGAAGCTCGGACCACTCGCCGCGGGCCACCCGCTGTTCGAATTCCAGTCGTGATCCCGCCGTGTGACCGTATACGATGTGCGCGCCGGGCTCCGCGCGCAGCACCCACCAGCATTCCGTCTTGCCACGCTCTCCCGCATGGGCGTAGCCGTACGCATCGTCTGGATGAACCTGGATGGACAGGTCATCCGCCGCGTCGATGACCTTGACGAGGAGCGGGAAGCGCTCCTCCTGAATGCCCTGGAACCACGCGGGCTCGAGCTGCATCACCTCGTGAAGATACCGGCCTTCATAGGGGCCATTGGCGATGGCGGTCGGGCCCTCCGGGTGATCCGACAGGACCCAAGCCTCACCGATGGGAACGCCTTCGGGGCAATCGGGAAACCACTGTCGGAGGCGCTGACCGCCCCAGATCCGCTCCTTGAAGACGGGAGTGAAACACAATGGATAAGCGTCCAGTGCCACGTGCAACCCTCCCCTGTGAACGCCGGGACACGGCCGCCCTGAACCGGGCGACGCGTTTCGCGGCGCGAATTCGTCTTTCATTATAAAGGGGTTGGGTGGCTTGCCCAAACCTCGTTACCCGCGGGCCGCTGGGCGAAAGGGCCGCATGACGCGCGCCTCGGCGGACAAGCTATAACCGATTGGACACCAACAGGAGGTGCAGGCCATGTCGTCCAGGCGCAAGTCCATCGGGCGCGGTGATGAAGCCTCGGGGCCGGTGATGAGCGCTGAGGCGAGCCGCAGCATGGCACGTGGCGAGAGTCTCGAACAGCTTGCGCACCATCGGTATGGCAAGCCGAAACCAGGCATGTACGCGCGTCGCTTGGGCGGCGAGTACGGCGCCTCGGTGCAGCATCTCCAGTGAGTGTCAATCCCGGCGGCCCGTGGCTTCAACCACGGGCCGTTGTGTGTTGCAGGGCGTAGGCTGCGGCGCTCGCGCCGGCCAGGTGTCCGGTGGAAAAGGCGACCGTGATATTGTACCCACCCGTGTGCGCATGGACATCCATGACCTCACCGGCGAAAAATAATCCCGCGCACAGCTTGGACATCATCGTTCGCGGGTCAATCTCCTTCACCGAGACGCCGCCCCCTGTCACCGTGGCTTGCGCCAGCGGGAGCGTACCCGTGATCCGCACGGGTAGGGCGGTCAGCGTACGCGCGAGCCGCTCCAAGTCAGCGCGCCGCGCGTGGGTGAGCGGTGTTGTGCCGTCCACCTCCGCTTGATGCAGGACAAAGGCCACCAGCCGATCCGGCAACACCTGCTCCAGTTCCGTTTTGATCTGGCGCTGCGGATGGGTGTGCCGATCTCGGCCCCACACCGCCAGCCAGTCCTCACCACGGACGCTTGGCATCACGTTAATCTCCACCTGCAGCTCGACTACTGGATGGCGTCGGCGCGCGGTGGATACATAGTGGCTGCAGCGCAGCGCCGCCGGTCCGCTTAGCCCGAAGTGGGTGAACAGAAGGTCACCCTCCTCCGTGGTCAGGCGCTTGCCGCGGTGATCACGCAGCGTGACTTCCACGGCGCGAAGCGACAGCCCCTGCAGGCGACGCGAAACGATCCACGGTTCGTCGCTGGTGAGCGGCACTTCGGTGGGGTACGGATCGACAATGGTGTGCCCCACCCGTCTCGCCCACGGATAGGCGTCGCCGGTGCTGCCGGTCTTGGGCACGCTGCAGCCTCCGGTGGCGACGACCACAGCACCGCCGCCGATGCGCCCGGCATCCGTATGGACGCCGTGCAGGGAGCCATCTTCCAGCCACAGGCCGCGAACGGGTTGGTGGAGACGGACCTCCACGCCGAGCGCTTGCATCTTGCGCACCAAGGCTTTCACCACATCGAGCGCCCTGTCGGTGACCGGAAATACGCGTCCGCGGTCTTCCTCCTTGAGGCGTATCCCGAGGGACTCGAAGAAGTGCATGATATCCACATTGGAGAAGCGGTGCAGCGCCGATTGCACGAACCGGCCATTGCCGGGGATGTTTCGGATCAGTTCCGGCAGCGGCTTGATGTTCGTCACGTTGCAGCGTCCGCCGCCGGAGATGGCCAGCTTGCGGCCGAGCCTGTCTCCCTTTTCCAACAGCAGCGTCCGTGCGCCGCCTTCGCGCGCCGCCACGGCGGCCATCAGGCCCGCCGGGCCGCCGCCGACAATGATCACATCCCAGTTCTCTGTCCTCATCTTCATCGTTCGCTCCATTTCCACGCCCTCTGTCGCAGCCTTGCCATGCTTATTGTACATGGGCCGGGCGTCTGCCACTCTTTGCGGGGATTTGGGTTTGTCCGCGACCGGGAGTACAATGGAGCGTGCGTGCGCCGCGCGATTCGCAGCAGGAGGGA
>JAIMAY010000035.1 GCA_023511725.1 Alicyclobacillus sp.
CCACGAGCCACCCGCTGGCGGCGCAGGCCGGCCTTCACATCCTGCGGCAGGGCGGCAATGCCATCGATGCGGCCATCGCCACTGCCGCGACACTGACGGTGGTGGAACCCACCTCAAACGGACTGGGCGGCGACGCCTTTGCCATCGTGTGGGTCGATGGCCAAATGCATGGCCTCAACAGCAGCGGGCCTGCACCGCGCGGGCTCACGGTGGACGCGGTGCGGGCTCAGGGGCACACCGAGATGCCGGCGTACGGCTGGTTACCGGTCACAGTGCCGGGCATTCCGGGAGCATGGGCCGCGCTGCACCGGCGCTTCGGCCGATTGCCGTTTCGCCAGGTGCTCGAACCGGCCATCCTGTATGCGAGGGAAGGCTTTCCTGTGTCTCCTGTGGCTGGGTACTTCTGGAGCCGTGCGGTGCGTGTATACGATGCGCGGTTGCCCGAGCCCTTGCGATCCGAATGGTTTCGTGTGTTTGCTCCAGAGGGTCGGGCCCCCCGGCCAGGGGAGATGTGGAAGTCCGTCGATCACGCTCATACCCTCGAGGTCATCGCCGAGTCGCACGCCGAGGCGTTTTACAAGGGCGAGATTGCGGAGCACATCGAACGCTTCGCGCTCGAGACCGGGGGCTTGATTCGCAAGGAAGACCTGGCGGCGTTTGAGCCGGCGTGGGTGCAGCCGCTCTCGGTTCGCTATCGGGGCTATGATGTGTGGGAGTTGCCTCCCAATGGGCAGGGTCTGGTGGCACTGATGGCGCTGCGCATTCTGGAGGGCTATGATCTGCGGGATCGCGAAGATGTGGAAACGGTGCACCGGCAGGTGGAGGCCATGAAGCTGGCCTTCGCGGATGGACGTGCACATATCACGGATCCGCGCCGGATGCGCGTGTCTCCCGAAGCACTGCTGAGCGATGAGCACATCGCGTCCAGGCGCGCACTGATCAGCCACGAGGCGCTCGATCCCGCCGCCGGCCCGCCGCTGCGCGGAGGTACGGTGTACCTGGCGGCCGCGGACGGCGAAGGGAACATGGTCTCTTACATCCAGAGCAACTATATGGGCTTCGGTTCGGGCGTGGTGATCCCCGGGACAGGGATAGCGCTGCAGAACCGCGGTCACACCTTCTCGTTGGACGAACAGCATGTGAACGTGCTTGAACCCGGCAAGCGGACCTATCACACCATCATCCCCGGTTTTTTGACGCGGGACGGCCAGCCGGTGGGCCCGTTCGGGGTGATGGGCGGCTTCATGCAGCCGCAGGGGCATCTGCAGGTGGTATCCAACCTTATCGATTTCGGTCTCAATCCGCAGGCTGCGTTGGATGCGCCGCGTTGGCAGTGGATGGAAGGCAAACGACTGGTCGTGGAACCCGGTTTTCCCATCCATGTGGCGCAGGCGCTGGCGCGTCGGGGCCATCAAGTTGAAGTGGCATTGGACGGCGGATCTTTCGGACGCGGCGAGATCATCGTTCGGAGTGCCGATGGCGTTCTGGCGGGGGCCACGGAACCGCGGACAGACGGCCAGGTGGCCGCGTGGTGAACTCTCTTCTCGGCGTTTGACGCATGTTCGACAGATGTACTATAATACGTCTGATCATCACGCCGGGGGGAGGGATATGCATGTCAGAGATCAAGGTCCGCAAGAACGAGTCGCTGGACAGTGCGCTGCGCCGGTTCAAAAAGGCCACGGCGAAGGCCGGCATCATGGCGGAGATCCGCAAGCGCAAACACTATGAGAAGCCCAGCGTTGCCCGCAAGAAGAAGGCGGAGGCGGCGCGGAAGAAGCGCCGTTCTTGGTGAGCACGGCTGAACTGGAACTCGCTGTGAGGAGGCCGACACGTGACGTTATCAGAACGGCTCACGGAAGACCTGAAGCAGGCGATGAAGGCACAGGACAAAGTCCGCCTCTCGGTCATCCGGATGGTGCGAGCGGCGATGAAGAACCGCGAGATTGAAAAGGGCGGTCCGCTGACGGATGACGACGTGATCGGCGTGATTCAAAAGGAACTTAAGCAACGTCAGGACTCCCTCCAGGCGTTTGAAAGTGCGGGTCGCACGGATCTGGCGGACCAGACCAAGGCCGAGATGGCTGTGTTGCAGACATACCTGCCCGAAGCCCTGAGCCCCGAGGAACTGCGGGAGATGGCGGAGCGGGTCATCGCCGAAGTGGGCGCCACGGGACCGCGGGATATCGGCAAGGTGATGTCGGCATTGATGCCTCAGGTCCGTGGACGCGCGGACGGTCGGCAGGTGCAGCAGGTGGTGCAATCGCTCTTGTCCAGCCGGGGCTGAGACAGACGACCAGGTCTTTCGATGGGAACCACAAGATGAAGTGGACGGACAATCAAGGCTCGCAATCCCTCATGGGATTGCGGGCCTTTTATGATTTTCCGCGGTGTCCGGCCCGGGTACTAGCCGCGGGTGCGGGGTCATAGAGATTAGGAGAGACGAGGGGGGAGGGTCATGCGCGCATGGCAAAGGCGGGTCCGCAGGGCGGCTGTGGAATGGTTGGCCATCCCCGAGGATTCGATGCTGGAAACGTCGCGTCTGACCTGCGTGGGCGGTGAACAGACCGTGATTGAAAACGTGCGCGGGCTCATCCATGTCTCCGACTCCAGCGTGGTGCTGGATCTGCCCGACTGCCGCTTGCACCTCACGGGAGCGGCATTCGAGGTCACCTTCATGGCTGGAAACGAGGTTCACGTGCAGGGGCGCGTGCACACCGTCCGGTATGAGTGGAGAAAGGAGGGCGCCAGGTGACGGGCCCGCTGTGGTGGACGGGATGGCTGCGACTGGAACTGAGGCACGGCAACATTCCCGCCGTGCTGCATGCATTGCATCAACAGGGTATCCCCCTGTACGACGTGCATCCGCACGGCCATCGCTGCACCATCACCATCCGCCTGAGCGACTTTCGCACTGTCCATCGTACCTGCCGTAGGCACCGTGTCCGTTTTCGTATCCTCTCGAAAGCGGGCTGGCCGTTCGCGCTCCGCAGGCTGCGGCGGCGCCCCTCCATGCTGGCGGGGGCGGCCGTGTTTATCTGTCTCTTATATGGACTGAGTTCAGTGATCTGGGACGTTACGGTCAGCGGGGCGAAGGATGCGGACGTGGCTGCGACGGTGCTCCAAGCTGCGCGTGAGCTGGGTGTGGCACCCGGCGCGTGGAAATCGCGAGTCGTGGACCTCGCCGGGCTGCAAACGGCGTTGCTGACCCGGGTACCTGACGTCGCGTGGGTCGGCGTGACGGTGGAGGGTACGCGCGTTAACATTCAGGTGCTGGAAAAGGTGCCGGGAACGGCGGCGCCTGCCACAACCCCGGTGGACGTGGTGGCTTCGAAGCCTGGCGTGATCCGGAGAGTACTCGCCACGCGAGGTCAGGCGTTGGTGCGCCCAGGGCAGACGGTGCAGCCTGGACAGGTTCTGATCTCCGGCCAACTCGCCGGAGGAGTTCGCCAGGTGGCAGCGGCAGGCCAGGTCATGGCTGAAGTGTGGTACACGTCGCGCGTGGAGGTTCCGCTCACGCCAACCCGCGACGCGTTAACGGGCAGGTTCGTTGCTGAGGACTATCTCAACCTGGGTTCGCTTCAGCTGCGCGTGTGGGGATGGCGCGAGCCGGGCTTTTCCCAGGTTCTCGAACGGGATACGGAAAGCGATTGGCATATTGGCACGTGGAAGCTGCCCATCCAGTGGCGCCACGTCGAATTGTACGAGGCGACCACGGAGCAGTTGCAGAGGTCGCGCGATGAGGCGCTGCGTGAGGCGTTGACGCTTGCCGCACAGGACGTGCGTGCGCGAATGCACGACGGGCAGGTGCTGGGCCAGAAGGTTTTACAGCAACAGGTGGAGCGTGGTAAGCTATACGCGACAGTCCTCACCTGGACCGAGGAAGATATCGGCCAAACACGGCCGGTTGCCAACGATACACCGAGTCCGTCCCATTCATAGAAGGAGAGGTCTGTGGTTGGCGGAGGAGCGCGAGCAGGCCGTTCGGAAGTGGACGTTTGCCAACAGTGACGAAGCAGTTGCAGTTCTTGGCCCGAACGATGCATACCTTGGACTTTTGGACGATGCATTCACAGCCAGAGTCACCATCCGCGGTAACGAAGTGGGTTTCGTTGGAGAGCCCCATGAGGTCGAGCAGATGTATGACATCGTCCGCACTATGACGCGCCTGTCTCAGATGGGCGTTCAACTCTCCGAAGGTGATTATCGGTATGCCATCGAGTTGGCCAAGCAGGCACACCTGGGAGAGATGTTGCACCTGTACACCACAGAGATAGCCACCACCTACAAGGGTCGTGCCATTCGGCCTCGAACGCTGGGTCAGCGCAGATATGTGGAATTGATCCAAAAGTGCGACATCGTTTTCGGCATCGGTCCTGCGGGTACCGGCAAGACGTACCTGGCTGTCGTCATGGCTGTCGCGGCGCTGCGCAGAGGCGAGGTGCGGCGCATTGTGCTCACTCGTCCGGCTGTGGAAGCCGGGGAGAAGTTGGGCTTCTTGCCCGGTGACCTGCAGGAAAAGGTGGACCCGTACCTCCGCCCTCTATATGATGCGCTGTACGACGTGTTCGGACCTGATCAGGTGGCGCGTTCTCTGGAGCGTGGACAGATTGAGATTGCGCCGCTCGCCTACATGCGGGGGCGCACATTGGAAGAAGCCTTTGTCATCCTCGATGAGGCCCAAAATACGACGCCGGAGCAGATGAAGATGTTTCTCACCCGGCTCGGCGTCGGATCCAAGATGGTCATCACCGGCGACGTCACGCAGATTGACCTGCCGGCGGGCCGCCTGTCCGGCCTCGTGGAAGCCACGCGAATCCTGCAGGGTATCCCGGAGATAGGGTTCCATTTCTTTGAGAGCCATGACGTGGTACGGCATCACCTGGTGCAGAAAATCATCGAGGCGTACGACCGTGCCCCTGGCGCCGCCGACTGAGCGTGACGCGGCAAGGGCTACGGGTGAGGAGACAGAGCTCCATGTGGAACAAATGGCAAGTGGCATTTCGTCAGTTTCTTGAAGACCCGCGGTTTCGTGAAGGCCGCGGTGTTCGCGTGGGCATTTACGTGGGGCTCGGTGTGTTGATGTTTTTGCTGCTTTTGGGGAGTGTGTTGCCGCCTCGGTACAACTTCGTCGTGGGTCAGGTGAGCCCGGTCACCATTCGGGCCCCCATCACAGCTATCGATTCGCAAGCAACCGCCGCAGCCCAACAGGCGGCCATGGATAAGGTACCGAAGCAGTATCAGATGTCACCGCAGGTGGAGGCGGACGCTGTCAACGCGGTGCAACAGTTGTTTCATGCGGTGGAACAGGCCGAGGGAGACAAAGGTTTGACCGCCGCCCAGCAACTCGCGGCTGTTACAGCCGCTGCACCGAAGGGTGTGGACGCGCA
This sequence comes from Alicyclobacillus sp., assembly GCA_023511725.1. Taxonomy (GTDB): domain Bacteria; phylum Bacillota; class Bacilli; order Alicyclobacillales; family Alicyclobacillaceae; genus JAIMAY01. The sequence continues at coordinate 5,391 of JAIMAY010000035.1, forward strand.
AACCCTCCGCAGCCTACTGGCCATGAGCCCCGAGGAATTGGGACTGGTGGAGAACGTCTCGCTGCGGATCATCGATACGCTGCTCAGCAAACCCTTTTATCAGGAATCGGCAGATCAGGCATCGCTGCTCGTGGACCAGCAGATGCTCGGTTATGATTTGGACCGCACGGCGCAGCGAGTGGTCGAAGACGTTGTTGTCAGCGTACTCAAACCGAACATGGTGTATCAGGCCGCGGCAACGGAAGCGGCGCGTGAAGCGGCGAAGAAGAGCGTGCCGCCGGTGTACATCCATGAGGGCGATGTGATTGTGTCGAAGAACGGCGTCGTCACGGCCGCCGTGATCAGTCGCCTAAAAGACGTGGGTCTCTACAGTGACCGCCCGGACTATGAAGTGATGGGTGGTTTCCTTTTGTTCGTGGCGCTGGCGCTTTCCTTGCTCGCCCTGTACATCGAGCGGCGTGCCCCGCGCAGGCGGATGGACAATCTGCATCTGGCCATTTTCGGTCTGATTTTGCTCTTGACGGACGTGTTCATCGTGGCGGGGAAGAGCGTCGTCAGCGCTGGCGGCCCCCAGTCCATCGCCTATCTGGTGCCGCTGGCGACAGGAGCCATGCTCACGACAGTCTTGATCGATTCGTCCCTCGCCGTGGTGGCCTCAATGTTCGAAAGTCTGCTGTTCGCCACCGCCATGGGACAGGATTATGGCATCCTGCTTTACAGCTTCGTCGGCTCCATGGTGGGTGCGTACAGCCTGGCCAAGGTCACGCAGCGCGGCAGCTTCATGCGGGCTGGGTTCGCCGTGGCTGGCGTCAACGTGGTGGCCGTGGCGGTCCTGCTCCTGATGCGGCATGACCCCGGGGTGACTTGGCAAACAGGATTGGTTCGAGCCGGATTGGCGGCCATCAACGGCATCCTGAGCGCCGTGTTGGCGATGGGAATTCTGCCGTTCTTCGAGACCGCGTTTGGCCTGATCACCACGATTCGCCTGTTGGAGCTCGCCAATCCCAATCATCCATTGCTGAAACGGTTGCTGATGGAGGCGCCCGGTACCTATCACCACAGCCTCATCGTGGGGAATCTGGCCGAGGCTGCGGCGGAGATTGTGGGTGCGGATCCGCTGCTGTGCCGGGTGGGCGCCTACTATCATGATGTGGGGAAGATGCGGCGACCTTTATTCTTCGTCGAAAACCAGATGACGAAGGAGAATCCGCATGAAAAACTGTCGCCGAGCCTCAGCCATCTGATCATCACGTCGCATGTGACGGACGGCTTGGAAATGCTGGAGCAGTACGGCATCCCCAAGCCCATCCGCGACATCTGCGCGTCGCATCACGGTACAACGGTGCTGTGGTATTTCTATAACAAGGCGCGGGAGCAGGATAAGAATGGCACCGTGCGTCCAGATGATTTCCGCTACCCTGGCCCGAAGCCGAAGACCCGAGAATGCGCCATCGTGATGATCTGCGACGCTGTGGAGGCGGCTGTGCGCAGCATGCAGAGGCCGTCTCCTGGGCGCGTGGAGGGCGTGATTCGCAAGATCATCCGGGATCGGCTGGAGGATGGTCAATTGGATGAGTGCGATCTCACGCTTCAGGACCTGGACGTGATGGTGGGCGCGTTCATGAAAACCCTCAAGGGGATTTATCACCACCGGATTGAGTATCCTGACATCGACAAACTGAGAAAGGAAATCGGCAGATGACCGAGTCGGACAAGCTATGGGTGGACATTGACTGGCGTGTGCCCGAGGCGGATCGGCCGGTGGATGACGCGTTCGTGGAGCGCGTGTTGCGCGCGGCCGCGGACAGGTTGGGCGTCGCCGGCGAGGTGTCGGTGTCATTCGTGGACGATCACGAGATCCACCGCTTGAACCGGGACTACCGCGGTGTGGACAGGCCCACGGATGTGCTGTCGTTTGCCTTGGAAGAAGGCGAGGACGGTCCGCTGCCCGACGACGCGCCGCCCGTGTGGGGGGATATCGTCGTCAGTGTACCGACGGCGGTGCGTCAGGCGCAGGAATATGGTCACAGTGTGATGCGCGAGACCGGCTTCCTGCTGGTGCACGGATTTCTCCATCTGTTGGGGTATGATCATGATACGCCGGAGGGCGAACGCGAGATGTTCGACCTGCAGGAGGCTGTGCTGCAGGATCTCGGGCTGACACGAGAAGAAGGTCGAGGAGATGCGAGACGGTCCTGAGCCCGGATACACATTGCGCACATCGATGAGATTTGCGCTCGATGGGCTGTGTCATGCGCTGGTCCACGAGCGGAACATGCGGATTCATTTTGCCACGGCGGCAGCGGTTTTCATTTTTGAATTAATTGTGCGTCCGGCGCCGGCGTTGGTGGTGTGGACGGTGTTTACGGCGGCGCTCGTGGTGGCGGCAGAGCTGCAGAATACCGCCATCGAGCGGCTCACAGATTTGACCACCGGGACGCGTTGGCACGTCCTCGCCAAGGCGGCCAAGGACCTGGCGGCCGCCATGGTCCTTACCTTGGCTTTCGCGTCTGTGGTGGTGGGACTCTACCTCCTTTGGGCGACGTGGCCGTGGCGCTGGCGATTGTTCAGCCATGTTCATGTCGCCGGAGCATGGCTCAGTCTTCTCAGCTTGGTCTGCCTGGGTGCTGTGGCTTGGCGCGCCTGGCGGGACAGACAACAGTTTCGGTTGGCTTCGGCACGAGATGAGGGGAGCGATCTGTGATGAGCGTGGACATGCAGGGGCGTGAACGCGCCAATGGAGCGGGGGCTGGCTCCTTCCGATCCGGCTTCGTCGCCATCGTCGGGCGCCCCAACGTGGGCAAGTCGACGCTGCTCAACGCCCTCGTAGGCCAAAAGGTGGCCATCATGTCACCGCGGCCGCAGACGACACGACACCGCATCCGCGGGGTCCTGACCACCCAGTCTGGGCAGGTGGTATTCATCGACACGCCTGGCATTCACCGGCCGAGGCATCGCCTCGGCGAATACATGGTCCAGGCGGCGGAGGCGGCGTTGCGCGAGGTGGACCTGATCCTGTTCGTGTGTGACGCCACCGAGCCAGGTCATCCCGGTGATGAGGCGGTCATAGAGCGGCTGAGACGCGTATCCACGCCGGTGTTTCTTGTTATCAACAAAGTGGATGCGGTGCCGAAAGCCCAGTTGTTGCCGCTGATGGACGATTACAAGGGCCGGTACGATTTCGCCGAGATCATTCCCGTCTCCGCCCTGGAGGGCACGCAACTCTCTGAACTGGTGAGGCTGATCATGGATCGCCTACCGGAAGGGCCCATGTATTACCCGGAAGGGATGGTCACGGACCATCCCGAGGCCTTTCTGATTGCCGAGGTGATCAGGGAGAAGGTGTTGATGCTGACGCGGGAGGAGGTCCCGCACGCCGTGATGGTCGACATCGAGCAACTGGAGCGAAGACCCAACGGCGTGCTGTACGTTCACGCAGTCATCTACACCGAGCGCGATTCGCAGAAGGCCATCCTGATTGGCAAGCAGGGGGCCATGCTGAAGCAGGTGGGGCAATTGGCGCGCCGCGAACTCGAGGCGCTGTTGGGTACGCGCATGTTCTTGGAATTGTGGGTGAAGGTGAAGAAGGACTGGCGGGATCAGCCGAACATCCTTCGCCGATTCGGTTTTGATCCGAAGCAGATGTAGCATCCATGGTAAATAGTGACGGGATGACGGCAGGGGGCGTGCATGCACACTAAGTCCTGAGGCACCCCAGGATCGCGCAGCTGAAGACGGACCGACAAGGGGATGATTTGGTTGCGGGATTTTTCTTGGCGGTACTTCACGATGACGGGTGACATCGACGCTTACCTGCTGTACAAGGCGCATGAGCAGATTGCGCGCGACTGGGACGACGTGCCCGCAGATCCGGAGGAAGTCGAGGAGGAACCGGACGCGCACTGAGCATACATCCGGTCGAAGTGGAGTGGGCCAGGATTGACGTACAACACGGAGGCCATCGTGATCCGCAGTCAGGCGTACGGGGAGACGCATGCCATCATTACGCTGCTGACCCCGAGCGGCACGGTGGGCGCGATGGCGCGGGGTGCCAAAAAGCCACAGAGCCGCTTGGCGGCCTGCGTGCAACTGTGCGTGGAGGGGGTCTACACCTTATCGCAACGATCCGGACTGGCCACCGTCCTCCAGGCGGAGGTGACGCACGTCCGGCGCTCGTTGCATGCGGATCTGACATTGGCGGCGTATGCCGCCTATTTTTGTGAGTTGGCGACCCGCGTGGCGGAACCGCGGCCACATGGCAGCGAAGCGTTGTACCGCGGCGTTCGCGGCGTCCTCGACCGCCTCGAAGGCGGTGCAGACCCCCGTCTGACGGCGCGCATGTTTGAAAGCAAGGCACTCGCTTGGCTGGGCGCGGCGCCAGACTGGTCGCGGTGCGTCGCTTGCTCGGCCCCCCTGCGGGAGGAAGTATGGTACAGCGCACGGGACGGAGGTCTCCTGTGTGCTGCATGCCGATCCCGCCACGCCCCAGATGCGCCGGGTTTCATGCATGTCTCCCCGACGGTGCCGAGGCTCTTGTCCATGATGACCGTGACGCCATGGGAGCGGCTGGGACGGCTGCAACTGTCCGAACTCACCGCGCATCAGTTGCAGCTGGTGCTGCGCACGCAGATGGAGGATTTCGCGGGGTTGCACTTGAAATCGCGCCGGGTACTGGATCAACTCATCGGAAAATGATATATACTATTTTTGAGTAGAGCATATGTAGTATGTCACATTTCCGGGCGGTGATAACCATCGAGCTCACGAAGCGGCAGGAGGCCATCCTGGAACTGGTGAAGCAAAAGGGCCCCATCACGGGTGAGCAGATAGCCGAGCATCTGTCCGTCACGCGGGCCACGCTTCGGCCGGACCTGTCGATTCTGACGATGGCGGGTTACCTCGAGGCACGCCCGCGGGTGGGCTACTTCTACAGCGGCAGAAAGAACGCGGATTTGTTCGGGCAGACACTGCGAAAACTGCTGGTCAAGGACTACAAGTCGGTGCCCGTGGTCGTGCAGGAGCGCACGTCGGTCTATGATGCCGTGGTGACGATGTTCACGGAGGACGTGGGCACGCTGATCGTCGTGCGCGACGGGCAACTGGCGGGGGTCGTTTCGCGCAAGGACCTGTTGAAGGTCGCCATCGGCGGAGGCGACATCCAGCACATGCCGGTCAATCTGGCCATGACGCGCGTCCCCCATGTGGTGACCATCGACATGGAGGATTCGCTGTATGAAGCGGCGGTTCGGATGGTGAATCACGAGGTGGACTCGCTGCCGGTGGTGCGGCGCAGGGAAGACGGCAGCCTGGACGTGGTCGGGCGCGTATCCAAAACCACCATCACTCGAGTCTTCGTTGAACTGGGCCAATTCCACGATGTCTGAGGCGCGGGCTGCCGCGTTTCGAGGAGGCGATCCACACCCCTATGGACAGACCCACCCCGATAGTCTACATCGTATCCGACTCCGTCGGCGAAACGGCTGAATTTGTCGTCCGCGCCGCCGCCAGCCAGTTCGACGGTGGCCACGTCGAGGTGCGCCGCGTCGCGCACGTCCATGAGCGGACCGTGATCGACGAGACGGTCCAGAGCGCCCGCGAGGAACGCGCCATGATTGCGTTCACGCTGGTGATTCCGGAACTGCGCGAGTACCTCTTGCGCAGCGCGGAAGCGGCGGGGGTGCGCGCGGTGGATATCATGGGGCCGATGCTGGACGCGTTTGAGGCCGTGGTTGGACAACCTCCGAGGAGACAGGCCGGCTTGGTCCGTCAGCTGGACGAGGACTACTTTCGCCGCGTCGAGGCCATTGAATTTGCGGTGAAATACGATGACGGGCGAGATCCGCGCGGACTTGCACGCGCCGATGTGGTGCTCATCGGTGTGTCCCGCACGTCGAAGACGCCGCTCAGCATGTATCTGGCGCATAAACGCATCAAGGTGGCCAACGTGCCGCTCGTGCCAGAGGTGGCGCCACCTGATGAACTGTTTCAAATCAAAGACGAAGGCAAGATCATTGGACTATCCATCCGTCCGGACAAACTGAACGCCATCCGCCAGGAGCGGCTGAAGACGCTCGGACTCACCGCGCAGGCCAGCTACGCCAGCTATGAACGCATTCTTCAGGAGCTCGAGTACGCCGAGTCCATCATGGCGCGTTTGCGTTGTCCCGTGATCGACGTGAGCGACAAGGCGGTGGAGGAGACGGCTGGGGTCATCCTTGATTATCTGGCACGAAGGGGGAAACGCGCGTGACCAAGTGGGTATATCGCTTTCCAGGAGACGATCCTGCCGACAAGATGCTGCTCGGCGGCAAGGGCGCCAATCTCGCAGAGATGGCGCGCGCAGGGCTGCCTGTACCGCCCGGTTTCACCTTGACCACGGCGGCCTGCCACGCCTATCGACAGGCCGGCGGACGGCTGACGGACGAGATGCTGGAGCAAGTCTCCGCCGCCATTGCCTGGCTCGAGCGCGAGACCGGGAAGGGGTTCGGTGATCCCGCCAACCCGCTGCTGGTGTCCGTTCGATCCGGGGCGCCCATCTCCATGCCCGGCATGATGGACACCGTGCTCAACCTGGGGTTGAACGAGGACACGGTGGAAGGACTGGCGAGGCGCACGGACAATGCTCGCTTTGCCTATGATTGCTATCGGCGTTTTATTCAGATGTTCGGAGATGTGGTGCTGGGCATTCCTCACTATCTGTTCGAGCAGGCGCTTGACAAGGTGAAACAACGCCGCGGCGTCACAGAGGATCAGCAACTCACGGCGGAGGACCTGCAGGATGTCATTCAGCAATACCTGCGTATCGTCGAGCGAGAGGTGGGCCGCGCGTTTCCACGCCAGCCGCGCGAACAATTGGAAATGGCGATTGGCGCGGTGTTTCGCTCGTGGGATAATCAGCGGGCGGTCGTGTATCGCAGGATCCACCGGATTCCGGACGATCTCGGCACGGCCGTCAACGTCCAAAGCATGGTCTTCGGCAACATGGGCGACGATTCCGGTACCGGCGTGGCATTCACCCGCAATCCGTCCACCGGCGAACCGGTCGTGTTTGGGGAGTATTTGACGAATGCCCAGGGTGAGGACGTCGTCGCCGGCATCCGCACGCCGCAGCCCATCGCGCGTCTGGCCGAAGAGATGCCCGCCATCTACGAGCAGTTCCTTCGGGTGTGTCAGCAGCTGGAACAACACTACCGCGATGCCCAGGACATCGAGTTCACCATCGAACGCGGCCGGCTGTATCTGCTGCAAACGCGCAGCGCGAAACGAACGGCGCAGGCGGCACTGCGCATCGCTGTCGACATGGTCAACGAAGGGCTCATCACCCGTCACGAGGCCGTTCAGCGCGTGGAACCGGAGGCGCTGGATCAACTTCTGCATCCGCGGATCGATCCGGATGCGCCCGTCACGGAACTGGCCCGCGGCCTTCCGGCGTCCCCTGGCGCCGCGAGCGGCAGGATTGTGTTCGACGCGGATACCGCCCAGCAGCGTGCCCAGGCTGGCGAGAGCGTGATTCTCGTGCGGACAGAGACCACACCCGAGGACATTCACGGGATTGTGGCGGCACGCGGTATTTTGACGAGCCGTGGGGGCATGACGAGCCATGCCGCCGTGGTGGCGCGGGGAATGGGCAAGCCCTGCGTGTGCGGGTGCGACGCCTTGGAGATCTTTGAGAAGGACGGGCGCTGTCGTATTGGTGAGACATGGCTGCAGGAGGGAGACGTCATCTCCATCGATGGCGCGACAGGCCGGGTGTTGCTCGGGGAGGTCCCGCAGATTGAGCCCGAGTTGTCGGAAGACCTGGAGCGCCTCCTGGCATGGGCGGATGAGATTCGGACGCTGGGGGTCCGTGCCAACGCTGATAACCCTGAGGATGCCGCGAAGGCGCGCGCGTTCGGGGCAGGAGGCATCGGATTGTGTCGCACAGAACACATGTTCATGGACCCTGTGCGCGTGCCCATTGTCCAGCGGATGATTTTGGCTGCAACGCCGGATGAGCGTGCGGCTGCCCTCGAAGAACTGCTGCCCATGCAGCGCGGTGATTTTTACGGCATCCTGAAGGCCATGGATGGGTTGCCGGTGACCATTCGCTTGCTGGACCCACCCCTGCACGAGTTCCTGCCCAACCTCGAGGATCTCGTGGCGCGGGAGGCTGCGCTCCGGGTGCGACTTGAATACGAGGCGGATCGTGCGGACCTGCGGGCGGAATTGCGCCAGGTGGAAACGCTGTTGGCCAAGGTGAGACGCCTGCATGAGCTGAACCCCATGCTCGGGCACCGGGGCTGCCGCCTGGGGATCACCTTCCCGGAAGTGTACGAGATGCAGGTACGCGCCATTTATGAGGCCGCCGCGCAGCTGGTGCGTGAAGGCTACCACCCGCAACCTGAGGTGATGATTCCGCTGGTGGGACACGTGGAAGAACTACGTCGCATGCGGGCGCTCGTGGAGCGGGTGCACGCCGAGGTGCAGGCGACAACCGGCGTGGAGGTTCCGCTGTCGGTGGGCACCATGATTGAGATCCCGCGTGCAGCCGTGACAGCGGACGAGATTGCTGAGTGTGCGGAATTTTTCTCGTTCGGCACCAACGACCTGACACAGACCACCTTCGGCTTCAGCCGGGACGACGCCGAGGGGAAATTCCTGCACGTCTACGTGGAGGATAAGGTGTTGCCGGAGAATCCGTTCGCCACGCTGGATCAAACCGGTGTGGGCCGACTGATGGCGTGGGCCATCCGGGAAGGTCGGCGAGTGCGGCCGGAGCTAAAGCTCGGGATCTGTGGTGAACATGGCGGTGATAAGCGCTCCATTCACTTCTGCCATGAGCTTGGCCTGACGTACGTAAGTTGTTCACCGTATCGCGTCCCTCTGGCACGGCTTGCGGCTGCACAGGCGGCACTTGGCGGACGCGCTTGAGGTGCGTGGAAGGCGCGATGCTCCTTTCGACGTAGCTTCAGTGCGTGACGGTTCCAGGCGGTCCCGAACGGACCGCCTGCTTGCGTTGGCGCCTGATCATAAGCCATGCGGAAAAGCAATAGACTGGAGTGTGGGCATGCTCGAAGGATAAATTTAACTGACGCCGTCGATAATAGTGGTTGTTTGCTGCGCCTGTCGACGCCTGTGAAGACACGTCGGATTTTTACACACGAGGGAGGAAAATCGGAGCGCCTTGTAGAATGAATTAATCCATGAACAACAAAACGCGGACTTCCGCTCCGCGGATCCACTCGAAGCGCATGCAGAAGGTGATGGCATGAGGCAGATGCCGGATGCGTTTGTGGCTGAAGTCCGCGCGCGAGTGGATATCGTCGACGTGGTGTCGGAATATGTCCAACTACGACGTTCAGGACGCTCGTTTGTGGGGTTGTGTCCGTTTCACAGTGAGCGCACACCGTCGTTTACTGTGTCACCGGACCGTCAACTGTACTACTGTTTCGGTTGCGGTGCCGGCGGCTCCGTGATCCGGTTTGTGATGGACATCGAAGGGCTGAGTTTCCCAGACGCAGTCCTTCGCTTGGCGGAACGCGCCGGGCTCGAACCTCCATCCAACCTGGCGGGACTCGGTACATCCTCCGGATCTCGGCTGGATGGTCTGCGCGATGCCATCGAATTCACGGCAAAACTGTACAATCACATTCTAATGAATACGGCCGCCGGTGTGCAAGCCCTAGCGTATTTGGAAAGCAGAGGGCTTTCGCGGCAGACGATGGCGGCATTTCGGTTGGGCTACGCGCCGCCGCGCGGGGACGTTGTTTTGCGTGCGGCGCGAAGGCGAGGCTATGCGCCGGAGGTCCTGCGGGATGCCGGGTTGATTGTCGACGTGGGCGGGCGCTGGGTGGATCGGTTTCGAGACCGAATCATCATCCCCATCTGCGATGACCGCGGTCGAGTGATCGCCTTCGGTGGTCGCGCCACACGTCCAGACGTTCAGCCCAAGTACCTCAATTCACCGGAGACCGCCTTGTTCCGAAAGAGCGGGGTGCTTTTTCATTGGCACGCGGCAAGGCGGGAGATTCGAAAGCGTGGCGAAGCCATCCTGCTCGAGGGCTACATGGATGTGATATCCGCCTGGCAGGCCGGTGTGACGAATGCCGTGGCTTCGCTCGGCACGGCGTTTACGCGGGAGCACGCGGACCGGATCCGGCAAGCGGCGTCTCGCCTGGTGATTGTGTACGACGGCGATGCCGCCGGTGTGCAGGCGGCCGAACGGGCGCTCGATGTGGCGGCGGAAGCGGGCTTGGAGGTTCGGTTGGTGATCCTCCCGGACGGGATGGATCCCGACGATGTGGTTCGCAAGCATGGTCCCGCCGCGTTTCAGGACGCGCTGACCCGTGGGCAGCGTACCCCGGTTCAGTTTTTGATGGAACGTTTGCGTGAACGAGCGGAACTGGATTCGGGGGCTGGACGAACCGCGTTTCTGCGCTCGGCGTTGGACTTGCTCGCTGTGCGGGCATCTCCCATCGAACAGGAGCAACAGCTTCGCGTGCTGGCACAGGAGTTCGGCGTATCCATTGACGCCTTGAAAGAGGAGCTGCGACAAAGGCGCAGGCGTGCAGGTCCTGCTCCGCAAAACGCCCGGGATCGGCTGCTTCGAGTAGAGCCTGCGCAACAGTGGCCAGCGCACATTCGCGCTGGGCGCTGGGTCCTGCAAGCGATGCTGATGGATGCGCGCGCGTTCGCCTATGTGCAGGAACAGGGGGTCACGGAATTGGCGGATCCAGTGCAGACAGCTCTGCTGGCCTGGATATACGGCTACAGAACACTGCACCCGACGGGTGACCCGGCCGGGCTGCTGGACGAGTTAGATGAGCCCGGCTTACGGCAACTGGCAACGTCGCTCCTCATGGAGGAGCCGCCACTACTGGACGAGGCGACCTTGGCCGATTGCCTTCGGACCATCGAGCTACACAGGCTGGAGCAGTGGTACGAACAATTGGTCCGAGATTCTCTCGCCGCGCAAGCGGCGGGACGCGCCGAGGATGTCCGGGAGTTGCAGCAGTTGCTCCATGATGCGACACGCCGTATTGCTGAATTGAAGCAGACCCCGTCGCAGAGTGGGGATGGGGTGAAGGAGGCGGGGAGAATATGACAGAGACAAAGAGGGAAGCGGTGAAAGAAAACCGGGATCGGGTAGGTCAGACACAGGCCCTTCAGGAAGCCAAGAGGGAACTCGCAGAACTGGGCAAGCAACGGGGTTCCTTGACATACGACGAGATTGCCAACCGTCTGCAGGAGTTTGACCTGGATCCGGACCAGCTCGATGAGTTCTTCGAGGAACTCAGCGAGCAGGGTATCGAGATCCAAAACGAACGTGATGAGGAACTGGACCTCGATGATTTGGATGAGGAAGGCGGCCGGGGTGACCGCGACCGGTACGACATGGATGACCTGAGCGTATCGCCCGGGGTGAAGATCAGCGATCCGGTCCGCATGTACCTCAAGGAGATTGGCCGCGTCCCGCTGCTGTCCGCAGAAGAGGAGATTGAACTGGCCAAGCGGATTGAGCAGGGTGATGAGGAGGCCAAGCGGCGGTTGGCCGAAGCCAATCTGCGCCTGGTGGTCAGTATTGCCAAGCGCTATGTGGGGCGCGGCATGCTGTTCCTGGACCTGATTCAGGAGGGCAATCTGGGCCTGATCAAGGCGGTCGAGAAGTTCGACTATCGCAAGGGTTACAAGTTCAGCACGTATGCCACATGGTGGATTCGACAGGCCATCACGCGTGCCATCGCGGATCAGGCTCGGACCATTCGCATTCCCGTGCACATGGTGGAGACTATCAACAAGCTGATCCGGGTGTCCAGACAGCTGCTGCAGGAACTCGGCCGGGAACCGACCGCGGAGGAGATTGCTGCGGAGATGGACATGAGTCCCGAGAAGGTCCGGGAGATCCAAAAGATTGCTCAGGAGCCTGTATCGCTCGAGACCCCGATTGGTGAAGAGGACGATTCGCACCTGGGCGACTTCATCCCGGATGACGAGGCCCCGGCTCCTGCGGATGCTGCGGCATACGAACTTCTCAAGGAGCAGTTGGAGGACGTGTTGGATACGCTCACGGAGCGGGAGGAGAACGTGCTGCGTCTGCGGTTCGGTTTGGATGATGGCCGCACGCGGACGCTTGAAGAAGTGGGCAAGGTGTTCGGTGTGACGCGTGAACGTATTCGTCAGATTGAGGCGAAGGCACTGCGGAAACTGCGCCATCCGAGCCGAAGCAAGCGTCTGAAGGACTTTCTCGAATGAGCAGGGAGGCCCCACGAGGCGCACCGTTCATCGGAGACAGGGCCCATGCCCTGTCTTTTTTGCGTTTTTTGCAAGCGCTTTCTTTTCTCCTTCCTTTCCCGGTATAATTGAAAGGAGACGGAGAGGGGGGATGGCCGTGGATCTAGATCTCACCCGTGAGCAGCGGATGATCCGTGACACCGTACGCGAATTTGCCGAGGCGGAGATCGCGCCGCACGCCGCGGAATGGGATAGGACGGAGCACTTCCCAGTGGAAGTGTTTCGACGCATGGGCGAACTTGGCTTGTTGGGGCTGCCCATCCCGGAAGAATACGGCGGTGCAGGCGCCGACATGATCAGCTACTGCCTGGCGGTGGAAGAGATTGGCCATGCTTGCGGTGGTACCGGCCTGAGCTATGAGGCTCATGTATCGTTGGCGTGCACGCCAATCCTGCTTTACGGTACGGAAGAACAGAAGCAGCGCTACCTGGTGCCGATGGCGCGGGGGGAAGCCCTAGGGGCTTTTGGACTGACCGAGCCGCAGGCGGGCTCCGATGCAGGGGGAACGCGAACGACGGCCGTTCTCGATGGGGACGAATGGGTCATCAACGGCAACAAGATCTTCATTACCAACGGAGGATATGCCAAGTACGTGGTCCTGACCGCGGTCACGGACCCATCCAACCGAGGGATCAGCGCGTTCATTGTACCGACCGATACACCCGGTTTCCGAACCAGCCGGCCGTATGAAAAAATGGGCATGCGCGCTTCCAACACGGTGGAACTGATCCTGGAGAACGTGCGCATCCCGAAGGAGAACCTTCTGGGCCCACTCAATGCGGGGTTTCGCCAGTTCTTGTCCACACTCGATGGTGGGCGCGTCGCCATCGCGGCGCTGGCGGTCGGCATCGCTCGGGCCGCGTTTGAGACAGCCCTATCATACGCGAAGCAGAGGATGCAGTTTGGTCAGACCATCAGCAAATTCCAAGCGATTCAGCACAAACTGGCCGACATGGCGATGCACATCGACCTGGCTCGCAACGCGGTCCTGAAGGCCGCCTGGTTGAAGGATCAGGGTCGGCCCTACACGTTGGAAGCTTCGTACGCCAAACTGTTCGCATCCGAGATGTGTACCCGGACCTGTGAACAGGCCATCCAAATCCTCGGAGGTAACGGCTACATGCGGGAATATCCGGTGGAACGCCATTATCGGGATGCCAAACTGATTGAGATCGGTGAGGGCACGTCTGAGATCCAACGCCTCGTCATCGCCCGGCAATTGGGCTGCTGACCAAGGATGGCGGGCACCTGTCCTAAGCCGGCGCGGTACCTCGTAGACTGGTAACAACCCGTGAGAAACGGAGGGACGGAGGTGCCGCGCTCGGTGATCCTCGCGGCCGCGTGCATCGCGGCCGTTTGCCTTTGTCTGGCCGGCGGTTGGCTGGGCCTAGCTCGGTGGTTGGTTTGGCAGGGCCGCCGGATGCACCCGGCGCACGCGGATGCTGCCATCATTTTGGGCGCGTACACGGACGGATATCGGCCAGGGCACGCCTTGCGTGCGCGACTCAAGGTCGGGTTACAATTGTACAGAGCCGGCTGGGTAAACCGCATCGTGGTCAGCGGTGGGCGGGGCGAGGACGAGAGCGTGTCCGAGTCCAGCTCCATGAAACGCTTTCTGATCTTCAACGGTGTCCCGCCGGATGTCATCGTGGAGGAACGCCACTCTGCGGACACCTGGGAGAACCTGCGCAACAGTCGCGCGGTCATGGCCAGACATGGATTCAAAACGGCGGTGATTGTGACCAGCGACTACCACCTCCCTCGCGCGATGGGGGTGGCACGGCAGCTGGACATGGCGGTCAGTGGTTGCGCAGCGCGGTCTGGACGCGGCGAATTCCGCTATGCTCTGCGGGAAGTGCCTGCCTGGGTGGCGTATACGTTGAAGGGACGGATGGCATGGAGGCAATGGTGAATGCGCCGGCGTTGCCGCTGCGCCTGCGGCGGGTGAGCGAATGGGTGCGCAGAGGCGGCGTGCTGGCGGACATCGGGTCGGATCACGCCCTGCTCCCGGTGCACGCCGTCGCGACCGGCCTGGTGCGGCGGGCCATCGCCACCGATCTCCGCCAGGGTCCACTCGCCGCCGCCCGCCGCACGGTAGAGCGGTTTGGTTTGGTGGATGCCATCGAGTTGCGGCTTGGCGACGGTCTATCCGTACTGTCGCCGGGCGAGGCCGACACTGTCGTGATCGCCGGCATGGGCGGTGAGACCATGGCCCAAATGCTGTCCGGGTATCCGTTGGCGTCCATTCGGCGCTGGGTGCTTCAACCGATGAATGCGCCCGCGGCTCTGCGCCGTGTGCTTGACGCCGGAGGTATGTGGTTGCGGCATGAAGAAGTGCTGATGGAGCACGGCCGATTGTACGTGCTGATTGTGGCGGAACCCCCCACTGTAGGGCGGGCGGAGTCACATTCCGATCCGGCCTATACGGCGGTTCGTTCGGACCCGCTGCAGCTGCGTATGGCGTACGAGTTCGGACCGCTGTGCCTGCGCCGTCCGTCACCGGAACTCGGGGCCTACATGTACGACGTTATGCAGCGCTGGGAACGCGCGATGACCGCGGCGCGCGAGAGCCGCCAGCCTGCTGCTCAGTCCAAGGCGATGGAGTTGGCGCGCCTTCACGCAGCAGCGCAGACTTGGTACAGACACAGCACCCGCGCACGCCGGACCGGCGAGCAGGCGAGGATGACACTCACAAAGTTAAGGGGGCAAGCGGCGATGAGCACGCATGCCAGCACGGAAACCACCATTCTGGTTGGTGATGTCGTGGCCGCCATCGAGGCGTGGGCGCCGATCCATCTGGCTTTGGAGGGCGACAACCCCGGCTTGCAGCTCGGTCGGGTGGACAAGCCCGTCCGTACCGTGTGCCTGGGGCTGGATCCCTACCCAGCGACGGTGGATGCGGCGCTCAAGGCCGGCGCCGACCTGTTGATCACACATCACCCGCTGTTCTTTCGGCCGCTGCGACAGCTCGACACCGCGTCCGCGCGGGGGGCGGCCTTAGCGCGCGCCGTTGCGGCGGATCTGGCCATTTACAGCGCCCACACCAATCTGGACGTGGCGGAGGGCGGTGTGAATGACGTCATCTGCGCGCGTTTGGGGCTCCAGGACCCGGAGGTTCTCGATGTAACCGGGCGGGAGGCGCTCTACAAGCTCGTTGTGTTCGTGCCAGAGGAAGCGCTCGACACGGTGCGGGACGCCGTGTGCGCGGCAGGTGCAGGGCATATCGGTAGGTACAGCCACTGTACCTTCCGCGCGGCGGGAGAAGGGACGTTTCTGCCGGAGGAGGGGGCTCAGCCTTATCTGGGACAGGTCGGTAGGTTGGAGCGCGCGCGGGAGTATCGACTGGAGACCATTGTACCGGCCGGGATTCGCCATGAGGTCGTCGATGCCATGCTCGCGGCGCACCCTTACGAGGAGGTCGCATACGATCTGTACCCGCTTGCGCTATCGGGGAAGGCGCACGGCATCGGGCGTGTGGGAAACCTGCCCGAACCCGTACGCCTTGCTGACTTCGCTCACCTTGTGAAGCAGCGCTTTGGCCTGGCCGGCGTGCGTTACGCTGGGGATCCACAGCTGCGGATAGAGCGCGTGGCCGTCCTCGGCGGTAGCGGCCGGCGCTGGGTTCGCAGCGCCATTCGCCTAGGTGCGCAGGTGTTGGTCACATCGGACATGGACCATCACAGCATGGCCGAGGCTTGGCAGGATGGATTGGCCGTGATCGACGCTACGCACGCTGCTCTCGAACGGCCGGTGTTGGAAGCTGTGGCGCAGCGCCTGCGAGAGACCTTTGGGGAAGCCATCACGGTACACATCGTCGACGTGCCGGAGGATCCGTTTCACTGGGTGTGACATGGATCAACTGGGAAAATTTGAGTATTGCGCGGCCCATGCCAGCGCGATACAATGTCATGTGCGCTTGGCGTTGGAGAAGTAAGTCGGGCAACCGCCGGTGCAGTGCCGAAAGGCCGCACGGGAGGAAAGTCCGAGCTCCACAGGGCAGGGTGCCGGATAACGTCCGGCGCGAGCGATCGTAGGGAAAGTGCCACAGAAATGTAGACCGCCGATGGCGGCGGGAAGCGCCGCACAGGCAAGGGTGCAACGGTGCGGTAAGAGCGCACCAGCAGCCTGGAGACAGGCTGGCTAGGTAAACCCCACCCGGAGCAAGACCGGATAGGAGTGCACATGTGGTGGCCCGCCACGCACTCGGGTAGGTCGCTGGAGCCGGCTGGCAACAGTCGGCCTAGATAGATGGTTGCCACTCCAGGTGCGAGGCACGATGTGCCGCTTGCAGCACGGGAGGACAGAACTCGGCTTACAGACTTGCTTCTCCAAGCTCGTAACCCGCAAGGGAGATCCCCTTGCGGGTTTTGACTTATGCGCAGATTTTACCGAGAAGCCCGTCGTGACGCCGAATTCGGGCATCCCTCCTCGGGTACGAGGTATGTCTTCATTGTGCTCCGGAAAGTCTATAACCGCAAGGGTGTTATGAGCTCGTGCAACGGGTAGTTACAGAGGGGTTATGGTCTCCAAAGAATTTTTTCGTCATATGGACTCGTAAATTTGGACTTTCCTCCGGTCCCCCTGTTAAGCTTGTCGGCGAAGAACGGGATGAAGGAGGAAGTGTGTATGGCTCGTAAAACCTTTGAGGATCGAGTCCACGATTATATCATGCGAAATCCGGGTCGATACAACGCAGTCAAGGAACCTCTGACACTGACCGAGGCCGTCATGATCGCCAAGGCAGAGTGGCGGAGGATGGGGCTTTCAGAAAGCACACTCGCCGCATATACGTCTGATCTCAAGGAGTTCAAGTTGTTTGCTCATCGCAAGTGGAGTCATCCTTGCTATGTACAGGAAATTGACAAGTACCGGTGCGCAGACTTCCGAGCATACCTCTACGACCGGGGAGACCTGCGTCCAGCGTCGATTCAACGGAAGTTGGACGCCGTAAGTTCCTTGTTCAACGTGATGGTGAAGCTCGGATATATTTCACATAACCCCATCCGACTCATTGAAGACGGGAAAATTCGACGCCGTCGTGTGCCCGACAACCGTGTTGAACGTGCTGTACTCACAATCGATGGCGTTGAAAGTCTGTTGTCCCTAGATTTTGAGGACAAATGGGGGCTGCGGGATGAGGTGATTTTGTACTGCCTGCTCCTGTTTGCGCCTCGAAACACCGAGCTGCGGGAGCTTCGATGGTGGCATCTCGACGGACGAACGTTAACGATTCCACGATTGAAAGCCAATTTGCCCGGTACCTTCCAGGTCCCGACATTTCTCTTGGATCTCATGTATGCGATGCGAGACCGCTTTGGTCTCAATGGCGACGATCCCATTTTCGTCAGCCAGTATTACAGGGAGCTCTCTCCCAATGGACTGCGTTATATCATACGTAAGCACGGCGAGGCGGCCGGCATAAGGGGGTTGCGTCCGAAGGACTTTCGCACATTTTTACTAAGTACAATTTCGAAACGCTGTGATCCCTACACTGTGCAGAAATTTATCGGCCATCGCAGACTAGAAACAGCAAGCAGGTTCTATGTGCGTCGGACACAAAAGGAACTTCAGGCCGTGTTTGACACGTGGGCAGAGGCTTTGCAGGATCCGCTGTGCCTGCAAGCACTCATGGAAGACGAGCGTGCGATCGGTGCATGAAAGGCTCGTCAGTTGATTCCTGTTGGAGGCCCCTACAGGGGCCTCCCTCCCTCAATCGCCTGTCGACGTTGTGCATCCCACGTCCAAGAGTGGTGTGACACACTCATTCTCATCTCTCCCAGTTCTGGGCGGCTTCGTGTTGTTGTGGAGACCATGGGGATTTGCGAGGACTACGTGGACTCGTTGTGATAACTAAGACTCGCCTCGTACCCGGTCCCCGGTGGCTGCAAATAAGCCGAACCCCGTAGCGCAGGGGTAAACTTTTCGATTCGTCCTCGCAAGGGTAATTGGCACCGCCCTCGGAATTGATATACCCTATGCCTGGTATCTCCGATCGTAGATCTCGATTCCACACTCCATCCTATGACCTTGTCTGGCGTGTACATCGTGGACTCGTCGGCTTTATGTGTCGACTCCGTGGCGACATATCACGGTTACAGGAGGTTGCGTGGCGTGCCCATACATGTGAGCGAGTGTGGCCACGAGGTATCGCTTCGCCATCGCATCAAAAGTGCGGCGATTCCGATTGTGGGCGTTGCATGCGGCTTGTGTATGCACCGGATGCCTGTAGTGCCGACCGTAGGTGTCTGTTTCACGCTGATCTGGTTCTTGTTGCGAGGCTTGCGTCAAGGAGGAGCGACAGCATCCGAGGTCGTGTGGTCTTCGCTATGGGCAGGCAATACCTTCGCCTTGGCGTGGCTGGGGAGGGTCGTGACACCGGTACAGGCCGTGTGTGTCATGCTCATCGCCAGTTGCACGGGCGCCGTGATCGGGTGCATTGTGATGCTCTTTCCGGTTCGACGGATTGCGGGAACACATGGCGATGGTAGAAATACCGAGGTCCTGCCGGCTTCGAGGCACGACGTTCCCGCTGGTCCAGGTGGGAATCCAGAGGTATCATCGATACACGTTTCGGAGGATCAGCCAAGTACCAATGAGCGTAAGCAGCACCGAGACAGCCCACAGGACGCCAGCGTACTCCGGCACGAGGTGTGATGCGTTGACGGCCTGACTCAAGGCGGACATGAACAAAAGAACCGTCCCTATTTTTCCGAGCAGCG
>JAIMAY010000036.1 GCA_023511725.1 Alicyclobacillus sp.
CAGTTTGAAACGCTGGAATCGACCCGTGCCGGGGGACGCCGCCTGTATCCGCGGCGGAGCGGGCCATGATGGAGGGTTGGCGGCCCTTGCGCGCCGTCCTGCTCGCCGCCGCCTGCCTCGCGTCCGCAATGCTCGTATCGAGTTGTGCGGACTACACGGAGGTGGACGACCTGTACGTGGTCACCGGCATGGCCATCGATACGGGGCCACGCGGGCTCCGGGTCACCGTGGATATCGTGAATCCGGACGCCAGCCAGTCCCAGCAGACCGGCAGCACGGGCGGAGGCGGCACCAGCCGGCCAGACATTGTGGTGCAGGGCGACGGCCCGACGCTGGAATGGGTGCTGCATGACCTGCAACGGGAACTGCCTCACAGGTTGTATCTGTCCCACAACGCGGTGGTGATCCTGTCGCGTGACGTGCTGTCGCAAGAGTTGCCCATGATTATGGATGCGCTGGAACGGAATCGCCAACTGCGACGAAGCCAGATGCTGATCACCACCACCGGGCGTGCCGAGACGCTGCTGTCAACACGCCCTCAGCTCAATAAGCCGGCATCGCTCTTGATTCGGGACGTCGTGGACCAGTCGGCCGGTTACGCGCGGGCCATCAGCAGCGATGAACTTAGGGTGATCAAGCGCTGGCTGACCCCTTCGGGTGTCGCGACACTGGCTTGGGTGGAGACAGGTGACGACGGATCTGCCCGCGTTCAAGGGGTGGCTCTGGTGCGGCGGGACGGGGCGTCCAAGCTTTTGGGCGGTGAGGACTGCAACGGGGTCCTGTGGTGGCTGGGGGATACGCATAACCTGCGGCAGGTGGTCCCCTGTCCGGGTGGCAAGGGCGCGAGCGCCGCGCAGGGAGGCGCGGCCACGGGACGGACGGCGACGATCCGCTGGATGTGGAGCCAAACCCGCGTACGCTGGGTCGGGACGCCGGACCGTCCGGTGTTTCGCGTGCGCTGGACCGGACACGGTGAATTGGAGCGCTGGTGCGCAGACGAGAAACTGGACGACACGGCGTTTGCGGCGTTGCAACAGCTGACTGCACTTCAGATTGAAGCGCAGATGCGCCAGGCGTGGCAGGCGATGTGCGATGCGGACATGGATGGGGCAGGTTTGCAGTCCATCGTCTACCGTTCTGATCCGCGCGCCTACCAGCGCTTGTCCCACCAGCCGGGCTGGTGGAAGCAGGCCCGCTTTGAGTTCGATGTGCGTCCGCAGTTGACGAGATCGCAACTGGCGTCGCAGTCGCCGCTGAGTCCACTCACCGAGCAATCCTCCACGGCGGCGGGGACGGGCAAGCTACCCACGAAATAAAGGGAGGCGACCAGCCATGGATGGTGTACTGGCGTCCATTCTGGCGGTGATTGCAGCGCTGTTCGATTGGTCCCGTCTGGCACCGGAGGGCGTCGCCGCCAAGGGAACGTGGGGGACGCTGATTGGGCTGGGCGTGCTCTGTGCCTTTGCGACCGCGTATCAGTGGTGGCCGTCGATTCATCCGTTGGCACCCCTGACGGCCCTGTTTGAGCGGCCAACCCTGTGGCTGTACGGCAGCGGCTGAGGGATGGACGGAGGAGGGTGTGCACATGGCCCAGATTTCCCGGTATCAGGTCATCCTGATGCTGGTTTGGACAGCACTTGGCACCGGCATCGTGACCATGCCTGGCACCATCGCGCATTTTACGGTGCACGACGCGTGGTTGGCGTGCCCGTGGATCCTGCTCGGCGGAGGATTGTGCGCCGGCGTGGCATGGATACACATCCGACGGTTCCCGGGTCAGACCCTTACGCAGGCATTGCACCTGACCTTGGGTCCGTGGATTGGTACCTGTGCCGGGGTGTGGTACGCCGCGTGGATTTTTGTTTCCCTCGCCACCATCGGGCGAGAGGTCACAGCGTTCATCACCACGGCAGTCTTGCCCAACACACCCGAATTTGTGGTCGGATTGCTCGCCATCGCCTGCGCAGGTTATCTGGTGTATCTCGGTATTGAAGTCATCGGCCGCGTCAACCAGTTCATCATGCCGCTCGCGGTCGTCGTGGCGCCGCTGCTGTTCGGCCTGGCCCTGCGTTGGTTTGATGCGGACACATTTCGTCCGGTGCTCGCGGATGGCTGGATGCCGGTGTGGAGAGCGGGTATCGTGCCCGCGTTTGCGTACGGTTTGGAGTTCGCGCTTTCGTTGCAGTGGGTACGCGCCCTGCGCACACCGCGCACGCTGCCCTGGGATATCCTGATTGCTGCGGCTGTGAGCGCATTCATCCTGACGCTGCTGGTGGCACTGACGGTCGGCGTGATTGGTGCGTCGGCCACCTACCTCAACTACCCCGTGCTGGAGGTGGTTCGTTCGGTTCGGCAGGGGAAATTCATCGAACGCCTGGACACCCTCTATGTGATGGGGGTGGTGACCACGCTGGTCTTGAAACTGTCCTCCTTTCATGTCAGCCTGTGCCAAGCGCTGCAGGACCTGTGCCGTACGCGGGACTGGCGTTGGGCCGTCTTTCCGTCCGCGCTGGCCGTGTGGAGTGCGAGTTTCTTCTTCTTTCGTAATCTGGCGGAAGTTACGGATTTCATTTTGCACGTGGTACCCGCATACTTCCTGTTTACGGTCGTCCTCCTGCCTCTCGTGACCTATGCTGTCGCTGCCATTCGCGGCAAAGACGGGTTGGAGCGCCGCATGGGCCCAGCGCGGCAAGGGATGCGGTGAGAGCGGGCGGCAGCGGGGGTATCGCGCACGCCTGCGCATCTGCGCCGGCGTGCACTGCAGCTACCGCTGGCCATCGCGCCGAGCGACATGCCAGCGAAACACGCTGTCGCAGAAATGGCGAAAATCATCCAGGTGGCGGGTGAGGATGCTCAGCACAATGTCGGGATCCAGCCGCTGATAGTCATGAACTGCGATGTTTCGGAATCCCACCATCGCTTTCATGCGCCGCGTCAAGGCGGGCGAAAGGACACCGTGTTGCTCCAACAGGTCAAACGCTTCCCGGCTCGTTTGAGGGTACCCCAGCGCTCCGTGGCCACCATGTGCATGGCCAAATCAATGGCCGCTTCACACGCGCGCTGCAAGTTCAGCACGATGGCGTCCAGCTTTGTGATGTTTTCCAAGTTGCGCGGGTTGCCCGCAAACTCCTCCTCCACCCGCTTGAGACACCGGGCGACGACCTGCACCTTGTTGATCATCACGTCCTCCAGGGTCAAAACGCACTACCCCTTTCCGCCATGGCGCGGCGAATCACTTCCCGTTCCTCGTTCAGCAGCGCATACGCCTTGAGTGCGTACATTTCGAACCAGACCCTCTCGTTTCGGCTTCGCTCGTACAGCGGCATGCCCAGGGCCGCCACTCGCGACTGCAGCACCGTCGTCGTGTTCAGCAGGTCCACCAGGTCCACGTCGCGATTGAGCCGGCATGCCAGCTCCTGGGCCGCCTCGTAGAGGGCGGGGCGGGGGAGGGGTGCATCGGGAAGAAGGGCAAGATCCACATCGCTGTCGGGGCGCATGCGCCCTTCCGCCATGGACCCGAACAGGTAGATGACCTTGGGTTCAAACGTTTCCCGTAGGTAGGCTACCGCCGGCTGGAGCCACTGGAGAGCCACTTCTGGTATCACGCGCATCCGCCTTTCCGTCCAAGCCTCTTACCCTCCATTCTATCCGAACCACCGCAGGTTGGATCTGGCGCACGGTCTGTCGCCGCCTTTCGACGTGTTCCGGCAAATCCTGTGCTAGACTGATAGGCAGAACGAGTCTTCGATGTGTGACGGACGAGGGGATGGCATGCAGGATCTGTTCGACGTCGTGCCCGAAAATCTTTTCTCACCGCTCGCGTCTCCCAACCGGCGCCTGTATTTCCGCGCGCTGATGGTGCTGCGCGAGTGCTACCGTCATGCGCTGCGCCTGCGGCGGCAGGACGTGGTGAACGCGCTGATCCACGACTTGGAGCAGGACCTGTGGGCGTGGACGCCGGAAGATGAAGCGGACGAAAGCGTGGCTGAGCCAAGTTTCGTCCTAGGCCGGGGCGACGCCGACGCGGGGGAGGGCGCCGAATCCACAGGCGGTTTCTCCACGTTGTCCGGGAAGGCGCACGCGCTGTTGCGCAAACTGGTTAGCACCGGCTGGGCCGAGAGCATTCCGGATGAGACGGGCATGGACGAAACATTGGTCATCCCGCGCGGGCCGCTCGCGCTCCTCGAGGCCTTTCACAGCATCATCCATCCGCAGGAGCAGCGCTACCAGGCCCTGGTGTACACCATCTATTCCACGCTTCGGACGGCGGATGAGGAACGCGACGAATTTATGGCGCAAGCGTTGCACGGCGCGCATGAGCGGACCCAGGTGTTGGTACAGAGTCTGCAGGCGCTGCTGCACAGCATCCACCTGTTCTACCAAAACCTCTATCAACGCCGCGAGATCCAGGATCTGCTGCGCGAGCACTTCGACGAATTTCAGCAGAAGGTGGCCATTCCGACGTATCACCCGCTGAAGACGGTGGATAGCGTCTACCGTTTCAAACCACGCATCCTCACCATCCTTCGCCGCTGGCTGGCCGACGGCGAGGTGATCCGGCAGCTGGCGAGACTGGAGGGCGGTTCGGCGGATGAGGAGCACGGCTGGGAGGCGAGATCCGGCGTTGTCGAAGAGATCCAGTTCATCATCGACACATTCGAGTCGATGGATGATCTGCTCCGCGAGATTGACCGCCGCAACACGCATTACAGCCGGGCTTCGGCGGAGCGGCTGCAGTATCTGCTCAACACCGACCGGGACCTGAAAGGCAAACTGATTGAGGTCCTCAAGGCATTGCCGCCGCTCACGGCCCGCGGCGGGCGCTCCAAACTTTTGGAACGCATGCGCACGGACCTGGCCTGGACTGTGGTGCGCTGGCGGGGCGAGGAGAGTCTGTACACCCCGCAGCGGCGACGGGAGCGTGGTGTGCCGCAACCGCTGCGGGTGAGCCGGTCGGTACCGGAGGAGGCGTTCGAGCGAGAGGTTCGCGAGCTGGCGGAGCGGATGGCGTCGTACTACTCCATGGCCGAGATCAGCCGCTTCCTGCGGGAGCGGATGGGCGGTGACGGGCGGCTACGGCTGGCGGACCTGCATATCCGCGATATGGACGACTTCATCCGTGCCATCGTCGCCCTGGCCAAGGCGGATGAGCCGGATTTTCCGTTCGACGTGGTGTGGGACGATGCGCTGAAAAGCGTCGAGGTGGACGGCTGGCGCCTGCCGGCCGTGACGTTCGTGATGCGGGAGGGGCAAGCGGATGCAGTGGGTTCAGGAGTATGAACGGCTCACGGAGCGGGACAAGGAGGAGTTCGCCCGGATTATCAACCTCCTGTTTGATCAGACGTACCTGGTGCGGGACCTGTGGGACGTCGGCGAGAAGCGGATGGTCACCAACCGCGATTACCTTTTCGCCGAGCGGCTGCACCCGCTGCTCGAAGGCTACCTCAAACTCGCCGGCTTCCAGTTGCAGCGGGATCCGCGCCTTGGCGTGATGGCCCTGTACAATCGGTTCGGGCGCAACCGCGAGCGACTGGACAAATACACCACGTACGTGCTGATCACGCTGCGCCTCATCTACGAAGAGCAGATGGAGCGGGCCGCGCTTCGGCACGAGGTGATCATCCCCCTGCGCGAAATCCTGGTCAAGCTGCATACCCTCGGGAAGATAGACCGGCGTGTACCGGTGACCCAGCTGTCGGATGCGCTGTCGGCGTTGGCGCGGCACCAGGTGGTGGGCCGAATCGATAGGGGCGTCCCGGTGCATGACCTGGACGGCCGCTGGATGATCTACCCGGCCGTTGTGCTGGCGGTGCCCGTGGAGCGGATCCAGGAGTGGTATGAGCAGTTATCGGCGGAGGACGAGGACGCGGCGGAGGTGCTGACCGGGGACGCCTCGTCAAGTGATGCGGATGCCCTGCGCACGCCCGGCGCTCTGGAGGAAGTGGCAGCAACAGTCGATGTATCGGATCCTGAGGAGGTGGCGGAGTGAAGAAGCTGACGCGGATGCTTCTCATCAACTGGCACTACTTCGTGCACGAGCTGCTCGAGTTCGACGACGTCACGTTCCTCACCGGGAAGAACGGTGCGGGCAAGTCCACCATCCTCGACGCGATGCAGCTCGTCATCCTCGGCGACACCACCGGTCACTACTTCAACAAGGCGGCGAATGACCAATCGAAGCGAACGCTGCGCGGCTACCTGCGCGGCGAGGTGGGCGAGGACGACTCCGGCCGGGTGATGGCGCTCCGTGAGGGCCAGTTTACGTCCTACCTCGTGCTCGAGTTCGCGGAGCGGCGCAGCGGTCGTTTCTGCATCGGCGCCGTGTTCGATACGTTCCCCGATGGATCCTATGACCATCGCTTCTTTTGGCTGGGCGAGGCGCTGCCGGAGGATCACTTTATCCACGACGGCGTGCCGCTGGATATCCCGTCGCTCAGCCGCTGGGGCGCGCGCCGGCGCAACCGGTTTGAGTTGTTTACGCAGAACAAGGCGTACCAGCAAATGCTCCTCACCCGCTTCGGGAATGTGCGCGAGAAGTTCTTCCGCCTGTTCCGTAAGGCGGTGCCGTTCAATCCCATCATGGATGTGGCGGGGTTCATCTCCGAGTTCGTGTGCGACGCGCCGACGCAGGTGGACATCGAGGACATGCGCGAGAACATCCGCCACTACCGGCGGATGGAGCAGGAGTTGGAGCATGTCCGCAAGCGAGTGGAGGCGCTGCAGGCCATCTCCGCCAAATACGAGGAATGGCAGACGGTGCGAGGGCGGATGGAGACGTACCGGTACCTGCTCGACCGGGCGGATGTCGGTGAACTGGAGGCAGGTCTCGCCGACGCGCGGCACAAGGAAGAGGAGCTGCGGGAGACGTATGCGCGGCAGCAGGATGAGATTCAGCGCCTGGAAGAGACTTACCAGGCACTGCAGGCGCGCCGCGATGAGCTTCACGAGGCGCTGGTGCGCAGCGATGTATACGCCAGGCGCAAGGAACTCGAGCAGCGGCGGCAACTGGTGGAGAGCCAGTTTGAGCAGGTGCGCCGGGCAGGCGAGCGGGCAGACGCGCTGTTGGCGGATCACGTCCTGCGCTGGCGCACCGTCGCCGCCGGCGTTCGCGACGCGATGCGCTGGTTTCCGGCGGCCAGCATTCCCGATAGCCTGGGAGAGGCGCTGCGCACGGCGGCGGACCTCCTGGCCCAAGGTCTGGAGGTTCTGCCTCAGCCCGGCGGCTGGCGGGAGCTACACCTCCGCCGAGCGGCGCAAGCGGCCGCGTTGCCGTCGCCGCCAGCCGTCGCGGACGCCGAGCAGGCGTGGACGGACATTGCTGGGGCGCATCAACACTTGGCGGACGGGGAGCGGGAGCTGCGCCGCCTCCTGACCGCCTGGCGTGACGAGGAGCAGCGCTTGGCGGTTCAGATCCGCGAGCTGGAGCAGGGCATCAAGCAGTACCCGGCGATGGTGCTGGAGCTGCAGCGGACGCTGCGTGAACACTTTCAGGCGCGGGGGCTCCACGTACCGGTGGAGATTTTTGCGGACCTGCTCGAGGTGCGGGATCCCGCCTGGCAGGCGGCCATCGAGGGTTATCTGCACACCCAGCGCTTCTACCTGCTGGTGCCGCCGGAGCACTTCACCGAGGCGCTGCGAGTGTACGAGGCGCTGGGGCGCGAGAGGCGTCTCTATGACGTCGGCCTCGTCGACGTGGAGAAGGTGATGGCGCAGCACCCCAGCGCGACCGCCGGGAGCCTGGCGGAGGAGATTGAGACAGATCATCCGTACGCCCGGGCGTACGCGGACTACCTGCTGGGCCGCGTCATCAAGTGCGACGATGTGGCGTCGCTGCGGCAGCATCGCACGTCCATCACGCGCACTGGCATGCTGTACCAGAACTTTGTCGCGCGCCAGCTGAACCCGGAACGCTGGGCCACCCTGTACATCGGCAAGCGGGCCGTGCGCCAGCAGCTGGAGCAGGCGCGGCGCCGGCAGCAAGAGGTTCAGAAGGCCCTGGCGCTGTGGCGACCGCGGCATGAACTGTGGCGCGGCTGGACGGCGCAGCCCGTGCCTTCGCCCAGTGAACTGGAGCTGGTGCGGGAGGCGGCGGAGGAGGTTGGCCGTGCGCCTGAGCACGTCGCGCAGTGGCAGGAGGTGGAGCGCGCGCTGTCGCAGCTGGATCTGACAGCCCTGGAGCGAATCCAGGAGGAGCTTCGCCAGTGTGAGCTCGACCTAAAGCGCGCCGACCAAGCCCGCCAACAGGCAAATGCCGAGGCGGTGCGCACGGAAGAGCGGCTGCGCACCTTGACCGACCAGCAGATCCCGCAACTGGCGCGAGCGTTGGAGGAGAAGCGAGAGGCCATCGCGATGCGCTACGAACCGCAGTTCGTGGCGGAGACAGGTGAGCCGCGCTACCAGCAGGAGCTGGCGAGGCTGGGCGGGATCGACACGCTGCGTTACAACTTCGGCCGCCAGCTGGCCGCCGACGAGACCCGAGCGACGCAGTACCAGCGGCAGTTGGTGGAGCTGCGCGCCCAATACAACCGGGATTTCCTCGCCGGCCATGACGTGCAGCGAGAGGACAACGGGGCGTACGAGCAGGAACTGCGCTGGTTGCTGGACACCCGCCTGTCCGAGTACGAGAGCAAGATCCGCGAGGCCAAGGAACGGGCGCAGGTGCAGTTTAAGGAGGATTTTGTCAGCAAGCTGCGCACCAACATCGAGACGGTGAAGATGCAGATCGACGAACTCAACCACGCCATCTCGGGCGTGTCCTTCGGCCGGGATAAGTACCGCTTCACGGTGCGCCCGAACCCGCAGTACCAGCACTTCTACCAGATGATCATGGATGACCTGCTGCTGGAGGGCTATGGTCTCTTCTCGCAGACCTTTACCGACAAGCACGGTGAGACCATCGAGGAGTTGTTCCGCAACATCGTCGACGTGGATGAGTCGGATCCGGCGGCGGCCGGCGAGCTGGAACGCAACCTGCAGAAGTTTACCGATTACCGCACGTATCTCGAGTTCGATCTCGTCCAAAAGGACGAGGAAGGCCGCGAGTCGCGGTTGTCGCGCGTGATTGCCAAGAAGTCGGGGGGCGAGACGCAGACGCCCTTCTATATCTCCGTGCTGGCTTCGTTCGCGCAGCTGTACCGCGTCAATCGGCCCGGTTTGGATGACACGGTGCGCCTCATCATCTTCGACGAGGCGTACAGCAAGATGGACCACCAGCGCATCCGTCAGAGCATTCGGCTGATCCGGCAGCTCGGTTTGCAGGTGGTGCTGTGCGCGCCGACGGAGAAGATTGCCGACATTGCCCCGATGGTCGACCGGACGCTGGTGGTCACGCGCATCCAGCGCGAGACGCGGGTGTCGCCGTACGCGCCGCCGAAGCATGAGGTGGCTCGCTGACGTTGGGGACGGCGTCGGGGAATCCGCTGAGAGGGGGTGAACCCGTGGCTTCATCGCTCTCGGAGCCGACGCGCACACTGCTGAGCGCGCTGCTGGATAAGTACGAGCGCAGCTCGGCCTTTCGCACCGGCGAGGTCCCGGCGCGAGCCATTCAGGTGCGGGTGGATGAGAAGCTGTTGCCCGGCTACGTCAGCGGCGCCTTGGACCCGGACGCCAGGCGGCGAATGCACGAGGAACTGCGTCAGCTCGAGGCGGCAGGGGCGCTGGAGCTGCGCTGGGTGCGCTACGAGGAAGGGAACCTTCTGGAGCGCGTGCGCCTGGTACCGCAGGCGGCGGAAACGCTCTACCCGCTGGTAGCACGGCCATCGCTGCGCAGGCGGCTGGATCAGCTGCTGCGCGAACTGGCGGATCTGGAGGCTGCCCTGTCGGCGCTCCCGGAATCCGCATGGTCTACGCGCGTGATGGACTGGGTGCAGCGCTGGCTGGATGATGTGCGCAAAAGCGTTCAGGAACGCGCCCGCTGGCCGCAGTCGGTGCCGGAGGAGGGCGACAAGCGCGCGGCCTGGTGGGGGACGCTCAGAGGTCTGGCGGGGAAAGGGGAGGAACCGCTGCCGGTGCGCCTGTTCTCGAAGCGCTACCTGGGCCACAGCAAGGCGCTGGAGCGTCTGGTGCTGCCCCGGCTTGTCAGCTGGCTCAGGACGTACGCCATTCCTGATGTGGCGCGCGAGGCAGGGGTGGATCCTGGGATTTACGCGTCGGATGAGGCGGTGCTCGCCAGTGTGGGTATCGAGTTGGGGCATGAGGACGTGAGTTTCTGCGGACCCGTGCGCCTGCGCTGGCCGAGCGAAGAGGGCGATGCCGCGGAGCTCGACGCCAGGCGCATCCCGCACGGCGTCAGCCTGGACCCGGCGGCACTGCGCGGGCTGACGCTGGACCTGACCGCCGTGCGGCGCATCCTCACCATCGAGAACAAGACCAACTACCGTCACTACATCCGTTACGAGCGGCAGCCGGACGAGCTGGTGATCTACCTGGGCGGCTTCGCCAGTCCGGCGATGCGCAGCTTCCTTCGCTGCTGCCGGGCGGCCGCGATGGAGCGCGGCGAGCTGCCGCCGCTTTTGCACTGGGGAGACCTGGACTACGGTGGCATCCTGATCCTGCAGAGCGTGCGCGACAGTGTTTGGCCGGAGGCCATGCCGTGGCGGATGGAGCCCGAGTGGCTGGATGAGCTGCGAGCGTTTGTCGATCCATTCGACGACGCGTACCGGGCACGCCTCGAGGCGCTGCTGGCGGATCCCCGCTACGCCTGGGCCGCCCCGCTCATCCGCAAACTGCTCGAGGTGGGCGGCGGGCTGGAGCAGGAGGCGCAGCTCGTGTGACTCGCCTCGGCGGTGCTGCGGCAGGGAGCGGAGCCTGCGGGGCAGGGGCCCGGCGGCGCTGACCTGCCTGCCCCAGGCTGCGCCGCCCCGTCGCATTCGCTCACGCCAACCGATAGCTGGCGAACGGCGGGCCCCAGCGGAACGGATCGCTGATCCGGTCGAGATCGGCCAGCACGTCCTCGGTCAGCGACACCTCCAGCGCGCGCACGTTCTCCAGCACCTGCTCCGGCCGGGTGGCACCGACAATCACCGTCGACACGGCGGGCCGCTTCAGGAGCCAGGCGATGGACAGCGCCCCGGCGGTGATGCCGAGCTCCCGGGCGATGCGCGCCACCTCTGCCCCCAGCCGCAGCCGGGCGTCGTCCAGCCGCCTGCGGAAGTTGGGGTCCTTGTCGGCGCGGGAGCCGCTGGGCACGTCGCCGCTGTACTTGCCGGTGAGGATGCCGCCTGCGAGCGGGAAATAGGGGATGATGCCGACGCCCTGGTCCAGGCAGAGCGGCACCAGCTCTTGCTCCGGTGTCCGGTCCGCCAGCGAGTAGCACGGCTGGATGGAGACGTAACGCGCCAATCCGCGCGCGTCGCTGATGGCCAGCGCTTTCATCAGCTCCCACGCGGCGTAGTTGGACGCGCCGATGTAGCGGACCTTGCCCGCCTTGATGAAGCTGTCCAGCGTCTCCAGCGTCTCCTCAAGCGGCGTCCACGGATCAAAGGTGTGGATCTGGTACAGATCAATGTAGTCCGTGCGCAGCCGGCGCAGGCTGCCCTCCAATTCCTGCGTCAGGTGCTTGCGCGAGGATCCCTTCTCATTCGGGCCGTCGCCGCGCACCAATCCAGCCTTGGTCGCCAAGATCACTTGGTCGCGCCGGTCGGCGATGGCCTCGCCGATGATGGCCTCCGACTGCGTGCCGCTGTAGATGTTGGCCGTGTCGATGAAGCGGATCCCCGCATCGATGGCGGCATGAATCACGCGGATGGATGTCTCCTTGTCCGCTCGGGATCCGAACGCATTCGTACCCAGCCCCAGGGCCGACACCACGAGGCCGCTGCGGCCAAGCCGTCTGTATTCCATTGGGGTCACCTCCGTAGGGTTGTATGTACTGAATCATCAGATGCCAGGCGAGTTTGATGCCGGATGGACGCGACGCCGCGGATGCTGGATGAGCGCGATGGGGCGAATCTTTTACGCTGCTCTGTTAATCCTCCGGCCCGTCACCCGGCTTGTCCGGCGTGGCCTCGCCTTCCCACGGCAGCTCCGACTGCGGCGTGAGCGCGTCGTACATCTTCTCGTACAGGCTGATCTCATTTTGGTAATGGCGCGCCAGTCGCCGCCGGTCCACTTCATTCGGTTCGTCCAGCTGCTCCAGCCGCTGCCGAAACTCGTGCAGCATGCGGTGGATGGCGGTCTTCAGCCGGCCAATCTCGAGCTCCGGGTCCTCCAGCTCAATGCGCGCCCGGCGGATCCTGCGGAATTCATCCCGATCCGTGTACAGTTTCACGTTGCCAGCCTCCCGCCTCCCATGGTAGCCGATTGGGCGAGGGATGTCACATCGAAGGCTGCACCTTCTCGCGTACCGCCGGCAGCCACAGGACCAGGACGCACAACAGCATCAGTGTGCCGCTCATGCTCATCAGGAGCGCAACCGGGACGTACACGATGAGGGCGGCGAACGCCGCGGAGAACAGGATGTTGGACAGGGACTCAAGGCTGACCAGCGTGCCGAACACCTTTCCCGCGTGTTGAGGTTGGATCCGCTCCATCACGTACGGCGGTACCGTCATCGACTGGTAGGCGATGAACGCGCCGCACAGCAGGAGAATGAGGATGGCGGCGGGGACGGATCGGACGAAACCGAGCACCACGGACGGCAGGGAGAAGGCGACGAAGTTGAGCAGGAGCATCCGGTCGCGGCCGAACTTTCCGATAACCCAGCGCGTCACACGGGTGCCCGTGAGCGTGCCCATCAGCATCCCTCCCGCAATGGCGGCGGTGATGGTGCCGAACACGGCCGGCCCCTGGTGAAGCGCGTCGCGCACGTACAGCGACAGATAGTAGTTGATGGGTACCATCAGCCCGGTGCAGGTCAGGGTGAACACGATCCGGCGCACCAACGGATCCTGGCGAATCACGCGCCAGCCTTCGCGGGCGTCGTCCACATACTGGCGAAACGCCGAGGCCAGGGTCCGCTTGTTGGCTGATTCGCCGCCGTCGTTGTCAGGCTGCCGGAGATGAGGTTGGGGCGCCGGCATGCGCACGAGCGCGAGGGACATCGCCACCGCGGCAAAGGTGAGGGCGTTCACGCCGAACCAGCCGGCCGCGCTCATCCACAGCATCAGCACGCCTGCGGCGAACTGGGAGACGAGCGAGATCAGCGCGTTGGCCGTCATCATCTGGCGCGTCCAGCGACGGTACACCTCAGTGGGGAACAGGCGCGGGAACAGGCTCATGAAGGCCATTCTATCAACCTGCGCAAACCACGCTGCAACGGTAGCCAGCACCACGACAGCGGCTGCGGTGGCGGGCCTCAGCAGCAGCAGACAGCAGGCGACGCACGTCCCCTGCACGAGGTTGGCGACGGCCATGACGGGGCGAGGCGAGTGCCTGTCCGTCCACGCCCCCATCATGGCGCCGAACGCCCCGGGCAGCGTGAGCAGGAAGGCGAGCACGCCAATCAGGGCGTTGCCTCCCGGCTGCTGCGAGAGCCACCACATCAAGGCCACGTCGTAGACGCGGTTGCCGACGGCGGACACCCAGTATCCACCGGAGAGCAGGTAGAAGTTTCGCTTCGCCACGCCCGTCAAGGGGGCGGCGGCCGCCGCTGCCTCCGCCTTCGCCACGGTATGGGACACCCCGTTTCCTGAATTCGGTGAATTCCACTTCATCTTACGACAGGGCCCGTAGCCGGTCAACGCTGACCCGCGTGGTACAATCGTGAGGTAATGCACGCAGGAACGGACGCTGGATCCGCCCGCTCGCCTCGGCGCGGAGCGGGGGCGGCAGGCGAGAGGAGGTGAGCGCATGGACGTGCGCGTCGTGACGGACACGCCGTGGCTGGCGCGGGACATTGGGTATCTGGTGCACCAGTTCACCCAGGACATGGCGGAACCGCAGGTGGACAGCGCCGCGACGCAGACCCCGGCACCGGCCGATCCGGCCGCGCGCCGCGCGCTGCGGAGGCAGGTGCTGCGCACCGTGCACGAGCTGTTCGCCGCCTGGACAGGCAGCGGTCAGCCGTGGGGGATCCTGAGCGGCATCCGTCCCGTCAAGCTGGCCCACCAGCTGCGCCGGATCGGGCGTGGGGAGGGCGAGATCGAGCGCATCTTTCGCGAGGAGCTGCGGGTGGATCCGGATCGGGCGGCGCTGGTGGTGGAGGTCATGCGCAGGCAGTTGGAGGTTATGCCAGACCTGGATGAACTGGACCGAGAGGTGAGCATCTACGTCGGTATCCCGTTCTGTCCCACGCACTGCGCGTACTGCACCTTTCCCGCGTATTCGATGGCGGAAAAGCACATGTACGTCGACGCTTTTCTCGCGGCGCTGGCGGAGGAGATCCGGCACGCCGGGCGGCTGTTGGCAGAGTACGGCGTGTCCGTGACCACCGTGTACATCGGCGGCGGTACACCGACGAGCCTGCTATCGGCTGAGCTGGAGGTACTGCTCCAGACCCTCACCGAATTGCTGCCGGGCGGGGGTCAGTGGCGCGAATTCACCGTGGAGGCGGGGCGGCCGGACACCATCACGCCGGACCGGCTGCGGGTAATGCGCCGCTTCGGCGTGGACCGGATCAGCGTCAACCCACAGACCTACAACCCGCTGACCCTGCGCGCCATGCGCCGCGGCCACACCCCGGAGATGGTGGACCATCGCTTCCCGCACGTGCGTGGGGCGGGGTTTGCGAACATCAACATGGACATGATCCTCGGGCTGCCCGGGGAGACGGAGGCGGACATGCTGCACACCCTGGAGAAGATGATGCAGCTGAATCCCGACAGCATCACGGTGCACACGCTCGCGTTCAAGCGCAGCGCTGCGCTGCGCGATCAGCGGGAGGGGCTGACGCTGCTGCCGGACGCGGTGCTGCGCAGGGTGATGGACGAGATCAGCCAGCGGCTGCGCGCAGGCGGCTGGCAGCCGTATTACCTCTACCGGCAGAAGGACATCCTCGGCAACCTAGAGAACGTGGGGTACGCCAAACCGGGCAAGGCCTCCCCGTACAACATCCTGATGATGGAAGAGGCGCAACTGGTGATAGGCATCGGCGGCGGTGCGGTGACCAAGCTGGTGGGGCCGGGCATCCACGCCGGCCGCTTCGCCAACCCGCGCGAGCCGCGCGCCTACATTGAGACGCTGCCTGACGTGCTGGCGCGCAAGGAGAAGGCGCTGCGGCCGGTGCTGGAAGCCATCGCGAAAGCGCGACGCGCGGCGGTTCACGCTTGAGTCTGGAGGTGGGTTCTACCCTTTCCTTACGGTGTTGACAGCGATGTCTGAATCAATTCTTCTGCGCGGGCCAAGGTCATGTTCAACGGTGAGTATTCAGGTACACCGCTCGTACCAGGTACGGGACGTTCCACGATGCCTTCCCGGATAGTGAATTTCCCTTGGTTTGCACCGAGCACATTGTAAAACGGTTCGTTCAGCATGCTCTGAAAGGCTTTGTCCGGAGTGTGCCCGAAGAGCAGTACATGCTGCCCCGCCTGCATGGGGGGGATACCATTGAACACCACTCGAACCGGTTCATTCCACCGCTCAGGCGGTAGATTCCACTTTTTATCGAGCCCCATGGCTTTGGCTGTCGTCGTGCCTCCAGGCTCTACGAAGGTCACGATGTCTCCTGCTTTCACGGCTCCCTTCCATACACGTTCAACCTTAACGGTCACGCTGGTATACACCACAGCGTCGTCGGCGCCAACGGGGTAGTAGTCAAATGATGATGTACGGAGCACAGTCCCTGTTACGATGATGTCCGAATGACTTGCAAGATCACCTATATCGTTGTAGACCTTGATAAAGTCGGCGGTTTCCTGAAATACAGGGAGCTGCGACGCACCTGTGGGCTGCGACGCTTGCTGGCTCGCTGCAGTAGGTGCACCCGTAACCATCCTTGGAGATTCGATGCGGTTGTGTTGGTAGACGTATATCGACAGTCCTGCCATGCCCGTGACCACCAGAATACCCGCATATGCACCTTTTTTCACCACGACTCCCCCCTTTTTCTTAGTAGAGATGATTGATTCCATTTAAATCATCGGGCGTAGGCATATATACAAAGCGTCCGTAGGCGAGTTGACACATTATCGTTGTCGGGTCTTCGTTATTATGGTCCAATCCAAACGCATGTCCCATTTCATGAGCAATTGATCCCTGTTGGTCATAGGTGTCCAAGGTACTCATTACAGGCATATTAAGTTGGATTTTGTTCCATCCCCAGTTGGACTTGTACGGGTCAAGTTGTGTCGAGTATACCCAAAAGGTCGTTTGAGCGATTATCCCTGTGTCAGATGAATAATAGTTACCAGCGTAAATGTCCATCACGCTAGAGGACTGGGTCGAGGTCTGTACATACGATATTGGAGTAGTAATCGAGAGGCGTTCCGTAGTGTAGATCCAACTATCCATGGCCTTGTGAATCAAGGATGAATATCCCGAGGCACTGGTAGTTACATAGTAATAACGATTCGAATAACCGTAATTTCCTACACCACCGTTCAACACGTGATCACCGAAAGTGTTATATGCGAAAGCAACTTGCGTGGCACCAAGAAACATGCAGACGCTCGCAAGGAATACGAACCATCTTCTCAAGAAAATTCACCCCATTTTTAGGATACCACATTTACGAAGAAAAATGCAAGTTAGACGGTTTCGTCAATTTTGTGTCGCCGAGCGCGAGGGACGCGCCAGCGCCCTCACTTTCTATCGGGGATTCATGCCTCGACGAACAGGTGCGGCGGTGTATTCATCAACCACGCCGGCTTACCGCGGCTGATCAGGGTCAACCGGTGCAGGGCGCGCGTGCAGACGGTGTACAGCAAGGCAGACTCGCCGCTGCGATATGCGTCCGCATCCGCCACGATGACCGCGTCGTACTCCAGACCTTTGGCCAAGTACGACGGGACCACCACCGTGCCGGTCTGGAATACCTCGTCGCTGCGCCGGAGGCGCCGGATCTCCGGCAACGCCGGCCGCAACGCCTCGGCCAGCGTCTCCGTCTCCGCGTCAGTGCGGCAGACGATGGCGATGGAAACCATCTCCTCGCTGCGCAGCCGCTCCGTCTCCGCCAGGACCTGCCTCGCTACGACCTGTCGATCTGCTTCTTCGCCCAGCACGCACAGCCGCGGGCGAGGATGGCCGCGCCGCACCGCTTCCGCGGGTGCGCCGGCGGCCGGTGCGAGGACGTCTGCGCCGAGGGAGCGGGCGGCATGCTCTGCAAACGCCAGGATCTCCGCGGTGGAGCGGTAGCTTTTGCTCAGCCCCAAGGCGCCATGCGAATGGGGCTGGGTGAGATGGCTGAGCACGTGGTCCGCCATCCGCTCAAAGCCTCCGGCGGGTACAAACGGATGCACCGACTGGCGCGCGTCGCCCAGCACGGTGAACGAGGCGTAGGGATACAGCGCGGCGAGCGTTTCGAACTGCAGCACCGTATAATCCTGCGCCTCATCCACCAACACATGCCGCATCGGCTGCGGCTTGACCGGCCCGAGCATCTGCGCATAAAGCCAGCTGAGGGCCGGCAGGTCGTCATAGGGCAGGACGGGCGCGACGTCGTCGGTGGAGGCAGGGTCTGCGTTGTCGCCACGGCCGCTGGCCCCCACCTGGCTCGAGGCGGCATGGACCGCTGCAGCCGGCCGGCCCAGCCGCTGCAAGGCGGCGGCCAGGGCGGGGAGGGTGGCGGATCTCACGGCGTCCCAGTCGGTACCCTCCAGCTCGGGCGGCGCCAGCGACTCGAGCAGGGCAGGCGTGGCGAACAGGTCGTGGTACAGGCGCAGCGGCAGGATGCGCCAGGTGCGGTGCACCATTTCCCGCAGCTCCCGTGCATGCCTGTCTGCTTGCGCTTTGGCCATGCGCCGGATCTCCTCGTCCGTCCCCACGTACTGGGTTTTGGCGAACAATTTCTCCTCGTAACGCTTGCGGTTGTAATCCTGTATCTCGCGGATGCGCTGCTCCATGGCGCGGCGCAGGTGCTGCATGCGTGCGGCGATCCGGTACTTGGCGAGCTCCCCGCAGAAGCGCCGGCGCAGCGTTTCGCCGCGGAACACCACCTGGCCGCGATACACGATGTCCTCGAAGGCCGGCCCTTCCTTGGCGATTTTAGCAAGGTAGGCACGCATCAGTGCCGCGAAGCCGTCGGAGAGCTTGACGCGCACGGCCGTCTGCGCAGCGATGGGCAGCTTGCCGGAGAGCCACCTGTCCAGCTGGGCATAGAAGTCCTCGAACGTCACCGGCGGCTGCAGCACCCGCTCCACCTGTTCGACAAAGGTGGACTGCTGCATGTTCTCCTCGCCCAGTTCCGGCAGGACGCCGGACACGTAATCCTCGAACATGCGGTTGGGCGACAGCAGCAGGATCTCCTCCGCCGTCACCCGCCCCCGCAGGTGGTACAGCAGAAATGCGACGCGCTGCAGCGCCACCGACGTCTTGCCGCTCCCCGCCGGGCCGGAGACGATGAAGAGGCGATGGCCGAGATCGCGGATGGCTTGGTTTTGCTCCCGTTGAATGGTCGAGACAATCGAGGTCATGCGCTGGTCCGCGTGTCGAGCCAGGAGCGCCTGCAGCACCTCGTCGCCAATGCGAACATCGGTGTCGAACACGCCCTTCAGCTGGCCGTCCGCGATTTGGAATTGGCGCTTGAGCGTCATCTCGCCCTGCACCGGCCCCATCGGGCTCTCGTACTGGGCCGGGCCGGGCGTGTAGTCGTAGAACATGCTGGAGATGGGCGCGCGCCAGTCGTAGATGAGCGGGGTCTCATCCTTGGGGTCCCGTAGCGATGAGATGCCGATGTAAATCCGTTCAGCCGTTTCAGCACCCTGCTCGCGCCAATCCATCCGCCCGAAGTACGGGGATTTGGCGATACGCTCCAATTTGTCGATCACGCGCCGGTACACGAGGTACTCTCGCTCCTCGTCAATCAGCCCGGTCAGGTGCAACGCCTGAATGGCCGCCGACTCGGGCGTGGAGCTGTCGTGCGTGACGTTCTCCCACACGTAGCGCCGCTCCTCCAGGACGCTGTGCCGCTGCTGTTGCGCCAGGTGTTCAATCCGTCTGATGGCGTCGCGCACCACTTGGATGACACGTGCCAGATACGCTGATTCCTCACGCCAGACCGCTTCGTCCGCCACGCCTCTCGCACCTCCTGCCGGGCGCCTCCCGGCGCCACTGCTCCGTGGGACATTCCATCGGACGAGCACAAGCACTCTCTATCTTATCCCGAATGGCTGGCTTTGTGCGATCTGACCTTGAGTGCCGGACTTTGTGCACTCACCGGCGCGCCTGTTTGCGATTGCCCGCGCTGGTCCACTCAGGTATGATGGAAAGAGAATTGTCCGAAATCTCGTTTCAGATGTGAACCGGACACCCTCCGCCCTGTGGGACACGACGGTGCGTGATGGGCCGGGAGAGGAGAAGGGAGCGGGTTTCATGAAGGCTTGGCTGGTACGGCAACTGGGTCACCATCGCGACGTGCTGAAGCTGGAAGAGGTGTCGGAGCCGGAACTGCGGCGCGACAGCGTGCGCATCCGCGTCGAGGCAGCGGCACTCAACTTCCTGGATATCCTCGTCTGCCAAGGGCAGTACCAGGAGAAGCCGCCGCTGCCGTTCACGCCGGGTGTCGAGGTGGCGGGCGTGGTGGAGGCGGTAGCGGACGGCGTGCCGTTCACCGTGGGGCAGCGGGTGATTGCCCAGCCCGTGCTGCCCGAAGGGGGCCTGGCGGAGAAGGTGGTGGTGCCGGCGGATGCCGTGTTCCCGGCGCCGGCCAGCGCCTCGCCCGCGGAGGCGGCCTCGCTGTTCATCACCTACCATACCGCTTATTACGCGCTGCATCGCTTGGCGCGCTTGGAAGCGGGTGAGGTGTTGCTCGTGCACGCGGGGGCGGGCGGAGTCGGATCGGCCGCCATTCAGCTCGGGAAGGCGGCTGGGGCCACCGTGATCGCCACCGCAGGCGGCCCGGAAAAGGTGCAGGTGTGCCGCCATCTCGGCGCCGACCTGGCCATCGACTACAAAACGGAGGACTTTGTTCAGGCGGTTAAGGATTTCACCGGCGGTCGCGGCGCCAACGTGATCTTTGATCCGGTCGGTGGCGACGTGTTCGACCTCTCGCGCAAGTGCATCGCCTTCGAGGGCCGGCTGCTCGTGATTGGCTTCGCCAGCGGCCGCATTCCGCAGGCGCCGGCGAACCATGCGCTGGTCAAGAACTACAGCATCGTCGGCGTGCACTGGGGTCTGTTCCGGCGGTTGTACCCGCAGGAGATTCGCAAGGAACACGAAGCGCTGCTTCGGCTGTATGATGAAGGGAAGATCCGGCCGCTGATCTACCGCGAGTTCCCGTTCACCGATGTGATCCAGGCGCTCGACGACCTGGGCGGTCGCAAGTCGGTGGGGAAGGTGATTATTCGGGTGTGACCCGCCGTGCGGTGTGCGCGGCTCATCGGGTGGCCCATCACGGACCAAACTTCCCTTATGCGGCTCATCGCGCCCGCCAGACCACGTTCTGGAACGCGGAACCCCCTTGTCAAGCGGCGGCGGCTCCGGTATGCTGAGCTTGCGAAGCATGCGGTGCCTGGGTGGACACCGCGCGGACAACTGAATCGGGTGCAGATGAATTCGGCGCGAGAGCGCGTACCGAGGTTCCATGCCGGCAGGTCGCCTGTGACAGGCGCGGGCGACTCCCTCATGCGGGCAACGTACGGTGCGCCACCGATGGGGCAATGCATCCGCTTCCTCGGCGGATGCAGAATCTCTCAGGTCGCTGAGCGCCGGAGGATGCGGCTCTGGAAAAGATCGGTTGCGCCTGTGCGGCTTGCGCGCGTCAGGGCGTAGGCAACGGTGCGCCGGCTACCGAAGGGGCAACCCCGCATGCGGCATCGCTGTGTGCGCGGGGCAACTCTCAGGTGACCAGGACAGAGACACGCGAGGATGACGGGTCGCGTGTCTTTTCTTTTGCGCAGGTTCGGGAGGAGGAACGGTTGTGACGCTCAAACGCACGCCGCTGTTTCCACTGTACGCACGGTATGGCGCGAAGACGGTGGAGTTCGGCGGCTGGGAGATGCCGGTGCAGTTCACGAGCATCCTGCAGGAGCACGAGGCGGTGCGGACGCGCGCCGGCCTGTTCGATGTGTCCCACATGGGCGAGGTGGAGGTCTGCGGATCGGACGCCGCGGCGTTTCTGCAGCGCCTGGTGACCAATGATGTGTCGCGGTTGGCGCCGGGCATGGCGATGTACTCGCCGGTCTGCTATCCGCATGGCGGGTGCGTCGACGATGTGCTGGTCTATTGCCTGGCACCGGACAGGTACGGGGTGGTGGTGAACGCGGCCAATACGGAGAAGGACCTTGCCTGGTTCCGGGAGCAGGCGGCCGGGTTTTCGGTGACCCTCACCGACCGGTCCGACGAGGTGGCGCTGCTGGCGCTGCAAGGTCCGCAGGCGGAAAGCATCCTCCAGCCGCTGACGCAGGCGGACTTGTCGCAGATGCGCTACTACCGCTTCACGCAGGCGGACGTGGCGGGTGTGTCCGCGCTCATCTCACGCACCGGTTACACCGGCGAGGACGGGTTCGAGCTGTACGTCCCGGCCGCATCCGCGCAGACCTTGTGGGAGGCGCTGGTGCAGGCAGGCGAGCCGCACGGCATGGCCCTGTGCGGCCTGGGTGCGCGCGATACGCTTCGGCTGGAGGCGCGCCTGCCGCTGTACGGGCATGAGTTGTCCGAGTCCATCACGCCCCTCGAAGCGGGGCTCGGTACGTTCGTGAAGCTGGACAAAGGCGACTTCATCGGGCGCGAGGCGCTGGCCCGGCAGAAACAGGAGGGTGTGACGCGCAAAATCGTCGGGATTGAGCTGGTGGACCGAGGCATTCCGCGCGCGGAGCAACCCGTGCTGGCGGACGGTCAGGTCATCGGTCACGTGACCTCGGGCACCATGTCGCCGACGCTCAAGCTGCCCATCGGCCTGGCGCTGGTGGATGTGCGGTACGCCGAGATCGGCCGCATGCTCCAGGTGGATGTGCGCGGCAAGCTGCTGGCGGCCAAGGTCGTGAAGACGCCTTTCTATAAGACAGCCCGGTGAATCTCATGATGAATCCGAACGCGAGGTGATCCCTCGGTGAAAACCTTCAGCTATCTACCGCATACCGAGGAAGATATTCAGAAAATGATGTCGTTCCTCGGCATCTCGAGCATCGAGGAGCTGTTTGCGGACATTCCGGAAGCGGTGCGGATGAACCGGCCGTTGCATCTGCCGAAGGCGATGTCGGAGATCGAGCTGCAGCGGCACCTGCAGCAGCTGGCCGGTCAGAATCTTGACGGCACCCGCGTCATCAGCTTCCTCGGCGCAGGCAGCTATGACCATTATCAGCCCAGTGTGGTGGAGGCCATCACCGGCAGGTCCGAGTTCTACACGTCCTACACGCCGTACCAGCCGGAGGTCAGCCAGGGCATGCTGCAGGCCATCTTCGAGTACCAGACGATGGTGGCCGAACTGACGGGGATGGAGCTGGCCAACGCCTCCATGTACGACGGCCCGACGGCGCTGGGCGAGGCCGGCCTGGTGGCATGCTCGCACACGCGCCGCAGCAAGCTGGTCATCGCGTCGACGGTGCATCCCGAATACCGTGCGGTGACGGCCACGTACGCCTCGGGCCAATCGGTGCGCCTGGAGACGGTGCCGTACGACGGCGGCCAGGTGTCGTTGGAGGCGCTGGCGCAGGCGGTGGACAGCGAGACGGCGGCCGTGCTGGTCCAGTACCCCAACTTCTTCGGCTGCATCGAGCCGCTGGCGGAGATGGCCGAGCTGGCCCACAAGGCGGGCGCACTGTTGATTGTCAGCGCCTACCCCATTGCTCTCGGGCTGCTGACGCCGCCGGGCGATCTCGGTGCCGACATCGTCGTGGCCGAAGGCCAGTCGCTGGGCAACCCCATGTCGTTCGGCGGGCCGTACCTCGGCATGATGGCGGCGCGTAAAGACCTGATGCGCAAGCTGCCCGGCCGCATTGTCGGCGAAACCACGGACGCCCAGGGTCGGCGCGGCTTCGTGCT
>JAIMAY010000037.1 GCA_023511725.1 Alicyclobacillus sp.
ACCCACTGTCGGTTCACAGTGGCATCGCCTCCTTGGGTTTGGGTCCCCATGGAGGCTTTCTACATTTGTCAACCCTGCTCCTGTCGATTTCCAGCCAAAAATGTATTTTTTGCCTCTCTCGCGCGGTTCGCCTCTGTTCCCCCGGCATCCCCCGTGGATCCTTGAAATTCACCACTCACTCAGTCAGAAAATGCGTGGGCCCTGACGACAATGGTCAAAAGCGCAGCGACATGGCCTTTCATCCGACGCACCGCAAGCGCCCAGAAGAAGAACAGGATGGGAATAACAGCAATCAGTGCGGACCAGCCAACGCTGCCAGCCACCGGGGTATAGAGTTGTTGCCACAAAGTGACGAATCCCTCCTTGTAAACGTTTTCCTCCCGTCCAGCTTCCTGTATGGGAAGATTCGAAAAACTATCAGCATGATTATATCAGGGCCGGCTGAGACTGCAACAGTGTCGGTTGAATTGATCGGGAATTGGGGCTATTATTGATTGGGAACCATGTTCTGCAATTCGGAACGGCGAGGAGCACATGGACAGTGGGGGATTCCATGGCTGAAGCACGGGTGATTTCACCGCAGGATGTGTGTGCGGACGTCGGACAGTGCGTTGGAAACGCGGCGGTGGCCATCGAGAGCGGATGGAACGAAGCGGCGGCAGGTATCGCCGCACCGGTGGCGGTGGCGAGGCCTACAACCGAGGACCGTGTGGCTGCCCTGGTTCGCCTCGCGGCGGAGCGAGGCTGGCGCCTGCTTCCCGCTGGGCGTGGGCGGCAATTGTCCTGGGGCAACCTGGGGCAGCCGGTGGACTTGGTCGTGTCCACCGCCGCGATGAAGGAAGTAGCGTACTATTCGCCCGCGGACCTCGTCATCTCGGTCCAACCGGGCATGACCTGGGCGGAACTGAGCCGCGTGCTGGCGGCGGAGGGGCAGATGCTGCCCGTGGACCCGTTCGTGCCCGACGACGCCACCATCGGCGGCATTGTCTCGACGGCAGCGAGTGGGCCGCGTCGGGCCTTGTATGGCGCACTCCGGGATATGGTGATTGGGCTGCGCGTGGTATGGGGCGATGGGCGGGTCATTCGCACGGGCGGGCGGGTGGTCAAGAACGTCGCCGGCTACGACATGACCAAGCTGTTCATCGGTGCGTTGGGTACCCTCGGGGTGTTGACCGAGGTCACCTTCAAGTTGCGGCCGCTGCCGCTGCACCGCGCAACGGTTCTGTTGAGCGGCGATGTTCAGGCGCTGCGCACCGTCGCCCATACGGTGATGACCTCGGAACTCATACCGAGCCGATTGGAGTTGGTATTGCGAGGCGACGCGTCACGCGGCGTGCTGGCCATCGATTGCGATGAACCGTCCGGTGGCGCGGCCTATCAGATCCAGCGTTTGCGGGCGTTGGCGCAGGAGCAGGGTCTGAGCGCGGAGGTTCTCGACGGTGACGTCGCCGACAACTGGTGGCGGATGCATCGCGCCTCCGCCATGGAGGCGCCGGTGTGCCTGCGGATCTCCGGAAAGCCCACCCGCCTCACGGCCCAGGCCGCGGCATGGCGAACGGTGTGCGCCGAGGCCGGGTTCGAGACGCTGTGGTCCATCACGGTGCCCGCCGGGATGGCCCGCATCTTCCTCTCGTCCACGGCGGATGCGGATGGCGTTCGCGTGCGGAAGCTCGTGGAGCAACTGCGCCAGGCCGCCGGCGAGGTCGGCGGACAGGTCGTCGTGGAGCGGGCGCCCGCCGGGGTCCGTCGAGGCATCGATGTATTCGGCGGGCTGGGTGCTTCCAGGGTTTGGATGGAAGGCATCAAGCGGACGGCGGATCCACATGGCCTGCTGTGCCCCGGACGCTTTGCGGGAGGGATCTGAATGGCGACCAAGGAGCCCGAGTTGATCAGGATGGGGCAGCACTCGCAGGGGGCGTTTCGCTGGC
Source organism: Alicyclobacillus sp. (assembly GCA_023511725.1). GTDB lineage: Bacteria > Bacillota > Bacilli > Alicyclobacillales > Alicyclobacillaceae > JAIMAY01. Next base: position 1,929 of record JAIMAY010000037.1, read on the forward strand.
CCGATGCGCCGGATCCCGACAAGTATTCCGTGTGCGTGCACTGCGGTTTCTGCCTCGAGGTGTGTCCGACCTACCAGGAATGGACGGACGAAAACCATTCCCCGCGCGGCCGGGTGTACCTGATCAAGGCGGCCAGCGAGGGTGAGTTGCCGTTGGATGAGAACGTGATCAATCCGGTCTTCACCTGCCTTGACTGCCGCGCCTGCGAGACAGTGTGCCCCTCTGGCGTACAGGTGGGCGCGCTGATTGAAGAGGCGCGAGGCCAGGTCTATCATGCGCGGCCAAAGCAGGGCGTGGCGGGAGCGCTGGAGCGCCTGTTCCTGCGCGGGATCTTCCCGCACCCCAAGCGCCTGCGGCGGGTGGCGAAGCTGATGCGCTTCTACCAGACTTCAGGTCTGCGCACAGCGATTCGCAAAACCGGCGCCATCCGGGTCCTGCCGCGGCATCTGCGGGAGATGGAAGCTGTACTCCCGGAGGTACCGGCGGAAGGTGCGCGCGAAGCGCTGCCTGGCCGGATGCCGGCGCAAGGCGTCCGCAAGGGCGCGGCGGCGCTGTTCACCGGATGCGTGATGGACGTGTTCTTCGCCGACGTGAACGAGGCGACGGCGCGGGTCCTGGCCCGCAATGGCTTGGAGGTGCGCGTGCCGAAAGAGCAAATCTGCTGCGGGGCACTGCAGGTGCACGCCGGCGACCGGGAGCAGGCGCGCGCCATGGCAAAGCACAATATCGACGTGTTTTTGGCGTCGGGTGTCGACTACATCGTCATCAACGCGGCAGGGTGCGGCGCCGCACTCAAGGAGTACCCGGAATTGTTCCGGGATGACCCCGTGTGGCACGCCCGGGCGGAGCAGTTCTCCGCCAAGGTGCGCGACATCTCGGAACTGCTCGTGGAGGTGGGGTTCGATCCGCCCCGGGCCGAGGTTCGCCGCCGCGTCACCTATCACGATGCATGCCACCTCTGCCACGCCCAGAAGATTCGGCAGCAGCCGCGTCAACTGCTGCGCGCCATCCCCGGGCTCGAGTTGGTGGAGATGCCGGACTCAGACCGCTGTTGCGGCAGCGCAGGCATCTATAACCTGACGCATCCGCAGATGGCCGGAGAACTCCTTGAACGGAAGATGGACGATGTGCCGGAAGGCGTGGATGCGATTGTCATGGGCAACCCCGGCTGTATGCTGCAGATCAAGGTGGGGGTGCATCGCAGGCAGCGTCAGGCGGATGTGCTGCACACCGTGGAGTTGCTCGACGAAGCGTATCGCCGGGAGGGGGTGAAAGGATGAATCAGGAGGCTCTGGTGCGTGCGCTGACCGAGATCGTCGGCCCGCGGCGGATTCTGCATCGGCCGGGCCAACTTGCGGCCTACGAATGCGATGGCTATGTGGCGCAGAAGGGACGCCCACGCGCCGTGGTGTTCCCGGAGACGACCGAGGAAGTCTCGCGGATTGTGCGTCTGCTGCACCGGGAGCGCATTCCGTTCGTGCCGCGGGGCGCGGGCACCGGGCTGAGCGGAGGTGCGACACCGCTCCATGACGAGGTGGTCATCAGCCTGGTGCGGATGAATAAGCTCCTCTCGGTGGATTACGAGAACATGCGTGCCATCGTTCAACCGGGACACGTCAATCTCACCTTGTCCAAGCGCCTCGGCCCGCAGGGGTACTACTACGCGCCGGATCCGTCCAGCCAGTCGGTCTGCACCATCGGTGGGAACCTCGCCGAGAATGCCGGCGGTGCACACTGCCTCAAGTACGGTGTCACGACCAACCACATCGTGGCGGCCGAGGTGGTGATGCCGAACGGAGACGTGGTCGAGATTGGCGCGGAGTTTGGGGAGGCGGTGGGCTACGACCTGCTGGGGCTGATTGTCGGTTCCGAAGGCACGTTGGGCATCGCCACGGCCATCACGGTGCGAATCCTGAAGAAGCCGCAGGCGGTGCGCACCGTGATGGCGATGTTTGACCGTGTGGCCGATGCCTCGGACACGGTGAGCCACATCATCGCGTCTGGCATTGTCCCGGCGGCCATTGAGATGATGGACCAACTGGCGATGCAGGCGGTGGATAAGAGCAACTATCACGTGGGATATCCGCGGGACATCGAGGCCGTGTTGCTGATTGAGGTGGACGGCCTGGAGGCAGGGTTGCCCGAATTGGCGGATCGGATCATCGCCATCTGCCGCGAGCACCGCGCCAGGTCCGTCAAGCTCGCCGAATCGGACGCGGAGCGCGCGCTGTGGTGGTCGAGCCGGAAGATGGCCTTCGGTGCGACCGGTCGAATCTCGCCGGACTACATCGTGCAGGATGGCGTGATCCCGCGCACCAAGCTGACGGAGATCCTGGCCCGTATCGCCGAACTCAGTGAGGAATCCGGACTGCGCATCGCGAATGTGTTCCACGCCGGAGACGGGAATCTGCACCCGCTCATCTGCTACGACGCTCGCATTCCCGGGCAGACGGAGAAGGCGGTGGCCGTCGGCTCGGCCATTCTCCGTGCGTGTGTCGACGTGGGCGGGAGCATCACCGGTGAACACGGTGTGGGCGTGGAAAAGTTGGAGGAGATGCGGTACCTGTTCAGCGACGCTGACCTCGAAGCTCAGCTCGCCATACGCGCCGTGTTCAATCCGGAGGATCTCTGCAATCCCGGGAAACTGATCCCTCGGCCGGGACGCTGCGCGGAGGTGCGAGATGCCCACTGGCTGGCGGCGAAGCACGCGGAGATTGCGGCGGGCTTCCCCGATCAGACGCTGACCACCTCGCCGGGTGCGGGAGCCTGAGGAGGTTCGCATGGAGGACTACACGGTCAAATCGGTGGAGAAGGCGTGTTTGCTGCTCGAGGTGGTCAGCGACTATCCAGAGGGGATCAGCGTCACCGAGTTGGCGGAACAGGTCGGCATGTACAAGAGCACCGCGCACCGGCTGCTCAACACCTTGATGCGCCGTGGTTTCATCGAACAGGACCGGCGCACCGGGAGGTACAAGCTGGGGTATACCCTGCTCGATCTCGGGATGAAGCTGTTGAGCTCCATCGATCTGCGCCGCGAGGCACTGCCATTCCTGCGGGAATTGGCCATTGAATCGAACGAGGTGGTGCACCTGGCGCTGCTCGACCAGGGCGAGATGGTTTACATCGAGAAGGTGGAGAGCAGCAACACCGTGCGCATGCATTCCCGCGTCGGCAAACGCGTACCGGCGCATGCGACGGGGCTTGGCAAGGTGATTCTCGCGTACCTGCCGCGGGCGGAGACGCTGGCGCTGCTTGACCGGTACGGACTCTCCCCGCTGACGGACCGCACCATTACCGACAGGCAGGCGTTTCTGCAGTGCCTGGAGGAAGTCCGGCGGCTTGGTTACGCCGTGGACGTGGAGGAGAACGAGATCGGCATCTGCTGTGTGGCCGCCCCCATTTTCGACCACACGGGGCGTGTCGTCGCGGCGTGCTCGGTGTCGGGGCCCAGCCTCCGCATGACACCGGAACGGATGGAGGCACTACGCCCGCTGGTCAAGGCGGCGGGGCTGCGCATTTCGGAGCGGCTTGGATGGCGAGCGGCTCCGCGCGAACTTCGACGGAGAGAGGAGACATCCCTGTGAAACTGGCGAATGTGATCTGGAAGGATACGGAGACTTTGGCGGTGTTGGACGGGCAGCGGCTGTTGCCACTCGCTGCCATCGAAGGACAAGAGGGGATGCCGGCGTCGACCGATGCGGTGATTGCCGATCCCGCCCTCCTCAACCGCATCACCTCCGTGATTGCCGCGCTGGGTGAGTCGGCGCCGTGGCAGGCGGGGGATGAGGTTCGCTATCTGCCGTGCGTGCGGCGGCCGGGAAAGATCATCTGCATCGGGCTCAACTATCGACGGCACGCAGAGGAGACGGGTGCCGCAATTCCCACCGTCCCCATCGTCTTCAGCAAGTTTCACAACGCACTCGCGGCGCACGGCGACGACATTCCCATCCCGCCCGTCACCCACGAGGTCGACTACGAGGCGGAACTGGCCATCGTCATTGGCAAGCGTGCGTATCGGGTGTCCGAGCAGGACGCGCTGTCGTATGTGTTCGGCTATTGCGCGGCCAACGACGTGTCGGCGCGTGATCTGCAGATGCGCACCGGGCAGTGGCTGATGGGCAAGACGCTCGATAGGTTTGCTCCCATCGGACCGTGGCTGGTGACGGCGGACGAGGTGCCGAATCCGAACCAACTCGCCATCCGCACGGAGTTGAACGGCGAGGTCCGTCAGAACTCGAGCACCGCCGACATGATCTTCTCGTGCGCGACGCTGATTGCACACATCTCCGAGCACTTCCCGCTGGAACCTGGTGACATCATCCTGACCGGGACGCCGGAGGGCGTCATCCTCGGCTATCCGCCGGAGAAGCGCGTGTGGCTAAAGCCCGGCGACGTCGTCACCGTCGAGGTCGAAGGCTTGGGGCGGCTCACCAACCGCTTTGTCGCCGGAGAGTGAGCGCACGCCGCTTGGCCCCACGGCCATGACTCCCGCCACGCGAGATCCCGAGCGCCTATCCATCCTGCGACACGCATCGACCCGCCATCACGGCGGGTCTTGGTTTGTTCAGGACATGTGCTACACTAGCGAACGAAACAAGCGTGGAAGGAGAACACCGCTTGGGGCAGGACAGAAAGTGGCTGGCGAAGGACCATATCGCACTGGCCTATGCGTCGTACAATCGGTATCGCCAGCGTCATGGGCGGCCTGGACGGGACAGGGAGGTGCGTCACCCCATCTGGACGCGGCGGCTGCTGGATGCCTTTGGTGCGCCGGACAAGCAATCGCTCACCCTCTGCGTGACCGGAAGTAAAGGGAAGGGTTCCCACGCCATCCTGATGGCCGCCATGCTGCAGGCGCTCGGTCTGCGCGTCGGATTGTTCACCGGTCCGCACCTGGTGGACTTCATGGAGCGTTTCCGCATCAACGGCCGAATGATGCCGGAAGAAGATTTCATGCGCCTGATGGACGAGGTGTGGGCGGCGGCCCAAACCCTGCCTGTGCCGGACGACCAGTACATCGGCCCGGTCGGGTTGTTGGCGGTTTTGGCCGCGCGTTGGTTCGCCGAGTCCGGGACGGATGTGAACGTGGTCGAGCTGGGGAGAGGCGCGCTCCACGACGATGTCAACCAATGGCACCACGAGGGTGCCGTCGTCGCGCCCATCTTCTTGGAGCATGTCTGGGAGCTTGGGCCGACGCTGTTCGACGTCGCCCGCGAAAAGGCCGGCATCATCCGCGGGGAGACGAAGGCGGTGTTCAGCAACTCGCAGCAGCCCATTTGCCGCGATGTGCTTCGCGCCCGCGCCGCGGCCTATGGCGCCGCGCTCATCTGGACGGATGACAGCGAGGATCCCTCGTGGCTGACGGATGCCACGGTGTCGGGGGCCGCGGAAGAACTGCCGCCATACCTGCTCGAAAATGCCCGCACGGCATGGCGCGCCGTGCGCTGGGCGGCGGAACAACTCGGGCCCCGGCAGCGTTTGCGCGATTTCACATTCGACCTGCGCCGCGTGCGTCTGCCTGGACGGATGCAGGTGGTAAGGCGCCACCCCCTCACCATCGTGGACGGCTGCATCCACGCGACGTCCGCCGCTCTTGTGGCGCGTTCCGCGGCGCGTTACCGAAACGCGGGGCGACGCGTCGGTGCCGTGATCGGCATCCCGGCCGACAAGGATGTTCGGGGCGTTCTCGCTGCGCTCCGGGACGTGGCCGATCTTGTGATTCTGACCGCCGCTACCAACCCGCACCTGCGCTTCGATTACTCGCACGTGGCTGACATGGCCTCCGCCTTTCCGATGGGTGTACGCGAGGTGCCCAACGTTGCAGCCGCGGTCGATGCGGCGGACGCGGTGTTGACGAGCGAGGATGTGCTGCTGCTGCTCGGTACACAATCGTTTGTGGGCGACGTGTTGCGTCTTTTCCAAATCGACACCGGGACGGTTCTGGCGGTGGAGGGGAGCGGCGAGCCGTGTGGTGGCAGATCCTGATGCTCGGCATGGCGATGGGAATGAACAATGCGTTGGCTTCGGTGGCGCTCGGCGCCATGCGGATGAGACGCCGCGACCAACTGCGGATTGCGCTGGTGTTCGGTGTGTTTGAGGCGCTGATGCCGATTGCGGGGGTCGTGATCGGCGAACAGGTGTCGCGCCTGGCCGGCAACCAGGCACGTTGGATTGGGATTGCGGTATTGGCCGCCTTCGGCATCTACTCCCTGCTCAAACGGGAGGAGGGTGAGGACGCCCATGCTCGCACCGAGGTGCGAGGTATGCGCGTCGTGATGCTGGCCGCCGCCCTCAGCTTGGACAACCTGACCATCGGTTTTGGACTCGGCATGTTGCGGGTGCCGCTCGCGCTGGCCGCTGCACTCTTCGGGATGATCAGCCTCGCCATGGCGTATGCAGGACTGGAGGTCGGCCGCTGGCTCGGGACGGCGGTGAACATCTCCGCCGACAAACTGGCCGGGCTGGTTCTCCTGCTGACCGCAGGGCTGATGCTCTGGCACTGAAGAAAATCCGCTTGTACCACTCACCACCCGCGGTCCGGCTCCATACGTTGTGAATGGAATTTCTGCAGACAAAGGAGCGGGCACGGTGGAGAGTCGGTACTGGTCGGAATGGATTCCCGATATGCTGAGCGGTCGCGTGGAAAAGCCACGAATCTCGGGGCTGACGATGGTGATCGACACCGGTGTGCCGATCACGCAGATGCGCGATCTCTTTGAGTTGGCGGCCGCCCACATCGACTTCTGGAAGTTCGGCTTCGCCAGCGCCTCCGTTTCTCCGCCGGAGCGTATCGCGGACAAGGTGACGCTGTGCCAGGAGTACGGCATCCTCGCGTATCCCGGCGGCACGTCGTTGGAGATCGCGGTGGCGAAGGGATTTTGGAAGGATTATCTGGCGGCGATGTGGGAGGGTGGCATCCGCGTGGTGGAAGTCTCCGATGGCACCATTGATCTTCCGGTTCGTGTGCGCCGCGAGGTGATCCGCACCGCGCGCAAGATGGGGTTCACGGTGCTTTCCGAGATCGGCAAGAAACTGCCCGGCGCGTTCCTCCCGGTCGTCGAGCAGGCCCGAATGATTCAGGGGGATCTCAACAGCGGGGCGCACTACATCATTGTCGAGGGCCGCGAGGCGGGCACCAATGTCGGTGTGTACGATGATGATGGCAACGTCCGCGAGGATCAGGTGCAGTCTCTGCTCGATACCCTGGGGCCGCTGGCGACCCGCCTGATCTGGGAGGCACCGCTGCCGAAGCAGCAGCTGTATTACGTGCGGAAGCTCGGCAATCGCGTCAACCTGGGCAATGTCAAACCGCAGGATGTGGTCACGCTGGAGAGTGTGCGGCGCGGACTGCGCAGCGACACGCTGAGATTGGCGCTCGGCCTTTCGGAGACGATGCCGCCGTCTTCAAGCGTGTCGTCCGAATCGCCGACACGCAGCCGATTCGGCCGCGATTCCGTCAGCCGCCCTCGACTCTGGACCGATGGTGGCGCCACAGGGAACACAGCGGACAGAGCATGAAACGAGAACCGGGCGGTGGACGCCGCCCGGTTATGATGTCTCTTGGACCTCTCAGTGTGCCTCCGGTGTGTGCGCTCGCAGGGCCTCGCCACGGCAGGCGGGGCACACGCCATGCAGGACCACCTGCGTCTCCGTCACAACAAACCCCGTGTTGGCTTCCACCGTCTTCTGCCAGGCGGCGGGCACCGGCTCAAACACTTCCTCTATCGTTCCACACCGCTCGCACACGATGTGCTGGTGCTCCTCGTTGCGTGCGTCATAGCGGCTGGCGCCTTCGCCCAGGCGCAGTTCGCGGATGACCCCCGCTTCAGCCAGGTAGCGCAGGCTGTTGTACACCGTCGCATAGGCAAAGCGGTGGCCGCGCGCGTGCAGCCGATCAATGATCATCGAGGCGGTCGGGTGGTCGTGCGCGGATTTGACCACTTCATACACCGCCCGCCGCTGAGGTGTCCAATGAATCTTCTGCATGCCCAGACCCTCGTCTCGCGTTTCCGCTCTCGGCGGTATTCCTCCATATTTTAATGCACGGATGCTTCCATTGCACCGGTGTTTTCACTCGCCAAGCGCAGGATACGGATCCGGTCTGTGGCCACATCATGGCCCAAGACTGGAGGGCCTGTCCACCCAGCGCTGGATGCTCAGCGCGCGGCGGCGCGGGCTGCGTCCAATGCCGCCTCGTAATTGGGATGCTGCGTCACCTCAGGCACATATTCCACGTACGTCACCACGTCATTCTTGTCCACCACAAAAACGGCGCGGCATTCCAGCCGATGCTCCTTCATATGGGTGCCGTAGGCGTTGCCGAACGACATGGCGTAGTGGTCCGAGAGCGTGACAACCCGGTCGACGCCCGCTGCACCGCACCAGCGCTTTTGCGCAAACGGCAGGTCCGCGCTGACGGTCAGCACCACCACGTCCTCCCCAAGTTTTGCAGCTTCCTCATTAAACCTGCGTGTTTGTGCATCGCAGACGCCCGTGTCCAGCGACGGCACCACGCTGATCAGCTTGACTTTCCCCTGATAATCGGATAGGTGGACCTTTTTGCGATCCGTGGTCAGCAACTCGAAATCCGGCGCCTTTTGCCCTGGGCGAATCTCCGGCCCCACCAGGGTCACCGGCTGACCCGCGAAGGTCACGACGCCCGTGCGCTCCGTCGTCATACTGCGAACCTCCTCCATCTTTTGGTCATCACTCTCATCTTACCACACCTGGGTGGCAGACACGCCAAGGCGTGTCGGGGCTGGAAACAAGTTTGCATTTCAAAAGTGGGCTCGGCCTGCTAGATTGATAGGGGCAGCATCGGGGCGGGTTGACCCTGACCTGACGTCGGCTTACACGCCCGATCTGCATGAACATTCCACAGCCTACATTTCCGCCGCAACATGAGCCGAATCCTGCGCGGCGGCAGGTACGGGGGATTTTGCGCCAGCATGGCGCGCTTTGGGGTGAAGGTATCCGTTCGGATGCCAGGGTGGATCCTCGACCCGAACCCGGCAACTAACCTCGGAGGCGAGAGAGGAGTCTGATCATGCAGCGATGGTTGAAATCGTTTCGAGCGTCGTTGTTGTGGACCACGGTCGCCACAGTGGCCGGCATCGGCATTTCCGGCGCTGTGTACACCGCGCAGGCCGGAGGTCCGTCGGAGGTGAAGGTGGTTCAGGGCGCGTACCTGATCACGCAGCCCAAGCTTGGTTCTACGCGAATCTGCCTTGAACCGAAGGGTACCGTGCTCCATGTGCTCTCGGGGAGCACATCCGCCTGGTGGCATGTGCAGGACACGAGCGGACACACGGGATATATTACGACCAACACCAAGTGGGTGCAGCCTGTGACGGTGTCCACGGCAAATGCTTCCACGGCGGCGACAACGACATCCACCATGTCGTACACGACCGTGGTGCACTCGGCAGCGACACTTCCGCCTGGTGTCAGCCTGGATGCGAGCATCCAACCCCGGGCGGGGCTCGGCGCAACGTGGCAGCAGAAGTACGAGGCGGTTCTGTCCGTGGCGCGAAGCAAACTTGGTACGCCGTACGAGTGGGGGCACAATGAGGACCGTGGGCAGTACGGCTTCGACTGCTCCAACTACGTCGAATACGTGTTCCATCACGCGCTCGGTTATCGGTTCAGCACAGCGTCGCGTACGCAGGCCACGAGCGTGGGCTGGTCCGTTCCTGTGTCCCAGATGCGACCGGGTGACATCCTCGTGTTTGACAACGGGAAGCATGTGGGTATCTACGTCGGCAACAATCAGATGATCCAGGAAGGTGGCGGCCTGGGCGAGGTAGGGTACCTGTCTGTGGCGCCGGGTACCTATTGGCGGAACCATCTCACCGGCGTCAAGCGAATGTTCTGAACCCAGGGGCGTACCTGTCTGGAAGGATGTACAAAACCATGGATGGTCTAAACCCATGTGGGCGGGGGACGCTGTCTGATGACAGCGGCCTCCGCCCTTTCATTTGTTCGTCCCCATGGCGTGCGCACGCCCGCATTTTGGGTCCGGCATGCGCTTTATAGTATAATGGAGCGTGGATTGCGGCGGGCATGGCTGCGGCAACATGCGGTGGTCGGTCGATTTTTGCTTTCGGAATGGTCGTGGGAGAAGGAGGAACCTGTATGTCGAAAGAAGCGACATCGTTCGTCGCGGGCCTCGAGGATGTCGTGGCCAACACGTCGGAAATCTGTTTCCTGGACGGTAAGGAAGGCCGTCTGGTCTACCGGGGATATAATATCCATGATCTGGTGAATGGCGGCGCCACCTTTGAAGAGGTCGTGTACCTGCTTTGGCACGGAGAGCTGCCGAATGCTCAGCAATTGGCGGATTTCACGCGGTCGATTGCGACCCAGCGCGCGCTGCATCCCAAAGTTTTGGCGTGGCTGCGGGAGGTTCCGCAAAACGCCAATGCCATGGAGGTCCTGCGCACCGCCGTGTCCTATGCGGCACTGTATGACCCCGACAATGGCGATGAGAGCCGTGAAGCGAATCTCCGCAAGGCGACGCGGCTGGTGGCGCAAATCCCCACCATCGTGACCACGTTCGAGCGCTTGCGCAAGGGCTTGGAGCCGGTCGAGCCCAACCCGGATCTCAGCGCCGCGGCCAGCTTCTTTTATCTTTTGAACGATGAGCGGCCCGATGAGTTCACTGAACGGGCGTTCAACATCGCCTTGATTCTCCATGCCGATCACGAACTGAACGCCTCCACGTTCGCCGCCCGCGTGACCGCCGGAACGTTGTCCGATATCTACTCGGCCATCGTCTCGGCCATCGGCACGCTGAAGGGCCCCCTGCACGGTGGCGCCAACGAGCAGGTCATGCGCATGCTTCTCGAAATCGGGGACATCTCGAAGGCGGAGGCCTGGTTGGATCAGGCGCTGGCCCAAAAGAAGAAGATCATGGGCTTTGGTCACCGCGTCTACCGCACAGAAGATCCGCGTGCTACGCATCTGCGTCGACTCAGCAAGGAGGCCGGCGAGCGCATCGGCGAAACCAAGTGGTTCGAGATGTCGCAGGAAATCGAACGCATGATGAAGGAGAAAAAGGGCCTGAACCCGAACGTCGACTTTTATTCCGCGTCGCTGTACTACGCGATGGGGTTGCCCACGCACCTGTACACGCCAATCTTCGCGTGCAGCCGCATCTCCGGTTGGACGGCGCATGTCTTGGAGCAGTACGCCAACAACCGCCTGATCCGTCCGCGCGCGGAGTACGTGGGCCCTACGCACCGCGATTACGTCCCGCTCGCGCAGCGGTGACGTCGTCAGGTTTGTTTCGCTGCCATGCCAGGGGCGGACGTGTTCCGCCCCATTTTTGTTGATCCCAGGCGCGGAAGAATGTGTTAGTGTATCTGACATCCCCGCGGGCAGACTAAGGGCCACAAGGGGGTGAAGCACATGGCACTCGGTCAGAAGCGAAACACGCCGGTTGTGACCGGCGCGATGAAGGCGCTGGAGCAACTGAAGTACGAGGTGGCTCAGGAACTGGGTATCCAGACGCCGCAGGACGGGTACTGGGGCACCATGGCCACCCGCGACACCGGCGCGATTGGTGGTAACATCACACGTAAACTGGTGGCGCTGGCGGAGCAGCAGCTTGCTGGTCGCTTCCAATAAGCTACTCCATCGCATGACAGATGCCACCCCGGCATCAGCGTCATGTTCTGGCCAGGGGTCCTGCCGATGAGCAGGACCCTTGGTTTTTTCATGTTGTTGTCACGTCACTCGCAGGAGGCGTCATACGATGCGTCAGCGGTGTCTGGGCCATTGTCCCCGGACATCCGTTGTCACTGCAGTCTTCCCACTGCGGGGAAGACCTGACGAACCTTCGGGGTGACGTGTCATGAACAGCGTGTGGAGTAATCTGCTGGACAACTTGGCGTTGTTCCTGTTGCAACTCGGCGTACTGGTGGTGCTCGCCGGGATTCATGTGCTCATCCAACGGGCGCAGGATTGGCTGAATCACCACACCACCCTGACGCAGCGCCAGATTATTATGCAGGTGGCGCAGGAGGCCGTGGTGTTGGCCGAACGCGCCTTCGCGGACCTGAATGGCCAGGGGAAGCTCAACCAGGCGGCTGCGTATATGCAGAGTGTATTGGCGAGGCGGGGGATTCAACTCACCGACGCCGAGATCCGCGCCGCCATTGAGGGAGCTCTGCAGGTCGCAAAACAACAGCCCTGACCATCACGTCAGGGCTGTGTTCGCGGCAGCAGTTGTCCGGCCGCGGCCGGTCAGTGGACGGCGTTCTGCGTCGCGGTGGGTTCCGAGATCTTGCTCAACGCGTCGCCCGCCTCATTGATGTGGATATCGACGGTCGCCAGGTCACCGATGGCGCAGATACCGCACAGCTTGCCGGCCGCGTCGACCACGGGCAGGCGGCGAATCTTATGCTGAGCCATGAGGTCCGCCGCTTCGTGCGCATCCGTATCGGGCGTGCACGTCACCACCGGTGCGGACATGCAGTCCTTCACCTGAGTGTTCGGCGCGGAACCTTTGGCCACGGCCTTCAACACGATATCGCGGTCCGTGATGATCCCGACAACCTTTTTGTTGGCGTCACATACCGGCACGCTGCCGCAGTTGATGGACTGCATCATCTGTGCTGCCTTTTGAAGCGTGTCCGTCGGCTGGCAGTACTGAACGCTTGCGGTCATGATGTCTCTGACCTTCATGCTGCAGCCCCCCTGAACGGATTGGGATGTCCATCCCACGGCCTAGTATGTGCGGGGCGGCTGCGTATCACCCCTGTACAATCCTAGGACCTGCGCCAGTCGAGCACGTCTTGTACAGCGATGTACATCCCCCAGGCACCGGCCACCAAGTGTACGGCGCATTCGAGGGGTTCCGCTACGCCGAGGCCGTAGCGGGGACCGCTTCCGGTGAGGCCGATCACGCCCCACACGAACAACCCCACACCGGCCCAAACGGCGCACAGCACGGCGGTGCGGTGGCGAGATCGGGCCGCCGCCACCATCACGGCACCGAGGATCACGTGCAGCCATGCGTCCGCCCTCTCCAGCAGGATATATCCCGGAATCCCACCGAGGGCCAAGCCGCAAACCCCCAGCGCCACAAACACCCATCCGCAGAGTCTATCGTAAACTCGGGCATACACGTGCCGGCCACCTCTTCGTCGCGTTTCTGCTGTACATGTCTACGCCGCAACTGGACAGACTATGTGTGTCCAAGAGTGAGATCGACGACTGAGGAGGAACCTCATGACTCAGGAATGGTTGCAGGATCTGCGCGGAGTATGTGAACAGCTGCGGCAACTGTCGGTGCAGATGACGAGCTTGACGCAGCGCCTCGAAGACATGGCCCAGCGCGCCCAAACGACCGGCGCCGCCAACCCCGCAATGACGTCCGTGCCAGTGTCGCACGCGAGCCCGGTCGCGCCCGCGTATAGCACGCATCCTCACCCCTATGGGGCGCGCTACCTGGAAACGCCGGGACCCGCACCCACCCGGTCACCAGGGCTGGACGCTGCCCTGCAGGCGGTGCCTGTCACGCGATCCTCGCATGTACCCACAACGGTCTCAGCGTCTCCCATCGGCACACCGCCTGTCTGGCGCCAATCGGAACACCCACCCTATGGACGACAGATGTGAGTGAGGATACCACGAGCCAGGCATGTCAGCCTGGCTCTCTTTATAATGAATGTTAGGTTTCGTGTGCCAAGCTGTGTGTCGACAGGAAGGGGGACGTCTGCCGTGACGGGTAGACGCCGGCGCTGGTGGCTAGGGGTTATACTCGTATTGGCGGTGCTGGCGGCCGGAGGCGTGTGGTGGGGTGTTCATCCGCGGGCACCGAAGGTGACCGTCGCCACCGTGGTTCGCAAGACCATGCAGGACGAGGTATACACATCCGGTGTTGTACGGCCTGTCCAGACGCAGACCATTTACGCTTCAAACTTGCCGGCGCCGGTGGACTCCATTCCAGTGAAGACTGGACAGACCGTACATAAGGGCGACGTGCTGGTGCGCCTGAAGACTTCAGACGCCGTGAGCCTGCCCGATGCATCCACGCCGTCCACAGTCCGTGCGCGATTCGACGGCATCGTGTTGAGTGTCAATGTGGACGGCGTGGATAGCAGTGGCAATCCGGCACCGCTCGTTCAGGTGGTGAGCCACGACCTGCAGGTCGTGACCCAGGTTTCACAGGTGGACGCCGTTCGCATCCGCCCTGGGATGAAAGCGCTGCTGAGTTCGGACGCCTGGCCCAACAAAACATGGACGGGCACGGTGTCCAGCGTCGCCGATTATGCGGTGACCACGCAGAGCGGGGGCACTGGGCAGGTTGAGGTCGACATTCGTCCGCCGTCCTCCTTTCCGGTACCCATCGGTTACAACCTGGATGTGCGGATCATCCGCGACGCACATCAGGGGGCGCTTTCCGTGCCGTACAGCGCCCTCATCCCAGCGGGTGACGGTTTTGCGGTTTGGGTCGTGAGATCAGACCAGACCGTGCATGAACAGACGGTCACGCTGGGCATTACGACGGACACCGATGTCGAGGTCCTGCGCGGCCTGTCCGCCGGCGAGCGGGTGGTTACCAATCCCCCGGCGGAACTCCGCGAAGGAGAGCGGGTGACAGTATCGTGATGCAGCTCTCCAGTGTCTTCAAGCACTACTCGACGGGGGCAGGCCGCCTGACGGTGTTGAGGGATGTGAGCCTGACCATTGCCGCGGGTGAGTTCGTCTCCGTCATCGGCCCGTCCGGGAGCGGCAAGTCGACCTTGATGCACATCCTGGGGTGTTTGGATGTGCCGAGCGAAGGCACCTATCGCTTTCAAGATTTGAACGTCGGAACGCTGGACGCCAGCGCGCTGGCCCGTATCCGCAATCGCGAGATAGGGTTCGTATTTCAAAACTTTTACCTGTTGCCACGTATGTCAGCCCTGCGGAATGTCGAACTGCCCATGGTGTATCGTGGCGTACCGCGGGCAGAACGACGCCGGCGTGCGGAAGCGCTGCTGGAACGCGTGGGTTTGGCGGATAGGATACACCATCTCCCCAACGAGTTGTCGGGTGGACAGAGGCAGCGCGTGGCCATTGCCCGCGCATTGGCCAATGATCCAGCCGTGATCCTTGCCGATGAACCCACCGGCGCCTTGGACACCCAGACGGGGCGCGAGATCATGGCCTTGTTTCGGGCGCTGAATGAGCAGGGCGTGACCGTGGTCGTGATCACGCATGATCCTGACGTGGCACGAACGGCACGCCGGATGATCCGTCTGGTGGATGGGCGCATCGTCTCCGATGGAAGGGTGGAGGAATCATGAACCTCGCGGAGATGGTGCTCTCGGCATGGGACGCGCTGCGCGCGAACAAGCTGAGATCCGTGCTCACCATGCTGGGCATCTGGATTGGTGTCGCCTCCATCATCGCCATCTTCGCCATCGGGCAGGGCGGGCAGTCGGCGGTGGTGTCCGTGATCGAAAGTCAACGTCTGCAGCGCACCATTCAAATTCTCCCTAGGGAATGGATTGAACCCGGCCTGCCGCAACCGGGACAAGTCCTCTCCATATCCGACGCCGATCTCGCCCTTGCACGCAGTTTCAGCGGCGTCGCCAGTGTGGGTTACACGCTCTACGGGCAGGGCCCGGTGAGCGCCGTGGGGCACACGGTGAACGCCAGCATTCAGGCCGGACCGGCCGATTTGGACGAACTGGCACGATTCATGGTCGTGCAGGGACGCATGTTTACGGCGACCGACGTGGTGGCGCACCGCCCTGTGGCCCTGGTGAGCCAATCGCTGGCGAAGAAGCTGTTTGGCGCGGCAAGTCCCGTGGGTAGGACGGTGCAGGTCGGCGGGCATCCTGTCCATGTGATTGGAGAAACCGTGTCCACGCAGCTCGGGATCCTCAGCACCCTGCTCGGCGCGGATGAGATCTACATGCCTGCCACCACCTGCCGGGACTTCTTTCCCTGGTGGTCCATCACGGAGATGGACGTCGAAGTGGCGCCAGGAGTCGACAAAGCGGATCTGTCTCGTCGCCTGGTGACGGCGTTGAATGTGCGCGCTGGGAATCCCGACGCATTTGTGGATTCGTCGGGCCTATGGACAGGGATTGAGCACATGGTGGACACCGTCACTCGGATCCTCACCTGGATCATCGGCGCCGTTGCAGGCATCGCCCTGCTCGTCGGCGGTGTCGGTGTGATGAACATCATGCTGGTCTCCGTGGCGGAGCGCACGCAGGAGATTGGGATTCGGGCCTCCATTGGTGCTCGGCCGCGCGACATCCTGGCGCAGTTTCTGGTCGAGGCCGTGGTGATCACCAGCCTCGGCGGCGTGGCGGGGATTGGCACCGGGATTGGGGTTGCCGCAGCCGTGCGAGCCATCACCGGGTTGCCGGTAGGGGTGGGGTGGCCGGTCGTGATCGGCAGCTTCGCGTTCTCGGCGTGGATTGGCTTGATCTGTGGGCTGTATCCGGCCATGAAGGCCGCGCGCATGAATCCCATCGATGCGCTGCGGTACGAATGATGACACGAAAACGGCGAGTCCCCCATGGACTCGCCGGTGGGTTGCGACGTTCCCTTACGCTGCAATGACCATCGAGCGCAGCCGCCGGATACGCTCCTCGGTCGGAGGATGCGTCATAAACAAATGCATCAGGTTCTCGCCGCGCAACGGATTCACGATGAACATGTGCGACGTCGCGGGATTGAAGTCGCCCGGGATGCGGTGCGCATAAAACTCCAGCTTCTCGAGCGCATCGGCCAACGGGTTCGGATCTCCCATCAGCCGTGCCCCGGTTTCATCGGCCTTGAATTCGCGTGAACGCGAGATGGCCAGTTGGATCAGGGTGGCCGCGATGGGCGCCAGAATGATCATGGCGATCTCGCCCAGCCAACTTCCACCGTCCCGCTCATCGCGACTTCCGAATCCGAAGAAGGCACCCCATTGCAGCAGGTTGGCGATGGAGGTGATGGCCCCGGCGAGCATGGCCGCCATCGAGCTGATCAGGATGTCACGGTTGCGGATGTGGGCAATCTCGTGGGCGAGCACGCCCTCCAGCTCGCGCGGTGACAACGCCCGCAAAATCCCCTCTGTGACCGCCACCTTGGCATTTTGTGGATTGCGGCCCGTCGCAAAGGCATTCGGTTGCATCGATGGTGTCACATAGATTTCCGGCATCGGCAGGCCGGCGCTCTCCGTCAGCCGCCGCACGATGGCGTACACCTCAGGGAGTTCGTGTTCCTGCACCGGGTACGACCCGGTCATGGCAATGGCAATGCTGCCGCTGGCCCAATAGCTGAACAGGTTCATCAGGATGGAGATGACGAGGAACACGAGCATACCCCTCGGACCACCGACAAAGCGGCCGATCAGGACGAGGATGATGGTGAGAAGCCCCATCAACATCCACGTCTTCAAAGAGTTCATGGACGCTCTTCTCCTCCTTGTGACGAGGGCGCTTGTGCGCCCTTCACATCTTATTTTACGTGGTTTTGGGACAGCGGTGTACAGATGCCACGGAATTCTCAGGGAACCTTCACCTTTTGCGATGGGTGGTTTGCTTTCGCTATACTGGGGTACGAATCGTTACCGGCGTCACGTGCTGTACGAAGCGGAAGCTTCCGTGCGTCGGGAAGTTCCGGCGTCGAAGGATGTGAAGCCAGTGCGCTACGGTATGAATGTGGAATACGACGGACGCACATACGACATTCTGGAGTTGCCTCCGGAAGCGTTCATTCACCTCGTGGGACTGACACCGGAACAGTATCGACGCATAGACCAAGCGTTCGCCGACTATTGGCCGGATGAGACGGTGCGCAAACGTCACATTCTGGAGTTTGCCGCCGAACAGCATGGTTCATCCGTCCCCGAGGTCATGTTTGTCCATGGCGGACGCATTGTGTTTGATGATCACGATCTCCGCCTCTATATCGAGCAACACACGCCCAAAGGACATCGCCTATGCTAGGGTCCGTATGGGTACTGGCCGGCGGGGATGAACGGGGCGGTGCGGCCGTCCACTTGGATGTGTACGCGCGCAGCGTGATGCGCCAGGGTTTCGACTGGCCGCTGGAATGGCACCTGATGGGTGAAGGATGGTTATCCGAGCGGCTGCGGCAACACGGACTGTCTGTTCACATCTGGCCCAAGCGGCTGACCGCTGCAATCCATGGCATGGTGCAGCACATGCGACAGACGGCGAAACCCATGTTGCTGCACGCGCATGGCCCACGCGCGAACCTCGCCGCGTATGGCCTGCATCGCCGAACTGGCGTGCCGTGGGTGACCACCTTACACAGCGATCCTCGCCTCGACTTCTTGGTACAAGGCGGCCCCGGCTGGTTGAAGCGGCAGCTCAATCGGGTGGCTCTCGGTACTGCCCGGGGCGTGTTCGCCGTGAATGAAACCTTCGCTTCTCGTTTTGGGCGGCGAGGGATGGTGGTTCCGAACGCGGTATGGTTGGAGGGGAATCCTGGTCCGTCCGGTGTCGATAGAAGACGTCTTCGGCAGCGCTTGGGGGTAGCGGACCACACCTTTCTCGTGGGTAGTGTGGCTCGGCTGGATCCGGTGAAAAACCTGCCCGTGCTGATCGAAGCTATCGCAGCCGTGCCGGATCGCAACGTGCATCTGGTGATTGCGGGGGATGGACCCGAGCGGTCCATGCTGGAGCATTTGGCCCAGGATAGGGCACCAGAGCGGGTACACTTTCTTGGTTTCGTAGATGAGCCGGCCCCGGTTTACAAAGCCCTGGACGTGCATGCTCTGGTGTCCCGCAGCGAGGGTACTGGACTCGTGATTCTGGAAGCCGCGTACCATGGCATCCCCACGATTGCAACGGATATTCCAGGGATGCGACGGCTGATCCGCGACGGTGAGACGGGTCTCCTGGTTCCGGTGGGTTCAGCGTCCGCTGTCAGGGACGCGGTGCTACGGCTGCAGGCCGATCCGGATCTACGCCATCGCCTCGTCACCCGGTTTCAGGCGGAGGTCCTGCCGCAGTTTCAACCGCAGGCGTTGCGGGAGGCTTACGCCGCCGGGTATGCCCGGTTCCTGCGCAGCACTCGCGCATAGAAACGTGTGTTTCAGGCGAGTGTGTGAGCAGATAACCTGGCGCACCGAGAGTGCCAGTGGCGTATATTGATGGCGATCCCGCCCGCATCTCACATGAGCGCGGAGCCCAAGCCGCAAGGCGGTTGTCCGGAGGCCGGGGTTGGACAAATTTTTTGTTGCAAAACGTCGAGCCTCATCTTATACTATCACTCGTAATGTTCACGGCAGCGCACAACCGAGACGGCACCGCCTCCACTTAAAGGGTTAGGACCTCGCAGGACTAACTTTCCCCCGTGGTGGAATGGTCCGGTGCCACATGTCCGACAGGGCATGGCACTTTTCAAAAGGGGGGTTTTTTTTATGGACACGATGGGTCGTCATGTGATCGCAGAACTGTGGGGATGCCCCGCGGAACGGCTCAATGACCTGCAGAGCATTGAGCGAATCATGGTGAACGCCGCGCTTGAAGCGGGTGCGGAAGTGCGCGAGGTGGCGTTCCACAAGTTCGCACCGCAGGGTGTGAGCGGTGTCGTCATCATCTCCGAGTCACACCTGACGATTCATAGCTTTCCTGAACACGGCTATGCGAGCATTGATGTATATACATGCGGGGACAGAATTGACCCCAACATCGCCTGTGATTATATCACGAAGGCGCTGGGGGCGACGCGTCTGGAATCGATTGAGGTTCCGCGCGGGGTCGGGCCCATTCACCTGTCCGACGTCAAGGTTCGGACGTTTTAATCGTACGTCTCCTTTGTCCTTGAAATTCACCAGCACCAGCCAAGACGTCGGGCGGTTGTTGCAGGATGCCGGGTAGATGCGGCGGTACGCGAAGAGCGACCGCCGCATTTGCATATCCGGCATCAGTGTTCCGCGAACACCCGCTCATGGTGCGTCGGCACGGGTTTGTCCAACAACACCTTGCCGTTTCCCGCATCGACAATCACGAGGTAGCGGTTTTCGTCGTCTTCCACCACCGCGATGTACACCAGGTTTGTACGGAGGGTTCTCAGCTGGACGCTCTCCACCTTCATGCCCGGGTGAGCGGCAGCGGCCGCTTTTTCGGCGTCCTGAGCGGTGATTTTGGCGTACTTCTGGAGTTTTGCTGTGTAGGCTTGGCGACTGGCCTCCAGTGCGTCCCGGATGGCTTCTCGGGGCACCTGCACGCTGGATTGCACGTCCCAGCGGTGACCGGAAGCATCGCTGTCGTGAATGAGATGGGGTGCGGTCGCCACATCGGATCGCGCGGATGGAAGATGTTCACCGGCCCACGCCGTTGGCGTGCCGATCACGGCCGCGGCAACCACCGCGGCGCATACTACCCATGGCTTGAAGCATTTGTTGTGTTTCACACTCTGGCCTCCTTTGTGAGGTGACATGGGTAGTATGCCCGGAAACTGTGGCAAGATATGTATTTTGTGAGGGTACTTGACCTGCGCGCCAGGATGGCCTTATAATAGGACCCGTTCGGTTCGCTTTTGAGGCTTCGCGATGCGAACTTGCGCACGGGACCGTAGCTCAAAGGGAGAGCACTGCGCTGGCAGCGCAGGGGTTGTGGGTTCGAGTCCCATCGGTTCCACCACTTCAAGCCGTCAAGTGACGGCGCGTGGCTCGGTAGCTCAGTCGGTAGAGCAGAGGACTGAAAATCCTCGTGTCGGCGGTTCGATTCCGTCCCGAGCCACC
>JAIMAY010000038.1 GCA_023511725.1 Alicyclobacillus sp.
CATACGACATGGCAAATGCTCCAAAGGTGAAGACCTGCTCCAGCAGTTGCGTCGTGCCGCCGACGCCAAGCGCCAGGGGATACACGGCAGCAGCCACAAAACCCCAGCCACGCCGATGGCCGGAGGCGCCGCGTGGAAGCCGTACTCATGGCACCGACGGAGACGTCGGACGGTGAAGGCCGCCGCGCTGCAGTTCCCATATCAGCCCACCTCCCGCCGGCCCATCAGGCCATGCGGCCGCAGCACCAGCACAGCGGCCATCACCACGCCACCGCCAGGTTGTGTACGGTGGCGAGCAGGAACGTCCCCACGTAGGCCCCCCAGACAAAGAAGCCGCCGTGTGCAAAATTGACCACGCGCAGCAATCCGAAGATCAGCGTCAGCCCGCTCGCCATGAGGAAGTACAGCGCTCCGTTGGCGAGACCGCCCAGCACCAGCGTGATGGCGACCGCCACGTCAGTCCCTCCTCCCCCGCACCCGCAGGCCCAAGTAGCGCTGCTGCAGCTCCATGTCGCCGATGAGCTGCGTCATGGGGCCCTCTGCCACCGTGCGACCGTGGTCCATCAGGACAAACCGGTCCCCCGCGTGCGCCGCCAGGCGAAGATTTTGCTCCACCAGAAGCACGGTGGTCGTGCCCCTCCCACGGGTGATGGCTTCCCCGAGGCGGTCGACAAACTTCGGTGACAACCCCTTGCTCGGCTCGTCAATGAGCATCAGCCTCGGCTCCGCCACCAGCACGGATGCGATGGCCAACATCTGCCGCTGGCCCCCGCTCAGATGGCCAGCCCATCGGCGATACGCCTGGCCAAGATCCGGAAACAGCTCGAGGACCTGGCTGATCCGGGCCTCCACGATTTGCTTCCCCATCCCCCGTGGCAATCCCAGGCGCAGGTTCTCCGCGACGGTAAGAATTGGGGAAGATATTCGCATCCTCGGGGACATATCCCACCCCAAGACGGGCCACGCGGTGCGGAGGCAGCCGGGTGGTCTCGTTTCCAAACAGGCGGAGCGTGCCACTGCGGCATGGCACGAATCCCAGGAGGGTGCGCAGGGTCGTCGTCTTGCCCGCGCCATTGCGGCCGACAAGGACGGTCACACTGCCTTCCGGCACAGTCAGGCTTACGCCATCGAGGATGAGGTACTGCCCGATCTCGGCCACCACATCCCGCATCTCGATTACGTTAGCCACCGTCCACACTCCCTCCGAGATAGGCCGCCTCCACCGCCGGGTTGGCCATGACCTCGGCAGGTGATCCCACCGCCAACAGCCGCCCCTGGTGCAACACCGCGATCCGGTCGGACAGGCGCATCACCATGTCGAGTTTGTGCTCCACCAGCATCACGGAACATCCCCTGTCCCGACGCCATGCCTGGATGACCTCCATGATGCCGTCCGCCTCTTCCACGCTCATGCCAGCCGTCGGTTCGTCGAGCAACAGCACACGCGGCTCAAGCGCAAACAGCATGGCCAGCTCCAACCGACGCTTTCCTCCGTGAGGCAACTCCGCTGCCGGCCGATCCGCCTCCTGCGCCAGGCCCGCTGCGTTCAAACTCTCGTACGCCTCCGCGTCCACCGCCGGATCCCGCCTGGCCCAGAGGGCGCGAAGCCGCACCCGGCGCCGTGCCAGGACGGCAATGCGGACGTTGTCCAGCACGCTCAGGCGTGGAAACAGATGCGTCTTCTGAAAGGACCTGCCCAACCCGGCACGCGCCCGCGCGTCGTCCGACCAGCGCGTCACGTCCTGGCCAAAGTACACAATGCGCCCTGCACGCACCGGCAGCACGCCGCTCACGGCGTTCATCAGAGTGGTCTTGCCGGCGCCGTTCGGCCCAATCAGCGACAACCATTCCCCATCGCACAGCCTGATGGAAACACCGTCCACCACAGGGACGGGGCCATAGCCGACGACCACGCCCTCCAGTTCCAGTGCCGGCTGACTCACTTGTTCAGCACCGGCGGGACGGTGTCCTGCGCCGAGATCACGTTGGTGAGGGTTGGTACCGGGTAGTCCACCCCCGGCTCGGTCTTGAGCACCACACCGTACTGGTCCTGCAACGCCTGGTGATCCTCCTTACGGAACGTGTACGTACCCTTCGGGCCTTCGAACGTCATGCCCGCCATGGCCGCCGACAACTTGTCGCCGTTCGGATCCCCGCCGGTTTTCTTGAGACCGTCAACAATGGCGATGGCTGCCGCCATGCCGTCGGGATCGAACAGATCAGGCACGGTGTTGAACTCGCTCTTGTCATGCCGCACCAGGTAGTCGTTGATGGGGTTTTTGGGCAGGGTGTAGTAGTAGGTGGTGAACCCGCGCATACCATCGAATCCTTGGAACAGCGCCTTGATGGCCGCGATGTTCGGAATCCCCGTGACGATGGTGATGCCCTGCTGCTGCAGCTTCATGTCATTGATGGCCTTCCACGGCCCAGGAGCTCCCGCCCAGGTCACGAACAGGTACTTGGGATGCTGTTGGATAATTTTCGTCAATTGCGGCGTGAAGTCCGTTGCCTGCGGATCTGCGTAGACGTCGAGGACGTCCTTCAGACCTCGCTGTGTCGCCAATTCCTTGAACGCCTTCACGGAATCCCAACCGAAGGCATAGTTCGGAGCGAGTTGGGCGACGGTGGCGTTGCTGTCGGGGATGGACAGCACGGCCGCCTTGGCCTCCATGTAGGAATTTGGTGAGACCTTGAAGATGTACGGGTTGTAGTACTGACCCGTGATGGAATCGGATACGGCGGGCCCGACCACATACACCGTTTTGTACTGCTTCGCCAGCGGCTCCATCGCGATGGCGCAGGCACTGTTGGCGCCCCCCGCGAGGATGTCCACTTTGTCGTCCTGGAGCAGCGTCTTGGCATCCGTGACAGCTTGGTTGGGATCATTGGCATCGTCCTTCCAGATCACCTGAATGGGGTGCCCGTCGACAGTGTTGGTCCCGTTGGTGGCATACTCCAATCCAATCTTGAAGCCGCGCTGCCACTCCTGCCCATAGTCCGCCAACGCCCCGGTCAACGTGGTTACCACACCGATTTTGATAGGTTTACCGGTCGCACCCGTCTGACCGCCTGAGGTGTTCCCCGAACCACCCGACGAAGTCCCGCATCCCGCCAAGAGCAACCCACCGGTGCACACGGCCACAAGGACCTTCCACCCCGTCCTGCTCATCCTACGTTGCCCCCCTTGCAATTTTCGTTGCGATGTAAGCGCATTCGTCTGTGGGGGCAGCGTACCACGGAGCAGTTACAGGGAAGTTACACGACCATAGAGCCTCTGACGAGGCAGATGGGACGTGCATGGCTAATATTTCCACGACATAGATAAGATCAGTGCCCTTTGTGAAGGGAAGGGGGATTGGCCATGATCATCTGCGTTTCCCTGCGCCTACGCCGCCCGCGCCGACACCGCAGCATTCCGTGGTCCACCTTCTGGGCCACGTCCGCAGGTGGGCCCGATGCGGGCCGCACCGCGACGGGCCTGAGAGGCACCGTTGCACATCGAGTCCCCCCAACCAACGAACCGCCGCTCATCCCTGCGCGAGTAGCGCTGTGGTTGCCATGGTGGCCCATCGCCCCGCAGTTGGCGGAGTTCATGCTGCTGTGCATCGCTTCCGTGCTGGCTGCGGAGGAGTGACGCTCACTGCTCCGCAGCCACGGCTGCGTCATCCGCATCCGTCTAGACGTCGTCCCCGAACACGGACCGGACCACCTCGTGTTGCAGGGCCTGGATGTCGAAGGGTACCAGGACTTGCCGCGCCAGATCCTGTTTCTCCTGAAGCAAAGCGTGAATCTGCTCCTCCACGGTCCCCTTCGGGAAGTTGGCTGGATCCCGGGTAATGATGTGATACACCGTCACCGGGCGCTCTTGGCCAATCCGATAGGCTCTGTCTGTTGCCTGATTCTCCACAGAATGTCCCCGAAGGTGGCCTCCCCTCACTCAAACTCGACCGCCCGGTCCAAGACGCGCCGTGGGAGGCGGTGGAGTGAGGCGTGATGGTCCGGTACGAGGCGAAGGCGGAAGGCACTGGTATCGTCCGGCAGCCGCGGCGTGACGACATACGTGGTGGAGGCCCGCCCTGGTCCGCCAAAACCGGATTGCAGATAGACTCGATACACCGAGTCTGCCTCGATGACCAGCTTCACTTGAAGCACCAATTCCGACGCGGCGTCCTCCAACGCAATGGCGTCCAGCACGATGAGACTCGCGTTCGGATACTGCTCCATCCGCGAGATCTGGTAGAGTATACCGTCTTTGCGAGCGCGCTTGAGGAGGGGCACGACCGACTCGAGTTCCTCCGGCCGCACCTGCGGCCTTGCGACATCATGATCATCCGGGGTCAAAAGCCGGTACAACGATGTCAGCACTCGGGCAGGGATGCCGTGGGCCCGGCTGAGCTGGTCGATCACGTCCTGGCCCGGCACCCCGCCCTCCCCCGCCGCCACCTTGGCAAGGCGCCGGGCAGCCCACCTGGCCAGCTCGTCGTCAATCGAACGGAGTTCGACGCTGTACGCGTCCGACACCATGCACTCCTCCTTGACCGCGGGCCCGCGACGTCGAGAGGCTGCAGGAGCTGTCTGCCCCGCTACAGGGCCCGGCACCCCGCCGCCGTTACGCCTTAATAAAATCCGGCTGCGCGAACGCGGGGTTCGGGTACTTGTAGAAGCCTTCGCCTGACTCGCGGCCCAGCTTGCCTTGGTCCATCATGGCTTTCAGTTTCGCCGCCAGCCGCTCGTATCCTGCATCGCCGCCCGCCTGCGCCTTACCCGCCGCGATGTTGTACGCCGTGCGGATACCGACGACGTCGAGGATGGCGAACGGCCCCTCCGGCGCTCCGGTGGCTATCATCCAGGTCTTGTCAATGGTCTCCGGGTCCGCCACTTCGTTCACCCACAAGAACTGCGCCGCCTCGAGGAACGGAACGAGGAGCGAGTTCAGGATGTAGCCTGGTTGTTCCTTGTGCAGGGGCAGTGGCACCATGCCGATGGCGCGCGCGAACTCCATCACAGCCCGGAACACCTGCTCATCCGTCCGCGGATGGCGCATGACCTCGGCGGTGTTGTGAATCCAGATCTCGTTGGCGAAGTGCAACGCTAAAAACTTGTCCGGCCGACCCGTGGCGTCCGCGAACTGGCTTGGCAAGAGCGTCGACGAGTTGGTGGCGAAGACGGTCTTCGCGGGTGCCACCTGACCCAACTTCGTATAGAAGTCCATCTTGATGTCCACAACCTCCGGTACCGCCTCAATCACCAGGTCCGCGTTCGCCACCGCCTGCGCAAGGTCCGTGAAGTATCGGATGCGGCTCGACGCCGCGTCCAGCTCCTGCTGCGAAGCGCCGAGATACCTCTGGTACTGCGGCTTCAAGGACTCTATCCGCTGCTTGGCCTTGGCCATCGCGTCTTCGCTGATATCGTACAGGTTCACTGGAAAGCCCTTGAATGCCGTCTGAAACGCAATTTGACTTCCCAGCACGCCGCCGCCGGCTACCGTGATGTTCCGCAACTGCATGATCTCGCCTCCTCCTTCAAGACCATTCCAGTGGTGCGGGGAAACACGTTTAGCCTGATGGATCTGAGGGCTTTCTATTCGCCGGAGGCATTATCGGCTGGATGGCATGGATGACATGGATGACGTTGGGTTGGCCTATCGGAGTTTGACACCTGCTCAACGACGCGCCATCCCATGCGTATGGCCTATCTATCGCTGCTGCTTTTCGCTCTGACGCTGATCCTGGTGATCTGGCAACCGCGTGGACTGTCCATCGGCTGGAGCGCCATGGGCGGGGCGTGCTTGGCGCTGCTCATGCATGTGGTGACGTGGGCAGACGTGTGGGAAGTCACCCGCATCGTGTGGGATGCGACGCTGACGTTTGTGGCGCTGATTGTCATCTCGAGCGTATTGGACGCTGTCGGCTTTTTTGAATGGGCGGCGCTGAAGATGGCACACGCCGCACGCGGGGACGGCCGCCGCATCCTGCCGTTTCTCATGGCGGGTGGCTTCATCGCCGATACCACTTCACTGCCGTTTGTCACGAGCAACCTGGTGAATATCGTGTCGGCCGACGATTTTGGCATCGGTTTCGTGCGCTACCTGGTGCACATGTTTGTGCCCAACCTGTTTTCGTTGGCCGCAAGCATGGTGGTGCTCTACCTGTTCTATCGCAAGGACATTCCCGCTTCCTATGATCCGACGGTGCTGCCGCAGCCCGGCACAGCCGTCCCACACCGCGGTATGTTCCGGTGGTCATGGGTCATCCTCGCTGCCCTCATGATCGGATATTTCCTGACAGAACTAGCAGGCATTCCGCTGTCTCTGGTGGCTTGCACGGTGGCCGCCGTGATGGTGCTCATGGGGACACGTTGGCACGTCGTCCGGCCGTGGCCGATTGTGCGCGAGGCACCCTGGTCCATCGTGTTTTTCTCTATCGGGATGTATGTCGTGGTCTATGGGCTCCGCAACGCGGGGCTCACCCAGGGCCTGTCGTATGTGCTGGATGGCGCTGCAAATCACAGCCTGTGGGGCGCGACCCTCACCATGGGCTTGGTCAGCACCGTTCTCTCCTGCGTGATGAACAATCTTCCCAACGTGATGATAGGTGCACTCGCCATCCACGCCAGTCACACCGCCGGCGTGGTGCGGGAGGCACTGGTCTACGCCAACGTCATCGGCTGCGATCTCGGCCCCAAAATCACCCCCATCGGCTCCCTGGCGACGCTCCTTTGGCTGCACGTGCTCGGCAAACAGGGGCTCACCATCACGTGGGGACGCTACATCCGCACGGGTGTGATCCTGACGATGCCGACCCTCCTGGCCACGTTAGCGGGGCTGTGGTTATGGATGCGTATCGTGGGGTGACGACGACGCCTCGTCCCCACCCCGGTGACGATCGCGCCACGTCTCCCAGCCCCAGCCTCCGGCGGCGCCCGCGAGTGCACCCACGATAACCGCCAGGTTGCCGAGTTGCAGGAGGTGGGCACAGATGGCGACAGCAGCGCCGAGCATAGCCGCAGCCAAGTGCGGGAGCGACCGCGGCCCCAGCGCCAGCAGCGCGATGAACAGGGCGGGCAAGGCAAAGCCGAGCACCTCCGCCACGGAAGACGGCACCACCTGGCCTATCCAGCCCCCCACCACCGTGCCCCCCACCCACGAGGCATAGCAGGCGAGTGCAAACGGGATCTGCCGCCACGGGACCGGCGGCTCTGCAAAGCCGCGGCCGCTGGAGACGGCGAACACCTCATCTGTCATGCCGAACGCGAACAGCCACTTGGCCGGCTCCCGCCAAGCGGCGAACGACGGTCCCAGGGCGGTGCCATACAGCACGTGGCGCAGGTTGACCAACAGCACGGTGATCACCGTCGACAGCATGGAGGCGCCGGACATGGCCAGGCCGACGAGCATGAACTGCGCGCCGCCCGCGTACACCCAGACGGAGATGAACACAGTGAGAAGCCAAGGCAGGCCGTGGCTGACGCAGAGGACGCCGAACGTCATGGCGATGGGCACGTACGCCATCATGATAGGCAGCGCGTCGCGCAGGCCGTCCGCGAGCGCACGGCGGCGGGAGCCGGTGGGGGGAAGGGCCGGATCGGCGGCGAGGACATTGGACAAAGGCGACACGAGCAGGTCCCTCCTGCAGGTTCGGGTGGTCCTTCGCGGCGGCTAGGCCGCCGGTGCGATGGCGCTGGCAATCGCGAAGCAGGCAACGCCTACGGCGACCGTGGCGAGCAGGTGCCGGCTCCACCACGCAATTGCCACCGTCGGCAGCGTAGCCCAGAGGGCGGGATTGTGCAGCGGCGGCACGAGCTGGTTTCCTTGGAGCAGCACCGCCTGGCCGATGAGCGCGCCGAGCACGGCCGGCGTGACGAAGGACAGCCAGCGCCGCACGCCTTCCGGCCAGCGGAGGCGGCTGCCGAGGGTGAGAGAGACGGATCGCATGAGGTAGGTACCGATGCCGATGCAGAGGGTTTCGATCCACAGCGTCGACTCCATCGTGGCTCCCGTCCCTTCTGTTTCGGGTATGGCGGGATGGTACCGCGCTCCCCGCATGATCTCACGTCTCTGAAAGATGTGTATACTATAACATATCTTCGTATGTGATATGAAACGGAGGCACCCATCACCATGGACGCGCGCGACCTGCCCCTTCACATCGGCCGTTCCCTTCGCCACCTCCGCCAGTCGCTGGGATTGTCGCTGGACGACGTCGCTCGCCTTACCGGCGTGAGCAAGCCCATGCTGAGCCAGATGGAGCGCGGTGAATCCAGCCCCACCGTAGTCACCCTGTGGAAAATTGCTTCCGGCCTGGGCGTACCCTTCTCCACCTTTCTGCGCGATGCGGAGACCCCGCCCGCCATCCTCCTCCGCCAATCGGACCAGACCCTCGTCACCGACGACGCCGGCGCCTACCAGGTCCGCAGCATCTTCGCCTGGCGCCCGCCGCATCATCCCGCCGCCGTCGACTGCTTTGAGGCGACACTGCTTCCCGGCGCCGTACACCGCGCCGAAGCGCACGGCCCGGCCATCCGCGAGGCCGTGTGGGTGATGGCTGGCCAGCTTGTCATCGAGATCGGCACGGGCGAGACAGGCGCGAGCGAAAGGAGCACGGGCGACAAGCGTGGGGTCCGCTACACCCTGGAGACCGGCGACGCCTTGCACTTTGTCGCCGACACGCCGCACACGTACTGCAATCCTGGGCCGGCGCCGACCTCCTTCGCCGTCCTCCTCGCCTACCCGACGCGCGCGTGACGGGTGGACACGGGGAGACGGGAGGCTACAGAACCTGATGGGGGCTTGTCGGGAGAAACATTTCTGATCTCACCTGTCAATCCAGCGCATCATGTGCTCCGGATAGCGCGGCCCCGCCACCTTGTCCGGCGCCAGCGCCTCGTCGAGGATCTTCATCTCGTCCGCACTCAACCGCACGTTGACGGCGCCCACGTTCTCCTCCAGGTAAGACCGGCGCTTCGTCCCCGGGATGGGCACGATGTCCTCGCCCTTGTGCAACAGCCACGCCAAGGCCACCTGCGCCGGGGTCGCTCCCTTCTGTGCCGCCACCTCGCGCACGACGGCCGCTGCCTGCATGTTGCGGTCGTAGTTCTCGCCCTGAAAGCGGGGATCACCCCGACGGAAGTCGTCCTCCGGATACGCCTCCGCCCGCTTCGCCGTGCCGGTGAGAAACCCGCGCCCCAACGGACTGAACGGCACCAGGCCAATCCCCAGCTCACGAAGCAGCGGGATGATCCGCGGTTCCAGGTTCCGCTCCCACAGCGAGTACTCGCTCTGCAGCGCCGTGATGGGGTGCACCGCATGCGCGCGCCGGATGGTGTTCTCCCCCGCCTCAGACAGGCCGATGTAGCGGACCTTACCCTCGCGCACCAGGTCCGCCATCGTGCCGACCACCTCTTCGATGGGTACGGCCGGATCAACCCGGTGCTGATACAGCAGATCAATGTAGTCCGTCTGCAGCCGCCGCAGCGACGCTTCCACCACTTCGCGGATATGCTCCGGCCGGCTGTCGAGGCCGACGCGCTGGCCGTTCACAATCTTGAAGCCAAATTTCGTCGCGATCACGACCTCATGCCGCCGCCCCTTCAGTGCGCGGCCGAGCAGCTCCTCGTTGTGGTACGGCCCGTACATCTCCGCCGTGTCGAAGAAGTTGATGCCTAACTCCATCGCGCGGTGGATGGTTGCAATAGATTCCGCTTCATCCGCTGGTCCGTACGACTGGCTCATGCCCATGCAGCCGAGCCCGATGGCCGAGACCTCCAAACCCTGCGTGCCGAGCTTTCTGCGTGGAAGCATATGGATCCCTCCCCAACTTCGCAATGCAATGTGGTCATCGTAGAATTCGCGCCGCTCGAGGGTCAGTCCTGCACATCGTAGGGTATAATTCGGACGGACGGTATGGGGATAGGGGCGCATGGACCGCCAGACCGGGGACATACGATCTCCCGCATTTCGGATGCGAGCGCAAGGGGGCATCAAGTTGACGGAGAGCCGCATGAATCCTAAGGTGGATGCGTTTTTGAACCGGGCAGAGCAGTGGCGGGAGGAGTTTGAGCAACTGCGGCGAATCCTGCTCGACGGCCCGGTCACCGAAGAGCTCAAGTGGGGCGTCCCCTGCTACACCTACCAAAACAAGAACATCGTCCTGATGCACGGCTTCAAGGCGTACTGTGCGTTGCTGTTTCCGAAGGGTGCGTTGCTTAAGGATCCGCACCGCATCCTCGTGCGGCAGACGGAGAACGTGCAGGCAGCACGCCAGGTGCGGTTCACCAGTGTGAAGGAAATTCTCGAACTCGAAGGCGTGTTGAGAAGCTACGTGCAAGAGGCCATCGAAGTGGAGAAGGCGGGTCTGAAGGTGAACTTCAAAAAGCCGGAGGACTACCCCATCCCGCAGGAACTCCTGGCCAAATTTGAGGAGATGCCGGCGCTGAAAGCCGCTTTCGAGACGCTGACGCCGGGCCGGCAGCGGGCGTATCTGCTGTATTTCTCTCAGGCCAAACAGGCCAAGACGAGGCAGGCGCGGATCGAAAAATACCTACCTCGAATCTTGGAAGGCAAGGGCATGAACGATTGAGATCTCTGCATCGCGACCGCCCTAGGCTTGTCACGGTGCCACGCAAGACAGCCGCCCATCTGTCATCGCAAGACAGGCGTTAGCAC
The DNA here is from genome assembly GCA_023511725.1 of Alicyclobacillus sp. Classification (GTDB taxonomy): domain Bacteria; phylum Bacillota; class Bacilli; order Alicyclobacillales; family Alicyclobacillaceae; genus JAIMAY01. The sequence continues at coordinate 10,664 of JAIMAY010000038.1, forward strand.
GGCAGTCCACCACAGTTTGCACGGAGACCCGGAAAGGTCTCCGTGCGTCCGTGTACAACCCCTCGGCCTTCCAGCCACGCTCAGTAGGTGGTCTTGCATACCGTGGTGGTCCCATACGGAATCAGCAAGAAGAACAATACAAAGATGATGAGAAACACCACTGCCCAGCGCTCCGCGCCGTCCAGATGCATGCCTACTCCCTCCTTCCGCTGGACAGGATATGCACGCGACCTGTCACACGATTGAACGAATGTCCTCTGAAGCAAACCCATGTTGACTTGTATACACTACAGGGGTATGGTACTGACCAGAATAGGTGAAGGTGAGGGTTGGCCATGTGCCCTGAACATATCGGACATTCGTACACACCACACAAAGAGGACCTTTTACGCCGGCTGCGGCGTATTGAGGGCCAGGTGCGGGGAATTCAGCGGATGATTGATGAGGACCGGTATTGCGTTGACATTTTGGTCCAGATCTCGGCCGTCAAAAACGCACTGCAGCAGGTGGGTTTGTCCATCCTCGAGTCCCACACCCGCGGGTGCGTGGCGGAGGCCCTGGCAAACGGCGACCATGGCGACGAGAAGGTGGACGAATTGATGCAGGTGATCCGGCAGTTCACCCGGTCGTGAAGGGCTGCGGGAGGTGAGAGCATGAGCGAGACCCGGGAGATCACGCTGCCCATCGAGGGCATGACGTGTGCCGCCTGCGCAACCCGGATTGAGAAGAATGTCGCCAAACTTCCCGGTGTCAAGGAGGTGAATGTGAATCTCGCGTCGGAGCGCGCCCGCGTGATCCTCGATGCAAACACCCCGTGGACGGAGGTGGTCTCCAAGATTGAACAAACCGGCTACACGGTGCCGGTGCGGAGCGTGGACCTCAACATCACAGGCATGACCTGTGCTGCTTGTGCTGCGCGAATTGAGAAGGTCGTCAGCCGTCTGGAGGCCGTGCGGTCGGTTCACGTCAATCTCGCCTCGGAAAAGGCGCATGTCAGCTACGTGCCCGGCGTGATCAGTGAGAGCGACATCATTCGGGCCGTGGAGAAGGCCGGATACGGGGCTACCCTCGCGAGCGAGACGGCGGAACAAGAGGACAAGCAGCGTAAATGGCAAGCGTACCGCCGGGACCTGGCGAAGTTTTGGTTCGCCGTCCTGCTCACACTGCCACTGGTCATCCAGATGCTCGTGATGCTCTTCGGAGGACCGTCGTTTTTGCCCAACTGGCTCTCCTGGCTGCTGGCGACGCCCGTCCAGTTTTACGTGGGCTGGCGCTTTTACAAGGGGGCGTACCATGCGCTTCGAGGCGGCGCCGCCAACATGGACGTGTTGGTCGCCCTTGGCACCAGTGTGGCCTACGTCTACAGCGCCATCCTCACGCTGCAAGGCAAGACGGACGTGTATTTTGACAGCTCCGCCACCGTCGTGACGCTGATTTTCATGGGAAAGTTGCTGGAGGCCCGTGCCAAGGTGAAGTCGAGCGCAGCCATGGAATCCCTGGCGAAGCTCGGCGCCAAGGTCGCGCACGTGCTGCGGGACGGTGCGGAGGTCGACGTCCCCGCCTCAGACCTCAAGGTGGGGGATGTCGTCCGGGTCCGACCAGGAGAAAAGGTGCCGGCGGATGGCGTGATCGAAGAAGGATTCACGTCCGTCGACGAATCGTTTCTTACCGGCGAATCGATGCCCATCTCGAAACAACCGGGCGATCCGGTCGTAGGTGCATCCATCAACCAGACGAACGCCTTTGTCATGCGCGTGACGAAGGTCGGCCGGGACACGGCACTCGGTCAGGTGATCCGGTGGGTGGATCAGGCGCAAGGCTCCAAGGCGCCTGTACAGCGCTTGGCGGACACCATCTCCGGCCTCTTTGTCCCGATGGTCCTCGGCGTGGCCCTGCTCACGCTGCTGGCATGGGGATGGTTGGGCAACTGGGCGCACGGGGTGCTCGCCGCCGTCGCGGTGCTGGTCATTGCCTGCCCGTGCTCGCTCGGGCTGGCCACGCCGACCGCCATCATGGTCGGCACGGGCCTCGGGGCGGAATGCGGCATCCTCATCAAGGGCGGCGAGCACCTCGAACTCGCTCACCGCGTCAATACAGTTGTATTTGACAAAACGGGGACGCTGACCGCCGGCAAGCCTGTGGTCACCGACATCTGGACGGCCGACGGCGTACAGACTGACGAGTTCCTCGCTGCGGCGGCCGCCCTGGAGGCGCAAAGCGAACACCCGCTCGGCCGGGCCGTGGTGGCCTTTGCTCGGGATAGAGGCATCGACATTCCCCAGGCTTCCCAGGTGCAGGCGGTGCCCGGCCATGGCGTCCAGGGCACAGTGAATGGCACGAAGCTGCGGATGGGCAATCGCAGATGGCTTGCTGATCAGGGGCTTGCCCTTCCCGACCATATCCTGGCCGCGTTCGAGCGTGCTGGCAAGACCGTGGTGCTGTTGGCGCAGGATGACCGGCTGCTCGGCGCCATGGCCATCGCGGACACGCTCAAGCCGGATGCAGCCGCAACGGTGGAACAGCTCAAGGACATGGGCATCGAAGTCTGGATGATCACGGGAGACGAAGCCCGTACGGCAGAGGCCATTGCCCAGCAGGCTGGCATCACGAACGTCATGGCCGGGGTCCTGCCAGCCGACAAGGCGGCCAAGGTGGAAGCCCTGCGCAAAGAGGGACGCGTGGTCGCCATGGTCGGGGATGGCATCAACGATGCGCCTGCACTGGCTGCGGCCGATATCGGGATCGCCATGGGGACCGGTACGGATGTCGCACTCGAAACTGCCGATATTGCACTGATGCACGGGGACACGCACGGTGTGGTGGATGCCCTTCGCTTGTCGAAGGCGACGATGCGCAAGATCCGCCAAAACCTGTTCTGGGCGTTCTTCTACAATGTCCTGGGGATCCCATTGGCAGCGCTTGGTATCCTCAGCCCCGTCATCGCTGGCGCAGCCATGGCGCTCAGTTCGGTGAGCGTCGTATCGAACAGCCTGCTGCTGCGCCGCCTGCGGCTCGGAAGGGAGGTGCATGCCGCGTAACGCAACCACGTCCAAGCCTACACACAACTCCGCCAGCCGTGCCTATATACCATCAGCGAAAGGAGACGATGAACATGACCACCGCAACCATCATTGTCAAGGGGATGACGTGCAGCGGCTGTGTGAATTCGGTCACCAAGGCGCTCAAGAGTGTGGACGGTGTGCTCGAGGCCAACGTGGATCTCCAAGGACAGAAGGCCACCGTCACCTTTGACGAAACGAAGACCCACCTGGCCAAGCTGAAAGAGGCCATTGAAGGAGCCGGCTACGACACGGAATGATGCGCCTCCGTACTGCGGATGAGGGAGGCTGGGCATGGCCCTCCTCCCTCTTGTCATGGGGTGAACCATGCATGATGTGTAGCCCGTGGTCGGGCACAAGTTCCAACTCCGCATGGACCCCGTAGGTGAACGATCCGCTCCTGTATCGGCGGCCCCATTTCCATTTCCTTCCGCCGCCACACAGCAACGGCCCGGTTACCGGGCCGCTTCATCCACCGCTTCTTTCAATGTGGCTTCCACACGCTCTGCCGTCTCCATGAGACCTTCGTCCCCGATGACACCCATGAGCGTCGTCGGCTTCGGCAGACCGATGACCGTCTTCCCCTCGTGCTCGTAGACCACAACTTTGCATGGGAGGAAATAGCCCACCATCGGATTCTGGGTGAGGACCCGCTTGGCTTCATGCGGATTGCAAACCTCAAGCACCCGGTACGGTTTGTCAAAGTCGACACCCTTCTCCTTCAGCTTCGCCGGGATGTCCATTTGCCACAAGACACCAAACTTGCGCTCCTTGAGCGCCTCCTCCAACGCCGCCACCGCTTCGTCCAGGCTCTTTTCCGTGGTGACACTGTAGTGAAACGCTTGCGCCATATTCCCCCACGCTCCTTCGAATCGGATTTACAGCACGTCCGCCGGGCCTCATCGGCTTTTCATCAACAGCTCAATGGCCTCTCGAATCACCTTGTCGGCACTCCCGCCGCCAGCAAGCTCCTCGCGAATGCACTGCTCCATGTTCTCTCCGACGACGTACATAATCACCCGGTCCACCGCTGCCCGAATCGCCGACAACTGCGTCACGACCTCTTTACACGACTTTCCCTGCTCCATCATCTGCAGCACGCCCCGCACCTGGCCTTCGATACGGCGGAGCCGGTGCTTCATTGCATCGGTATACTCCATCCGATTCTCCTCCTGTCTGTCCGTATTATACCCCCCTCCGTACACATTGAGCCAGCCAACGGCCATCCTCCCTTCACCGGCCGCGGTGGGCATTCCACGCTGCAATTCCGCCGGAGAGGTTCCTCACATCCGAAAACCCATGTTTCACCAACAGCCGGGCCGCCTGGGTGCTTCGCATCCCGGAGTGGCACATGACCACCACCGGTTTGTCCCGGTCGAGTTCCCCCAGGCGACTTCTCAATTGCCCCAGCGGGATGTTGCGAAACCCATCGATGTGCCCCTGGCGAAACTCCCCAGGTTCCCGCACATCCACGTACTGCACACCCGCCTTTTTGTCACGGAGCATCTCCCGCAACTCGTCCGGTCGAATGGACTTCACGCCCTTGGCGGGCAGCATCCGGTACACGAAATAACCCACAACGACCAGGACCAGAGCCAGCCAGATCCAGTTCACCGTCGTGACCTCCCTATACAACGTGCAGCGCCGTGAGATTCACATACAGCATGTAACCCGCCACCAAGACCAACACACCGGCAAACAGTCGCTGCAGCCAGCGCACGTTGCGCCCAAGTTTTGTACAGGCGTATACGCCAATCACACCACCGACCAGTCCGCCCCCAATGTATAGAGCGACGATAGTCCAATCCACCATGCCCGAGATGGCATACGACACGGCGGTCGTCAGCCCGAACGTCCCTACCGAGAACAGGGACGTCCCGATGGCCTCTGTCATCGGCAAGCCCGCAGAAAACATGAGGCCCGGTACAATCAAAAATCCTCCGCCGATGCCAAAAAACCCGGACACGCCCCCGGTGATGAGCCCCGCCGGGATCACCCTGACCATCCGGACGGGGCGCTCGCCATCCGCAGCCTCACGGTTGCGGCTTGACCGCACCATCCGAGCGGCAATGACCAGCATCAGGATGGCGAACAGAAACAAGATCACCTTGTCGTCCGCCAGCTTGCCGAGCACAGAGCCCAAGTACGCCCCGATGGCCCCCGGAATGGCGAACGCCACGGCCGCCCTCCAACGAACATGGCCCTGTTGCCAGTGCGGAATAAGGTTCAGATAGGCGTTGACTGCCACCGCCAGCGCCGTGCTGCCGATGACGACGTGCGGATCATGCACGCCCACCACATACAGGAGCAGGGGGACGGCGAGGATGGAACCACCCCCGCCGATGAGCCCCAGGGTGAAACCCACCACACCGCCAGAGAGAACCGCCAGGACCATCTGCACAGCGCTCAAGTGTGGCACGCACTCACCCCCTTACCCGGAGGGGTATATTCCACGCCAAAAAAAGTCATCCGTGCACGGCGCACCGGTTCGGCCCAATCTCCATCTCTCGTTGCTCGTCCTCGTCCGGCGTGAGCTTGCCCATGTTGGTGAGACGAATCTCCCGGTACGCATTCGGCTGCGGCGGCAGGTTCTCCGTCACCAGCTTGCGGAACGCCTCGGCATCCTCCACCTGCAAGCCCGCATTGTGCTCGTACACGTCGCCAAGCCTTGCCGCCACGGACCCGTCCGGATTCACCTCGTCCAGGTCGCCGTAGTGCGCCGGCAACAGCACGAGGTTTGACGGAAGTTCAGGGTACGTCTCGTACAGGGTCTTGCGCAAATCCCCTGCCCAATCCTGTGCCTTCCCGGCCAAATCCGGCCGGCCGATGGACTTCACGAACAGGATGTCGCCCGACAGAAGATACCGGTCATCCACCACCAGCGACGTGCTGCCGATGGTGTGCCCCGGAGAGTACACGGGCACAATCCGCACCGTGGTGTTGCCCACCGTGATGACTCGCTCCGCCACGAGCGGCTCATAGGCGAACTGCACCTCAGCGGCGTCCTTCGGCGGAAGCCAGTACGTCGCCCCCGTTCGCTCCGCCAGTTTCCGTCCGCCGGAGATGTGGTCGGCGTGCAGGTGGGTGTCGATCACGTGGCGGATACGAAGCCCATGTTCCGCTGCGAATTGTTCATACGCATCGATCGTCCGCACCGCATCGACGACGGCCGCCTCACGGCCCGACGCAATCAGGTACGACAAGCACCCCTTGCCAAACCGCACGAACTGATACACCGCACCGCCGCCGCTCAGATCCCCGACTTTTACCGGCCGCAGCGCCTCGCTCCACGCCTTCATCCCGCCAGCGAGGACCAACACGTCGGTCAGGCCCGCTTCCATCAGCTGCTCCGCCACATACACGGACGAGCCTTCCTTGGCGCACACCAAGAGGATCTGCCGGTCTTTCGGCAGCCGCTCGAGCGCCGGCTCCATGCCGTCAAGCAGGTCGAAGTATGGGATGTTGACGCTCGTCACACTCGGCCCTTCAATTCGCCAGTCCGCATACTCCTCTTCATTGCGCACGTCGAGGATAAAGAGCGGCTCTCCACGCAAAATCGTCTCAAACACCTCGGTTGGCGATATACGTGTCACCGTCGGCTGCGTCATGTCTCGCTCCTCCTCTCTATGGGTCCTCGTCACAGGGTCTGTTCGGTGGGCCCCTGCCACTCGCTCATGCCGGGCACCACGTTGTAGACACGCTCGAATCCGTGTTCCGCCAATACCTGACAGGCCAGGTCACTCCGGCTGCCCGTACGGCAGATGACGTACACCGGCTGAGTGCGATAGGACGCCAACTCCGGTAAACGCTCCGCCAGCTCGCCGAGCGGCACCGAGATCGATCCCGGAATATGCGAGAAAACGTACTCCGCCGGCTCGCGCACGTCGAGGAGCACCCCGCCATCCGCCAACCGCTTCGCCAGCTCCTCGTTGGTCACGGTGTTCGGAAAACGCTGCTCAGGCTTTGTCTCCTCCGGCCGGGACTTGCGGATGAAGTGGCGGAATACCTTGCCTTCCGTGAGGGTCCCGAGGAACTGGTGGCCCGTCCGGTGCGCCCAGCCTTTCACGTCCGCCACCGATCCCGGATCGGTGGCCACGACCTCCAAGACCTGTCCCGCTTCCATCTCGTCTATGGCCTTTTTCGTCCGCACAATCGGCATCGGGCAGGACAATCCCTTGCAGTCGATGGTCTTATCCACTCGGATGTCGGTCATGCTCACGTCTCCTTTCGGGAGAGATCACATCCAGGAGCATCGAGTCCGCTCGGTCAGAAGGTCACCGTGACGTCGGCGTCGTACGCAAAGTCGAGGAACGTCACGGCACCACCGACCTCCACGCCGTCGATGAAGTCATCCTGTGTCAGTCCCATGACGTCCATCGTCATCTGGCAGCCGATGAACTTCACACCGCTGTCCTTGGCCACCTCCAACAGCTCGGCGATGGTGGGCACGCCCACCCGCTGGAAGCCTTCCATCCAGTGTTCTTTCCCAGGTCCCATCGTCAGCGTGGAAGCTCCATCCTTGCGGATGATGTTCAGTCCTTCAAATGTGAAGAAGATGGCCACCTCGGCGTCCGTCGCCGCTGCCGCCGTGGCGATGTTGAGCACCTTGTACGCCGCATCCAGGCTGCCCTGCGACGCGATGATGGCCACTCTGCGCTTTTTGTCTGCCATATTCCATCTCTCCTTTGTCCGTTTTCCTCTGGACCGTTGACATCTCTGCGCTTTCGGGTCACTCCACTTCCCAAGTCCAGGCGTTCATGCCCCCGAGCATGTTCTTGACCCGGCTGAATCCGGCCGACGTCAAGAAGTCACAGGCGATGGCGCTACGGTTGCCGCTGCGGCAGACCATCACCGTCTCCAGGCTCGGGTCAATCTCGCTCATTCGCACCGGAATCTGCCCGAGCGGAATTTCTTGGCGCCCGGGATCTTCCCGGCTGCCACTTCACCCGGTTCCCGGACGTCGATGATCTGCAGCCTCTCACCCCGCTTCAGGCGCTCGTACACGTCGAGCGGATGGATGTGCATCATGTTGCTCACACCCTCAACTCCATCCCAGTATACCCGTCGGGGTATCCTATACGGCATGGGGTATATGCTACACGGCTTTAGGTCCGTTGTCAACACGCAGAAATCCGGGGAGGCAACGTCGCGGTCCGCGGTGCGACTTTGCAGCACCCGTAAGGATTCGGATGAGAAGCTGGAACTACTGCTGTACGGCAAGGTGAGGAAGGGGGGGATGCAGTCCGCCGTCAGGATGGTGGCTTGACACGTTGTGCATGACTGCTTATTATTAAGTTTGACTTAGTAAGTGAACCGTAATAAAGCAGAGGGTGTTCCCATGCGGTACGAAGAGTTGGGGCGATTTGCAGATGTATCGTTCCTGATCCTCGCCAGTTTGACGAGCGGTCCAAAACATGGATACGCCATGATGGAGGACATTCGAGAGTTCAGCGGAACTCAGTTGGAGCCGGGGACGCTGTATGGTGCCATCGCTCGGTTAGAGAAGAAAGGCTGGATTGAAGCACTCCCTGCCGAGAACAGGCGGCGTCCATACCGCATCACCACCGCGGGAATTGCTGCATTCCGCGAGCAAGTTGCGACGCTGCAGCGCGTCACTACTGTGGGAAAAGAGCGGCTGGCAATTTGGGAGGGATCCTAAGATGCGGTGGCTGCTCCGACTCTACCCCCGGCGTTGGCGGGAGAGATACGAAGATGAGATGCTGGCATTGCTTGAGCAGCACACGGTGACGCCTGCGACCATCGCGGATCTGTTACTTGGCGCCTTGGACGCGCATCTCCATTACGACGCTTTTGGCGAAGGAGTGATCTATGTGATCAACCGGTTGCGCGCGAGCGTGATCGAAGTGTTTTACGCCTTCATTTTGTACGGTGTCGGGTGGAGTATGCTACAACGCATCAATGATCCCGTTGATACGTACGACGGCGCGGCTCGAGTTCACCCTGAATTAACAGTTCTTCACGACGCGATGTTCATTGTCGGGTGCCTTGGCTTCTTGGCTTTCTTGCTGGGAGGACTGCCGTTATTTTTCATCGCCGTCCAACGAGCGTTCGTGCATAGACAACGCAATGTGCTGGTGCCTTTTGTGGTCTCAGTCGCGTGCCTGCTTCTGTTCGTGACGGCAACGGCGACCCTTGCAGCATGGCACCCGCAAACGCACGTATACCAATATCTCATTGGATATCTTAGCCTGTCCGCTCTTTTATTGCTGGTGGGCGCGGTGGCGGTGTCGCTGGTGATCCACAGAGCTCACTTTGAGGTGTCAGATCTCAAATTTGTGTTCGTATTTGTGTTCGTACCCGAAGTGGTCATCGTATTCAGCATGATTGTATCCGTGTTGTCCGCCACAGCTTTGCTCATCCTGATTACGGTCCATGCACCGTATCTATTCGACACCCAAGATGTGGGTCGCCCGATGTTTATCATAGGACTCCTGTGCATGGTGCTTAGCAGCATCTTTGCGGCGATAGAACTGCGGCGCGGTCGGTTGCGGCGGTTAAACGAAGACACCAGCACCTAAAAAACTTCCCAATACGTCGATGGCAATGTCGTACAGCTCGCACCAGCACTCCAGCAACTCCCTGGTCGGATACGCGTTCCAACCCGTACATTACGGAGCAGACCCACGGTGCGACTGTGCCGTGGCCTTGAGGTACATGTTACGGTTGATGTGTACCGCGATCGCGCTCGTGTCCGGCACACCCGGTATCGCATACAGCTCAAAATGCCTGTACCGCCCGATTTCCACTCCTACACGGGATACGTTCTCGGATGTGAGAACATACGTTCTGTTCCCCCACGCCACGGCATGGGGAATCACGATGTTGTCCGTTCCCATGCCATTCGCAGGCAGGTTTCCCGCTGGACCAGGCGAGGGGTTCCCCGGCAAACTCGTTGCTTCCGCAGTCGCAGGGGTCCCTGCAGGCAAAGGTGGTTGTGAAGAGGTACCGGCCCCGTTCTTGCCAGGCCGGTTCGAGCTCCCCAAACCTTGCGTCGGTGATTCAGCATGCATCATGTTGTCCGTCTGCTTGCCGGACGGGCCAGGCAGGTGCCCAGGCGCACCGTTCCACATGTACACACCCGTCGCAATCATCAACACCGCCACCGCACCGATGCTCCTGCCCATCCACACTGGTTTTCTTTTGCCCGCATGGTTTTCCGGACGTGACGGAACCTCCGCCCGCGCGATGACATCACGCACGCGATCGCGAAGGTGGGCGGGCATCTGCACTTCTCCCAAAGGTCTCAACCTCTCCTGTATGTGCTTGAAGTCCATCCGGATTCCCTTCCTTCCCGCGGGTTGGGACGTCGTTCATCCGCTTCCACGAAGTCCTTCTGAAGTTTTTTGATGGCCAGGTGAAGGGTCACACGGACCCTGACCTCCGGCCAACCGAGGAGTTCCGCGACTTCCCGCACCGGACGGTCCTGAACCACACGCAAGATGACGACCTCCCTGTACGAAACAGGAAGGCTCTGCAAAGCACTCTCCAGCTCAATTCGGTCCAGAGAGTGGTCGTCGCACGGTTGATCCGCCACATGATCAAGCAGGACCTCTGCTTGGTTCCCCGCGCGTCTTTTCTTGCGGATCATATCCCGCACATAATGCCTGGCGATGGCCCACAACCAGGTCCGGGGGCTGCTCCGGTGTTCGAACCGGGGCCACGCTTGCAAAGCGCGCAAAAAGATCTCCTGCACCGCATCCTCCGCCAAACC
>JAIMAY010000070.1 GCA_023511725.1 Alicyclobacillus sp.
GTGACCCAACGTGCCGCGAGGCAACCGGATACATTTTGCGACGGATCGCCAGGCGCTCACTCGGGTCGCCCGTGGGGAACGTCCCGCGGACCTCTGGATCATGGGTGGCCGGGTGGTCAATGTCTACAGCGGTGAAATCCTGGAGCACAACGTCGCCATCCTGGGCGACAGGATTGCGTACGTGGGGCCTCGCGGACCGCAGCACGAAGGGGAGCGCGTGCTGGACGCGCGCGGCGTATACGTGGTGCCCGGCCTAATTGAGCCGCACTCGCACCCGTGGGTGGTGTACAACCCCGTGAGTCTGACCGAGGCGGTGTTGCCGCGCGGCACCACGACGATGGTCCACGATGACCTGTTTTTCTTCCTGCGCCTCGGTGTCGACGGGCTCCGTCGGATGCTGGATGATTTGCGCGAGCTGCCCGGCCTGCACCTGTGGCTGGCGCGGGTGGTGTCGCAGGCGGAGTATGACGGGGAGCGGGACGACTTCTCCTTGCAGGCTATCGGCGAGGTGCTGCGGTGGGAGGAGGTCGCGGGAACCGCTGAGATCACGCGGTGGCCGCTGCTGTACAGCGGTGATGAGCGGGCGCTTCAAGCTGTGGAACTGGCAAGGGCGCTCGGTAAGGTCTCGGACGGCCACACCTCGGGTGCATCCTACGAGCGGCTCAACGCGGTGGTGGCGGCGGGTATCCACGCCTGCCACGAGGCCATCACGGCCGACGAGGTGATGGATAGGCTACGGCTGGGGCTGTGGACAGTGCTGCGCGACAGTTCGCTACGTCCGGACCTGCATGAGGTGATCCGGGCCATCACGGAGTATGGGGCCGACATGCGTCGCATTTGCATGACGGTGGACGGGCCGAATCCGACCTTCATCGCCGATCACGGCTTCGTCGATGGCCTCATCCGCCGCGCGGTCGCCGGCGGGGTGTCGCCGGTGCACGCCATCCAGCTTGCCACCATCAACCCCGCGACGTATCTGGGATTGGATGATGCTATCGGCGGAATTGCCCCAGGCCGGCGGGCGGACGTCCTTTTGGTCCCCGACCTCGAGCGATTCGAACCAAGGCTGGTCATGGCTGGGGGTAAGGTGGTCGCCGAGAATGGCCGGCTGGTGGTGGGGCTGCCGGATGTGGACTGGAAACGCTATCAGCCGGGGCCGCTGCTGACGGTGGACCGCCATACCGTGGCCGATCCCGCCGTCTACCCGCTGACCACTGTCGATCTCGTCGGCACCGGCGCAGGCACGTCGGCCGCCATGACGGACGGCGAGGTCTCCGTCCCGGTCATTCGCTTCAAGTCCGCTGTGATCACCGAGCGGGTGAACCGGAGATTGTCGGTGCGGAACGGGGTGGTCCGCATTCACGACGCCCCGGGGGTGACGTATGCGGCGCTGGTGGATTCTGCGGGCCGATGGGTGAGCCGAGCGTTGATGGAAAACTTTGTGCCGGATGTGGACGGCATGGCCACCACGTACAATACCACCACGCACCTGCTGGTCGTGGGGCGGGAGCCGTCGGCGATGGCGCGGGCGGCTGCGCAGGTGCTGGAAATGCGGGGCGGCGTGGCGGTGGTGCGCGGGGGCGAGATCGTGTTCTCGGCCGCTTTACCGTTCACCGGTATGATGACCACCGACAACCGGTTTGATACGGCGCTGGCCATCGCCCGCCAGTGGGGGGAGACGGTGGAGGCCGCCGGGTATCCGTTCCACGATATCCTCTACAGCCTGCTCTTCATCACCTGTGATTTTCTGCCAGGGCTGCGGCTGACTCCGAAGGGCGTGCTGGATGTGAAGACCCAGCGCGTGTGGATTCCGGCGCAGCGCCTGCGCTCGTCGTCGCACGCCACACCGACCGTAGCACATCCGGCCGATCCGTGAACATTCCCGTCACGCCCCACCGCATGAGACGGCGCATGGCGACGGGGGAGTCGACGGTCCAAGGCTCCACCCGCAGTCCGCTCGCGCGTAGTCTGCCGACCGCCTGCGGCGTGAGCCGCGTGTAGTTGGGGGCCACCCCCACCGCATACGTCTTCCAATCGCGGACCTGTTGCGGCGTCGGGTTGGCTGCATCCTTGCCGTCCACGAGTTGCACGAGGGGCAATGTGGGCTCCATGCGGTGGATGCGCTTGAGAGCTTGTGGGTCGAACGACTCAACCACCACCTGACCCCGCACGGCGCCAGGACCCACCAAGTGATGTCGCTTGAGCGCAGTGACCAATTTCTCCTCTACGCCTGGATACATTTGCGGTGCCTTGACCTCAATGTAATAGTTGGCGCCATGCCCCAACGTATCCAACACCTCATCCAATGTGGGCACGTGTTGGTGCGTATATTCCGGCTTCGCATAGCGCGGATGCGTGCGATTGAACCAGGTTCCGGTCTCCAGGGTCTCCAGATGGCGCAGGGTATACGATTTGACCGGGCCCTTACCGTTGGTGGTGCGGTTGACGGTCGGATCATGCATGAGCACGAGAACGCCGTCCTTCGTCATCTGGAGATCCATCTCGATGTAGTCGGCTCCCATCGCCTTGGCCAACGTGAACGCAGCCATCGTCTCCTCGGGGGCGTATGCCGAAGCACCTCGGTGCGCGATCACGACAAACGGCTTGCCGCCCGGCGGCGCATGCGTGGGCGGTGCACCGTACACGACAGGGTTGTGGAGTGCGGCACAGAACAGGGCGGCGAGCAAACTCTGGGTGCCCTTACCCATGGAACACACACTCTCCTTCGTCCCACGCGGGATTTCCTGGGTCTCGCGCGGGATTTGCTGCTCATTGCGCTACAATGTTTCATGTACACGGTGCCTCAGTCTTTGCCGGTTGACCCGCGGAAAATC
>JAIMAY010000071.1 GCA_023511725.1 Alicyclobacillus sp.
GGAGCTGTGGTGTAGAGGCCTAACATGCCTGCCTGTCACGCAGGAGATCGCGGGTTCGAATCCCGTCAGCTCCGCCACCTCTTTTTCGCGAGGGCCTATAGCTCAGTCGGCTAGAGCGCACGACTGATAATCGTGAGGTCAGAGGTTCGAATCCTCTTAGGCCCACCACGAGGGAAGTCTCGAGGGATCGAGACTTTTTTATTTTATCGAGCGGTCGCCCGGCCGCAGCGTGGCCGCGAATCAGGGCTTGACGCGCGCATGCCCCACGCGGTACGCTCAAACCAGAGGAGCGGAGCTGAGCGAGAGACGAGTCGAGCAGAGTGTGAGGAGAGATCCGAGTGGCGTGACACGTGTCGCGCCTTGGCAACGTATGGTCTCTTCTGAACCCCGGACTCATCTTGCCGCAGCGTCGCTGCGGCTTTTTCGTTTTCGCCTGCGGGTCTCATGCACTGCGAATGACCCGCCCGCTCCCGGACGGGGGAGGAGAGCAACAGCATGCTGCTCATCATCGACAACTTCGATTCGTTCACGTACAACCTTGTACAGTATTGCGGCGAACTCGGCGCGGAGGTGGTGGTGCGGCGCAACGATGCATCAGTGGCGGAGCTGGCCGCACTGCGGCCGGAGGCCGTGATCGTCTCGCCGGGACCGTGTACGCCTGCGCAAGCGGGCTGCTCGGTGGAGGCCATCCGCCACTTTGCCGGGCGCGTGCCCGTGCTCGGGGTGTGTCTCGGCCATCAGGCGCTGGGTGCAGCCTTTGGCGCGCGCGTCGTGCGAGCGCCGGCGCCCATGCACGGCAAGGTGTCCTTGATCACGCACCACGGGGATGCGCTGTTTGACGGCATTCCGAATCCGTTTCCGGCGACGCGCTACCATTCGCTGATTGTGGAGCGTGCGACGCTTCCGACCGACTTTCTGATCACGGCCGAATGCGACGGCCTCATCATGGCCATGCGCCACCGTCCGACGGGCGCGGTGGGCGTACAGTTTCACCCCGAATCCATCCTCACCGAGGCGGGACACCGCCTGCTGGCCAACTTTCTCGCCACGGCCCGCATTCCAGTGACGGGAGGTGTCCGCTGACGTGAGTCTTTCCATCCCACGCTCGCAGCAGGCCGCCGAGGCGCGGCAGACGCTGGACCCTTTCTACCTCTTTCTCGACCTGCGCCAGCACTTCGCCGAGGGTGAGGTGTTTTTGCTCGATGCCGCCGCGGACCAGGGGGACCCCAGGTACCGGATGAGCGTGATCGGCGTGGCCCCGCTGCTCGAGGTGCAGGTCAAGGACGGTACCATCACGCTGGCGGCCGTCCCCGGCCTGTACGAGGTGATGGCCGAGACAGTGCGCGCCGCCGGGTTTGCCGAGGTTCAGGACGGCCCCTCGTCGCCGACGGTGATCCGCGGTACGGCGGGGCGGTGGCGCGGCGCAGATCCGATGGCGTTCCTGGAAGCCGTGCGCCGCTGCGCGCGCCAGCTCGCCGGTGATCCACAGGCCCCTTTCGCATCGGGTTTTCTCGGCTACATCGGTTACGACGCGGTGCACTACCTGGAGCGGTTGCCCAAGACCACCCGGGATGACCGAGGTTTGCCCGACGTGCGGCTGCAGTGGCACGCGGTGGTGATCCAGCTGCGGCCGGGGGAGGGGCCGGTGTTGTACAGCGTGATGGACCCATTGGCGCAGCACCTCGACAGCGACACAGTGGCGGCGCTGTGCCAGGGAATGGAGCGCATCCAGTCGCTGCTCGCGCAGGCGGGCACCGACGCCTCAGCGTATCCAGCGCAGCATCCGGTGCTGGCAGCGCTGGCCGAAGGGGAGCAGGCGGGGCCGACTGAGTTGGTGGACGATGTCGATCACGCCACCTTCCTCTCCGCCGTACAGCGCGCGAAGGCGTACATCGAGGCGGGGGACATCTTCCAGGTGGTGCTGTCCAAGCGGATGCACGCACCACGGCGGCTGCACCCGTACGTGGCCTACGAGCGGCTGCGGCGACTGAACCCGTCGCCCTACATGTTCACGGCGGAGTACCCGGACATGCGCCTGTTCGGCGCGAGCCCGGAGGTGCAGTTCCGCGCGGTCGGCGGCACCGCCGAGATGAAGCCCATCGCCGGGACCTCCAAGGGCCGCGGTCGCACACCGGAGGAGGATGCGGCCTTGGCCGAGCGTCTGCTGCAGGATGAGAAGGAACGGGCGGAGCACGTGATGCTCGTCGACCTGTGCCGGAACGATCTCGGCCGCGTCTGCGACGTGGGCTCCGTCCGCGTCACGGACCTGATGACCGTCGAGCCGTATTCGCACCTGTTCCATCTGGTCTCCACGGTACGCGGTCGGTTGCGGCCGGATGTGAGCGTGTTCCACGCATTGCTGGCCACGTTCCCGGCGGGCACCCTGAGCGGCGCGCCCAAGATCCGCGCCATGGAGATCATCGACGAGCTCGAATCCTTGCGGCGCGGGCCGTACGGCGGCTTGATTGGCATGGTGGACCTTGCCGCCAACGCCAATACAGCCATCATCATTCGCACCGTGATTGAGTGCGATGGCATCTACTACGTGCAGGCCGGCGCCGGCATCGTGGCGGATAGTGATCCGGAGCAGGAGTGGCTGGAGTGCGGCCGCAAGGCCGGCGCGTTGATGGATGTGTTAACGGGAAGATACACCGGGTGACCCCTGCGCCTCGCCCAGGGGTCCTTTCCAAGTTGCGGATCTTGATTGCGACAAGCACCTGTGTTATATTCTTAGATGTCGCTTGCGCCTATAGCTCAGCGGATAGAGCACCGGTCTCCGGAACCGGGTGCGGGGGTTCGATTCCCTCTAGGCGCACC
>JAIMAY010000072.1 GCA_023511725.1 Alicyclobacillus sp.
CCCAGCATCGGCTTCGCCGGATCCAGCACACCATCGGTGAACGTGTTCACGAAAATCGTCTCACAGGCTCGCGATTCCATCTCCCGCACCTCCATCTGATGATTCTGATTCCATGGACATTGTAGCACGGCCCGGCCGACGTGCCGTGCCCCATTGACCAACCCTCGGGTCTCGTCGTATCCTACCGTCGATTCGGACTTTTCAACCTGCGCTATGCCGACTGCGCCGGAAACCGAGATCGCTACGGGCCGCCGCACAGGCGCACCTCCCGTCAACTCGCAGCCACCACGGCGCTTCGCTGCTCCGGCAGCAGCCTGTGGCACTGCGCCCACCGCTGACCGGTCGTCACCCGCCGCCATCTGCGAAAGGAGGCACCTCTCCATGTCCATGGATCTCATCTCCTACGCCTACGGCACCAATCATTTTTCGCGTGACTCACTCCTCCGCGATACCCTTCGCCACTTTTGGAGACAGTATCCTGAACACGAGCAACAACTCACCGACTTCGGCGCTTTCGCCGGCCGCGAGGTCTACGAGACGGTCTACCATGTCGATCACGACGCCCGCCCCATCCTCATCCACCATGATCTCGACGGACGGCGGGTGGATCGCGTCCGACTCAGCCCCGCACAGCGCGACGTCCTGCAAAAGCTCGCCGCCATCAACCGGGCGCCGTACGAGGGAGGAAGTTGGCACCACCACTACGCACTCGGCTACCTGGTGGGAGACCCTGGCCTCTACTGCATCCTCACCATCACGAACCAGGTGATCTACGCCATCCATAAGTACGCGCCGCAGTTCGGGGCGTGGAAGGAGGAGATGCTCGCCGGGCGAGCATTCGGGGCGACGTGGATGACGGAGTCGCAGGGCGGATCGGACCTAGGGGCGAATCTCACGAGCGCACGA
This sequence comes from Alicyclobacillus sp., assembly GCA_023511725.1. Lineage (GTDB taxonomy): Bacteria > Bacillota > Bacilli > Alicyclobacillales > Alicyclobacillaceae > JAIMAY01. The sequence goes on from JAIMAY010000072.1 coordinate 907, forward strand.
CCGGACGGCGAGGTGTGGCGGCTCACAGGCGACAAGTACTTCGCGAGCGGCGCCGGCCTGACTGACTACGCCATCACGACCGCGCGGCCTGTTGGGGCTGGGCCGGGGCCGAAGGGCCTGGCGCTGTTCCTGTTGCCGCGGCTCAGCCGCCACGGCGAGCTCAACTACCACGTCCGCCGGCTCAAGGACAAGAGCGCGACGCGCGCCGTGCCCTCCGGCGAGGTGGAGTTGCAGGAGAGCGAGGCGTACCTCATTGGTTCGCCTGAGTTGGGCATCTACTACACGCTGGAAAATCTCACCGTGTCCCGCATCGCCAACGCCATCGGGGCCATGGGTATCGCTGCAAAGGCGCGGCTCGAGGTGCTGGAACGCGTGCGTCGGCGCCACAGCTTCGGCCGCCTGCTGCAAGACCACCCTCTCATCCGGCGGGATCTCACCGACTTCACCGTCCGCCAAGCGGCTGGACTCGCGCTCACGTTCCTCACAGTGGACGCGTTTGATCAGGCGTGGCGTGACGTACCGCCCTACACACCCGCGTACCACCGCGCGCGCTTGCTCACGCATCTGGTAAAAACCCGCACCGCCCATCACGCCGCGGCGCTCACGGCCGCCGCCATGGAATTGTTCGGCGGACTCGGCTTCCTCGAGGAGTACGGCGTCGCACGCTGGCACCGTGAGGCGCTCATCACGCCCATCTGGGAAGGCCCGAGCAACATCCAGGCGCTCGATTTTCTCGAGACCGTGCGCAAGGGGCGCGTCTCGGAGGACGTTGTCGACGACCTGCTCGCGCCGCTCTCAACCTCTGCCCATCCGGCCCTCCGCCTCGCCGCCACCTCCGCCGAACGCGCTCTGGCCGGACTTCGCGAGACGGACGGTGCCGGCGCTGAGTGGTACGCCAAGGATGCACTGATCCGCATCGCCGACGCCGTGCAGGTGGCCGCACTGCTCCAGGTTGCCGACACCGCTGGCGAACGTTACGAGAAGCTGGCGCAGCTGTACGCCACGCGCTTCCTCGCGCATGAGGAGTATCCGCGCTGGGCGTACGACGACGCCCAGGTATGGGGTGTGGACATGGTGGAGTGATTGCGTGGCGACACGGTGATGGCGACAATGCTCGGGTACGGGGACACGCCCATCCTTTCAATCCCTGTTCAAGGCCGCCATGCCACAATGGACCCTGAATGCAACACGCCGGCGCGAGGCAGCGCCGGCGTGTGCCCAAAAACAGGAGGTCCTGTCGATATGCAGTTGATTGAAGAGCGACAATACACGCCGTTCGCCATCGCGTGCGGGCTCGCCATCGCGCTGGGGGGCAGCGTTTGGGTACTGGCACACCTCGCCGGGGCAGACCCCGCGTCCGTCAATATGCTTTACTGGCGTCTGAACCGCGCCGCCGGCTTCACGGCATACGTGCTGCTTGCCGCCAGCGTCCTGCTCGGATTCACCAGCGCCGGCGCGTTCTGGGATAGATGGGGACTGCGGCGCGTGATGAACGTGACGCACCAGTACATGTCCCTGCTCATGCTTCCTTTTCTATTGCTGCACCTGTGGGGCGTATGGATGGACACGGACGTGCCGTTCACCCTGGCGCAGGTGCTGCTCCCCTTCGTCGCCGCGTACCGGCCTGTGGCCACGGGGCTTGGCGTGATGGCCCTGTACCTGTGGGTGTGCATGGTGCTCACATCGTACCTGCGTGAACGGATTGGCCTACGCGTGTGGCGAGCGCTGCACACGCTCTATCTGCCGCTGTTCCTGTTGACCACGCTGCACGGCCTGCTCGACGGCACGGACACGACCCAACCCTGGGCCAAAGCCGT
>JAIMAY010000039.1 GCA_023511725.1 Alicyclobacillus sp.
CCTAAGAGAGGTCACGGTTGACGTCTTTCTGTGCCTTCATTCTACCCTCTATACATTGTGAAGATCCAGTCATTCCAAGCACTTTTTCATTTACGCGAACCTCCCGCCGTTTTTGCATCGATGGAGGTTCGCGCATACCAATCCTGACGGATACCCCTCCTATACACGGTTGCGTACGCACCCGTACTGGTGCTCCGTAAGAAGGTGAAAGACCTGTGGAGGGATAGCAGCCTCTCTTCACTCTTCTTCACGCTTAGCCTGCTGCGCCAGGTGTTGCTCCACACTGTAGTTGGTGCTCGCGGGCAGCCAGAAGCGTGCTATGACTGCCCGCGCAGGGCTTCGGCTTTCGCCCTCGCCTGCGCGGCTTGGTCGGGTTGATCGGCGGCCTCATACAGCCTGGCCAGCGCCTCGTACGCATCGGAGCTTGCGTCTGCATCGGGCTGCTCCAGCGCACGCGCGAGGTAGGCGGCGGCTGTGGCCGGATCGTAGCGGGTGTGCGCGAAGTAATGGGCGAGCGCGCATAGTGCCCGGGCGCCCACGGTACAGGCGGCGATCACGGCCTGCTCCGCCTCCGCCACCTCACCGTGGCGCAGACAGATCTGCACCCACCAGGCGGTGAGGGCGGCTTGTTGGGAGGGAGTGGCGTGATCGGCCGGTAGGTTGAAGGGTAGGTCTGGGTCCTGCTGGAACGCCAGCCACAGGTGGGGATGTTCGTGGCGCAACTGATGGCGCACGGCATGTAGATGGACCGCGTCGATCACGCCCTCCCCCACCACGGCACTCACCCGCAGCAGCGCCTCGACGGTGTGGCACGGGTCTATCAACCGATGGATAAACCGCTCCCACTGCAGCCGAACCCGGGAGTGGGCGCGCGCGTCGCGGCGCAGTTGGTCCATCGCCTTGGCCAGGCGGGCCTGGATGTACGCGGCTACGTCCCCGCACGCCTCCTGCGCCCAGGCCGGCGCAGACGCCACCCACTCGTCGAAACGCAATGCCAGCAGCGCCAGCCCGGCGGCGGCAGCCAGCGGCGCGTCGCCGGCGACGGCCTGCGTCCCGTCCGCCCAATCGACGAAGACCCGTCGCACCTCCCGCCTCAACCAGGCGCGACCAGAGGTGCGGAGCGGGTCGAGATGGGCCGTACAAGAGTCGCCCGGCCCGTCGTGGGCCGAGATTCGGTGCGACGCCGCGAGGCCGTCGTCGGACGGCAGCGCGTGACCACCGTCGCGCGGGCCCTCGTGGGCAGGGTCCGGTGCCGACGGGGCTGGGTGCCGGGAGATGGGGGTGTCCGGGGCGGGATCGTAGACGATCCAGGGTGGATCATCCCACCGTTCGACAAGCCGATCCGCCTCGCGCACCACCTCCGCCACGGCTCGCTCGAAGTGGCGGACGACCTGGTCCAGGCTCATATCCCGGAACCGATCCGCCATCCCCCTCGCCCGCCGCCACTCCGCCGCCATGACTCGCATGTCGATGGCCCAGGCCGGGTGCGTGCGCGCGATGATGTGGAGGAGAGAGCGGAGATCCTCCACCGACCACCTCGCCACCTCGTCGAGCAGCACCTCCGCGCTCGCCTCCCCCACGACGCGCACCGCCTCGTCGCCCATCCCCATCTCCTCGGCCGCCGCCACCACCACCGCCACCATGTGCTTGCACCACTCATCGTAGGGGCAGGAGCAGGTGCTGCGGGGGAAATGCGTGAGATCCACGCGCACATCGTACACCCTGTCCCGCCCCGCCACCTGCGCGACAATCTCACCCGCGCAGGCCGCGGGGGTGGGGCCGGCGTTTGCAGCGGGGTCCGCGGGCCCGCCAGGGCCGGCGTCGGCCGCGGGGGCGGGGCTGGCGTCGAGGCGGATCGACAGTACACGGCCCGCCTGGGCGTACTCCAACCCGCGCGGCAGGACGTGGGGTGTGACCCAGTGAACGAGATCGCGCAGAAGGAAGCGGAGTTGGGACGCGACATGGGACATGGGTACGGCCCCCCTGTCGTATGCTGGTGATGCGCCTGCTCCGGACGTTTGTGACGGAGATTCGACAGAGGTCGTGCGTCTTCCTCTGTGAGAAGGTGCCCCGAGGCATGGATGGGAGACTCTCCCGGCGGCTGCCGGCGCGGATAGGCCGGTTTTTCCGCCTTATGGGGCGCGGCGGCGGCTCCCGCGTGGCGGATAAGCGGGTTTTTCCGCCTTATGGGGCGCGGCGGCGGCTCCCGCGGCGCGGATAAGCGGGTTTTTCCGCCTTATGTGGCGCTGCGGCGGCCCCGACGAGGCGGATAAGCCGGTTTTTCCGCCTTATGTGGCGCCGCGGCGGCCCCGACGAGGCGGATAAGCCGGTTTTTCCGCCTTATGTGGCGCCGCGGCGGCTCCCGCGCGGCGGATAAGCTGGTTTTTCCGCCTTATGGGGCGCGGCGGCGGCTCCCGCGGGGCGGATAAGCTGGTTTTTCCGCCCTATGCGGCGCTGCGGCGGCCTCGGCGGGGCGGATAAGCGGGTTTTTCCGCCTTATGTGGCGCGATCGCGGTCCGTCCAACGCGGATAAGCGGGTTTTTCCGCCGTATCCGGCGCGGCGGCGGATCCCGCGAGGCGGATAAGCCGATTTTTCCGCCTTATGCGGCGCCGCGGCGCCATGGCGGCATCGGCTGCTCCCACGGCGCCATGGCGGCTCCGGCGGCGCGGCGCACCTCGTCCCACATCGCTTTTGTCCCACCCTTTCAACGATTGGCACGATTACAGCATGGAAGCCGTGTTATGATGAGGGGGACAAGCTTCGCGTGACCGTGCGGTGCGAAGGAGTTGTGGCCCATGACCCTGCGTGTGTGGCTGCGGGCGATCACGGCCGTGATCGCCACCGCCATCAGCCTCTACTGGAGCCTCGGCCTCGGCTGGCTCCCGTGCGATCTCTGCTGGTACGAACGCATCTGCATGTACCCGATTGCGCTCATCTCCATCCTCAGCCTCGCCGCGGACCTCCCGGCGCGCCTCTACACCGGCACCCTGGCGGCCATCGGCGCCGCGCTGTCGCTCTACCACTGGTTGCTGCAGATCATCCCCGCGCTCAGCAACCCCCTGACCTGCACCGGCTACATCTCCTGCGCAAATCCTGAATTCCGCCTCCTTGGCTTCATCACCCCGCCGCTGCTGGCGCTGATCAGCTTCCTGATCATCCTCGTCCTCGACGTGTGGCCCACACGACGGCGTCGCCGCTACGGCCGCCGTGGCTGGGGAGGTTACGGCGGCTACGGTGGCTACGGTGGCTACGGCGGTTACGGCGGGCGGTGAATGGCGCGGACGGTGACGGCGTCGGCGGTGACGGGGCCGATCGCGCCGGCTCGCGCGGGCGGGCGGCAGGGCAGGCACGTGCCGCGGGCGATCCCGGTACCGATCGCACCGGCTCGCGCGCGCGGGCGGCCCGTCCGTGACGGAAGTCTCCTCCGCGTCATGGACGGGATCGGCCGGGTTTGGTAGACTGCGGGCAACTTCTGCGCGGCGCCACCGTGTCGCGTCGCGCGCGGGAGGGAGCGCCCGTGGAATTCGAAGAGGCGATGGCCAGGTGGCTGGAGGACCATCGACGCCGCCGGGACGGCGAGGCCCAACTTCGCCTGCGCAATCTCGGCCACGCCGAAACCACCTTTCTCCGCCGCGTGTGGTGGCCGGCCTTCGCATCGTTTGATTACCTGCATCCCGAGTACGAGATCCGCGACTACCGCGACGGCCTGCGCTACATCGACTTCGCGTACATCCGGGGTGGGCTGCGGGTGGCTATCGAGATCGACGGCTTCAGCGCCCACCACCGCGATCTCAACAGCGCCCAATTCGCCGCCCAGTGCCAGCGTCAGAACCACCTCGTGATCGACGGCTGGGACGTGCTCCGCTTCGCTTACATCGACGTCGAGTCGCATCCTCGCGTCTGCCAGCAGACGCTGCAGCAGCTATTGGGGAGGAGCATCGGCGTCGCCGACCTCGCCGATCTCTCTTGGCGAGAAAGGGGTGTCGTGCTGCTTGTATGGTCCAGCGCCCGTCCCGTGACGCCGCAAGCGATAGCTGATCTCCTCGACGTCAAACCCGACGCAGCGCGTGAACTCCTCCGGAGTCTCATCGCGCGCAAATGGCTCCAGCCGGCGACAGGCACGCGCCGCATTCGCACCTACACCCTGCACCCGTCGCGCGCCCATTTACGCGGAACCGCCCTGCGCGCCGCTTTGCTCCACCCGACGCACGCCGACCGCCGGAGCGGAAGATCGTAAAGGTGGTTGGCTCGGGCCGTGATGGGGCGCGATCGCGCTGCATCAGGCGCGAAGGCTGCGTTATGGGCGCCGGCCGGGTCGCTGCGGCGGGGGATAAGGCGGAAAAACCGGCCTATCCGCCCCACCGAGGCCGCGATCGCGCCACATAAGGCGGAAAAACCGGCTTATCCACCTCGCCAAAGAGCGCCGCAGCGCCGAATAAGGCGGGAAAACCGGCTTATCTGCCCCACCGGGGCCGCGATCGCGCCACATAAGGCGGAAAGTCCGGCTTATCCGCCTCGCGGGAGCCGCCGCAGCGCCACATAAGGCGGGAAAAGCGGCTTATTTGCCCCGCCGGGGCCGCGGTCGCGCCTCATAAGGCGGAAAATCCGACTTATCCGCCCCACCGGGGCCGCCGTCCCGCCACACCCCGCACCCCCCCGCGCCCGGCGCTACCGCCCGCGCGGTGAGGCGAACACGTACGGCTTCAGCGGCGGTTCGCTGGCGACGTGCGGGCTGGTGGCGAGGACGAACAGGCAGTGGGCGACGTAGCGGGCGTAGTCGATGGCGAACGTGACGGGATTCACGCCGGGTTGGACGGCCTGGGTGCAGACGGAGCGTGGGATACGGCTGGGGTCGGCCGGGCCCGGGTGCGTGAGGGCGTCGAAGGCGAGGGCGTAGCCGACGGGATCGTAGGTGCCCATCGCGAGGTGGTCCGACGTATCCGCGGGGCACACGCTTTGCACGGCGATGTTGGCGATCTCGCCCTCCCCCGTATGCAAACTGGAACTGCCTGCATCGTTCAGGTTGGGCATGACAACCTCATCGGTCCGGCTGTAGATGTTGGTGTAGGAGATGCCGGCGAATGTCTCCGCGCCGCTGTTGAGGGCGCGCATAAAATTCGACACGTCGCGCTGCTGCCAAATGGCGGGTGCGCAGCCGTCCGCAAGGCAGACCCCGTCGGCGGTGACGGTGCCGTGATTGGACGGATCGAGTGCGACCAGGTCATCCACCATCTTGCGCGTGTCGGGCCAGAAACGCAGGGCCCAGCGCGGGACCATCCCGCCCTGGCTGAAGCCGAGGATGTCGATGCGGCGCTTGGCCTCCGCGTACATGGACCGGATGGCGTACACCACATACTCTCCCGCCACCTGGATGTCGCCCATCGCATCATACGGCAGCGTCACGGTGCAGTACGGGATGCCCTGCTCGGCGAACGCGCGCTCGTAGTTCCACGAGAAGTTCATATCCGGCGTCAGCGTGGTGCCGGGTACGAGCAGGACGGGGGTGTGCGGGCTTGTGGCGAGATCGGCGCTGCATGTCAGGCTCACAGCGAGCTGCGCCCGTGGCACGTCGAGCGGCGGCCCCGGTCGATTGAGCGGCGCGAACGGTCCAGTGTCCGACGCCCCTCCACCCTGGCCCGATCCCGCCCCTCCCCGCCCAGCCGCGGCCGCGTGCGAGGTGGGGGCGGCGAACGTGATCGGCCGGCCGCTGAAGACGAGGCACAGCGCCATCCCCAGCACGGCGCTGATCCCCGTGACCCATCGACGACGTTCCCTCCGCAATGGAATCCCTCCTTCGGTCTTGCAACTCCCCCTCCCCTCGTCATACAACAGGAGTAACAGACGGCTGTACCCGACTCTTCTGCATATTCGCCTGGTCCGCCCCCCTCGCACGTTGGGCGGCGCCCGGGCGAGCGGTGGCCGCGGCGCAGGTGTACCGTGGTCGCCTCGCGGCGGTGGCCGGCCCGTGCATCCCGATGACCCACAAAAGGAGGTCCCCCCATGTCCCACGCATCTCCCCCATCCCGCGCCGCCCGGCTGTGGGAACTTTTTGTGGTGACGACACGCCTTGGGCTCACTTCATTCGGCGGCCCGATTGCGCACCTCGGTTACTTCCATCACGAATACGTGCACCGCCGGCGGTGGCTGGACGAGGAAACCTACGCTGATCTGGTCGCCCTCTGCCAGTTCCTCCCCGGCCCTGCCAGCAGCCAGGTCGGCATGGCCATCGGCATCCGCCGCGCCGGTCTGTGGGGCGCGCTGGTCTCGTGGCTCGGCTTCACCTGGCCGTCGGCCGTGCTCATGATCCTGTTCGCTGCCGGTGTGTCGCACTATCGCGTGATCGGCGCGCCCTGGCTGCACGGCCTGATGCTGGCCGCCGTGGCCGTAGTGAGCCAGGCGGTGTGGAGCATGGCCAGGCAACTCGCCGTCGGCCGCCGGCGAGCGACCATGGCGGCGGCATCCGCTGTGCTGCTTCTGCTCGTGCCCTACGCGTGGATGCAGGTGGTTGTCATTGTGGTGGGGGGCGTGATCGGCCGGCTGTGGCTAATGCGCGAGGTGGACACGGGGAGTGCGGCGGGCACGGGTGACGCGCGGGCGGGTGCGGGCGTAGGCGGAGCCGCGGCTGGCGCGCAGGCTGGGGACGGCGCGCGAGAGGCCGCCGACGATGGCGGCGGGGCGCCGCACGGTCTGACCACCCCGCCGCCGATCACGCCCTCCCCCTGCACCGGCACCTTTCTCCTGGCCCTGTTCGCGCTGCTCCTCGTCGGCGTCCCCGCGCTGCGCTGGGCGCTGGGCGCGCAGCAAGGCGGCGGGTGGCTGGCGCTGTGGGATGTGTTTTATCGGGCGGGATCCCTCGTGTTTGGCGGCGGACACGTGGTGCTGCCGTTGCTGCAGAGTGCGCTCGTGCCCACCGGCATGGTGAGCATGAACGCCTTCCTCGCAGGTTACGGCGCAGCGCAGGCGCTGCCCGGCCCCCTGTTCACCCTCTCTGCCTACCTCGGCTATGTCGCGGATGCGGGGGTGGGGGGCGTGATCGGCGCGGTGGTCGCTCTCATCGCAATGTTCCTGCCCGGCTTCCTCCTCGTTGCCGGCTGCCTCCCCTTCTGGGCGACCCTGCGCGCGCGACCCACCTGGCGATCCGCCCTCGCCGGCGTCAACGCCACCGTCGTCGGCATCCTCGCCGCCGCCCTGTACACCCCCGTCTGGACGAGCAGCGTCCACTCCCCCGTCGACTTCGCGGTGGCCCTCGCCGCCTTCGTCCTGCTGGCCGTCTGGCGCACGCCACCGTGGGCCGTCGTGCTGATGTGCGCGCTGGCGGGGCAGGCCGCGGCGTGGCTGTGACGCCGGCGGCGCGCGGGGCGGAGGCTGCCGCGGAGGCAGGACTGCCTCGGGGGCTGTCGGATAAGGCGGAAAAACACCGTTATTCGCGTCGGCCGGGCCGCTTCGGCGCCGCATAAGGCGGAAAAACACCGTTATTCGCGTCGGCCGGGCCACTTCGGCGCCGCATAAGGCGGGAAAACCGCCTTATCTGCCTCGCCGGGGCCGCGATCGCGCTACATAAGCCGGGAAACCCGCGTTATTGACGCCGGCCCGTGGTCCGAACCGGCCGCGGCCCCCTTTCCGCAGATTCACGCGCCCGCGCATCTTTCTCCAGCGCTAAGTCCGTATCCGCTGGGATGTGGCCAAGCTGGCGGGCCATACCCACGACCTGGCCCTTGTGGTGAAACTCGTGCGTGACCGTGTGCGTGAAGAGCCAGAGTGGTGTGAGCGGGATGGGAGGGTTGCCATGTAGACCGTGATCATTCCGGTGAGAAGTTCGGGGTGAACTCGGGGGTGGATCGGAGGGCGGGAAACGTGCCGAGCCAGAAAAGGTAGCAATCGGCCGTATGCACATGGTGCGCGCGATAGTCGTGTGTCCAAAGCCCGGCACGGGGGGTGAAGGTGCGCCGGCGGCATGTCTGACAGCATGCCGAACACCGCCTCGCGTGTACGCCGGACCAGCACGTACTGCTGCGACAGGATATCCGCATTCAGCATGCGATCCACTTCCTCTCGTGCCGTGCGTGGAGCGCGCGATTTGGCGGATCCGGCCCGATCAAGCCCACAGGCGCGCCGTGCACCTCTGCGAGGGCCGCGATCGCGCCGCATAAGACGGAAAACCGGACTATCCGCCCCGCCGGGGCCGCGCCCGCGCCACCCGGTGAGCGCCCCTGCCGCCCCGCTCCCGCCGCCGGCACGCCAGCCGGTGCCGCCGCGGCGGGGGACCACCTTATGATGGGCCGCCCGCGGCAACACCCGCGGACGCGGGGCTCATCGTGCGCATCCGCTGCTGCCGCCACAGCGTGAGCGTGTAGAGCAGCAGCGCCGCCCAGATGCATGAGAAGGCGATGGCGTCCGCCTGCGTGAACGGCTCATGGTACACCCACACGCCGAGCACCAACTGCAGGGTCGGCGACACATACTGCACCATGCCGAGCGTCGCCATGTTCAGGCGCTTCGCTGCCATGGCGAACCACAACAGCGGAATGGCGGTGACGACGCCGGAGAGGCACAGCACGACCATACGCCAGGGCGTGAGGACGTTCACGGTGCTGGCGTGAGTGAGCGCGAGAGCGATAAGGTAAACGGCCGCGATGGGCAGCACCAGCGTGGTCTCCCACGTGAGGCTCTCGGTGGCCTCCACGCTCACCTTCTTCTTCACGAGCCCGTAGAAACCAAACGTACCGGCGAGCAGCAGCGCCAGCCATGGCACCTGACCATAGGCAGCCATCATCACGGCGACGCCCGCGGCCGCGATGGCCATGGCCAGCCACTGCACCGCTGTGAGCCGCTCTCGCAAGAAGACGAGACCCAGCAGCACGTTCACCAGCGGATTGATATAGTAACCGAGGCTCGACTCCACCACGTGCCCTGTGTTCACCGCCACGATGTAAGTCAGCCAGTTGGCGGTGATGAGGACGGACCCCAGTGCCATCCACCCTGCGCGCGGACCGGTGCCCATCACACCGACCGTCGATGGCACGCGCCGCATCGCGACGACGAGCAGCCACACAAACACCGCCGACCACAGGATGCGGTACGCCAACAGCTCATACGGAGACATCGCCTCGAACAACTTCCAGTACATCGGCAGGAGACCCCAACCTGCGTAAGCGAGGAATGCGTACAGCAGACCTTTTCTGTCCGTCATGGAGTCCGGGTCATCTCCCATCTCTCTGTCGTTGCCGTGTACCATCATAACGCGAGGCGAAACAATTGAAAACCCGGGCCAGCAGACACTGCGACGTGCGTTGGGCGAAAAGGCACTGGCGGAACTGGCGGGGGACTCAGAGGGTGATGCCTTCCGCCTGCAAGTCCGCAAACAGCTCGGCCGTCCTGCCCTCGGTCAGGCTGAGGATGGGCGGGATGCAGTCCGCGGACATCAACCCACGCCTCGCGAGAATCGCCTTGGCCGCTGGAATGGTCGAATAACGTTGGAAGATGGCCTGCACGCGCTGGATGCGTTCCGCCGGTGCCAGATCCCCGCTGCGCGTGGCATCCCATGCATCGCGGAGCTCGTTGGGCAAGGCGGAGGCCATCCCGGACACCAGTCCCTTCGCGCCCGCTTCAAACGCCTCCCTCATCAACCCCTCGCTCCCGGTGAAGACAGCCAAGTGGGGTGCGGTCTGGGTGAAACGGCGCAACAGTTCCGCAGAACCGCTCGAGTCCTTGATGCCCACCACGTTGCCGAATTCAGACGCCAACCGCGCCACAAGATCCGGCGTGATATCGTTGTGCGTGCAACGGGGGATGTTGTAGAGGAAGAAGTTTACATGGGGCCAGCGCTGGAACACGGTCGAAAAATAGCGCGCGAGCGCATCCTCGTCGTACGCGTAGTAGTACGGTGCCAGCACCGCGATGGCGTCGGCGCCCAGGCTCACAGCGACGTCGATGCGGTACAGCGTTTCCTCCAAGGAAATGCCTCCACACTGCGCGATCACGGGCTTTCGCCCATCCACAGCCTTCGCAATCGTCGTCATCGCCTGGACCCACGCCGCCCGTGACAGCAGCTGACCCTCACCCGTGGTGCCGAGCGCGAACAGTCCGTCAATCCGCTGCGCCAACAACCAATCCACATAGCCCCGCAAGGCCTCGTGATCCACATGCGCGTCTTTCACTGGTGTGACCATCGCCGGCAGGATGCCCTCAAACATCACTGATTGCGCCTCCTTCGCCATTGGGCTACCCTCGCGTGATGTGGCCAAGCCGGACACCGCTGGGGGCTCCGGTTGGTGCGGCTGAACAACTTCCTCTTCGGCAACGCCATGGTCCTCTCCTGCCTCGCACGACATGGCGCGGAACCGAGTGAACCCGTGGGTCCCACGACGGTCCGGCTGTCGCAGGCGTACGTTGCGCCACACCCGCCGTTCTGGGATCATGAGACGTAGCGACGCTGCGTGAGTGCAGGGAGGATGATCATGTTTCGCTGGCTTGGCAGGCTGCTTCGAGCATGGGAAATGTACACCTTCATCCGCTACTTCAGCCCCATGGGCTACGTGATGGATAAAGGGATGGAATATGTGCTGGGCCGGATGCGGACCGGCGATTGGATGTTCGTTTCGGCGGCAGGCCTTCTGGCCCTCGTCTGGCTTTTGGAACTCATCAACTGGCCGATTCAGATCATCCTCGCCATGTTACGCGCCACCGGTCTGACGCATACCGTGTGGCCGGGGTGGCCCATCCTGACCCCCCTCGCCCTGCCAGGGATGGGACAGTTCCTGTGGTGGCTGCTGTGCGGGCTGTTCTGGCTGATGGCGGCAGCCCTGTGGCTCGCTGGGTTCGTACGCCGGCTGTGGCCGCATGAACACCTGCGCAGGATGCAGCATCGGGTGCAATCCTGGAGAAATGGCGCTTCCTTTTATGAGGTGGTCTACATCGGTCCAGACGCAGACGGAATGGAACGGCAAGCGGCGGAGCCGCCAGAACGGCGACCGCCACGAGGAACCCCGATGCTCGTGCTGGCGTGGCTGTGCCAGGTGTTTTTCTGGGTGTGAGCGCGCGACGTGCACGCGTTCGGCCTCGGCGACTACGAGTGGCTCCTGTCGTTCGAAACCGATGACCTGGCCCTTTTGATGCGAATGGTTCGTCGTCAACGCGAGGCGCGCGCACGCGCCTACACAAAGCACGAGTGGCCGTTCATCGTCGGCCGACGCTTCGAAGTCAAGGCATTGTTTGCGCGGGTGTGAAGCACGGCGCGCGCCTAGGGAGTCACACGCATACCGGCTCTGCATCGGGTACGGACGCGGCAGCGTCACACGGCGGTATCTTCCGGTTCTCTCTCCTGGCACAAAGCTTGTACAGACGTTACCATGGGCGGAGAAGGGAGAGCCGCGGATGGAGTCTATGACGTTCACCCTCACACCCGTTCCCCCGTACGACTGGACCGCCAATCTGGCCTACGTACGGACATCAGCAGCCGCCGTCCTCGAGCAGACCGCCGGTGTCACGTTCGTCCGCGCCTGGCGCATTGACGGACTGGATGTCGTCCTTCGCGCGCAACCGGCCACACCTGCCGAGGGGCACGCGGTGTCTGCCACACCTTCGCACACCACGCCTGGGACGCGTGTCGCAGCCAACCGCGCCCCCTCCGTGCACATCCATGCCACGCCGCTCCGCGTCGAGGTGTTCGGCGCCACGCTCACACCGCAGCTTGCCGAAGCTGCCGTGGCCCGCTTCCGGCGCCAGTTCCAGCTCGATGCGGATCCATCCGGTTTCCTTCGCACGTGTGCCGCCGATCCGGCCCTCGCCCCCATCTTGGCGCACACACCGGGGCTGCGGCCGGTGCTATTTGGTGATCCATACGAAGCCCTCCTCTGGGCCATCATCGGTCAGCAGATCCATACGAAAGTGGCGAAGAAGCTCAAGCTCGCGTTGCTGGAACGGTTCGGCCATGCGGTGGAGTCGCCGGCAGGCACGCACCGGGTGCTGCCGGAGCCGGCCGAACTGGCGGCCATATCGCCCGAGGTCCTCCGCACGCTCGGGATGAGCCGCACCAAGGCTGAAGCCATCGTTGCGGTCTCCGAGGCTGTGGTCATGGGCCGGCTGGACCTGGCGTCCCTCCGCCATCTCCCTGTGGACGAGGCGATGCGTCAGCTTACGGCGTTTCGCGGCATTGGCCGGTGGACGGCGGAGTACGTGCTGATGCGCGGCCTGGGTTTCCCGGACGTGATCCCCGCGGCGGATGTGGGCATCCAACAGGCGCTGGCGGCTGCGTTGGGACGCGACACACGCCTCACGGAAGCCGAGGTGCGCACCCGCGCCGACGCTTGGCACCCCTGGCGAAGCTGGGCCGCGTACCTGCTGTGGTACAGCCTTCAGATCACGCAGGCAGCGACGGTGCCGGAAAAGGGATAGGATCACGGGGTCCGCTCACGACGATAGGTGGGGCCAGCCGTAGAACGCACAACCCTGTAGCCTTTCACCGTGCAGCCTCACGCGTGATGGCGGGACCGTGAGTTGAGTGCGTGAGCAGCCCTAGCCGCCGCGCCAGCCACGGCGTGGTACTTGCTTGAAGGAGAAGCGTGACGAGGATGATGACAAACACGACGGCGGACAGCAGCGCGCCTTCGTCCGGGCGTGAGGCACTCACAATGCCTGTGAGCGCCGCGGCAATAACGCCTGTCTCACGGGTCCAGAAGAGGAACGCGACCTCCCGCCAGCGCCAACCAGCGCGTTTGTCCCATGGCACGGAGATGAGCACCGTGAGGGGACGCGCCATCACGATGAAAATAGCCGTGATGGCCAGGGCTGGACCGATGTGATCAGCCAGTGCCCCGAAGTCCACCTGCGCGCCGAGCAGGAGAAAGATGAGCATCCGCGCCTTCAGTCCGATGGCTTCCACAAACCCATGCGCGGCCAGCGCCTGGCGGGGCAGGATGGTGAGCCGCAAGTGCATGGCGTTGCCGACCATGATACCGGCGACGAAGACTGCCATGAAGCCGCTGGCACCGAGCCACTCGGCTGCCGTGTACGCGGACAGCACGCTCAAGACCGTCACCATCGGCGTGTACTCGCGCAGCAGCCCCCGGTCATTCTCCGAGATCAGGAATGCCGTCAGCCAACCGACCACAGCCCCGACGAACAGTCCTCCAGCGACAAGCCGAACACACATCCACACGAGCCCCGCGCCGCTCACTGCCTCACCCGGCGTGAGGAGGCCGAGCACGATGGTCGTGAGAATGGCGCCCGTGGCATCCGTGAAAGCCGACTCGGAGATGACCGTGTGTGCCACGTGGGGCCGCACAGGCAGCCGCTGAAAGATGGGGACCAGCGCAGCCGGGTCAGTCGAGGCGACGATGGCCCCCAGCAGAAACGCGTCCATGAACGGCAGATGCAGCACCAGGGCTCCACCCACGCCGACGACGAGCGCCGTGGCCACCAATCCCACCGTCGAGAGCGCCGTGACGCTGCGCCAGACACGACCTATCCCCGTGAGTTCCGTCACCATTCCTCCGTGGTAGATGATAAATGCGGCGCCGCCGATGAGGATCACGGGATACACGACGGACTGTGGATCCACTCTGACCAGCCCCAGTACCTGCGGGCCCAGAAGCATGCCGAGAAGTACGTACACCACCACGTCTGGGACGCGTAGCCTTTCCGCTAATTTCCCTCCCAGCGTGCCGAGACCAAAGAGCAGCAGCAGGGTCCGCAGCACATCCTGAGCCTGCAGCATCTGCGGCGAATCCATCGAATCCCTCCATATAAGCAAAATGGAGCCTGGGTGACAGGCTCCACCTTCAAGCACATGTTCGATTTTTCCATCGCTAAGTGCATCATAGCAGAGCGCGTCGAGGGAATGCAATACCCTGATGGGGTGAACCATCGCCAGCGGGCGGTGCGAGGGTCTCGATGCCCCATCAGCCGCCGTGCCCGCGCGATCCATCGGGATCCAACAATCGGTAGGCGCGTTCTCGCCCCCGCGAGGTGCGGCGAACCACGGTCCAGATGTCGCCGACGAGGTACAGCCGCACCTGCTCGCCTGAAGCCAGGATAAGGCAGACATCCGGATGGTGCTTGGGGATGTCCCACTTGGACAGGCCTCCCAGGTATGGAGCTCGGTTCAGCTTATCAGTCCAGACGCGGACCTCGTCATCGCTGAATGGGCGTCCGCCGGGCCCCGTGGCGCGGCGAACGCCCGCGGGATCCACCGGCTGATGGGGGTGCCAACGTTTCTCCCACATCTGGTACACCGCGCTGAGGCTGAGCACCACACCCAGGATACCCGCCATCACATGCCACGCCCACACGCCCGCCACAGGGGATCCCTCCCGCTCCTCGGACCGCTTGACAACGCTGCCCGCGGGGTCTATCTTTCTTACGGGATTATTGTACGATATTTTTGCCTGTAAGGGAGTAGCTTTCCGCTCGAACGGAGGGCGGAAGAAGCGCGTCGTCAGGACGGCGGCCTCGCCCGGCGCCTTCACCGGTGGACACTCTGCGTTGCGGCATGGCCCACGCGACGGGGCCTCTCCAGCATTGCGAGATGTTCCATACGCGTCCCCGGCAGCGAGACTTACAGCCCAGGGCGGTCATGCGGTCTTCCACGCGAAGGCGCGACCGCGGCGCGGGCTGGGGTCTCGCTGTTTTGCGTGATCGGCCCCGCCCCATCTGTCACGGAGGTTCACGGCTTGCAGACCCTGTGGCTCATCTTCAATGTGGTCCTCGTGAACATTCTCCTCTCTGGAGACAACGCCCTCGCCATCTCGCTGGCGGCATCACGCCTGCCGGACAGGCTGCGGCACCGAGCGGTGGCCTGGGGCACAACGCTGGCCATCCTGGCGCTGATGGTCTTCACGACGCTGGGCTCGCTCGTGATCCGCTGGCCCGTTTTGAAGACCCTCGGCGGCCTTCTGCTGGTCGGGATTGCGGTCAAGCTTGCAGCGGAGCATTTGGGTGGGCATCATGAAGAGGCGGCCGCGGTTGAGGCACCGGGGACGTTCAGCAAAGCCCTGGCGACCATCGTGCTGGCGGATCTCAGCATGGAACTCGACAATGCCATGGCCATGCTGGGAGCGGCGGGCGGCCGAATCGCCGTGCTGCTCGCAGGCTTTGCCTGCACGCTGCCGTTCCTGTTGTTCGGCAGCCGCCTCATCGGCAAGGTTTTCGACAAACTCCCGTGGATCATCTACCCCGCAGCGGCGTACATCAGCTTTATCGGCGGGCAACTGGTGAGCGAAGACGTGATTTACGACGGTACGCCCATGGACGAGGTTTTGGAGTGGCTCGGACCCGTTGCTGCCATGGCGCTGTTCGTCCTCGCTTTGGCCACGTTGGGGTTGATCCGACGGAAACACCACCGTGCGGAGGCGTTCCCGCGAGAGACCGGCCACGTCACGCCGCCGGGCGCCTGATGGGTACATGAGCTCTGCGCAGGCGAGCCCCTCATGGCCATGGCCAGGCGCGCAATCCGTCGATCACGTGAGGACGCGCACCTTCGGTGGTCGTCCTGGACGCCACCAAGTCCCGGGCCCCACGGGCGGGGCCTGGCACCTGAACCCGGCCTCGCATCTGAAGATACCTCCTCTCACGCCAGGCGGCCCACAAGCGTCTCGTACAGCGTGCGTGTGGAGGCCATGGGGGCAACCCCCAGCTCCTGCCGGAGCACCCGCTCGCAAGTGCGATACACCTGGATCACAAGCGGACGGTTGTAAAGGCCAGCAGCCGCCTGCATCCAGCACACGTAAGCCTCCTCCCATGTCGGTTCCACGGCGGTGGCGCGCTCGCAGGCCGCGATGGCCTCTGCGAATCGCTGCTGAGCGCAGCAGAGGCGAGCGTACGTCACGCACGCATCGACGAACGTCATGCGCAGCCGGTTTCGCTCCCCATCACACCACGGCTCATACCGCACGTCGGGCAGATATTCACCCTTCCAAAGTCCGTAAAGCGCGCCGCGGCGCACGATGAACGCGGAGTGGCTGCGGCCGGATCGGCCTGGTTCAAGCACGTTGGTCAACGTATGCAGCGCCACCTTGAAATCCCGCTCCGCGGTCTCCGCGTCCGCATCGGGCCACAAACGCTCACAGATCTCCTCACGATGCAGGAATGTGCCGCGATGGGTGAGCAAGAGTTGAAACAGCTTACGCGCCTTGTCGCGCTGCCATTCCTTGTGCGATATTTCAGAGAATCCTCTCCACACGGAGAATCCACCCAAGGTCTGTACCCGCAGGGTGTAACCTGGGTGATGGTCCACATCCAACACTCCCGTGTGCTCCATGATTCGCACGGCCAGCCGGACGGCCGAGCCCCCACCCTGGCCGTGGAACGCTTGCAGCATCGGACCCGCCATGGCCACGTCGCGCAAACCGAAGAAGGTGGGCCGCTCCCACAGAAACCATGCCCCAAGCCGTTCCGTCTCGCGGAGTGCCGCGGCGAGTGTGTCCTTCCAGCGCTCACCACCCTGGCGATACAGTGCCAGCGCTAGCCAGATGCGGCTGGTGAGGGTAAGGAACGGATCGCCACAGTGCTCGAAATCATGGCAACACTGCTCGAGAACCTCAACCGCCAGGTTGTACTGACCGGCCATGACCGCAGCGCCGCATCCGACAAGGGGTCCAAAAGATGCAACGCGTGACCGAGGCGGATGAACCCCACCGCGCTAACGAAGGGGGATTGTAAGGCATGGCCGATGCGATGGGCTCGATCCGCTTGCTGACGGGCCTCATCGGCCTCGCCAAGCATGGCGTACACCAGCGCCAAAAGCAGCGTCGCTTCGCGATGGGAGAGTGCGGTGCGACCATCCGCTGGATCCGTGTCCGCGCGAGACTGCAAGAGGGAAACCACCGCATGCAACCGCCCCGTGCGCAGCAGAAAGCGGGCGTCGCTGTTGTTGTCGGGCGGACCCGCGCCCATCCGCCGAAGTGCCATCAACAGGCGCTCCGCCCGCCGCCACCGCCCCTGATTGATGCTGTTTTCGAACGCCAGTTGGACGATGGCGATGCGCAGCGGTACGTCTTCGCGCGCCACATAGGTTCGCGCCTTGTGAATGTGCACCGCAGCCTGGGCGGGTTGGATGGTGTCCAGGTACAGGCGAGCCAGCCCCATCTCGACCTGGGCGAGTGCGCGGGTATCGTGCTGATCGAGGGCGATGAACGTGGCGGCGTCGAAGTACGCCTCCGCCTCCTGATACCGGTTCACATGCCGGGCCACCTCCGCCCTCGCCCACAACAGGTCGGGCGAGGCTCGCACCACCTCCTCGGGCAGCCTCTCCAACCAGTCCTGTACGGTGGAGACGCGACCACGCTCCAGGTGGCCTGGGATGTGCGGCAACAACCATTCGGCGATCCGCCTGTCATCCTCGAGCGCAAACACGTAGCGTAGGGCGCGGTCGAGATCACCGCGATCGCTGTACCAACGAATGGCGTACTCCACAAGCGAACGCCTGTCATCAGCGTCAGCCTCTGCCATCAGCGCCTCGCGCACCAAGGGGTGCAGTTCGTATCCCCGCCCATCCTCGGCCAGGAGCAAATGTCCTCTTCGCTCGAGTTCCGCCAGGATACGGGCACTGCCGCGCCGGCCGAGGGCGCCGTCGCACAGGTCGGGATCAATAGCGGAAAACACGCTCACGCGTCGCAGAAACGCTTGCTGTTCCTGCGACAGGGGCCTGTGAACAGGCGAAGGACCTGATCCAGAATCGGTGCGCGCTCGGCCAAACCCACGAGGGGGATCCATCCTTTTCGCCGCGGGCTCGTCAGTGAAGCGGCGCGGCTCACGGCGTCCCCCGTTCTCCGCCATATTCCGGCCTCCCTACGGCTCCTGTTCCGCCGGGTCCCCTGTCATCCCGGCGGCAGCCCGAACCTGACTCGCCGTAAACAGTGGTCCGTCCCAGAAGTCGGTCACGCGACGATACAATCCCGATGCCGGAGGCTCCACGCTCTGCTCCACCCACCGCTCCAAGTGGTAGAGGGCCGCCTCGTAAAATGGCTGAACCGGCTGTTGCGCACCGCACGCCATCCGAAGCATACCGTCCACGTGATTCCCGGCCTCCACCTCATACATTCGGTGCAGATGCGCCTTTCCCTGGGCAGCCACCGCCTCTCGATACGCCGCGGCATGGTGACGAAACGGCACCAGGCAGTCCCAATTGCCCGCCACAGACAACAGTGGCTTCCCGATGTTTCCCGTGTTGGCGAACGTCGCAACGCGTTCAGCCACTATATCCAGCCGATCCCGCCACGGATAGGCGGCAAGGGCACACGGATCTTGCAACCAGTCGTTGGACCAATCCGCAGCGAACGGCTCCCACGCCGGATCCAGGTTACGCCCGTACAACCACAGCGACACCACCCAGTAGGCAAGGAAGTACTGATGCCAGTACGGCTCGGACGCCGCATGAAGCCCCGCCTCCAGCATCCGCTCCCGCGCCTTCGCTCGTTCCCCGGGCGTCCGGTCCCCACGCCAGTTGGCCACGACAGGGTAATCGGCGACCCATACCGGCAGCGTGGTTAAGAGATGCCGGGCCGACGGGTGCCAAAAGACTCCTTCCCACTCCACACCGCCATCGTACAGCTCGGGATGCTCTTCCAGCATCCGCCGTGTCACGTACCCACCGTTGCTGACGCCGGAGATGTACACCCGGCTGGGCGCCTGACCGTAGTGGCGAGTCACCTGATGGATGGCGAATTCGGTCAATGTTCGGTGGACCGGAACCCATTCGGCCATGCTCCGCGCTGGATCTCGCAGCACGAGCCCCGGCGTGCCCTTGTCACAAGCGACAAAGGCATATCCGTGCTGGATCACGATGTCGCTGAGCAACAGGTCCAGTGATCGTTCCGTCCGCACCGCCGGGGTGACGCCAACTATCAGCTTTCCGTTCCACCTCTCCGGTGCCGGCAAGCGCAGAACGGCTTGCGCGCCCGCCACCTCACCTGTCCAAACGGCCCCGGGGACCGGCGCATCGATGCGTGGGTTATCGTACACCAAGGGTTCCGCGTCCGGGTGCACACCCATGCCGCGCGTGGTCAGATCCGGGACGTGTTGTACTTGGAAGATTTGCGCCATCGGCCGTGTCCCCTCCGCTCAAGGATGGTGCCCAGGATGCCCCGGGGTAGAAACCGTACCACCACAATATAATACAGAATCCCGAAGATCAGCATGTACTCGCGCAACCATGGGGCCGCTCCAACTGCGCCGGCCAGCCACGTTTGGGCGGATAGCAGTACCGCAGCGCCAAGCAGACCGCCATACAATGTGCCTGCGCCGCCAATCACCACCATCAAGAGGACATTGAGACTGACGCTGGCCACATCGTACACCGTCGTGTTGACGAACGACTGGGCCAGGGCGAAGACACTGCTGGCCAACGACGCGATGATACCGGACACCGCAAAGGCGAGCGTCTGGTACCTCACCACGGGATGACCAAGGCTTCGTGCACGAGCGGCGTTCTCCCGGATGGCGGTGAGCACCTCTCCTACCGGCGAGTGCACCAACCGGGTCAGAAGCACCGCCGTGACGACAAGCAGCGCTAAACACAGATAGTAGACCGGCAAATCACCCGAGAGGCTGTCGGGTAGCGGGAGGGTCAGACCATCGTTGGCGTGGGTCCACGCTCGCAGCCCTTGCGATCCCGCCACCACCCCCAGCACCTGCCCCACCGCAAGGGTGATCATGGCGAAGTACGCTTCTCGCACACGCAGCGACAAAAAGGCAATGATGAGGCTCAGCACGAGGCTGGCCACCACACCGCAGGCAAGCCCCAGAAGGAGGCTAACCAGCGAACCGCCGCCTTGATTGAGGGCAATGGCGACGGCATACGCTCCGGTGCCGAAGAACATGGCATGCCCGAAGGACAGGATGCCCGTGTAACCCATGAGCAGGTCATACGACATGGCAAATGCTCCAAAGGTGAAGACCTGCTCCAGCAGTTGCGTCGTGCCGCCGACGCCAAGCGCCAGG
>JAIMAY010000040.1 GCA_023511725.1 Alicyclobacillus sp.
CATGAACCGCCGTATGCGGACCCGCACGTACGGTGGTGTGAGAGGACGGGGGCTAGGCGCCCCCTCCTACTCGATTGTTGTGAGCGTAGCTGAGCAGGGGCGGTGCCCCTGCTGACCTTTGTGTGGCGGGGTGGCGGTTGCTCGACCTAGGTGTGGTGCCGCTGATGCGCGGGGCGGATCGCAAGGCGGTAGCAATAGCACGGTTTTTCCGCCTTATCCGGCCGGACCCACGCCTGCGCGGCCCCGATAAGGCGGAAAAACCGCGTTATCCCACCGGATCGGCCTACGCGCGGCCCGATAAGCCGGAAAACCCGCCTTATCGGGCCAGAACCGCGCCTGGGTTGGCTCGATAAGACGGTTTTCCCCTGTTATTCGGCCAGAACCGCGCCTGCGTTGGCCCGATAAGACGGTTTTCCCCTGTTATTCGGCCGGACCGACGCCTGCGCGGCCCCGATAAGGCGGAAAACCCGCGTTCTCCGGCCGGATCGGCCTACGCGCGGCCCCGATAAGCCGGAAAACCCGCCTTATCCGGCCGGACCCACGCCCGCGCGGCCCCGATAAGGCGGAAAAACCGCGTTATCCCACCGGATCGGCCTACGCGAGGCCCGATAAGCCGGAAAACCCGCCTTATCCGGCCGGATCCGCGTCCGTACCACCCCAATATGGCGGAAAACGCCCGTTATCCGGCCGCCTGGGCATCCGTACCAATGCAGCACGGCGGCAGATGCGTGTTATCCCGTGGGACCGGCCGCCAAACTGCGCCAGACGAGCGTCTCCTCTTTGCCCGACCGACGCTTGTATACTACAATGGGTGCGGCGTCTCAGACGCCGGGCGGCGATATGCCCGCTCCCATCTCATCATCGAGGCTGTGAGATCATGCGCGGTGCAGGTCTGCCAATAAAGCGTCTTTACGGCAGTCCCTTGACGTGGATTGTCGTGGGGAATCTGGTGCTCAGGTTTCTGTGGCTTAGCTATATGCATCCTCCGCAAGTGTCCGATTTTGCGTGGTACTTCACACACGCGGTCCAGCTGGCCCGCGGGGAGGGCTATGTGTGGAACGGGCACCCGACGGCTTACTGGCCGATAGGTTGGCCGTTTTTCCTGTCGCTTTTTATCCGGGTCTTCGGTCCGCACGTGATGCTCGGCATGTTTCTCAATGCCATCCTGAGCACCGGCATCGTGGTCTTGGTTTACATGATGGCTTGGGAGGTGTTCCAATCCCGGGCCGCCGCCACGGTGGCCGCGGTGGCGTACTCGTTGTTGCCAAGTCAAATCCTGTGGAATTCCGTCCTTGGATCCGAGGAGTTGTTTACCTTTCTCCTCACGCTTTCCCTGTATCTGTATATGCGGGCCGCGGGGCGCAGCAACAGATGGGCCCCGTGGGTTCTGCTCTCGGGGGTGTGTTTGGGCTTGGCCTGTGACGTCAGGGCCATCGCCTACCTGTTTCCTGTCGTTCTTGCTCTCTACGAATGGGTCGTGGAGCGGCGAGCCTTCCTGGCAGGCTTGCAGCGGACGGTGTTGCATGGTTTGGCGATGTTGGTGGCCATCGCGCCGGTGACGATCCGAAATATGATAGCCCTGAAACACTTTGTGCTCGTCTCCACCAACGGTGGGGTGAATCTGTGGCAAGGGACGAAGATTGACGGTGGCTATTTTTGGTCCTACGATCCGGCTGTGAACCCGCTGTTGGCGGGAAACGACGAAGTCACACGAGACCAAATCGGCAAACGGGTGTTCCTGCAAAATCTGGAGGACCATCCCCTGCGCATCCTCCATCATGGCCTCATCAAGATCGTTGATCTGTACAAGAACGACACCAACAGCGTCTGGTACACGTTTCACATGGTTCGCGATGCCTTGGCCCTGCCGGCCGCACGATTTTGCACAGCGACATATCACGTGTTCATGATCCTGGCTCTCGGCGGGATGGTGTACATGTTGAGTCGCAAAGCTGTGATGGCGTTCAGGCGCGCCGCCGTTCCCGTCGCCTGGATCCTGTACAACACGTTGCTGTTCCTATTCTTCCCGGCATGGGACAGGTTCCGCTATCCCATGATGCCGCTCTTCGCGCTGTTCATCGGCGCGCTGGCATGGCTGGCCGCATCCCTCGGCCGATCACGCCCTCACTCCACACCCGCCGCCCACCGCGATGGATGACCTATCTGTCGCCCGCTGGATGTGGCCGCATCGCGTTTCCTGTACAATAGAACCATGCCGTTGCACGAGGTTTGGTACCCCTCCGGACCGTGGTGGGTGAAGGGCTATCTCGCGTGGCCCGACGATTACCCGCTCGCGCGCCCTTTTCGCGACGTGTGGCGTGAAAGCGTTGTCGCAGTTTGCGGCGGCGCGTCGCGCCTCGAGTGTGAGCCGCGCGTAACGGTGCTGCCGGGGACGCTCGAGGCTTGGGCCGGTGAGTATGCCATCCCCGCCGCCGTCCGTCCGGTCGGTCGTGCCGCGCACGATTCATCTCACTTGCACCGGGGCGCTCATCACTCACCTCCTGCGCACGCGCTCGGCCAGGCCTATCTTCGTACCACGCGAGCCGGCGGCGCCGCGAGCGGGGACGGCGTGGCGCTGCCGGCGGTGGTGTTCTGTCGGGGTGGCATCGGCCGCGTCGGGGCGGTGCGCAAACACTGGTTGGCTCACTGGGCGCAGACGCAGCGGTGCATCGTGTTCGCCCCGTGCTACCGCGGGAATGAGGGGAGCGAGGGGCGTGACGAGTTTGGCGGATCCGACGTGGAGGATGTGCAAACCGCGGTTCGCGTGCTCCGGGCACTCCCGTTTGTGGTGCTGGAGGAGGTCTACCTGGTTGGGTTTTCGCGCGGAGCCATCAACGCGTTGGCCGCCGTGGCCCGATGGACGACCGACCCGGCGGCGGGCGCGGTCCCGAGCGGGGTGGGCTGCCCACCCGTGATCGCCCCGGTGGCCGGTGTCGCCGTGTGGGGTGGAGTGGCCGATCTCGCCCTCACCTACGAGGAACGCATCGACCTGCGGCGGATGCTGCGGCGCGTCATCGGTGGGCCGCCGTGGCGGGTGCCGGAGCGGTATGAGGCGAGATCGGCGGTGTGCTGGGCGGGTGCCCTCCGTGTGCCGGTGGTCATCGTGCACGGCACGGCGGATGTACAGGTGAGTGTCCGGCACGCCCACCTGCTCGCGGAGGCGCTGCGCAGCGTGGGGCGGCCCGCCTGGGACATCTGCCTGCTCGAAGGGGCGGGTCACCACCTGTCCCCCCTGGTGCACGACGCGGTGGTCACCTGGATCATGGAGAAGCTGCGCCAGGCCCGGCGGGTTCTGGGAAACTGACGCCGCCTTGTGGCGATGCACGTGAACAAGACCTTGGGTGAGCCTGGGAATACGGGAGAGGAGAGTCGAACATGAAAGCAGCCGTGCTGGAGGCGTTTGGTGAGCCGCTCGTGGTTCGAGAGGTGCCGGATCCGGCGCTGGCGCCGGACGGCGTCATCCTGCGCGTCAAGGCGACGGGGGTGTGCCGCAGCGACTGGCATGTGTGGAGTGGCGAATGGAAAAACTCCGTGCCGGGGCTACCGCACATCCTGGGGCATGAGATGAGCGGTGTGGTGGAGCAGGTTGGATCTGCGGTGCGCAACTTCAAACCCGGGGACCGGGTGATTGTGCCGTTCAGCCAGGGGGACGGCGTCTGTCCGCACTGCCTGGCGGGGCACCAGAACATGTGTGATCACCTGCAGATGCCCGGTTTCACCTACAACGGTGGGTTTGCGGAGCTGGTGCATGTGCCCAACGCTGACAGGTGCCTAATCCATCTGCCGGACGACGTGGACTTCGTCGACGCCGCCGCGATGGGGTGCCGCTTCATGACCGCGTTCCATGGTGTCCTGCGCCAAGGTGAGGTCCGGCCTGGGGAATGGGTCGCGGTGTTCGGTGCCGGCGGCGTGGGTCTGTCGGCCATTCAGGTGGCGGTGGCGGCGGGTGCGAACGTGATCGCCGTGGATATCTCGCCCGAAAAGTTGGCGTTCGCGCGCGAGATGGGCGCCGTCGAGACGGTCAACAGCCGCGAGGAGAAGCCTTCGCGCGCCATCCGGCGGATCACCGGCGGCGGCGCGCACGTCGCCATCGACGCGTTGGGCATCCAGGACACCTGCACCAACGCGTTGCTCAGCCTGCGCAAGCGTGGACGCCACGTGCAGATTGGCCTCACCACCTATGAGAACGGCGGTCGCCTGGAGTTGCCGGTGAACTTCATCGTGGAGAACGAGATCCGGATGTGTGGTTCGTTCGGTATGCCGATCCCGGAATACGACGCCCTGCTTCAGATGGTCGCGCGCGGCACGCTGAAGCCCGGCCGCCTGGTGACGCGGACCATTTCCCTCGAACAGGTGGCGCAGGCGCTCCAAGACATGAGCACGTTCGCGGGCGTCGGCGTGACAGTGGTCACCGAATTCTGAGCCCCTCGTCATCCACCATCGCCCCTGGTCCGACGGGCCGGGGGCGAAGATCCGCGAAATTGCTTCACCCACCAAGCCTTTCGTGTGGTATAATACTTGCAACACCGCTGTTTTTTCTGCTTGTCATACCAGACTTCGCCAACCTTGCGCAGTCCAAGGAAGGGCCGAATCCGGCCCGGGCCCACGCCCGGACGGAACGGGGGAACCAGGTTTGGAAGCGGGCGGATGAACCACTCGCTTCAGGGGTGAATTGCCGAGCCGCGCCCGCGGCAGGCATAGGGCCGCTCTACGCGACACCGAACCCGTCAGCTAACCCCGTAGGCGAATACGAGGAACTGTCGCAGCGAACACTCTCAGTCCAGTCCCACACATTCGCTGCCAGACGCACCGCCGGACGCCGGACGGTGATCGGCGCGTCGTGTCCTATGTTTCCCCCATTCGTCGGATTGGCCCTCCCGGCGGTCCATGTGCCGGCATCTGCCTGCACGGTTGGCCACGAGGAGGAGAAGGGGTCATGGATGCTGCACTCAGGCGCATCGAAGGCGGTGCCCACCGTTCCGCGCAGCCGTTGGAGGCGTTTGTCGAATTCCGCCACGTCTCCAAACGGTTCGGCGAACACGCCGTGCTTCAGGATCTCCACATCGCGTTGCCGCGCGGCTGCATCACGGCGCTCATCGGACCATCCGGTTGCGGCAAAACCACCACGCTCAAACTCATCAACCGCCTGATCGATCCCACCAGCGGCGAGGTGTGGGTCGGCGGTGAGAACGTCGCACAGGTGGATCCCGTACAGCTGCGAAGGCGGATCGGTTATGTGATTCAGCAGATTGGTCTTTTCCCGCACATGACGGTGGAGGAGAATGTCATGCTCGTCCCGCGCCTGAACGGCGTGCCGAAGCCGGTGGCCCGTCGGCGCGCGGAGGAACTGCTGGCGCTGGTCGGCCTTGATCCAGCGCTTTATCGCCATCGCTACCCGCGCGAACTGAGCGGCGGCCAGCAGCAGCGCGTCGGCGTGGCCCGGGCGCTCGCGGCGGATCCAGAGCTCATCCTCATGGATGAACCGTTCAGCGCGCTGGACCCCATCAGCCGCGAGCAACTCCAGGATGAGCTCGTGCGACTCCAGCAGTCGGTGCGCAAAACCATCGTCTTCGTCACGCACGACATGGATGAGGCACTGAAAATCGCGGATCTCATCGTCCTGATGCGCCAGGGTGAAGTGGTGCAGATGGACGCGCCGGAGGATCTGCTCCGCCACCCGAAGGACGACTTCGTGCGCGAATTTATCGGCGAAAAGCGCATGCGCCAGTGGCTGCCCGGGGAGACGGTGGGCGAGGTCATGGTACGGGCCGTCACCCTGCGAGCGGATCTGGGCTTGGCCCAGGCCATCCGCCACATGCAGCGCCAGCGCGTCAACGGCCTGGTGGTCACCGACGCGGGCGGCGAGTATCTGGGTGTCGTGGGGGCGACCGAGGTGGTCCAGCACTTCGGCGAGTCCTCACTGCGCCTGCGTGACCTGATGACGCCGGTCGATCCGGTCACCCCGGACGACGACGTCCTCCGCATCCTGCCGCGCCTGCAGCGGGAGGGCTTCGGCTTCCTGCCGGTGGTGGCGGCGGACGGCCGTGTCGTGGGCGTGCTGACGAGGGGTGGCGTGATCGACGCCATGCTGCGGCGCCGCAACGCCGTCGCCGGAGGAAGCCCGGCCGCGGCGCGTGCGGAGGGTGCGGCGGCCATCGCGGCAGGAGAGGGGGGTGCGCGATGAACACGTGGCTGCAGCTCTTGGCGGAGAACGGCGACACGCTGATCGAGAAGATAGGCCAGCACATTGCGCTGTCCTTGGCGGCCATCGTGATTGCGGGGATCATCTCTGTGCCGCTGGGGATCTACCTGACGCGGCACCGGCGCCTCGCGGGACCGGTGATCACCGTGGCGTCTGTGATTCAAACCATCCCCAGCCTGGCGCTGCTGGGCTTCATGATTCCGCTGTTCGGCATCGGCACCGTGCCCGCATTGGTCGCGCTGACGCTGTACGCCATCCTGCCGATGCTGCGCAACACCTACACTGGCATCCTCGAGGTCGACAAAGCGCTGATTGAAGCGGCTGTCGGCATGGGGATGCGGCGCCGGCAGGTGCTCTGGAAGGTGGAACTCCCCGTGAGCCGCAGCGTGATCCTGGCCGGCGTCCGGACGTCCACCGTGCAGACCATCGGCGTGGCGACGTTGGCCACGTTCATCGGCGCAGGCGGGCTCGGTGATCTGATCATGCGCGGCATTGACATGATTGACACGCAGATGATCCTGCTCGGCACCATTCCCGCGGCACTTCTGGCCATTCTGTTTGATCTCGCGCTGGTCGGACTCGACCGCCTGCTGACGCCCAAGGGCCTGCGCGTGCAGCGGCGAATGGAGAGCCGCCGCAACAAGCAGGCCGCCTAAACTTCCAACGGAGGTGCATCGCGTGAAGCAAATCATGCAGCGCATCTTGTCGTCTATCGCCGACTGGTGGAGCATCCGTCGCCGGCCCGCCTTCCGCCTGGCCGCCGCCATCGGTTCCGCGGCGGCACTCAGCGTCGGCGTCGCCGGATGCGGCAGCGGTGGGCAGACGGGCGCGAACAGCGATACCATCGTCGTTGCGGGCAAGAACTTCACGGAACAGGACATCATGGCCCAGATCCTGGCGCAGTTGATTGAACACGATACCAAGCTGCACGTCCAGCTCAAGACCTGGCTCGACAGCAACGTGGTGTGGAACGCGATGAAGTCCGGCAACGTGGACGTGTACGTGGAGTACACCGGCACGGGTTTGGTCAACATCCTGAAGCAGCCGCCAATGACCGACCCCAACGCGGTGTACCAAAAGGTAAAAGATGAGTTTGAGCAGCAGTATCATATCACCTGGCTGGACCCCATCGGGTTCAACAACACGTATGCGATGGCCATGACACAGGAAGAGGCCAACAAACTCGGGATCCGCACCATCTCGGATCTGGCGAAGCACGCCAACCAGCTCACACTTGGCACGGAGCAGGACTTCCTGGTGCGCGAGGATACGCTGAAGGCGCTGCAGCGGGTGTACGGGATTCAGTTCAAGAACGTCCAGACGATGGATATCGGACTGAAATACCAGGCGCTGACGAGCGGTAAGGTGGATGTCATCGACGCCTTCTCGACGGATGGGCGCATCCCGCAGCTCCATCTGACGCTGCTGCAGGACGACAAGCACGTATTTCCGCCGTACTACGCCTGTCCCATCATCCGCGACGACGTACTGAAGGCCCATCCGGAGTTGAAGACGGTGCTGAACAAGCTCGCTGGCAAGATCAACGATGAGGAGATGCAGAAGCTGAACATGGAGGTGGACATCGAGCACAAGAAGCCTGCCGACGTGGCGCACGAATGGCTTCAGCAGAACGGTTTGATCTGACAGAGCCAACTGGCTCGTGCATGGATAATCCTGCACGCGCACGAGGGCGGACCCGGCTGTCTCGACGGACGGTCGGGTCCGTTCGCTGTTCCCCCCGCGTGCTGGCCACGGTGCTTTGCTCCGCGGCGCGTGGCACATCCGCCGGCCTCACACCTGTCGCAGCCGCCGGACCGCGGCGCCGAGCCACGCGCCGCACAGCGTCAGCATCAGGCCTATCAAGCCCATCACCCCAAGTATCGCCAGCCCCGCTCCCGTGCTTGTACCCATCCCCAGGATGCCGGCCAGCGTCTTCGCTACGGGGACGACCGGCTGACCTTCCGCGCCTCGCAACGTCAGGGGTAGTCCCCATCCGAGCAGACCACCGAGTCCCGCGCCCAGCACGATGCGCAGACCGCCGCGCACCCCAAGGCCAAGCAACACGCCCACCACAAAAGATCCCCACCACAGGCCAAAGTGCAGCGCGAGCCAAGTGACAAGCGCTCCAACAATGCCAGCCAGCACCGCGGTGCGCCACCGCGTCCGCCCAGGGGCGGTTGATAGCGTTACGCGGTTCATCTCGGGATCCATCGCCAAGACCATGTATCATCCCTCCTCAGGGTTCCAGCGTCCAGGTGGCCTGTGCGGATGAGGCGATGGCCGGATCATCCGCCATATGCATCGGCTGGTAACGTCCATTCCACCAATCGCTAATCCCGGTCTCATACCACGGGGACGCCGGATTCTCGCTCTGGCCACCGGGGTAGATGCCCTCTGCGCCTACGCCGAAGGCGACAATCATACGCCAACTCGGTCCGGCCTTCGATACCATCCCCCCGTCCGCTGCATCCACCGTCCAAGGATCGCCGCCGCTCGGCACGGGACCGAATCCCAGCGCCGGAATCTGCGCCAGGGACGGGAATTCGCGGGCATGCAGCTTTCCCCACGTCCATTGGTTCGGATCTGATCCGAGTTCCCGGCTGAGCTTGGCCACGGCCTCGCGGAACGCCTGCGTCATCACAGCGGCAGCGTCACGCTGCGCACCGCCAGGCGGTGTGAAGGCGGGGTTGTTCGGATCATGCAGGATCCACGCCTCGAGATCCTGGTTGAGCGAGGTGAGGTCCGTGCTGACTTTGAGGTCCGGATCCACATCCACCGGCACATGCGCCGCGTCCCACCATGGTTGGAAGGTATCGGTGAGGCACTGATTCCAGAACGTCCACCAGATGCTCGCGGCCGCGGAATTCACCGACATGTCGTCATTCCACTGGGCGAGCATGTCGCGGGCCGTCTCTTCCTGCGGCGTGAGCGACACCTGATCCAGCACCTTCAGCAGCGCTGGGACGATGCGTTCCGCCAGCGCATCGCGGGTGTCATTCTGCAGTGATTCGAAGTCGGCCATCGTCAGCTTGCTGCCGGAGGCGAGCCGCTGCCAGATCTCATCCGCCCGGTACCCGGTGTCGAAGAAATCGAGCGTGGTGCCGACGTAGTAGGGATAGTCCGGCCCCACCTCCCGCTGGTTGGCGGAGAAGACGAAATGCGTCGGCGGGTCGTACACCTGGGGGATGTCGTCGAACGGGATGGTCCCCACGATGTCGGATTCACCGGTGCCGGGCAGGGGTAGCCACGGGTCTCCGCTGGCCACCAGCGGATACAGGCCGGCGGACACGAGTCCGATGTTGCCTGCGTCGTCCGCGTAGACGAAGTTCTGCGATGGCGCGTACCACTGGCGCAGGGCATTGCGGAACTCGCTGAAGTTGGTGGCTTTGAGCACGTTGAGCAGCACGTCGAGGTCCGGCGATGGGCGGGCGCCAATCCAATCCACGGAGACGGTCTGTCCCTTCGTGGTGAGGACCGGGCCGTGTACGGTCAGATCCACCGTAAGATGGACAGGCGCGGCCCCCTTCACCGGGATGGTGTAGGAGACGTGCTGCATCGGATGCCATGCACCCTTCCAAAAATATTGGCCGGGGTGCGAGGCATCGGTTTTCTCCACGTAGTAGAAAGTGGCCTGGTTTTGCACATTGGTCAGGCTCCACGCGATGTGCTGATTGCGACCGATGAGGATCACGGGGACGCCCGGGATGCTCACCCCGCTGAAGTGGTAACTCCGCGAGTCCGCCGCGACCTGATACCAGATGGCTGGGAGCGTCTGGTCGAGGTGGGGATCGCCCGCGAGCATGGGCTTACCAGACGCTGTCTTGGTGCCGTCGACCGCCCAGTTGTTGCTGTTGGACCCGTGGTGGATGGCCGTTGTGGGCAGCTGCTTCAGTCTGCCGATCACGTCCAGCAGCGCCGTCGTCTGCACCCCGTCCACCGGGTTGAAACTCGCCACGGTGCGCGCCTGTCCTTGCGCGCTCGCGGTGCCTGGCATTGGGGCGATACCGTCGTTGCGGTACGGTCCTGGATCATAGGGATGCTGTTCATCCGTGGGAAGGACGGGGAACCATGCCATGGTCCGCTCAGCACCGAGGGATTTTTCAAGCAGGGCGTAATCGAGCGGCGTCGTCGTGAAATCCAGGGTCTGCGTCATGTCACCCTGGATGACCAATGTATCCACCGGGGTCCAGGGCGGCGGTTGGTAGCCGACAGTTTGAACATCAGCGGCAGTTGGCCGGTGCGCTCGTCTTCCTGTATGCATGCGTTCACGCCTGCCGTATAGGCGAGCAGTGCGGATCTGGCGGGATCATCCTGGGCCATCTGCTGCCAAGACTGCTGCGCGGTGCGGAGCAACCCGAGCTGGAGCTCGAATGCATCGGATGGCAGCGCCGCTTTGCCCACAATTTCGGATAGACGTCCTTCACCCTGCCGGCGCATCAGGTCCATTTGAAACAACCGGTTTTTCGCGTGCAGATAGCCGAGCGTGAGGAACAGGTCGTGATCCGTCTGCGCGTGGATGTACGCGGTACCCTGAGCATCGAACGAGACCTGCACAGGCTTGTCAGTCCAGGGATGTGCAGGGTCTGCGACGTGGGAAGTTTGGCGTCCTCCGCCGCTGTCCACACCCCCGTGCCTGGATTGAACGTTGGGCCAATCGGGGGCAACGGACCCACGCCCTTGTCGCACACCGCGACGAGCGCGGCGGACACGACCAGCGCAGTGCCCGCATGGGTCCAGCGCTTCCATGAGGTCGAAGCCAAGGATATACCCTCCCCAGCATAGCGGGTATCTGTAAACGTTTGCAGAGAGAGTATATCAGGGGGACTCGGCGAAATGCGACATGGTTTTGACGATTCAGCCGAAACTCGGAAAAGGTAACCCCGGCGCACCGATGTGTGATGGGCGCGCCGGGGACGGGCTGGGTTCCGCCTTCTCAGACGGCCTTCGTTGGGCAGCCCGGATCGTACGTGAGCTCCTGCGATCCCGGCTGCATCACATATTTAGGCACATTCACGATGATGTTGCGCCGGACGTGGATCACGGGCTGCACAATCGGCACTTCGCGGGGGATGTAGCAGTCGTGATACACATACACCGGCGGGCAGACAATCGGTGGGCAAGGCTTCATGTTACATTCCTCCTTCGCCGTGGTCGGTGAGGATCGATGGGAATCTCACACGTACTGAATTGAATGCCGGGACAAGGCGTTCGTGCCACGGACAGGTGTCCGATGGACCATCGCCCGCCGGCCTGGGGAGGATGACGCCGGGTGCCTTCGGCCACGGCGGAGTGGCTGTTGCGTACCGTGGATTGCCGGTTGAATTCTTGCGTGGGTCGTGCTATATTCAATCGTGCACACGGAAACGGGCAAGCATCGAGATACGGAGGATCATGCGGAAGTGGCTCAGGGGTAGAGCATCGCCTTGCCAAGGCGAGGGTCGCGGGTTCGAATCCCGTCTTCCGCTCCAGATGATGCGGGCCCATAGCTCAATGGTCAGAGCGGCCGGCTCATAACCGGTTGGTTCTAGGTTCGAGTCCTAGTGGGCCCACCAGGCATGCGTGAGAGGCCGCCGACGGCGGCCTTCGTTGCGACCGGTGGGCCCGTTCGCCCACAGCACATCAAGTGAAGGGGTGGTGCGCATGGAACGGCGAGTCCTGCTCACGGGGTTTGATCCGTTCGGCGGCGAGCGCATCAATCCCGCGCTGGAGGCTGTGCGCAAGCTCGAGGGGCGCATCTTGGAGGACATCGGCGTCCGGGTGGTGGCGCAGGAGTTGCCGACCGTGTTCGGCAAATCCATCGAGGTGTTGGCGCAGGCCATCGAACGGGAGCAGCCGGAGGTGGTGATCTGCGTCGGCCAGGCCGGCGGTCGGACGCACATCACGCCGGAGCGCGTGGCCATCAACGTCAATGACGCCCGCATCCCCGACAATGAGGGGCAACAACCCGTCGACGAGCCGGTCGTTGAAGGTGGCCCCGCGGCGTACTTCAGTACGCTGCCCATCAAGGCCATCGTGCAGGCGATGCGGGATGCCGGCATTCCGGCCATGGTCTCGAACACCGCCGGGACGTTCGTGTGCAACCACGTGTTCTACGGTTTGATGCACCTCTTGCACACGCGCTCTGCCGGTGTGCGCGGCGGCTTCATCCACATCCCGTATCTGCCGGAGCAGGTTGCGGACAGGCCGGAGCCGAGCATGGCGCTGGAAACCATCGTGCGGGGGATCGAGATCGCCATTCGGGTCAGTGCGACGGCGGATGCCGATGTGCGCGTGACCGGCGGTACGGAGTGCTGAGGTGGGCGTCGGAGCGTGCTTCGGATTTCGAGCGCAGTCGGGATGTGAGACGGCGCGCCGGGCTTTAGATGTACACGAGGCCAAAAGATAAATGCTACCGTACATGCGGGTGTAGTTCAGTGGTAGAACTCCAGCCTTCCAAGCTGGATGCGGGGGTTCGATTCCCCTCACCCGCTCCAGAGAAGGAATTCCACTGTCCCGGACGAAATCGGGGCGGTGGTATTAACTTCTAAGTCTAGGAAAACCCTTCCTCGAAACTTTGACAGGGTACACGAATGGCGTGCGATAGATTGCGGCCTTTGCGTGACATCCGGGCGCCCCTGTTTGGCAGCTGCTCAAACAGATACTTTGCACTCATGAGAGCCTCGAACCCGCTCAGGACCTTCCAGATGGCGGCCTTCTGCACACAGAAGCAAGCGAATCCAGGTGTCATGCTCTACGGCGTGAATCGAGACCTAGATCTCTGGCCAACAATGGGCCCAAATCTTTAAGTGTCTTCCGGCTAGGGCTACGCGGTGGATCCAGGTGCACCAACGCGGTGGGTATGCCACCATACGATTCTCCTGTCTGCCAGTGTATCTCACGGTCTTCACCATTCGTCAGTGTCTTGTAGCGAAAGGACTCACGCCGAGAGACTCCGCGCACGTCAAAATACCGTTGATAATACTCTGCATTGGTGGACCCCAACACAATGATGGCAGTCGGCTTCACGAGCGAGATGATTTGGCCTAACGTTTCACACGCCCAGCCCGGAGCAAAGAGCGCAGGCTCTATAAGATCGTCCTTGATATCACGGAAGTCAGACATGGTTGCAAATGGGACCAGATCAGCGTGAACTGCTCGGTACAACGTCCCCTGCACAGCACTATGGTAGAACGAAGCGCCGAGGCCATTGAGCAATCCCTCCGCCTTTGCCCCGTTCTTCTTACCAAACCAGTGTGTATACGGTCTAGTCTCAAAGTACCGGTTGAACCCCTGAATAATCCGACGCTGACATTCGCCGTCAGAAATTAGACTCCGAAGTTCTGTATGATTCCTAAGAACCTCGAACCTGGGCTTCTTTAGCGGGGTTGGATCCTCTTTTCCCTGCACGAATTCTTTCCGGGACGGGTTGGCTGCTATGGTCAATATCTTTGGCAGTTCTGTGCCGTCGTCGAACAGTCTGCCGAACCACAAGACAGGCGGAGCAGTGTCAATTAGCTCACGTTGCCAACTTGGATCGTCCCACAGTGTAAGATTCCTCTGCGCCGCTCTTACCAGAATCTCTTCTGCTGTTGCCAAATCGAATCACCACCACTGGATTTTCGTATGCAAGCATGCGGGGTGCGTGTTATGACGAAATCGACCACCTATTGCGACTGAAACCGACCAGTGGCTACAATACAAACCGACCACTTTGTTAGGGTGAAGCCGGAGCCCCTCTGTCGTCAGTTCCTTCGCATTTGGTGAGTGCGGATTAGTTGGAAACTCAACCGTCTGTCTCAGCGCTATCCGAAGTGTGAATCCGCGGATCTTTCGCATCGATTCGCCGGTCATCTTTATTTTATAGGCGTTGTGCACAAGATACGCAGGTATTCTGAGGTATACGAGTGTCCCAGCCGTATACCAGTACGCTTATTCGTAATACTCCACCCCGCGCAGGTTCTCGTGATCCTGCACCGGAACGGCATTGGATTGCTCAATGGGTACGCGGCCCAGGCCTTGCTCGAGGATGGAATGGACGCTTTTGCATGAGAGCCTGGTATTGAACAACGCGTGCCGGAGCAGCTTCCAGTCGCTTCCCGGTGTACCGGCGCCCCAGTTCCATAATGCCGCGACAGGTGCAGTAGGACTGTTCTGGATGAACACCGGAGGCCAGGAGGCCCGCCTCGTTTGCGGTAACCTGTGCAGAAGCTGGAGGCCTCACGCAAGTCCCTATTTGAGACCCTGGACAAGCCGGCCCTCCGCCTCCTCCACCGCACCCCTACGAGTTCGCCGTTTGGCAGACCGCAAGGGTAAACATACACCACTACATCGCCATCCATGGGGTCTACTACAGCGTGCCGCATACATACGAGCCGCCGCCAAAACCTCATTGTTTGCGACCCGACGGGTGTGGGGAAGACGTTTCTCGTCTGCGCATTGGGAACGGCAGCCTGCCGTCAGGGATACCGC
The DNA here is from genome assembly GCA_023511725.1 of Alicyclobacillus sp. Classification (GTDB taxonomy): domain Bacteria; phylum Bacillota; class Bacilli; order Alicyclobacillales; family Alicyclobacillaceae; genus JAIMAY01. The sequence goes on from JAIMAY010000040.1 coordinate 14,651, forward strand.
GTACGGTACTATAGGCTTTCCAGACTACTCCAAGACATCGCCGTAGCCAAGGCACACGGGAGCTACTCACGTCTTGCGCGTCAACTGGCCAGTGCAGACCTTCTCATAATGGACGACTAGGGACTCGCACAAATGAGCGCGCCAGAGGGAAGGGAGCTGCTCGACATTCTGGCCCACCGAACATCCACGCAGTCGACGTGTGTGGCAAGCCAACCGCCGATAGAGGTCTGATACGGCACGTTCGCTGATCCCACCGTCGCAGATGCTGTGCGCGACCGCATCGTCCACAACGCCCGCAAGCCCCTGCTGAGGGGCGAAACCATGCGAAAATCAAGAAATGTCTTGCCGCAGACCGCGAAAACTGGTAAATAAGCAATAGTTGCACGGCGGGCAATCTGCTCGTCCAAGACTGATCGGAGCGGGTGTCCAAAAGTTATTGGACTGGGTGTCCAAGAGTTACAAGAGTTATCGGATTAGGTTTCAAAATGCATCGGAATACGCGGGAAGATTGAGTCGAGGAGGTCCGGTCGGCTGTAGGTCTACATCCAGCAGGCTCGGTTTCCTGCCCACAAGACCCTGCAGGACACGCTGCAGAAGCACCGGATTGTGCATCTGGTGGGAGGAGACTTCATTCGGGCCCAGGAAAACGTGATCTGCATGTCGGGGAACTCTTCGGATGGAGGTCTGGTGAGACAGCGTTGGGCGCGAAGGCAAGAGTTTATAGTGACATGGAACTTCCCTTTGTTGGAAGACAAGTAGAATTTTCTATATTGCACGAATTGTGGGCTCGGGCTTGCTCGGGCCGCATGCAGGCCATTCTTATTACCGGTGAAGCTGGTATCGGGAAGAGTCGATTCGTCGAGGAATTCACGAGGCGCGTGAAGGAGCACAACGCAGGATCAAGGGTTTCGGTATGGCTAGGCAAGGCCCAAGCCATTGGCAGAGGGTTGACCTTTTCGTCACTGTTTGAGGTGCTGCGAGTAGCCATCGAGGATTTGTCGCCGGAACAACGCCGTAGGTTTGCTGAGAAATACCCGTATTTGTCTGTGTTTTGCCCCGAATTGGGGGAACCCACGGCGCCTTATCGTGCAGCACGAGGGCTGGAGCGCACTTGGCTGTTTGAAACGCTGCGTCGCTTTGTTGTGGATTTGACCGAGTTGCAACCGGCTGTCCTGTGGATTGACGATTTGCCGGAAGCGGATGACGATACGCTGGATTGGTTGGAGTACCTTTTCCGGCATACTGAACACTGTCGCCTGTTCTTCATTGGCACCTGCAGGACGCAAGCGCCAGGCGCCGAGAATTCGTACTATGCCGTAGCGGAGTCGGCCTGGGTGCAGAAGCGGCATATCGAGCACATGGTGCTCGGTCCGCTCCAGGCATCGGAAGCGGACGAACTCATCACAAGCTCCGTCGGGCACAACGTTGACGAAGAGGTGCGGCGGTATGTACGAAATCACGCCGACGGTAACCCGCTTTTCATCCTTGAAATGCTACGGATGGTGGCAGAAAATGTTGGCTTCGATCGGGCAGGCTGTCTGCCTGATATATCTCAATTTTTTAAATCTAATGTTCCGCGTCAGATTGGGGCAATCATAGCATCGCGCATTAACGGCATGCCTGGGCTCGAGAGAACTATCATGCGCTTTATTGCTGTCAGCGCTAGCGCCCTGCCATGGACGATTCTGGCTCGCGTGATAGTAGGAGTTGACGAAGACTCGTTGGCGGCAGCGCTGTCGAATCTGGTGCGCGCAGACCTACTCCGGGAGACAGGATCAGACTATGACGTAGAGTACGAGTTTCGCCATCCGTTGATTAAAGCGACCGTTTACCAACAGCTGTCCAGAATCGAAATTCGCCAAACGCACAAAGCGCTCGCGGCTGGCTGGCGTGGGGATATCGCGCGATTCGCCTATCATGTCAGACAGGCCGGAAGCCTGATCGACGCGCGGGAAGCCATTCCTGTTTTGTACGATGCCGGCCAGTATTACATGTCGCTGCGCGCATACCAGTCGGCGTGCGAATATTTGGAGCGGGCTTGGAACATGATGAAAACCCCCTCTATCTCGATAGCGAAGGAGCAGATGGTCAATATCCAGCTGGCGCTTGCGGAGGCATACACGTACCTCGACAGAAAGGCAGAAGCCATCGCTCTGCTGGATGCGCTGTACCTTCACGAGGTCGACATAAATTTGAGGATTCGGATAAAGCGCATGCTCGTTTGGATCACGTCAATACAGTCACCGGAAGAAAGCACGAGGCACATCGAGGAGGGGCTGAGGTACTGGGACGGCATCACCGCGAACGAAGACGTATTTTGGATGATGAAGCAGCGTGTAGAAAACACCACGAATGTCGGAGACATTACGCGGGCTAAGAAATACGTCGCCGAATTGCGGGACTACATGGAGCGTTTTCCGGACGACCGTAACAGTATCGCGTTGAAATGTCACGAGGTGGTCATCCATGTGGTCGATTGGAAAACACAACCATGGAAGGACCTTGACAGGGATAGGTGGCTGAATAGAGCCCTTGAGTTGGGTGATCCCGAAGCCCTCTATGAAGTCTATTGCGTTTTTGGATACCACGCGCTCAATGTGGGTGATTTTTTAACGACGATTCGCTACGCGTCGGATTGTGTGAAGTGGATGCGTCGGTTTGGCATGGTGCAACATGAGATTTCGATTCGACTGATGCTTTTGTGCGGGCTGTTTCTGGCAGGTCGCTGGAGAGAGGCCGTGGTTGAAGCCCAGGATGTAAAGAATTTGGCGGCCGATCACCATGCCACCGTTGCGGTCCTCTGCGTCTTGGACTTCCTGGCATTACTGTTTGCTGTGCAGGGGCACTGGGAAAGCAGCCGAACCTGTACGAAGGAAGCGATGCAACTGGCAGAAAGCGTATCGCCAATTCATCCTGTGATTCAGAGTGGGCAGACGGTGACGCCGGCCGAAGCGGTCATGATCCTTGTAGGCCAGCAGCCGCAACCAGAGCAACCCATGTCGGTGGTCTGGGCGAATACGCACGGATTACCGGTTTTTCTGACAATGCTGCAGGGCATCCTACACACTCGCACAGGTGCAACCGAGTTCGTCTCGCGTTCCGTCGCCGAACTGCGCCGCGTGGTTGGAGCAAGGAGGCCCAATTATTTGGAAGGCGTGGCTGACCTTCTGGGCGGGTTGTTGGCGAAAACGCAAGGTGATACGACCAGAGCATTAGAACTGGTGAAAAACGCCTATAGCACGTTCGAGCGTTTGGCTACTCCGTTTGAGGCGGCCATCGCGCAGCTGTCGTGGGCATACTTGGCCCGTTATCGCTACCCCAGGCAGGCAGTCGCCGAGGCAGAGCGGAGCCGAGTGAAGTTCGAAGGCCTTGGGGCGGCTCCTTTTGCGAAGTTTGCACAAACACTGCTGGCACCCTTGGGCGTAGAGCCGCAATCCACGCCCAAGGAACTTAGCGCTCGTGAGTGGGAAATCGTTCAGAGTGTTGCGCGCGGTTTGTCCAACAAGCAAATTGCAGAAACGTTGATGATTAGTCCCAGAACAGTGTCAACGCACCTCGAAAAGATATACAAGAAACTTGACGTTCACTCCCGAACGGAGCTGATTTCTAAACTCAACCGCTAAGGGCGCGAAGCCCATCTGTCCACCCTGTCCGATAACAATACGTAATTCACCCGATGGTTCAAGCGCCGTCTTGGACGTAGACTTTGCTGTGGACCGTGCAGATCCCCTGAAAGACGGGAGCAGGGTAAAACACGAGCATGGGAGGTAAGGGCATTGTGAAGACGTCAAAATTACTTCGAACAAGTGTTGCTGGTGTTTCCGCGTTAATGACGCTGGTGGTGGCTGATCCTGTGTCCATGGCAGGCACCTCTGGATTGAGCACGACTGCAAAAACGTGGACAGTTGCTGTAGGTCCGATGTCCATGATCCGATGTCCATGAATGGGATTATGGCCATGGGGTTCTTCCCTAATGTGATCACCATTGACTCCGGAGATACTGTTACCTTCCAAGGTGTTGGTCATACGGTGTCGTTCCCTGGCTCCAACGGACAGCTTCCATCTCCCACGTCTCCGCAAGCCCAGATGCCGGCCGGTGGAACCACGTATGACGGCTCCACCTTTACCTCTTCCGGTTTGTTGACTGGTCAACCATATTCTCTGACCTTTACCAAGCCAGGCGTGTACCCCTACTACTGCTTGCTGCATCCGGGCATGATGGGGGTTGTCATCGTGAATCCGGCGGGGACGCCGTACCCGATGACACAGGCTGAGTATAACACTGAGGCGCAACAAGAAGAACAGGCCGATTATACCGCAGGTGAACGGGCGGTCAAGTCGTTCCGGTTGAAAACGAAGAGAAACTCGAATGGAACAACCACGTACTACGCGCAGACTGACGCCCCGGAATCTCAGGTCTATTCGTTTCACCTGGTGTCGGAGAACAACACCAACGTGACCGGCTCTGCGCTGATTGCCTTTGCAAAACCACCTTCGCAGACAAATCTCCATATCACTTATGG
>JAIMAY010000041.1 GCA_023511725.1 Alicyclobacillus sp.
GGATGCGTCACATGACCATGATTTCGCTGGGCGGCGTGATTGGCGCTGGGCTGTTTGTGGGCAGTGGCGCGGTGATTCAGACCGCTGGGCCGGCGTCGGTGATCTCCTATGCCATCGCGGGCGTCTTTGTCATCCTGATCATGCGCATGCTCGGCGAGATGGCGGCCGCGAACCCTGCCATCGGATCGTTCGCCGAATATGGCCGGATAGCGCTCGGCGAATGGGCGGGGTTTCTCATTGGCTGGCTCTATTGGTACTTTTGGGTCATTGTCGTGGCTGTCGAGGCCACGGCGGGGGCGCAAACGCTGCACAACTGGCTGCTTCCAGGTGTACCCTTGTGGGTACTGTCCTTGATCCTGCTGATCCTACTGACGCTGACGAACCTTTACTCCGTCCGATCCTACGGCGAGTTTGAGTACTGGTTCGCATCCATCAAAGTCATTGCCATTGTTGCGTTCATTGTACTGGGTGCCCTGTACGTGCTCGGGCTTTGGCCCCACGCACACCTGAATTTCAGCAACCTCACCGCGCATGGGGGCTTCGCGCCGTTCGGCACGCTTGCTCTGTTCGCGAGCGTGACGACGCTGATCTTCTCGTTCTTTGGATCCGAGATCGTCACGATTGCGGCCGCCGAGTCGGAGGAACCCAACCGCGCCGTGGCGCGCGCCACCAACTCGGTGGTGTGGCGGCTGCTGATCTTCTACGTGCTGTCCCTCTTCCTGATTGTCACCATCCTGCCATGGAACGACACCAAGGCGATGGCCAGCCCCTTTGTCAGCGCTCTCTGCGCGTGCTCGGTATCCCCGGCGCCGCTGCGTTGGTGAACATCGTCGTGGTGACGGCGGTTCTGTCCTGCCTGAACTCGGGCCTGTACACCGCGTCGCGCATGTTGTTCGCCTTGGCTCACCAGGGCAACGCACCGAAGGCGCTGGTGCAGGTGAATCGCCGTGGTGTGCCGGTGCGCGCCATCCTCATCTGCATGGTCGTCGGCTACCTGTCGGTGATCATGGACTACGTCTCGCCCCACGGCGTGTTCATGTTCCTGCTCAACTCGTCGGGCGCGGTGGGGCTGTTCATCTACCTGCTCATCGCGCTGTCGGAATTGACGATGCGGCGTAAATTGGAACAGGAGGCGCCGGACCGGCTGCGTGTGCGGATGTGGCTGTATCCGTGGCTCACCTGGCTATGCATCCTGGCTATTCTCGTCGTGCTGGTATCCATGGCCTTCCGCCCCGCGGACAGGTCGCAGCTTGTGCTGAGTCTCGTCAGCGCGGTGGTGTTCTGGATACTGTACCTGCTCAAACCGATGTTCCGAAAGATGGCGTCGCAAAAGCAAGCTGCCTGATGTCTGTTAGCCGTTCGCCCCCGTCCCCGCGGCGGGGGCCATTTGTTTCATTGCCCGACGCGACTGGCGCAGATGCCAGAGCAGAAGCGCCAACGAGCAGACCATCACCGCGGTGAGTCCGCCGAACAGCAGCCGGAAGGTTGTGAACACCGGCCACTTCGGGGTCACGGCGAGCACCAGGCCACAACCTGCCACAGCGATGGCGCCGCCGAAGAATTGAGAGAGCTGGGCCAATCCCATGCCGGCGCCCAGATGACTGGTCACGAGGACGCGCGACAGCTCGTTGGAGATGGATGCGGTCAGCATCGACAGGGCGGGGGAGAAGACGAGGTAAGTAGCGACGAGGATCCACGGCGACAGTTGCACGAGCAGCGCCATGGCGGCGATTGCCGCCATCACGAGCGCGTGGCCGATGACGAGAAACGGCACGTTGCCATGCTCGTCAATCCATCGGCCAATCCAGCGCGTGAGCACCGCCGAGAGAAGGGACCCAGGAAACAGGACGAGTCCGATCCGTGATGCCGGCATGCCAAAGCCGCGCGCGAGAATGAGCGGGATCAGGAAAAGCAGCGACATATTGATCATGAAGGCGCACAGCGGCAGCGGCAGAAGCCGGCGATAGGCGGGGTTGGTGAAGAGGGCGGGATCGATAAAGGGATGATGGCTGCGCCGCAGGTGCCATGCGCAGGCAACACCGCACACTGCAGTCACGGTCACCAGCCACACCGTGCGGAGCGTGACGGCGAGAAGCAGTGACGTGGCCGCCGCTCCGAGCAGCGCTGCGCCAATGCCGTCAAAGGGTGCAGGCCGCATCGGCTCCTCCGGGAGCACGCGCCAGAGCAAAGGCATCAACGGCAGCACCAGGCAGACGACGAGGAACAGCGCGTTCCACCGCACCCACCCGGTGAGCACGCCGCCGAGGATGGGACCGAGACCGAAGCCCAGCGCCACCGCGGCGGAGATGAGGGACAGGGCCCGCCCGCGCCGTTCATAAGGGATGTACCGGCTCGCTATCATCACCCCGAGCGCCGCCACAGCACCTGCGCCCGGCGCCTGGAGCACGCGCGCCGTGAGCAACAACGCAAACGAGTGGGCGGCAAATCCCAGGACGGACGCGGTGCCAAGGAGCGCGAGCGCGGCCGTGATCAACCAGCGGATGGGAAGGATGTCCGACAAGCGGCTGGCGATCACGGTGCTCACAGCGTACACCACCGAATATCCGGACACAATGAGCGAGCCCATCGCCGGCGTGATGTGCAGGTCCGCCAGAATGGTCGGTAACGACACGTTGAACATGGTCGTGTTCATGATGGTCAGAAAGGTGCCCACGCTCCATACGGGCATCAACCAACGCGTCGCCACGGCTCTCCCCACTTTCGTGTGCTATCCCCATTGTACCGCGAGAATCGAAAATTTCGTGTAAGTGTATATCATTCTCGCAAGGGTTTTGGGTGTGTTGGAGACGACAAGCCGTCTGCCCTGGTACATATTTGCCTTGCCCCTTGTTCCGGGACTGTGCTTTAATCGTGGCAGCACAAGCAGCGGCACGCGGAGGGGGACAAGCATTGAAGACGTTTGTGAATGTGCATTGACTCGCAGGAGGCTGGGACGCGGGTGAATCTATCGTTGTGCACGTCATCTGAAAAACGAAAGAGCCGTGCGGTACGCCGCTATCGTTGGCGGGTCGTATGCGGCGCGTTGGCGGTTTGCACCTGGCTCAGCGGTTGTGCGGTCGGGTCATCGACGGTGAACCACCGTTCAGTCTCTGCCAGTGACCGTACGGCTGACACCGGTGCGGCGCAGTATTCGGAGCGCCTGCCGAAGCTGAGCATGGAACGCCTTGGGATGCTGCCTCAGGCTGCGATGGGCGTATCTCTCGCGGCCGATGCTCACGGAAATGTGTATTCCACAGGCGGATTTACGGGTACAGCATTCTGCTCCACCATCACACAGGTCTATCCGGTTGTTCGGCCCGCGGTTGACATGCCGCAACCGACGCATGATGCGGCCACCGGATTTGTGAATGGACGACTGTATATCTTGGGTGGCGGTGAGAATACTTCTTCGGACAGCGTGCTCGTTGTGTACGGGCTCGGCAGTGGGACAGCGGCCGTAAACAGATTTGGCCGACTGGCGTCGCCTCTGTCCGACGCGACAGCTGTAACAGCCACAAAAGATGGACAAACCGGGCTCGTTCTCGTCGGTGGCTATGATGATCACGTGTACCGGCGGGAAGTCGACTGGCTTTCGGTCGGTGCCGGAGGGGCCCTGCACTGGCAGCGTGTTGGTGAGTTGCCGGAGGGATTGCGCTATGCCGCCGTCGCCGCGAATGGTTCAGATGTGTACGTGGTGGGCGGGCGGACCCCTGTGGGCGACACGAATCAGGTCTACCGCATTGATCTTGGGAGTGGCCGCGTCACGCGGTTGGCGACCTTACCGTACCCCGTGGAAAAAGCGGCCGTGGCCTGTTTTGACGGCCACTTGCTCATCGCAGGCGGACTGGTTCACGGACAAGCGGTTCGAAGGCTGCTATGGGTCGACGTAAACCGAGGCCAGGTTCAATCTCTCGGTGCATTGCCGACACCGCTTGCAGATATGGGCTATACGTGTGTGCAAAACCATTTGATTCTGGCAGGCGGTGAAGACGAACGAGGTGCGGCGCAAAGCTCTATCTGGATAGTGTCTGTTCACTGATTCAATCGACGTCGAGTGTACCAGCGCCCAGGTGACCCGTGAAAGGAGAATGACATTGAAAGCGTGGTTACGGCAGGCTGTGGCGATTTCGACGGTGATCCTGGCCGTCGCGGGATGCGGCGGAAACCCGGGACATGGCGCCGGAGGGAACCATACAGGGCAGAACGTCGCATCATTTCCTGCGTCCAATCGTACCGGGGGTGCCGCAGCGGCGCCAGGCAGCGCCGGACAGGGGGTGGGAAAGGACACCTCGGCTTTGATGGAGTACCCCAATTCTCCGTTGCCGTGCAATCTGTTGATAGCGGACAGGGGAAACAGTCGACTGCTCATTGTCACGCCGCAGAAGAAGATTATCTGGTCCATGAACATACCAGGGAGTCAAGGACCTTCAGGCGCCAATTCTCTTGGTGCGGATGACGCTTTCTTCACACCGGATGGTAAGCATATCATCGTCAATGAGGAAGACAACCAGATGATAGGCATTATCGACATCCGCACGAAGCAATTTGTGTGGACCTACGGACATCCGGGGACACCGGGGTCCGCACCGGGGTACCTGCACACTCCGGATGATGCCTATCAGCTTCCGGACGGAACCGTCACAGTTGCGGACATTCGCAACAACAGGATCCTCTTCATTTCATCCGACGGGCGCGTCGTCAAGCAGTACGGTACAACGGGTGTGCGTGGTCATCAACCGCCCCGCGTGCTGGCGGCGCCGAATGGCGATACGCCGTTGCCGGACGGAGGTATGTTGATCACCGAGATCGGCGGCAGTTACGCAGACCGCGTCGACAAAAACGGGAAATTGGTGTATTCGGTGCATTTCAGGGACATCTCGTATCCTTCCGACACGCAGTTGTTGCCAGATGGCAACCTCCTGGTGGTGGACTACAACACCCCTGGCAAAATCGAGATGGTCTCTCCGAGCGGAAAGGTGTTGTGGTCCTACGATAAAACCTCGGGCCCGGGCATGCTGTCCAATCCGTCTCTGGCTCTTCGGTTGCCCAATGGCAACATTATTGTGAACGACGACTACAACCATCGGATTGTCGTCATTGATCCGAAGACAAAGCAAATTGTATGGCAATACGGGCATACTGGGGTTCCGGGTACGGCGCCTGGTTACTTAAATGTACCCGACGGGATGGATCTTGTGCCGCCTTCGGTGCCGTTGCCACCGGGTTCTCCGTGACCCGCCCGTTGAGATCTGTTGGCTGGGACGGGGCGGACATGCCGCGCCGCGCCCCGTCCCGATGTACGCTCATCGCACCACAAGCACTGGCTGCTTGGCGCGGTGCACCACCGCCGTGCTGACGCTCCCCATGAAGAGCCTGTCCACCGCCTTCTTGCCATGGCTGCCGACGATGATCAGGTCCGCCTGCACCTCCTCGGCTACACGGACAATCTCGTCCGCTGCCAACCCACGTTCGACGCGATATTGCATGCGTGGCGCAAATGCTTCAAACCGTTCGGCCATCTCGCCCTTCAACCGCTCTGCGAGCTCCCGTTCCTCGTGTTCCAGGCGCACGGGCACCAGCGTGTCGGCCGGAAGGGTCATGGGGACAATCACATACAGTGCCGTGAGTCGACACTCCGGCCACTTCTCAAGAAACTGCATGGCGTACTCTCCCGCACGCCATGCGCACTCCGATCCATCCACCGCCCAAAGGATGTGTCTCATTCGCGCTCATCCTTTCCCGCCCGCCGACCGGGGTTGGAACTGGGGCGTCCGCCGTTCCTCGGGCGTCCGTCCACCCTCATTGTACGGCCTATCGCAATCCGGCGCATGATCTGATATGTCTAAGAGGGGGTGACCCACCTGGACCATGCGCGGGCGCCCATCCCGCCTTCTTTGTGCGTATGAGGCCAGGATCAGCATCGCTCGTCCATCTGGGATGAGCGACGGGAGAGTAGGTTGATGCAAAAACGCCATCTCGGGGCACTGTGTCTGGCCCTGGCGGCCAGTATCTGGGGCGGTATGTACGTGGTGAGCAAGGTAGTGCTGAACGTCATCCCGCCGCTGACGCTGGTGTGGCTGCGGTACGTGGTGGCCCTCGCGGCCCTCGCGGCGGCGATGGGTGTGCTGCGTCAGCCATGGCGGATGCGCGGGCGTGATTTCGGGTGGGTGGCGGCGGTGGGCGTGATCGGCTACGCCCTATCCATCTGGACGCAGTTTCTCGGGACCAAGCTGTCGACCGCGCAGATGGGCGCCATGATCACGTCCGCGACGCCGGCGTTCATGGTGGTCTTTGCGCGGCTGCTGCTGGGCGAGCGGGTGACGGTGCGCAAGGTCACGTCCGTCGTGCTCGCGACCGCCGGTGTCTTATGCATCGTCGGCATCGGATCCTGGGATGCAGCCTATCGCCTGGGCGGCGCCGTTCTGGTGGTGGCGGCGCTGACGTGGGCGCTGCAATCGGTGCTGGTCAAGCGCGTTTCGCCGGACGTGTCACAGCTCACGGTCACCTTCTACGCCATCCTGGTGGCGGCCGTGGTCATCACTCCTTTCATCACAGCGGATCTCGCCCGCATCCCCACCGCCGTCTGGACCCGCCCCGGCCTTATCGCCGGTGTGCTGTATCTCGGCGTGGTATCGACGGCTGGGGCGTTTTTCCTGTGGAACAAAGGGTTGCAGCTCGTGGACGCGTCGAGCGGCGGGCTGTATTTCTTCTTTCAGCCGCTGGTGGGGACGCTGCTCGGCTGGTCGATGCTTGGAGAGCGCGTGGGTATCGCGTTTTGGGCAGGCGCGGTGCTGATCCTCGCTGGGGTCCTGCTCGTCATCCGGGAGGAGCGGGCCGCCTCGCCGTCGGAGCATGACCTGACACAGGCGGGGATGCGCGGAAGGTAACGCCTCAGCCCCTGAACTGCTCGCGCAACTGATACTTCAAGATCTTGCCGGAGGCGTTGCGTGGAATGGGCGCGATGATCAGCCGGCGCGGGATCTTGTAGTCGGAGATGAGCGGTCGGCAGTGTTCGCGCAGCTCCTCCAGCGTCAGCTGGGCACCCGGGCGGAGCTCGACGACGGCCGTCACGGTTTCACCGTAGTCGGGGTGCGGGACGCCAATGACGGCGCAGTCAGCCACCGCCGGATGGGTGATCACGGCGTTCTCAACCTCGACAGAATACACGTTCATGCCGCCCGTGATGATCATGTCCTTCTTGCGATCCACCAGCTTGACGCGCCCTTCCTCGTCGACGGTGGCCAGATCCCCCGTGTACAGCCAGCCGTCGCGGATGGTCTCTGCCGTGGCCTCGGGCTTGTTCCAGTAGCCTTTCATCATCGTTTCGCCGCGCAGGATGAGTTCCCCGACCTCGCCCGGCTGGACGTCTTCACCGGCGTCGTTCACGACGCGCGCCTCGGTGTTCAGGGTTGGGCGGCCAGCCATGTCGGGGTGCTCGCGCAGGTCATCGCCACCGAGGTAGACGCCGCCGGGGCCCATCTCGGTCAGCCCGCACAGGTTGTACAACGTGACGTTCGGCAGGCGCTCGGCCAGCGTGGTCACGACCGATGGCGGCATCGGTGCCGCGCCGAACATGCCCACCCGCCATGCGGACAGGTCCACTTCGGCAAAGCGCGGGTGGCGCAGCATGAACTGGTACATGGTGGGCACGCCGAAGAACGCGGTGATGCGCTCGCGCTCCATGGTGTCGATCACGGCACCCGGATCAAACGCCTTCATCACCACGTGGGTGCTGGCCAGGTAGGTGCCGGCCATCAGGAACAGGTCCAGTTCCGCCGAGTGATACAGCGGCGCCACATGCAGCAGCCGCTCGCCTTCGCGCAAGCCGACGCCGGTGATGACGTTGAGCCCGGTCCAGAGGATGCGGTGATGGTCCAGCAGCACTCCTTTCGGTCGGCCGGTGGTACCGGAGGTGTAAAGGATCTGCGCGTCGTCCCACTCGTTCACCTCGACGGCGGGCGGGTCCGCCGGTTGATCCTGCGGCCGTTCGAAGAAGACCGGGCCTGGGAGGTCGTCGACGGCGTGATCCGTACGCAGCAGCGGCAGAGCCTGACAGTCCACCTCGTGCAGCGCCTCGCGCACGACCGGATGCAGCGTCGCGTCGTATAGCAGCAGCCGGGCGCCGCTGTCCTGCAGTTGGTAGGCCAGCTCCGGCGGGGCAAGCCGCACATTGAGCGGTACGACGATGGCTCCGGCGCGGAGGGCGCCGTAGTAGCTGATGATAAACTCTGCGCTGTTGAAGGCCATCAGGCCGACTCTGTCCCCCTTGACCACGCCCAGTTCCGCCAACGCGCGCGCGGCACGGTTGACCGCGTCGTCGAGTTCCCGGTAGGTCATGCGAACGCTTTCATAGACGAGCGCCAGTCGATCCGGCACGCGTCGCGCATTCCGCGCCAGCACCTCACCGATGGATGGCACACCATCGCCCCCAGTTCATTTGGATGATTTCGATTACTCATTCTATAGTTACGGAGGCAAAAGGGGTAGATGTCCAGCGCGCTTCGCGTATATTTTCAGCGAAGGCGTCGGGCAATTGGCCCGATTCCGTCTCGTTTGCCGTATACTAGACGTATACCAAACGGTTGGTCAGGCTGCGCTGAATCGGCCGGATGCACACGAAAGGGAGGATGTTGCGGTGTATGAGGCGGTGATTGTCGACGCGGTGCGTACCCCCATCGGCAAACGCGGGGGCAGTTTGAGCGGTGTGCACCCGGTGGACCTGTTGGGCGGCCTGCTCAAGCGCTTGCTCGACAAGAACGAATTGGATCCGGCGCGGGTGGATGACGTGATCGCCGGATGTGTGGATCAGGTCGGCGAACAGGCGGCGAATATCGCCCGCAACGCCTGGCTGGCGGCGGGGCTGCCGGAGTCGGTCCCGGCGTTGACGCTGGACAGGCAATGCGGGTCCAGCCTGCAAGCGCTTCACTTCGCGGCGCAGGGGGTGATGGCGGGGGCCTACGAGGTGGCCATCGCCTGCGGCGTCGAGTCGATGACGCGCGTACCGATGCTGAGTACCGTCGGTGTGTATGGGACGCCCATGACGGAGTCGCTTCAGGCGCGGTACCGGATGGACCGGTGGAACCGCAAATTTTTTGACCAGGCGCTGGGCGCGGAGATGATTGCCAAGCAGTGGGGGTTCACGCGCGAGGACCTGGACCGGGCGGGGCTGCGAAGCCATCAGCGGGCGGCCGCGGCACGCGCGGAGGGCGTGTTTGCGTCGGAGATCATCCCGGTGGAGATCCAGGATCCGGCCACCGGCGAAACTCGCCTCTTCACCGAGGACGAAGGGATCCGGCCGGACACCAGCCTGGAGAAGATGCTCACGCTGCCGCCGGCGTTCCCGGACCTGGAGCTGATCACGGCGGGCAACGCCAGCCAGATCTCGGACGGTGCCAGCGCAGCGCTGGTGATGCGTCGGGAGACGGCCGAGCGGCTGGGGCTCCGGCCGAGGGCTCGGTTTGTGGCGTTCGCTGTGGTGGGGGTCGATCCCGTCACCATGCTCACGGGCCCCATCCCCGCGACGCAGAAGGTGCTGAAGAACGCGGGTCTGACGGTGGACGACATTGACTTGTTCGAGGTCAACGAGGCGTTCGCCTCCGTGGTCCTGGCGTGGCAGAAGGAGATTGGCGCGCCGTGGGACAAGGTGAACGTGCACGGCGGTGCGATGGCACTGGGTCATCCGCTGGGTGCGACGGGCACGCGGCTGACGGCGACAATGCTGAACGCATTGGAGCGGCGCGGCGGGCGCTACGGCCTGATGGCCATCTGCGAAGGCGGCGGGATGGCGAACGCGACCATCATCGAGCGGATCTGAAGAGGGGGCAGCGACGTGGAGCTAAAAGGTGCCAAGTTCATCATCACGGGCGGTGGATCTGGCCTCGGTGCTGCGACGGCACGGGTGTTTGCGGAAGCGGGCGCCAAGGTGGCCATCTTCGATGTGCAGGAGGAGAAGGGCCGACAGGTGGCGGACGAGATCGGCGGGGTGTTCCTGCGCGTGGACGTGACGGACGCGGAGGGCGTGCTGCAGGCGGTAGACGAGGCGGCGGAAGCGCTCGGCGGCCTGAACGGTGCCGTGAACTGCGCGGGCATCGGCATCGCGCAGAAAGTGCTGTCGAAGCAGGGACCGCACCCACTCGATGCGTTCACGCGCGTGATCCAGGTGAACCTCATCGGCACGTTCAACGTGATCCGCTGTGCGGCGGCGCGCATCGCGCAGGAGGAGCCGAACGCGGACGGCGAACGCGGTGTGATGATCAACACCGCTTCGGTGGCGGCGTTCGAAGGGCAGATTGGCCAGGCGGCGTATTCGGCGTCGAAAGGCGGCGTGGTGGGGATGACGCTGCCGATAGCACGGGAACTGGCGGCGCACGGGATCCGCGTGGTGACCATCGCCCCGGGCATCTTTGACACACCGCTGCTGGGCACGCTGCCGGAGTCGGTGCGCCAGTCGCTGGGCGCGCAAGTCCCGTTCCCGCCCCGGCTTGGGCAGCCGCGCGAGTATGGCCTGTTGGCAAAGCACATCGTGGAGAATCCGATGCTGAACGGCGAGGTCATCCGGCTCGACGGGGCCATCCGGATGCAGCCGCGCTGAGAGGAGGAGGGCTGCGTGCAGCACCCGTATTTGACAGCGGAGCACGAGCAGTTTCGGCGGGCGCTGCGCCGCTTTCTGGAGCAGGAAGCCGCGCCGCATTTTGAAACGTGGGAGCAGGAGCGGCGCGTGCCGCGCAGCTTCTGGAAGCGGATGGGTGAGATGGGGTATCTCTGTCCCGGCGTACCGGAGGCGTACGGCGGGGCGGGCGCGGATTTCGGATATTCAGCCGTGATCATCGAGGAGTTGGAGCGCGTCGGGTCGGGGATGGTCGGCATCGGTTTGCACAACGACATCGTGGTGCCGTACCTGCTCGCGTACGGTACGGAGGAGCAGCGTAGGCGCTGGTTGCCGGGGTGTGTCAGCGGCGATATCATCACCGCCATCGCCATGACCGAGCCTGGGGCGGGATCCGACCTGGCTGGGATTCGAATGACGGCCAGCCGGGACGGCAATCACTACGTGCTCAACGGCCAGAAAACGTTCATCACCAACGGTATCCAGGCCGATCTCGTCCTCGTCGCCTGCAAAACAGACCCGCAGGCGAACCCGCCCCACCGCGGCATCAGCCTGATCTGGGTGGAGACGGGCACGCCCGGCTTCAGCCGCGGCCGGCAGCTGAACAAGGTGGGCCAGCACAGCCAGGATACGGCGGAGCTCTTTTTTGAGGATTGCCGCGTGCCCGCGGCTAACCTGCTGGGCGAGGAAGGGCGCGGTTTCGAGTACATGATGGAGAAGCTGCAGCAGGAGCGGTTGGTGGTCGCCATCGCGGCGCAAACGGCGATGGAGGTGGCGCTGGAGAAGACCATCGAGTATGTCAAGCAGCGCAAGGCGTTCGGCCAGCCCATCAGCCGGCACCAACGAGATCATGAAGACCATCATCGCGAAGAACCTGGGGCTGTGAGGGGCGCGGGCCGGCATCGACGTGAAAGGTGGGATGGTGGATGGAGGGTGGCGTGATTGCCACGGCGGATTTGTGCGACGCCTATCTGGAGGAGCTGCAGGTGTGCGCGGAGGGGTTTGCGTCGTACGGCGGCCGGCGCGCCTTTTGCGGCCCCATCGAGACGGTGCGCGTGTTCGAGGACAACGTGCTGGTCAAGCAGGCGCTCGAGACGGCGCCGCCGGGCAGCGTCGTGGTGGTGGATGGCGGCGGCTCGCGGCGCTGCGCGCTGGTCGGCGGCAACCTGGCGGCCATTGCCGCACGGCGCGGGCTGGCGGGTATCATCGTCTACGGCTGCATCCGCGACGCGGCGGAGATCCGCAATCTTCCGCTCGGCGTCCTGGCCCTGGGCACCTGCCCGGTGAAGAGCCGCAAGGACGGCGTGGGCAGCCGTGGCGAGGCGCTGCACTTCGGCGGCGTCGTCTGGCGCCCGGGGGCGTGGGCGTATGCCGACGACGACGGCGTTGTGGTGGCGGAGCGCCAGTTGACGCCACCGCGCTGAGGTTGTGCCGTGGGCGGCGCCGGGGGGCTCGCGGACCTTTCCGTCCCCGCCGCGAGGCCCCACCCGCCGCAGCCTACCGTCACTCCGCTTGCCGCGCGGGCTCCAGGAACTCCTCATTCACCGGCCGGATCTCCAGCCCCTCGTCACCGGGCATGAGGCGTCGGCCGGTGCGCAGCACGAACCGCAGCCAAGATCCCGCCATCCACGATGTGACGAGCGCCAGCATCACGAGGATGGCGAAGAACGGCTCGTTGATGATGCCCAGCGCATACGCGGTCGAGGAGAGAACGATGCCCGGCCCGCCGCGCGCGTTCATGGCGGCGGCGAGATTGAGGCTGGTCAGCTGATCCTGCCGGACCAGACGGCACGTGACGTAGACCACAATGGTCTGCACGGCCGTGGCCAAAAGCAGGTACAGCAGGAACGTCCCGATGGGGAAGGACCGCGCCAAATTCAACTGAAGTCCGACAATCCCGAAGTAGACGGGAATGAACAGCGAGAACGCGATGGCTTCCAGGCTGCGCTGCAGGCGCTCAAACAGCGGCTGAGGCAGGGAAAAACGGGTGGCGATCCCGGCCAACAGCGCACCGTACATCACATCCACCTGCAGGTAGCCGGCGATGTCGGCGAGGGCGAACAGGATGATCAGGCAGTAGCCCAGGAACGACGCGCGGAACAGGATGTTCCACCGCCGCATGGTGATGCGCCGCAGGACCCACGGCAACACGACGATGCACACCACCAGGAACGCCAGCGTCACACCGAGGCTGCGGCCTGCGCTCACCAGCACCGATCCGTGGTGTGCCGACACCAGGCCCGACGCGACGGCGAGGGTCGCCCACAGGATGAGGTCATGCACGCCCGCCACGGAGACGATGATCTTGGCGAAGCGGGAGTGCATGATGCCGAGATCGGAGAAGATTTTCGAGATCACCGGGATGGACGTGACGGCAATCGAGATGGCGATGACAATCCGCAACGCTGTCAGGTTGTGGTCCGGCCCCAGGAACCGAAGTGGATCAAACAGGTAGGTCACCAGCCAGCCGACGACGAATGGGATCACCGTGGACCCGAGGATGATGGCGACGCCCAGTTTCACATCCGCTTTTTCAAACCGCGTCTGGAACTTGAGCCCGGCTGTGAACATCAGGAAGATGACCCCGAGTTGATAGAACAGCCCGAACAACGTCCCTTCCCCGGAGAACCCCTGAAACAGCCAATGAAACGCGCCAGGCCACAGTGTTCCGAGCAGTGTCGGACCGAGCACCAGGCCGCTCGCCACCTCCCCGATGACACGCGGAATGGCGAGCCGTTCCGCCACCCATCCGAGGAGATGGGCACCCGCAAGCAGCAACACGAACGCCAACAGGAAACGAGCAAGTGCGGCAGCAGCCAGCGAAAACATCGGACAACCTCCTCATGCGTCGGATAGGTCAGGCCATGGAAACAGCCTGGCTTACCCTATGCCGAGGGCATAGTGTTGTCCCAGGCGACTGTCCAAGGGGACAAGCGTCCCACCTTGTCCATGCCAAAAATCGGGCGGCTGCCGCGCCCGCGCCAGCGGTGCCAAGCAGATACCTGCCGCGCCCGCTCAAAGTGGCGCAAAGCAAAACGGCTCCTGCGATCCGGTATCGTCGCAGGAGCCATCAGCCGACATCGCGGCACTTCCGGTGAGCTCCATCACCGTGCGATGTTTTGGAGCGGTGCTGATGCTACGATACGCACGCTTTCGTGGACCAACGCCGCCAACCGCCCATGGCGGCGCCCATTTTTCGCGCCGCGCCGCTGTCTGATGGCATGCTTCACCGTTGGCCCTCACCCTGGCGCATGTCCGGGGGCTGTCCGTCTCGCGCCGCATATCCTGTCAACACCGGACAGGGAGGGAGCTCTCATGTGGATCGCGGGAATCTGGTATGTGGTGGCGAAGTCGGAAGACGTGGGGGTACACCCGGTGCCGGCGGAAGTGTGCGCGCGTCCCATGGTGCTGTACCGTGGCGCCTCTGGCGAGGTGCGTGCGGTGGACCGCTACTGCCCCCATCGAGGCGCGGACTTGGCGCAGGGGCGGATCGAGCGAGGCCTCATGGTTTGCGGATATCACGGTTGGACGTACGATGACGCCGGCCGTTGCGTGCACATCCCGGCACACCCGGACGGGGTGATTCCGCCGCGCGCTCGGCTGCAGGTCTACCCAGCGCGGGAGGTGGCCGGGTGGGTGTGGGTGTACCTGCCGCCGGAAGCGGGGACTGCGGTGGCACCCGGCGAGGGCTCGGGCCCGGAGCAACTGCCGGAGCTCATGTCATGCGCCGCCTGCCAGCGTGTGCACTTTCACGTTCGCTGGCGGGCGCATTGGACGCGGGTGGTGGAGAGCGTGATCGACATCTCGCACCTGCCGTTCGTGCATCCCGAGACCACGGGGGATGTGGATCCCACGGTGACTGCGTTGGAATGGCACGACGACGGGCGGCGGTTGGTACTGCGGCCGAGCCCGTTCATGCCGAGACACCCGTTGGCACCGTGGCCGCCCCAGGAAGGCCGGCGGACAGAGATTGAACTGGTGTACCCCCACCTGTGGGTGATCCGCACGCCTGTCGACGACGGCCAGACCTTGGCTACGGTTCTCTGCTTCACGCCGGTCGATGACCACACCACGGACATCTTTGGTCTGCTCTGGCGCGATTTCGATCTCGTGGGCGCCTGGCTGGACGAGTTCCACCTCGCGCACACCGAATTCGTCATGGCGCAGGACCAGGCGATGGTGGAGGGGCAGCGGCCGCGGACGGTGCCGATGGACGGGCGCGTGGAGGCGCACGTGCCATCGGATCTCCCCAGCCTGCGCTTTCGACGTTGGCTGCGCCATCTTCTATCATAGGAGGGAGATGATCTTCACAGCGAGGAGTGCATGGCATGGAGCAACGCCAGGTGCCGCATGGGCGGCCGAGGCTGGTGGCGTTCGACGTGGACGGTACGCTGATGCGGTTGAACGGCGAGATCTCGGATAGGGTCCAGGCGGCCATCCGCAAGGCCATCGCGTCGGGGGTCGAGGTCACGCTCGCCACGGGGCGCCGCTACAGCGGATTTGTCGCGGACACGGCAGCCCGGCTTGGGCTGCGCGTGCCGCTCGTCACCCTCAATGGCAGCGAGGTTCGTTGGCCGGACGGCCGCATCATTGTCCAGCACATGCTGAAGCCGGAGGATATGCGCTTTCTGCATGACTTGGCCCGTCGTTTCGGCACTCGCTTCTGGGCGGTGAATACGGCGCAGGAGGTGCATGACGAAGACACCTTGACAGACCCGGACAGCGCCACCTGGCTCAAATTCGGCTATTGGGCGCCGGACGAGGCCATCGTTCGCGAGGTGTGGCGCAGGTTGGAAGCGCACGGCGGGCTGGAGCTGTCCAATTCGCATCCGAACAACATCGAGGTGAATCCGGCGGGAGTGAGCAAGGCGTCGGGTCTTGAGGTGGTATGTCGCCAGCTTGGGCTCACCGCGCGCGATGTGGTGGCCGTGGGCGACAGTCTAAACGATGTGGAGATGATCCGTTGGGCCGGGCTCGGGATAGCGATGGGTAATGCGCAAGACGCTGTGAAGGCCGTGGCGGACCAGGTGACGGCACCGGTGGACGAGGATGGAGCGGCGGAAGTCGTGGAACGCATTCTCAGCGGCCGCTGACAGGAATGCGAGAATCCGCAGAGAATACAAAAGGATGGAAAGGGGAGACCTTCATGTCCATCACGTTTCCGCCGCTCGATGCGGAGCATTTCTTTCGAACGTATGCCATCGGCGCCATCGCGGTGAGCAAGGACGAACAACGCATCGCCTTTGCCACCAACCTCAGCGGTGTCTACAATCTGTGGGGAATGGATCTGCCAGGCGGGTATCCGTATCCGCTCAGTACCATGGATCAGGTCCCGCATCATGTGGAGTTTGATCCGCATGGACGATTCATCCTCGCGACGTTCGACCACGACGGGGATGAGAATACCCAGGTTTACCTGCTGCCGCCGTTCGGTGGGCCCGCTCAGCCCCTGCGCACCGCACCGGGACGGCGCTTTTATGTGACAGGACTGTCCAAGGATGGAGAACGCCTGTACTACTGCTCCGACAAGGACGAGCCGATGTATCTTGCCGGGTATGTGTATCACATCGCCGAGGGCAAAGAAGAACGCCTCTACACCGGCGAACAAGGCGCCTGCTATCTGGCGGCGGTGGCGCCGGACGAATCGAGCTTCGTGGTGATGCGCCACTATGCGAACACGCACGCGCCTGCCTTTCTCCATCGCGGCGAAGAGATCAAGCCAATCACCCCGGACCCCGCCAAGCCACACGTCACCGGCAGCATGGTCTATGCCGGGGACGTGATCTATATGTCCACTGACTACGACAGCGACTTCATGTACATTGCCGCATATCACGTAGGGGAGGATCGATTCGAGCGTTGCCTGGCCATCGAAGGTCACGACATTCACAGCCTGGCTCGTCATGAAGCCACGGGCCGGATCTGGGCCGTGGTGAGCCGTGGTGTGGAGGACAAGCTGCTCTGGTTCGATCCCGCCACCGGCGAGCATGCTGTGCTCAACGCGCCCTGCACATCCGTCTCCAGCCTGAGCGTGGGAGACAGCGGCCGCGTCTACGTGACGGGAACCACGGAGGCGATTCCCTCAAACCTTTACGTGCGCGAGGTGGACGGGACCTGGCGCGCGCTCACCAACAACCGCGTCATGGGCATTACCGCCGAGGAGCAGGTGCGCGCGGAGGTGAAACGCTTCCGCTCGTTCGACGGCATGGAGATAGAAGCGCTGTGGTTCCCTGCGAATCCGCGTACGGCCAACGGGTACACGGTGGTCTGGCCGCACGGCGGCCCGCAGTCCATGGAGCGGCGGTGGTTCCGGGCGTTCTTCAATTACCTCTGCTACAAAGGTTACAACGTATGGGCACCCAATTATCGCGGCAGCACAGGTTACGGCCATCACTTCGCAACCCTGGTGGAACGCGACTGGGGCCACGGGCCGCGTCTGGACATGGTCGCTTCCGTCGAGTGGCTGATAGCACAAGGGTTAGCCGACCGGGACAAGCTGTTCCTGGTTGGCGGCAGCTACGGTGGTTACATGACGCTGCTCCTGCACGGGCGCCATCCCGATTTGTTCCGCGCCTACGTGGACATCTTCGGCCCGTCCAACCTATTCACATTCCTTCACAGCGTGCCGGAGCATTGGAAGCCCGCCATGAAGCAGTGGCTCGGCGACGCCGATGATCCAGAAGATCAGCCGCGCCTTACGGCCGATTCGCCCATCACCTATCTGGAGAATATGACAAGGCCCATGCTCGTCATCCAAGGCGCGAATGATCCGCGCGTGGTCAAGGCAGAATCGGATCAGATTGTCGAAGCGCTGCGCCAGCGTGGGGTGGACGTGGAGTATATCGTGTTCGACGACGAGGGGCATGGTTTCACGAAAAAGTCGAACGAGATCAAGGCGTACCGTCGTGTGGTCGAATTTCTTGACGCACACCGCGAGGCCGGGGAGAGCGAGCATTGACGCGTGACATGGCGATGAGCACGTGGCGTTGAGCTGATCAAGACCGCGAACTGCCAGCGCCCGGCCTTCATCTTCACCCTCGGCAAAGGGCAAACATAAGCATATCGAAACGGAACGCCGAGGGGAGGGGGGCACCATGAGTGTTCGAGAGCCGGAGACCAGGCCCGCTGTACGGCCGCGCGTCCGAGTGCACCGGTTTGAGCATAATCCGCTGATCACCCCCGGTGACGTCAAGCCGCACCGGCCCGACTTTGAGGTGATTGGCGCGTTCAATGCGGGTGTGACGCGATTCCGCGGGGAAACCCTGCTCCTTCTGCGCGTAGCGGAACGTCCTAAGTCGACGGACCCCAATATCGTCCGCGTGCCGGTGTGGGACGCGAAGCTGGGGGAACTGCGCCTCGAAACGTATGATGTCAGCCACGGGCGGTTCGATGTGTCGGATCCGAGATCCATCCGCGAGATCAGCCCCAAGGGGCGCTGGCACCTTCGCTACATCTCTTATCTGCGGCTTGCCCGCAGCCGCGACGGGAAGCGGTTCACCATTGACGATGAGCCGTTCTTATTTCCGGGAAATGCCCTGGAGTCGTACGGGGTGGAGGATCCGCGGATCACCGAGATCGACGGCACGTATTACATCACGTACAGTTCAGTGTCGCCTTACGGCGTGGGTGTCGGCTTGGCTCGGACACGTGACTTCGTCACGGTCGAGAGGCTCGGCATTGTCTTTCCGCCGGAGAACAAGGACGTGGTGCTGTTTCCGGAGCGCATTGGCGGAGCCTATTACGCGCTCCACCGGCCCGTCCCGAAGGGGATGGGCGATCCGGAGATTTGGATAGGAAAATCTCCGGACTTGATCCACTGGGGTGATCACAGGCCCCTGCTCGGCATCCGGCCGGGCAAATGGGACAGTCTGCGCATCGGCGGCGGCGCTGTGCCCATCCGCACCCCGCGGGGGTGGCTGGAGTTGTACCATGCCGCGGACGACAAAAACCGCTACTGCATGGGTGCCGTGCTGTTGGACTTGGCGGATCCGACGCAAGTCATTGCCCGGAGTGAAGACCCCATCTTTGAACCGGAGGCCGAGTACGAGACGCAGGGCTACTTCGGGAATGTGGTGTTCTCCTGCGGCGTCTTGCTGGAGGGCGATACGTTGCAGATGTACTACGGCGCGGCGGATACGTCGATGGCGTATGCGGAGATGAGCCTGCGGGAGGTGCTGGATGCCCTGGTGCCCGTGTAATTCTAAGGAGCCCCACCTAGGCGGATGGGGCTCCTTGTGATGA
>JAIMAY010000042.1 GCA_023511725.1 Alicyclobacillus sp.
GGGCCGTAGCCGAGCTGTGTCGGGTCCAGTTGCCGCTTGATGCCGTCAATGCCGGCCATCAGCATGGCGGCAAACGCCAGATACGGGTTGGCGGTGCCGTCCGGCGTGCGGAACTCGATGCGGGCGCTCTTCGGCGTGACGGCCGCAATGGGCACGCGGATGGCCGCCGAACGGTTGCCCTTGGAGAACACCAGGTTGACCGGCGCCTCATAGCCGGGCACCAGCCGCTTGTACGAGTTGGTGCTCGGGTTGGAGAACGCCAGGATGGCCGGCGCGTGGTAGAGGATGCCGGCGATGTAGTGCAGCGCGATCTGGCTCAGGTTGGCGTAGCCGCCCTCCTCGTAGAACAGCGGCGTACCGTCGCGGAACAGGCTCTGGTGCACGTGCATGCCGGAACCGTTGTCGCCGAAGATGGGCTTCGGCATGAACGTCGCCACCTTGCCATAGCGGCGCGCCACGTTGCGCACGATGTATTTGTAGAGCATCACGGTGTCCGCCGTCTTGGTCAGCGTGTTGAAGCGGAAGTTGATCTCCGCCTGACCGGCCGTCGCCACCTCATGGTGATGGCGCTCGACGCGGATCCCGGCGTTCATCAGTTCCTTGACAATCTCCGTGCGGATGTCCTGCTGCGTGTCCGTCGGCGGGACGGGGAAGTAGCCGCCCTTGTTGCGCACCTTGTAGCCGAGGTTCTTCTCACCGCTGCCGCTGTTCCAATACGCTTCCTCCGAGTCGACGGAGTAGAACGCGCCCTGCGCGGTGCTGTCGAAGCGGACATCGTCGAACAGGAAGAACTCCAGCTCGGGTCCGAAGAAGGCGTCGGTCGCGATTCCGCTGTCCTTCAGATACTGCTCCGCCTTCTGCGCGATATACCGCGGGTCCCTGTCATAGCGGTTGCCGTACGGGTCATACACGTCACAGACGAGGGCGAGCGTCGGCGCCTGCATGAACGGGTCCACCACGGCGCTCTCCAGCACCGGGCGCATCACCATGTCGCTTTCCTCGATGCTGCGGAAGCCCTGGATGCTGGAACCGTCGAACGCGATCCCGTTCACCAGCATGTCCTCGTCGACTTCCACGGCCGGGATGGTGACGTGATGCTGACGCCCCGGGACGTCGACAATGCGGAAATCCACCATTTCAATGTTCTTGCTCTTGATCAGATCAAGGACCTCACGAGCCGTTGTCATGGTTTCTCCACTCCCCGGATTTGTTCCCGCCGGCGCGCACCCGCGGTCGTCCGTGCCTACGCGCTGGCTCACATGCATTACTATATCCGTCCGGCGCAAAAAACGTCAACAAGATATGTAAGGATAGTTGACATCAAATGCAAAAAATCTTTTTCGCTGTGACTGTCGGCGCCCCGTGAATCGGGGCGGGATGTACAGTATACTGAACATAACGACAATCATGGGAGGCAGATCATGCAGAAGGCCATCACCCTGGTGCATCGCGGCATGACCCTGCGTGGCATGGAGCACATCCCGGAGCAGGCCCAAGGCCCCCTGCCGGCCGCCATCCTCTTTCACGGTTTCACGGGAACCAAGGTGGAACCGCACCGCTTGTTCGTCAAACTGTCGCGGGCCCTCGAGGCGCGGGGCGTGGCTGCGTTTCGCTACGACTTTCTCGGCAGCGGCGAGAGCGACGGCAACTTCGAGGACATGACCGTCAGCGGCGAGGTCGAGGAGGCGCACGCCATTCTGGACAGCGTGCGACGGGATCCGCGCATCAATCCAAACCGCGTGTCGCTGATCGGTCTGAGCATGGGAGGTCTGGTCGCGAGTCTGGTCGCCGGTGACCGGCCGCAGGATGTCCATCGCCTGGTGCTGCTGGCCCCCGCCGGCACGATGCTGGAGCTCGTGCTGGGGATGGTCCGCCAGGCCGGCGTGGATGTTGCCAAGGCGGATGTGTTCGATCACGGTGGCGACCTCGTCGGCCGCGCCTTCGCGGAGGATTTGATGCGCCTGTCTGTGTATCCGCGCGCAGCCCATTATGAGGGGCCGGTGCTGATCCTGCACGGATCGAACGATGAGACGGTGCCCCCCGAGGCATCGCACCGCTACGTGCGCGAGTCGTACGGCGAGCGTGCCGAGCTGCACCTGATCGACGGGGCGGATCACACGTTCAACAAGTTCGAATGGGAGCAAGAAGTGATCCGGCGGGTGTGCGATTTCCTCGCATGAGGTGGGATCAGCCCTGGGTGGTGGCGGTGTACCGCCGGTTGCCGCGCTGGGTCACGGCGCGGTTCGTCCGCTGGCTGATGCCCACGTACCCCATCGGCGTCGTCGCCGTGGTGTTCAATGCAGCGGGCGAGATACTGGTCCTGCGCCACACCTACCATGAACCGCCCTGGCGCCTGCCAGGGGGTCTCGTGGAACGCGGGGAAGAGGTGACCGCCGCCGCGGCGCGCGAGGTGTGGGAGGAGGCGTGCTGCCAGGTGCGGGTGGAGGGCGTGATCGACGTGCAGAGCACTCCCTACACGTTCGACGTGGCCGTCGCAGCCTTGCTCACAGAGGAGGCCCCGTTTGCGCCGGGGCCGGAGGTATCCGCGCGGCGTTGGCTTCCCCCGCACGAGGCGCTGGCCATCCTTCCGCCGGAGCAGCGGCGCTACGTGGAAACAGCGTTGGCGCGCCGGATGCGGTGAGGGGGATGGTGGGCCGGCGGCGGTGGGGCGGGCGCGGATCCATTCACCCAACGACGTGTCAACAGAGATAACATCATTTCGGCGGAACAGGAGTGGAAGAGAAGATGACACAGACCCCTCGGTTGAGTGGGCGGTTGTTCGTGATCGGCGCAGGCTCGATGGCGGAGGCGTTCATCCGCGGCCTGACTGAGCGTGGCGCTGCCCGGGGAGATCAGATCTCTGTGTTGAACAAGTCGCGGCCCGCTCGGCTCGCTGAACTGGCGGCGCAGTACGGGATTCATCCGGCGGCGGGATACGATGCGGCGCAGGGTGCGGAGATGGTGATCCTGGCGGTGAAGCCGTTCGATATGGCCGAGGCGTTGCAGGCGGTGGCGCCGTACCTGCACGGACAACCCGTGCTGTCGTTTGCGGCGGGCGTGACGATAGGCTGGATGCGTGAGCAGATAAGCCACAGATCTCCTGTCATCCGCACGATGCCCAACATCCCGGTGGCGGTGCAGGCGGGGGCGACGGCCATCTCGTTTGCGCCGGATGTCACCGGCGAGCAGCGTCGGCTCGCACTTTATCTGCTCTCGCAACTCGGTACGGTGGTGGAGATCCCGGAGTCGCTGATGGACGCGGCCACGGCATTCTCCGGCAGCGGCCCGGGCTTTGTGAGCTATTTCCTGGAGGCGATGGAAAACGCGGCGGTGCAACTCGGCTTCACACCCGAGCTGGCGCGGGCGTTCCTGCTGCAAACGGTGATGGGCACGGCGCGCACCCTCGTCGAGTGGGGACTCTCGCCGGAGGAGCTGCGCCGGCGGGTGACATCGCCCAATGGTACGACGCATGCCGGCGTCCAGGTGATGGAGGCGGGGCGGCTTCGCGACGTTGTGGCCGAAGCGCTGCAGGCCGCGGCGCGCCGGTCGGCGGAGATGGGGGCGGCGTACGTGGTTGAGGGATCCTGATGCGTCCCATCCGCCGGCCGGGCGGAAGCGTCACAACACCTGCGTTACTCGTGCCGGGTCCGACCGGCGAGCAGATCCAGGACATGCGGCACCACAGGCAGCACCACGTCCAGGCACTGCTCCACGCCGCGTGGGCTGCCGGGCAGATTGATGATCAGCGTCTGCCCCCGCACCCCCACGACCTGGCGGGAGGTCATGGCGAACGGCGTGAAGCGGAGACTCTCAGCCCGCATGGCCTCCGCCATGCCGGGCACCTCCCTGTCAATGACATCCCGTGTCGCCTCCGGGGTCACATCGCGCGGCCCCAGCCCCGTGCCGCCGGTGGTGATGATGAGGCGCGCGCCCTCATCGCACAACTGGCGCAACGCGGCGCTGATCTGATCTCGCTCGTCCGGGACGGTGATGCGCCACGCGACGTGAAAGCCGTGATGGGCCAGTTTCCTCTCCGCATTGTCGCCGCCCGTGTCGACCCGGGTGCCGGCAGCCACCGAGTCGCTGACCGTGACCACCGCGGCGGGCCCGCGGCGCGCAGCTTCAGGGTGTGGCATCCCTTGTTCCGCCATCCTTGTCCTCGTCCTCCTCTGTCGAACGTGGTACCTGCTCAGCTTCGGCCGATCCGCTGAGCAGCACGTCCTCCTGCGTCGCCAGCGCCGCGGCGCCGATGGCCACGGCCAACTCGTGGCCCAGTTCAATCGGCACCAGTTTATCTGGCCCCATCACCCGGTGACGCATCACGGCGCGGATTTCTGGCAACAGGTGGCGGTACGCCAGACGCAGTCGTCCGCCGAGCAGGATGACGTCTGGGTCAAGCGCGTTGACGATACCGGCCAGCCCCAGCCCCAGATAATGGCCCAGCAGCGTGAGCGCGCGCCGTTCCGCCGGGGCGCCGGCCTCCGCGCGGCGTACCACGTCCGTCACGAAATCCTGCATCTGCTCCCATTCTACCGGAACCTCTTCCATCGCGCCCGACTCGGCGAGGTAACGCGCCAGCGCGCGTTCCGACGCATACTGCTCCCAGCAGCCGTAGCCACCACAGTTGCAGGGCACACCGCGCTCGATGATGGGCACATGTCCCCACTCCCCCGCGATGCCGCGGCGGCCTCGGTACAGTGCACCGTCAATCACGATGCCCGCCCCCACGCCCACGCCCGCATGGATGTACACCAGGTGGCGCACCTGCCCGCGCAGCCGGATCTCTGCGCCCGCGCCACAGTTGGCGTCGTTGTCGACCCATACGGGAAGGCCGATGCGCGACGACAGCACGGGTCCCAGCGGCCAATCGCGCACCGGCACGTTGGGCAACTGGTAGACCCAGCCGCTGCGGACGTCGACCATGCCCGGCAAGCCGACCCCCACACCCAACACGCCACGTGGACTGGGCGGGGCCTCAGCCTGCATGCCCGACACCGCGTCACTGATGGCGTCGACCAGGCCGGGGCCGTCCAGGGGCCGACCGCGCAGCGGGTGGGTGCGCTCGCTCACGACGTGACCGGCGAGATCGCACAGGGTGGCGGTCAGGTGCGTGATCTGCACGTCGATGCCAATGCCGTACCCCGCCGCCGCACGGAAAGCGACCAGCACCGGCTTGCGGCCGCCGCGCGACTGCCCAACGCCGACCTCTTCGACAAGCGCCTCCGCCATGAGCTCGTCCACCAGCGAAGAGACGGTCGCTTTGTTGAGGCCCGTCCGGTGCGCGATTTCAATCCTCGAGATGGGTCCGTGGCTGCGGATGCAGCGCAGCACGGAGACTTTGTTCAGCCGCCGCATGGCCGGTGCGTCGATGGACTGCACGGACCGCCCCCCTTTCCGCCATTGCGATTCTCCCGAAGGCAGGGGAGTTGCGAAACAATCTTGAAAAATACCGGTACATCGTTTACCATTTCAACGAAGGTTGTGTCGTCTCCATCATAAATGCGCCTTGATAGGGTTTTCAATCGGGCAAAGATAGGCTTCTTTGTTTAGGTGTTCAACGATGCGGTTGCGGGCCTGTCCGAAATGTTCCACAATCGCATGTTGCGGAGGGCACCGGGCAGATTAGGCTTGATTGCATCGTCCTACACAGGGAAGGATGGACGACGCGACCGAATGCATGCTGGGAAAGAGGGGGAGTCGAGCGATGAAAGGCAAGAAAGCGCTTCGCCTGGGTGGCGCGGCGGCGGTGTTGGTCGCGTTGACCACGGCGTGCGGAACAGCGGGCACAGCCAACAATGCGAGCAACACGGCAGGCGCGGGTACAGAGGAAAAGAAGATTGAGATCTTCAGTTGGTGGACCGGCGCCGGTGAAGCGGACGGCCTGAACGCGCTGATCAAGCTGTTCCAGCAGAAGGATCCCGGTGTACAGGTGCAGAACTCCGCGGTGGCCGGTGGCGCGGGCACCAACGCCAAGCAGGTGCTGGCGACCCGTATGCAGGCGGGCAATCCGCCCGATACGTTCCAGGTGCACGCCGGCGCTGAGCTGATGGCCTGGGTGGACGCCGGCAAGATGGAGCCGCTGAACGACCTGTACCAGAGCCAGGGCTGGAATGATAAGTTCCCGCAGCAGCTGATTGACATGGTCAGCAAGGATGGTAACATCTACGCCGTACCGGTGGACATCCACCGCGGCAACGTGCTGTGGTACAACAAGAAGATCTTCGACCAGTACCACCTGCAGCCGCCCACCACGTTCGACATCTTCTTCAAGGATGCCGACATCCTGAAGCAGCACGGCATCACGCCGCTGGGACTGGGTGATAAGGATACGTGGGAGGCCACCATGCTGTGGGAGGACGTGCTGCTCGGCACGGTGGGTCCGCAGAAGTATGATCAGATCTGGCAGGGCAAAGTGTCCTGGGATGATCCGGGGATCCGCCAGTCGCTGGAGACGTTCAAGAAGATGCTCCAGTATGTGAACTCGGATCACGCCGCGCTCGATTGGCAGGACGGCTCGCAGTTGGTGGCCACGGGCAAGGCGGCGATGAACGTCATGGGTGACTGGGCGAAGGGCTACTACACCACCGACCTCAAGCTCAAGCCCAACGTCGACTTCGGTTGGTGTGTCACGCCGGGTACCGAGGGCGACTTCATGGTGATCAGTGATACCTTCGGTCTGCCGAAGGGCGCACCGCATCCCAACACGGTGCTCGATTGGCTGAAGGTGCTCGGATCCACCGAGGGTCAGGATGTGTTCAACCCGCTCAAGGGGTCCATCCCGGCGCGCATCGACGCCGACCCGAGCAAGTACGACGTCTACAGCCAGCAGGCGATGGCGGACTTTAAGAAGGATCAGCTGACGCCGAGTTTGGCACACGGATCGGCGGCCTCTCCGGGCTTCCTGGATGCCGTCAACACGGCCATGAAGGTGTTCGTCACAAATCAGGATATTGATCAATTCATCAGCGCGCTGAAGACTGCGGCACAGGAGAACAACCTCGGTCAGTGATGTGTGCGGCGGCCGTCGCCCCGTGCGGCGGCCGTCCCTGTGTCCGGCGATGCGCGCGGAGGGGGGCATGAGATGGACTCGCTGCAGCGCATGGACGCGGTGCCACAGGGGCGCCGCCGGCGGCCGTGGACATGGGAGCGCGCTTACCCCATTCTGACACTGCTGCCCAGCATCATCGCCATTGCTATCTTTGTCTACGGTTTCATCTTCTGGACCGGCTACATCTCGCTCACCAAGTGGAACACGCTGACCGTGAACTTGGCATGGAACGGTCTGCGCAACTATGCCCTATTGTTTCAGCAGTTTCGCTTCCAGGCTGACCTGCGAAACCTGCTGGTCTTCACCATCCTGTTCATTCTCTGCTGCCTGGTGATTGGGCTGCTGCTGGCGGTCATGGTCGACCAGAAGCTGCGCACGGAGGCTTTGTTCCGCAACATCTTCATCTTTCCGA
Source organism: Alicyclobacillus sp. (assembly GCA_023511725.1). GTDB lineage: Bacteria > Bacillota > Bacilli > Alicyclobacillales > Alicyclobacillaceae > JAIMAY01. Next base: position 7,461 of record JAIMAY010000042.1, read on the forward strand.
TGGCGCTGTCGTTCATTGTCACGGGCGTGGTGTGGCAGTGGCTGTTTGCCCCCAACTCCGGCGTGAACCTGATTCTCAAGGCGCTGGGCGTGAAGCATCTGCCGCAGTGGTACGTGGATCCCACCATCGTGCCGCCCGGCTGGCACGTCGGCCAGATTCAACTGGGTTTGCCCATCGCGTTGATTGCCGTCGTCGTGGCCGCTGTCTGGCAGATGTCAGGTTTCGCGATGGCGCTATATCTGGCCGGTCTGCGCGCCATCCCGGAGGAGCTCAAGGAAGCCGCCGCGGTCGATGGTGCCAACGCCTGGCAGACGTTTTGGAAGGTCACGTTCCCTCAACTGCATCCAATCACGGTGACCACCACCATCATCCTGGCGCACATCTCGATGAAGATCTTCGATCTCATCTACGCCATGACGGGCCCTGGGCCGATGTTTGCGACGGACATGCCGAGCTTGAACATGTTCAACACCACGTTCCAGGGTAACCACTACGCGCAGGGCGCGGCCATCGCCATCATCATGCTGCTGCTGATTGCGGTGTTCATTGTGCCGTACCTGGTATCGGCGTTCCGGCAGGAGGGGAGATCATGAGCGCGCGGGCGGTGCGAAGGAGCCTGCTGTATATCATCCTCATCGTGTTTGCGTGCTTCTACCTCATGCCGGTGTATGTCGTCATTGTCACCAGCTTAAAGAGCACGGCGGAGATTGACCTGTCCCGGATGTGGCAGCTGCCGCATCAACTGGATTTTTCCAGCTATGCGGACGCGTTCAATCATTTGGCACCAAACTTCTGGAACAGCGTGTATCTGGCCATCCCGGGCACGATTCTGTCGTCGTTGCTCGGATCCATCAACGGTTACGCATTGTCCAAGTGGAAGTTCCGCGGGGCGAACGTCCTGTTTCCCATCATCCTGTTTGGGATGTTCATCCCTTATCAGAGCGTGCTGATCCCGCTGGTGCAGTTCCTGGATGCCATTGGACTGTACAACTCCATCCCGGGTCTGATCCTGGTGCACATCATCTATGGCATCCCCATCACCACGCTGATCTTCCGCAACTTCTATGCGGGCATTCCAGACGAGTTGCTGGAGGCGGCCACCATTGACGGCACCGGTTACTGGGGCATCTACAGGCACATCATCCTGCCGCTGTCCATTTCGGGTTTCGTGGTGGTGGGCATCTGGCAGTTCACGTCCATCTGGAACGAGTTCCTGTTTGCCTCCACCATCACGCAGCCGCCGCATCAACCGGTGATGGTGGCCCTGCAGAACCTGTCGGGCAGCCAGATTGTCCAGTGGAACGTGCAGATGGCGGGCGCGTTCCTCGCCGCGCTGCCGACCCTCGTCGTGTACATCTTCCTTGGCCGCTACTTCATCCGCGGTCTGCTGGCGGGTTCCATCAAGGGCTGATCTCGCGTGGTTCCCGTGCACGGGCAAATGCCATCGCCCTGTCGGCCTGCGCCCCGCCAGGCCAGCCCTGCCCGCCTGCACCCGCCGGCGTGCAGGGCCACCGCCGTTTGCGGTACAATGGACGGCGGTAGGGAAAAAGCCCCATGTCGGGAGGGAGATCCATGGCACTGCACACCGAGTGGGTGACGTACGGCGACGGTCAGTATATCGGCTATGCGGCGCGCCCTGCACGGGCGACCGGTCCGCTGCCGGCGGTGATTGTGATCCAGGAGATCTGGGGTGTGGACGAACACATCCAGGACGTCACACGCCGCTTCGCGCAGGCCGGCTACGTGGCGTTTGCGCCAGACCTGTACGCGAAACGGGGGCAGCGGCCGGAAGAGTTGTCGGCCGAACGCATTGAAAGGGTGAAGAGCTTCCTCGACACCCTGCCGCCCGCTGCGTGGCACGACGCTTCGCAGCGGGAGCAGGCGCTCGGTGCACTGCCGCCTGTCGAGCGGGATCAGATTCAGACCACGTTCACGCGGCTGTTCGGCGGACTGAACATGGAACTGTACATTGATCAGGTGGTCGCGACAGTGCGGTTCCTGAAGAACGAGTACGCGCCGAGTCGTGGGCGGAAGGTCGGATCGGTCGGCTTCTGCATGGGTGGTGCGCTGTCCGGCATGCTCGCGGGTCGCGCGGCGCCGGACCTGGATGCGGCCGTCATCTTCTACGGCAACGCGCCGCAGGATGCTGATGTGGCACGCGTGGGCTGCCCGGTGCAGGGCTTCTACGGCGGGTTGGATCCGCGGATCACGAACCAGGTTCCGGACCTGGCGGAGCGCATGAAGGCGCACGGCAAGACGTTCAGCTACCAGGTGTATGAAGGCGCGGAGCACGCGTTCTTCAACGATACGCGCCGCTCGTACCATCCCGAGGCGTCGCGGGATGCGTTCGCCCGGACGCTCGCGTTCTTCAACGAGCATCTGTCTCAATGATCATCGGACCGGGCGGCGACGGATGAGGTCGTCGCCCGGTGGCATGGGAGGGGTGTTGCACGTGAGAACGCCGCAAGAGATGGAGACGCTGTATCGTACGTGGCTGCATCAGCCGAACCTTCCGCGGGATCTGAAGGCCGAGTTGGAGGCCATCGTGGATGATCCGGCCGCCATCGAGGATAGGTTCTATAAGGATCTGGAGTTCGGCACGGGCGGACTGCGCGGTGTGCTTGGTGCGGGTACCAACCGCATGAATGTGTTCACGGTCCGACGCGCGACCGCCGGATTGGCTCGTTGGCTGAAGGCGCACGAGGAGACGGCAGCCGAGCGCGGGGTCGTGATCGGCTACGATTGCCGCCGCATGTCGCGCGAGTTCGCGGAGGAGGCAGGGCGGGTGCTGGCTGCCGCCGGCATTCGCGCCTTTGTGTTTGACCACCTCTGCCCAACGCCGGAGCTCTCGTTTGCCGTGCGGGCCTTGGGCGCCGCGGCTGGGATCATGATCACCGCCAGCCACAACCCGCCGGAGTACAACGGGTACAAAGTGTACGGCCCCGACGGCGGTCAGATTCTGCCGGATGTGGCCAAGGCCATCACGGCAGAGATTGAGCAGATCTCGGACCTGTTCGCCATTCCGGCGCTGGAGCGCGCGGAGGCGGAGGAAAAGGGACTGCTGCGCTGGATCCGTAGCGAAATGGATGACGCCTACGTCACGGCTGTGCTCGATGCGGTTCGGCAGCCGGGGGTGGCCGAGGCGGATCGGGCGCAACTGCGCATCGTTTACACGCCGCTGCATGGCACCGGACTGGTGCCTGTCCGGGAAGCTCTGCAGCGCGCCGGTTATGCGCAGGTCACCATCGTGCGTGCGCAGGAGCAACCGGATGGGGAGTTTCCGACGACGCGCAGCCCCAATCCCGAAGAGCCTGAGGCGCTCGAGCTCGCGCTGCAGGTGGCGCGGGATGTGGATGCCGATCTCGTCATGGGCACGGACCCGGACTGCGACCGCGTCGGCATCGCCGTCCGCACGGGACCCGGCGAGTACAGGCTGCTGACCGGCAATCAGACGGGGGGGCTCCTGACCTGGTTCCTGCTCGAGCAGCGCCGCAAAGCGGGGACGCTGCCGAGCAACGGCGTGGTTATCAAAACGCACGTCACCTCGGAACTCGGCGCGGAATACGCGCGTCGGCTGGGCATCGCTGTCGAGGATACGCTCACCGGGTTCAAGTACATCGGGGCGCGAATCACCGCGTATGAACGGACGGGTGAGCGCGAGTTCCTGTTCGGTTATGAGGAGAGTTACGGATACCTGGTGTCCGGCATCGTCCGCGACAAGGATGGCGTGCAGGGGTGTCTTGCCATCGCCGAGATGGCTGCGGCGCTGAAGCGCGAGGGCAAAACGCTGGTCGATGCGCTGGAGGCGCTGTATCAGCAGGTGGGGTACTTCCAGGAAGAGCTCATCAGCCGGACATTGCCCGGCGCCGACGGGCTGGAGAAGATCCGGCGCCTGATGGCTACCCTCAGATCCCACGCCATCGACGTGGAAGGTCTGCGCCTGCTCGCGGTGGAGGACTACAAGACGCTCGAGCGCCGCTGGGTGCAGCCGGAGGAGAGTGCATTGGCCGAGAAGGCTGGTGCGGCCACCTCGGCGACGCCGCGCACAGAGCCGCTGCACTTTGAGGCGTCCGACGTGCTGAAGTACCTGTTCGATGGCGGCAATTGGTTGGCGGTACGCCCCTCGGGCACCGAGCCGAAGATCAAGTTCTACCTCGGCGCACGCGGGTCCTCCCACGAGGAGTGCGAACGCACCGTGGGCCGGATGCGGGACGCAGTGGACCGCGTGCTGGCCAGCGTGTGAACCCCGCGAGACACCGGCAATGAAAAACCCCGCCGGAAGACGGCGGGGTTTTCGTGTGCGTCCGATACAAAAACGCCCCGCTCGGCGGGGCGCTGATGGCGCACTTGGGCGACTTACAGTTTCACAACGTTCGCAGCTTGCGGGCCGCGCTGTCCCTCAACGATGTCGAACTGGACGCGCTGACCTTCCTCAAGGGTACGGAACCCTTCACCCAGAATGGCGGTGTAGTGGACGAACACGTCGTTGCCACCCTCCACCTGGATGAAACCGTAGCCCTTTTCCGAATTGAACCACTTTACTGTACCTTGCACAATACTGCCTCCTACCAAGTACCCTCAGTACTCGAAAAGATTTGCCTTGCGCACTAACCATACCATGCCGCCGGGGTAAAGTCAATCACAGCCAGCGACAAATGGGTGCGCCAGACAGGTCCAAATTCCACCGGTCCGGCCGCGGGATGCTGTTTCAATCCGCCCACAACGCGGCTACACTGGAGATAACAATGCCTGCAAAGCGAGGTTGAACCGTTGGCCAAGTCGGCAGACAGGTTGTTCCACCTTACCGTGGCTGCATTCGCGGGCGTGCTCACGGTGCTGTCCACCATCACCGCGTGGGAGCAGCATCAGCCGGGCCGCTTTCGGCAATGGCTGGGGCATCTGCCGCAGCCCGCGTGGTTGCAGGGATGGAACGCGTTACCGCCGCATGCGCCCGCCACGCCCTCTGGCGAGACGTCGCCGTCGGGGACGGCGGCGACGGATCACGCCACGCACTCCGCGAACACCGCTTCGCCGCTGGCGGCGCCAGCATCGCCGAGGCCTCAAAACGATCTGGCGCAGATCCGCATCATCAACCGCGGCGCCTCCGCGGCGACGGTGGAACATGTCCGCAACCTGATCCAGCAGAACAACCTGCCGGGGCTCGTCTCCGGTGTGCTGAACGAACACCTGCGTGGACCGGTGCAACTGTATCTTGCGCAGACGGCCGGCGAATATAAGTCCGTACTCGCCAGCCTGGGTGTTTCCCCGGAGGATGCCGCGCGATTCACGCGCGACACCGGCGGCTTTACGCAAGACAGCACCGTGGTGGTGCCTTTGTACCAGAACACGACGGACCCGGATTTGGTCAACACGCTGGCGCACGAGTTGACGCATGTGTACCTGAATCAGAACGTTGGCGATCTTCCCAGTTGGATCGACGAAGGCCTCGCCGTGTACGTCGGCATGAGCGCGCAGCGCAAAGTCCAGGACCCCGTGGCGTACGAGGGGTACGCCAAGCAGGCGGCCGAGGACGTGATCAGCGCCGCGGCGCAGGGCAAGCTCGTTCCGCTCACGGCCGATGAGTCCGCAGTGCTCAGTGGGGGCCAGCCCTATGACTTGGAGCTGCAGGACTGGATGGCGGTGGCGGATCTGATTCGGACCCACGGCAGCGCGTCCGTCCATCGCTTTTTGCAGGCGGTGGCGGGAGGGACGTCGGCCGGCGCAGCCTTCCGTAACGCGTTCGGCGAAGACGAAGCCACGCTGAACCGGAGCCTCGAGAATCTGCTCACGCAGGCGGCCAAGGCATCAGACCACGGGGTCGATGTCACGGTCGTGATCGACAGCGGCTACACGGGGGAGCTTCAGGTGCTGCAACATGGATCTCAGCTGTGGCGGGGGATTGCGGCCGCTCAGGGTCGTCACCGAATCACGGTGTTGCCGGATGGGAGCATCGTTGCGGACCTACGGCTGACGAGTAAGACGCAGGATAGCCAGCCGGCCGATGCGCAGACACTCTACATCGATCTTGATCCCGCCCACAGCCTCACCTACCAAGGCCAACGGGTGGACGACTGCGGCTTCGCCATCGACGTCCATCACGGGATCTACGCGTTTGTCAACAGCTGGGTGACGACAGCCAAAGGTAAGTCGACGTATCTGGATACGCCATCGCTGTTTGGGGTGCATATCGTTCAAGTTCAGGACAGGGCGCCAAGTCCTCTCGAGTGGCTGTGGACGTCTTCCGGTGCGCAATGACGCGAAGGGCGGCGCGTCCGCGCTGCGACATGTATCGCACAATCGCCCTGTCCAGCCGCTGGCTGGCGGCAATCACCGCCGGGTGCGACAGCTCACCGCCGCATGCTTCCACGGTGGTATACAGTTCCGCACGCGCCCGCTCCAGGGCGTCCAACAAAGCCTCCATGCTTACCTTCCTTTCTGTGCGGCGCCGCCCGCTATGGGTGCCGCACGGTCATTCATTGTAGCCGTACCTGGCGCCAAGCACAATGATGAGGATTCGACAGGGATCGGGGCGGGCCCAGGTGAAGGCTGGCGTTCGGGGTCGATCCGGATCGAACCCCGTCACCCGCTGTCGAACAGCGCGGCAGCGGTCACAAAATTGCCGCAATCGGGCTCGGCGGCGCCGTGGTGAGGTGGTGCGGCTGGCGCTGTCCGGAAGTGCGACGGCTGCCCCACGCGTGCCGCCGGCGGGCGGGCGCCGGAGTTTCTTCATATCTATGCACCGCTGCGCACGGACATGCTATGCTTGTACGGGTGAGACGGGAATGTGGTTGGCGGACCGCCGGGCGGTCCGCCCAGGCAAAGGAGCGGGAGGATGACTGCGCTGACCTGGGGAGAGGCCCTGCCGGAGCAGCAGCGCGTGACGGTGCTGGGCGTACCGTTCGATAGGCTGACGAGACGTCAGGCTGTGGAGCGGATTCTGCACTGGATTGATCAGCGTCAGCACCGCATGGTGATCACCGCAGGGCCGGAGTTTGTCATGCAGGTGCAGCAGGCCCCGGAACTGCAGCGCCTGGCGCGGCTCGCGGACCTGGTGACGCCGGACGGTATCGGGATCGTCTGGGCGGCACGGAGGCTCGGCAAACCAGTACCCGAGCGCGTGACGGGCGTGGAGCTGGTCCCGGAGATCCTCGCCACCGCCGCGGAGCGCGGGCAGCCGCTGAAAGTGTACATGCTCGGCGCGAAGCCGGAGGTGCTCGATGCGGCGCTGAACCGGTTGCAGCGTGAGTACCCCGCGCTGGAGTTTGCGGGACACCACGGCTACTTCAGTGCGGACGAGTGGCTGTCGATACGCGATCAGATCCGGGCGTTCGCGCCGCAGCTGTGGCTCGTGGGCCTCGGCCAACCGCGGCAGGAGCGCGTCATTTTCGAGAATCTCGCCAGCCTCCCGCCCTGTGTCGCCATCGGCATCGGCGGCAGCATCGACGTCTGGAGCGGCGCCGTACGCCGCGCTCCAGCGTGGATGCGGCGGTTGCACCTGGAATGGTTCTACCGCCTCGTTCGCGAGCCACGCCGCTGGCGGCGCCAGCTGGCACTGCCGCGATTCGCGTGGAAGGTGCTGAGAAATCCGGCCTTATCCGGCGGGCGGCCCAACCATCCCACCGAGTGAAGCGGACCTCCCGGCGCACACTACGGGTGTCGGCGGACAGGCCGACGGGAGAGGATTCCGAAACCGCCGGGAGGTGCGTGAGGATGGCACTGGGTCAGAAGCGCAATTCGCTCGTGGTTCCGGGTTGCCACAAGGCGCTGGACAACTGGAAGTACGAGATTGCCGCCGAACTCGGGTTGCCGGTGCATCAGGGCAGCGAGGACTACTGGGGGCACGTCGCCACGCGCGACACCGGTGCGGTCGGCGGACGCATCACGCAGCGGCTGGTCGCGATGGCCGAGCAGATGCTGTCGGGCCACGGCAATGCCTGACACCGAATCGCGCGTAGCAGGACCAGGTGAATAGCGAATCAGCACTGTTGCACGAAAAAACGGGGCGCCGGTTTGCGCCTCGTTTTTCGCGTTGACGCTCGCCAGCAAATACAATACGATATGTTTGTTTGATGACGTCTATGCACCCGCTCAGCTGCTTCTCAGGTCTCCGGCGGGGTTCAAGGAGGGACGTAACCCGTGGGAACGCGGCGCTTGTTCACATCGGAGTCGGTCACGGAGGGGCATCCTGATAAGATCTGTGATCAGATCTCTGATGCGGTACTGGATGAAATCCTCGCGCAGGATCCGTATGCGCGTGTGGCCTGCGAGACCAGCGTGACCACCGGTCTCGTGCTGGTCACGGGCGAGATCACGACCACCTGCTATGTGGACATCCCTAAGGTGGTGCGGCGGACGTTGCGCGAGATCGGATATACGCGCGCGAAATACGGCTTCGACTGCGACACGTGCGCGGTCATCACCAGCATCGATGAGCAGTCGCCCGATATCGCCATGGGTGTGGATCGGGCGCTGGAGGTCAGGGAGCTGACGGACGCCGAGATCGATGAGATTGGCGCAGGCGACCAGGGTCTCATGTTCGGCTTTGCCTGCGACGAGACGCCGGAACTGATGCCGCTGCCCATCTCCCTGGCACACCGCCTGTCTCGCCGCCTCACGGAGGTTCGCAAGAACGGCACGCTCCCCTACCTGCGTCCGGACGGCAAGACACAGGTGACCATCGAGTACGACGGCGATAAGCCTGTGCGCGTCGACACCATCGTGATCTCGGCGCAACACGACGAGCAGACCACGCAGGAGCAGATCCGTCATGATCTGCACGAGCACGTGATCAACGCCGTCGTGCCGCAGGAATGGCTGGACGAGAAGACGAAGTACTTCATCAACCCGACGGGACGGTTTGTCATCGGCGGTCCCCAGGGGGATGCGGGTCTGACCGGCCGGAAGATCATCGTCGATACATACGGCGGCTATGCGCGCCACGGCGGCGGTGCATTCTCCGGCAAGGATCCCACCAAGGTGGATCGTAGCGGCGCCTACGCTGCTCGCCACGTCGCAAAGAACGTTGTCGCCGCAGGCCTTGCGCGCAAGTGCGAGGTGCAGGTAGCGTACGCCATCGGTGTGGCGCGCCCCGTGTCCATCTCCGTTGACACGTATGGTACGGCGGTGATTCCGGAGGAACGAATTGTCGAGCTCATCCGCGAGCATTTCGACCTTCGCCCGGCCGCCATCATCCGCGAACTGGATCTGCGCCGCCCCATCTATCGGCAGACGGCTGCGTACGGTCATTTTGGCCGTCCCGATCTCGATCTCCCCTGGGAGCGCACCGACAAAGCGGCGGCCCTGCGCGAAGCGGCCAAGACACTGGTGCACGGCTAAGGAGGACGGCCCTCCTTGCAACCCTGACGGTGCGCGAACGCCGTCACGCAGGCGGCGGTGAGACTCCGCCGCCTGCACTGCCAAGCGCATTGCGGCGCGCGAGGCAGAATTTTTTCGGACGACCCCCACAAGTGGGTGGCGCGGTCCGAAGTGTGTAGCATCACCCTTACCCCACTTTGCGGCGTGCCGGCCTGGCCGGGCGCCCTCTTTTTTGCCCTGGCCCCGTGTGGCCTCACGTGACCTCACCGCAGCGCTACCCTTGCTACTCCCGCGGCTCTGCTGCGTGACGACATGGCATGTGGCCGCGCATGTCCACGACGCGCCATGCCGCGCGCTGCATAGGATGCAGCAGGGGGTGAGGGGCATGTGGGGAGCCCTGTTCTTCTGGTTGCTCGCGGGATATGGCGCCCTCTGCATCGTATGGCAGGCATCGCAGCGCCTGCGGCGTCGCTTTCAGCGGCCGCGTCCGCTGTCGCTCGTGCTTGTCGTGGAGAACGCGGAGGATGAAATTGAAGGCATCCTGCGCCTGCTGTTGCTGCGCACCGCCTTCGGAATGCGGGAGCGGAGGATTGTCGTGTTGGATGCGGGATCGACAGACGATACGGGCGCCATCGTCCAGCGCCTGTGTCAAGATAATCCGGCCCTGTCCTATGTCCGCGTCGCCGATCCAGCCCATTGGCTCGACGCTCTGGCCCAACTGTGCCTGGCCAGCCCGCACGTGAGCTGTGTCTATGACCTGCGGCAGCGCACCAGCTGGCACGACACCATCCAAGACCTGCAGTGGCTGGTGCACGGATAAACTGCACCATCCGATCACGCCACCTCTCATCACGCTCCTCGACCGGGGGTGAGCCGCTGCTCGGACGCCTCCCGGAAAACGCTTGCGCATCTATGATCTGCCGTGCTGTGATCGGCGCGGCATCGTTATGTTTTGTGAGTGCTTGACGACTCGATGGGGCTTCTGCTCAGTCGGGCGGATGGGCCCTTTCAGTCCCAGCATCCCAGAATGGATAGGCGATTGGGGTTCACCCTAAGCGTGAAATCCCTGAGCTCCCCTCACATGTCGCAACCTGTGGAATCGCGCGTCGCGGCGTTCGCCGCCAACCGATTCGCCTCGACGCGTTTGTCTAGAATCCCCCAGAAAAAGTTGCAAAGAGACTAGCAAATCCCATAGTCGCGGTATATAATGGCGATGTCGGGGTGTAACTCTGGCAACAGCATACATGATACCAGGCCGGCTCAAGGTCTACGTAACTCCGAATATTCCCTTGATTCAAAGCAAACGCCGCAGTGTCTGATCTGGCCGGCTGTTCCTGGACCCTGCAATGGACATAGCACTTCAGAATTGGGGCGGACAAGCCCTGGATTCTGAGGAGGAAACCCTGATGCTGAACAAGGTGAAGGCTGGACTGATTCTTGGCGCGATGGTGTTGTTCTCGGTGGCGGCG
>JAIMAY010000073.1 GCA_023511725.1 Alicyclobacillus sp.
CGGCAATCGCCTCCCGGTCCGTCTGCGTGTCGGATGCGCCTTGGACGGCGAGATCGCGCGCACGCTGCATCACCTGAACCGCCTGGTTCATGACGGTGTTGGTGTAATTGAGCCAACCCTGGGCATCCGTCGCGTTCTGCTGGTACTGCGTGTAGTACGCGATATCCGCCTTGTACCGCATCGTGAACACCGCGCCGACAGGATCATCGGATGGCTGCTGGATGCGCTTGCCGCTTGAGAGTTGCCGCTGCAACTGGCTGATCCGCGCGGTGTTCGCCTCGACATCCGCGAGTAGCTGCTGATTGAGCATGCCCTGGGTGATGCGCATGGCTTCTTCCCTCCGGGTTCGGGTCAGACGTTGTTCATCAGGGTATCGAACAGATCCTGAAGCGTGGCGATGACCTTCGCCGACGCATTGTACGCCTGTTGGTACCGAATGAGGTTGGACATCTCCTCGTCGATGCTCACACCCGACACGGACTGACGGGCCTGGTCCGCTTGCTGCACGAGCGCCTGTTGGTTGGTGACCTGCTGGTTGACCTGCTGGCCGAGCACACCCAGACCGCCGACCAGCGCCTGCAAGAACTCGTCATATGTCCCTGATGTGAGGGGCATCTGCGGCGTCAGGCTATTGCTGAACTGCACGGTCGCGTCACGCATCGAACTCACAAGCGAAGCCAGCTCGCCATCACCCGCGTTGGTGGACAATCCGGCGGCCAACTTGGTGACGTCGTTGAGCACGTCGGGATTGACCGCCATGTTGGAAGCGTTGATGGATCCACTCCCATCGCCGGCGACGAACAGCGCAACGCCCGGGTTGCCTTGGCCATCGTAACCCATCTGCAGCAGGCCGTTGAGACCCTGCACCGTCACGTCGGCCCCCGCGGCATGAGCGTTCCCCTGCGCGTCGGTCCAATCCGACGGGGACTTGAGCGTCATCTGCCCAGAGGCAAGACCCTGCGCAAACGCATCCAGGTCGGCCTGGTACTGGGCCACCGTCTGCATAGCCGTGAGCGTGCCCTGGAGTTGTCCACCGAGCTTGCTGGTATCAAGCGTCGTTCCGTCCGCCAAGGCCACTTGAGGCGGGGTGGAACCCGACGTCACCTGCAACGGCAGTACCGCCTGTCCACTGGCATCCTGGGCTGCGCCGGCACCATGCACCACCGTGACGCCACCGATGGCGATGTCGTAGGTCCCATCCGACTGGGGGGTCACCGTGACGGCGACCAGCCCCGACAACTGATCCACCAGTTCATCGCGTTGATCCATCAGGTCGTTGGCCGTATCACCAAGGGCATTGATTTTCTGGATCTCACCGTTGAGCTGCGCGATGTTGTTCAGCAGGGTGTTCACCTGTGTCACATTCGCGGACAGGCTCGCACTGAGGTCGCTCTGCAAGTCATTGAGCTGCGAGGCTGTCTCGTTCAGTGTTGAGGTGAGGGTCTCGGCGCTCTGCACCACGAGTGTGCGGGCGCTGAGGTCGGTGGGGTCCGACGAAAGCTTGTCCCAGGCAACCCAGAAGTTCTGCAGCACCGTCCCGAGTCCGGTGTCTGACGGTTCGTTCACGATGGCCTGCACCCGGCTGATGGCACTCTGCTGCGCCGTCCAATTGCCGAGATACTGGTTCTGCTGCCAGTACGCTTGGTCCAAGAAGCCGTCGCGCAACCGGGTGATGGAACCCACCAACACGCCGGTACCCACCTGGCCCGGCCACCCTGTCGGCAACCCCGGCACCGGCAACGCTGTCGCCGTCGTCAAATTCACGCGCTGGCGCGAATAACCCGGCGTGTTGGCATTCGCCACATTGTGGGACGTCGTTTCAATGGCCGCCTGTGCGGCCTGCAGCCCTCGTGTGGCCGTCTCCAGCCCGAGAAATGTTCCCAGCACCTCTGTCCCCCCGATCCAGCCTCATAGCCCCGGCAAGCCGAGCGGTTCCATGGCCTCGCCTCTACTGGCCTCATCTTCGACACTCCGCGGGACCACACGTCTCACTCACGCCTGACCGTCAAACCACATGGCGCCTGCAGCTTGGGCCCCCTTGCCACCCGGTGGCTGATAGCCGGGTTCCATGGCCCGTCCGAGCAGACGAATGGTCTCCGCCACGTAGGCGAGGCCGCGCTCGGCCAATTCGGCGTTGCCCTGCTGAAGCCCTCGGACGAACTGCAGTTGCTCTGCCAGTCCGGCGGCCAAGCGCCCCAACGTTTGCGCACGCTGTTCATCGAGGTGTTCCCGCAGCCACCGGGCCGTGATCACTTCCGGCGGCATGCGCAGGGCAGTGGCCACACTCGCCGTCGCCTCAAGCCGCGCCGCTTCCAATGC
>JAIMAY010000074.1 GCA_023511725.1 Alicyclobacillus sp.
TCAGCACTACCGCTGATCCTCGCCTATATCTTCGGACGGCGCTATCTCCTGCAGGGCATGCTGGTCGGGTTCAGCAAGTGAAAGCCCGGCCGTGCCACCGGACATCGAGGGGGAATGAAGATGACCGAAATCTATCGGGATCCTGCGCGTTCGGTGGAGGACCGCGTGGAGGATCTCTTGGAACGCATGACGCTGGAGGAGAAGGCGGCGCAACTCACCTCCATCTGGGCTTACGAGGTTCTCGGCGATGGCGTCTTCGATGAGAACCAGGCCAAGGGCAAACTGGCGCACGGGATAGGACAGATCACCCGAATCGGAGGGGCCACCAACCTGCCGCCGAGAGGCGTGGCCGAGTTTGCGAACGCGGTCCAGCGGTTCCTCGTCACCGAGACCCGGCTGGGCATTCCAGCCATTGTGCATGAGGAGTCCTGCAGCGGGCTGATGGCGCAGAGGGCCACCTGCTTTCCGCAGGCGATTGGCCTGGCCAGTACGTTCGATCGCGATCTCGTCCGCCGCATCGGCGAAGTCATCCGCGAGCAGGCCCGCGCGGCAGGTGCCCATCAAACGCTCGCTCCGCTGTTGGATGTCACGCGCGACCCGCGTTGGGGCCGCGTCGAGGAGACGTTCGGAGAAGATCAGCAATTGGTCGCCGAATTGGGCACGGCCTACGTTCGTGGATTGCAGGGGGACGACTGGAATCAGGGTGTCATGGCCACCGGCAAGCACTTTGTCGGCTACGGCGCCTCCGAAGGCGGGATGAACTGGGCGCCTGCCCACATCCCCGAGCGGGAACTCCGCGAGGTGTATCTGTACCCGTTTGAAGCTGCCATTCGGGCGGGCGGTCTCGCGGCCATCATGCCCGGTTACCACGAGCTGGACGGTGTGCCGTGTCATTGGTCTTCTGAGCTCCTGCGCACAACGCTGCGGGAACGTTGGGGCTTTGAGGGTCTGGTGGTCTCTGACTATTTCGCCATCGCGCAGCTGTTTGAATACCACCGCGTGGCCCGGAGCAAGGTGGATGCCGCGGTGTTCGCGACGAAGGCCGGGGTGGACGTGGAGCTACCCAGCCGCGACGTATACGGGCAGCCCCTGTTGGAGGCGGTACGCGCCGGCAAGGTGACGGGGGACGAGTTGGATCAGTTGGTGAGGCGCGTGCTCCGCATGAAATTCCGGCTCGGGCTGTTCGAGCATCCGTACGTGGACGTGGACCGGGTGGAGCTGGTCTTTGACCAACCGGGGCAGCGCGCCCTCGCTCGCGAGGCGGCGCAGAAGTCGCTGGTACTCCTGAAAAACGACGGCCATGTGCTACCGCTACAGCGGAACGCGAAGGTGGCCGTGATTGGGCCCAACGCTGACAGCACTCGGAACCTGGTGGGGGACTACGCCTACCCGTGCCACATCGAGTCGTTGGTGGAGATGCGGGAGCAGGACAACGTGTTTGAGACCCCACTCCCCCCTCTGCTCGAAGCGGTGGATGAATTCATCCCCATGCGCTCCATCCTGGCCGCCATGAGGGCCCGCATCGGCGATGATAATGTCCTGTACGCGCAGGGCTGTGACATCCTGGGTCGTTGGTCTGACTTGGAGGCGGCTGCCGAGGCGGCGCGGCAGGCTGACGTAGCGGTCGTGGTGGTGGGCGACAGGGCCGGGCTGACGGATGATTGCACCACCGGCGAATCGAGAGACCGGGCCACGCTTGAACTGTTGGGTCACCAGGAAGCGTTGGTGCAGGCGGTGGCTGCGACGGGCACGCCCGTGGTCCTCGTGGTGGTCAGCGGCCGGCCGTTGGCTCTGACGCGCGTCCTCGATAGCGTAGCCGCGGTGCTTTACGCCTGGCTGCCCGGAGAGGAGGGCGCCGATGCGGTGGTGGACGTGCTGCTCGGCGACGTGTCGCCCAGTGGAAAGCTGCCCATCAGCCTGCCGCGATCCGTGGGTCAGGTCCCCGTGTTCTACCGGCACAAGCCGTCGGGAGGACGTTCGCACTGGAAGGGCCACTACGTCGATGAACTCGCCACGCCACTGTTCCCATTCGGCTACGGATTGTCATACACTACGTTCACCTACAGCGACCTGCAGATCTCACCGGCCGAGGTGGATGTGCACGGCACCGTCGAGATTTCCTGCCGCGTGACCAACGGCGGCGAGCGGGCGGGGGACGAGATCGTCCAGCTGTACGTGCGCGACGCCGAGGCCAGCGTCACGCGTCCGGTTAAAGAACTGAAAGGCTTCGCACGGATTTCGCTGCAGCCTGCCGAGAGTGCCACGGTGACCTTCCGCCTGCATGCCCA
>JAIMAY010000075.1 GCA_023511725.1 Alicyclobacillus sp.
TTGCGGGGATTTGGGTTTGTCCGCGACCGGGAGTACAATGGAGCGTGCGTGCGCCGCGCGATTCGCAGCAGGAGGGATGGCAGCATGAATCCATTTCGCTTTCATAACCCCACGACGTTGTACTATGGGCGCGGACAGATTGAGGCGCATCTGGCCGAGGAAGTGACCAAGTACGGCCGGCGCGTGCTCCTCGTGTATGGCGGCGGGAGCATCAAGCGTTTTGGGTTGTATGACAAGGTCACGCGGATTCTTCGGGAGGCTGGTGTGACCTGGTGGGAGTTGCCCGGTGTCGAACCGAATCCGCGCTTGACGACGGTGCGTAAAGGCATTGCCCTGTGTCGCGATCACGACATTCAACTCATCCTCGCCGTCGGCGGCGGTTCCGTGCTGGATTGCGCCAAGGGTATCGCGATGGGCGCCAAGTTCGACGGCGACGTGTGGGACATCTACCTGAAGAAAGCCAAGCCGACCGATGCACTTCCGCTCGGCACCATCCTCACCTTGGCGGCTACCGGCTCGGAGATGAACGCAGGCGGCGTCATCACCAACTGGGAGACCAAGGAAAAGATTGGCGCCAGCTCTCCGTACACCTTTCCGCGTTTTTCGTTCTGCGACCCGGAAAACACCTATACGGTACCGCGGGACCAGACGGTGTACGGGGCATGCGACATGCTGGCACACTGTTTCGAGCACTACTTCCATGAGCCCGCGCATGCACCGCTGCAGGATCGGCTGATTGAGTCGGTGATCCAAACCATCATCGAGTACACCCCCAAAGCGCTCGAGCATCCGGATGACTATGACGCGCGCGAAACCCTCATGTACTGCAGCACGATGGCGCTCAACGGCATGATCAACATGGGCATGCAGGGTGACTGGGCGTGCCATGCCATCGAGCACGAGATCAGCGCGTTCTATGACATCCCTCACGGTGGAGGCTTGGCCATCGTCTTCCCCAACTGGATGGACTATGTGCTGGACACGGATCCGGCTCGCTTTGCTCAGCTCGGTGAGCGGGTGTTCGGCATCGACCGCAACGGCCGCCCGGAGGCCCAGGTGGCGCGCGAGACGGTCGATAGAGTGCGCGCCTTCTATCGCAGCATCGGCGCGCCACAGCGCCTGGCTGATTACAACATCGGCGACGAGGCGCTGGAGCGTATGGCGCAGCAAGCCGTTCGGTTCGGGCCCATCGGCCACTTCAAAAAGCTGGAGGCCGCAGACGTACTGGACATCCTTCGCCGCTGCCTGTGATCTGAGTACGGGCATTCGCCGCCCCATCTTCGGGGCGGCTTTTTTGTTTGGAACCAGGGCGCTGGGGGGACGCTAACGGCAGCACGAAAGCAGCAGAAGGGGGGAGCAGAACGATGACTGCGTGGGCACGTTGGTCCGTGGCCTTGGCGCTAGTCGCGGCGCTCGCCACGGCGGGTTGCACACCGCGCCAAGCCGTCGACAATGCCGCAGCGCGGGCGCCCGCACCCACAGCCACCACCGCTTTGCCGAGAACCGTCGCCGGTCCGCAGGAAACGCTGAATCTACCCCGGCGGATTCCCACACCCGTCCCGTTGACGGTTCGGATTCATGGTCAGGACTGGTGGATCATCGGCAACACCCCGTGGCGCGGACGCCTCATTACGGTCTACTACGTGCCGCCGGAGAACGTCGTCCAGGACAGAGACCACTATGACCTTCGATCCGCGGTGGGGGTTCAACGCATTGCCACCGCGCAGACAAGACCGGACGGCACTTGGACAGCGGTGTGGAGCACGCGCGGTGTGGTGCACCCACAGCGTCCCGGCATCTTCCTGCTCGCGCGCAGCGATGCGGGAGAGTACGGCTTGGCGCATGTAACCACCGCGCCGTGACGGCAGCCGGGACGTAAAGAGAGGCATCCCTTCTGACAGGGATGCCTCATTCGTGATGTCAACCGCAATCCGCCAGGATCAGGCGTGCTGAGCTTCCTTCGCGAAGTTACGCAGCACCGTCTGCAGGATGCCGCCGTTGCGGTAGTACTCAATCTCAATCTGGCTATCCAAGCGCAGCGTGACGTCGAACGTGAAGCTCGTGCCGTCTTCGCGCGTGGCCTTGACAGTAAGCGTCTGACCCGGGGTGAGGTCGCCCTTCAGCCCGAGGATGTCGAACGTCTCGCGGCCGGTGATGCCGAGCGACTTCCAGCTGTCACCCG
>JAIMAY010000009.1 GCA_023511725.1 Alicyclobacillus sp.
TCGCGGCCTCGGCGGGGCGGATAAGGCGGTTTTTCCGCCTTATGCGGCGCGATCGCGGCCTCGGCGGGGCGGATAAGGCGGTTTTTCCGCCTTATGCGGCGCGATCGCGGCCTCGGCGGGGCGGATAAGCCGGTTTTCCCGCCTTATGCAGCGCGAACGCGGCCCCGGCGGGGCGGATAAGCCGGTTTTTCCGCCTTATGCGGCGCGATCGCGGCCTCGGCGGGGCGGATAAGCCGGTTTTTCCGCCTTATGTGGCGCTGCGGTGACCCCGGCGGGGCGGATAAGCCGGTTTTTCCCGCTTAGCAGCGCGATCGCGGTCGCGGCGTGGCGGATAAGCGGGTTTTCCCGGCTTATACGGCGCGATCGCGGTCGCGGCCCGCCGGATAAGCCGGTTTTTCCGCCTTATGTGGCGGCGCGGCGGCCTTGGCGTCCCGCATCAGCCGGTTTTCTCGCCATATGCCTGCGCCCCCGCCTGCGCCCCGGCGCGCCGTTGGTGTATGCTGTGGGGGATGGGAGGTGAGGCTCGTGCCGGCGTGGGAGGAGGATGCGCTGGGCGTGATCGAGCGGGAGTTGGCGCTTCTGATCCGGCGGGCCGAGAGCACCAAATCCGACGAAACGCAGTCGGACACGCTGGAGCGAGCTGCATACCTGATTCTGACGTGGCTGGACGAGCGCGGCCCGACGAGTATCCGCGAACTGGCGGATGTGCTGGCCGTGGACATCTCGACGGTGAGCCGGCAGGTGGCGGGGCTGGAGAGCAAAGGTCTCGTCCATCGGCAGACTGATCCGGCCGACGCCCGCGTCAGCGTCCTCAGCATCACGGAGGTGGGCCGCGAGCGGCTCATGGGGACGCGGGCGGCGCGGCGGGCGCTGTACGCGCGTGTGTTGGCGGAGTGGACGGCGGAGGACCAGGCTGCTTTCGCAAGGCTCTTGAGGCGATTCAATCAGGCGGTCGCGCGGGACAGGCAGCGACGGGGATGACGGGACGGCGGCCGAGGGGAGGTGTTCCTCATGCGGGTGTTGGTGACGGGATCCACAGGTTATCTGGGCCGAGCGGTGACCGCTGCGTTGTTGGAGGCCGGGCACGAGGTGGTGGCTGTGATGCGGCCGGGCAGCCACCGTGCGTGGCCGGCGGATGCGCAGGTGCGGCGCGCGGTTGCGGACGTCATGGATGAGAGGGCGCTGACGGAGGCCATGAGCGGCTGCGACGCCGTCGTGCACCTCGTCGGAATCATCCGTGAATTTCCGCGCCAGGGCGTGACCATGGATCGGCTGCATGTGCAGGCGACGCAGGCGGTGCTTTCAGCGATGCGGGCGGTGGGGGTGGAGCGCATCGTGTATGTGAGCGCCTTGCGTGCACGGCCCGATGCTCCCTCCAGGTACCATCGCAGCAAGTGGGCGGCGGAATGCGCCGTGCGAGAGCAGGCGCCGGCGTGGAGCATCCTGCGGCCTTCCATCATCGTCGGCCGCGGCGGTCCGGGTCCCAACTTTGTCCGTCAACTCGCGGATTTGATCCAGAAGAGCCCGGTGGTTCCGGTTGTCGGGGATGGCCTGTACCTCCTGCAACCCGTGCACATCCAGGATGTGGCGCGGGCGGTGGCTGCCTGCGTGACGTCACCCATCCAAGCGACGGTCGATCTCGCCGGCCCCCACACCGTCACCTACCTTTCGCTGCTGGGGCGGATCGCAACGGTGCTGCATCGGCCGCTTCGCACCATCCGTGTACCGATGCGTCTGATGCTCCGCGTGGCGCCATGGCTGGAACGATTCCCCGCCTTCCCCGTGACCCATGATCAACTGCTGATGCTGCGCGAAGGAAACGCGACCTCACCCGAGCAAGCCGAAACGGCACGGCGCCTCCTCGGCTTTGCGTGCCGGCCCATCACCGACGAGGATCTGCTTCGCAGCCTGTAATATCGTTGAAAGCACGGGCAAGCTACGGTCGACAGGAGGGATGCGCATGACCACCATCCCGCGCGAGGATTTGGTCGAATCGCTGATCCAGGAGGGGCTGCTGCGCGAGGAGGAGCGGTTCGTCTGCGAGTGGCTCACGTCGGAGCGGCTGATGCGGCTGCGGGACGTGCTCAGTCGGCGCACACGCTACCTCACCGTGGTGCTCGAGGCGGTCGATGACGGTCACAACCAGGCGGCTGTGCTGAGGAGCGCGGAGGCGTTCGGGGTCCAGGATGTGACCGTGATCGAGGGGGACAAGCCGTTCGCGCCGAGCAAGGGTGTGACCCAGGGCTCGCACAAGTGGCTGACCATCCGCCGCGCGCCGGACATCGAGACAGCCGTACGGATGCTGCACGGCGCGGGGTACCAGGTGTGCGCGACGTATCTCGGTGAAGGCGCGGTGCCCATCGACGACGTGGATCTGTCGCAGCCCACCGCCATCCTGTTCGGCAACGAGCACAGCGGCATTTCGGAGGAGGCGGTGCGCCTGGCCGACGGGACATTCTACATCCCCATGGCGGGCTTCGTCCAGAGCTTCAATATCTCCGTCGCCGCCGCCATCACCCTGCACGTGCTGACGCGCAAGGCGCGGCAGGTGGCGGGGGACAAGTATACGCTGACACCGGCGGAGCAACGGGAGCTCTTCTTGCAGTGGGTGCTCAAGTCCCTCCGTGGGGCCACGCGAGAGCAGGCGCGACAGCGGCTGCTTCTCGTGGGCACAGAGGTCACGGCCACGTCCTAGAAGCCTCGTCGCCTATACCCGCACCAACTCCACACCGCTTTGGCGAAACTCGTCGGCGGCGTCTACCGGCATCCCTGCGTCTGTGATGACCATGTCGAAATCCTGTAACGGGCGAATCACAGCTAGCGACATTCGCCCGAACTTGCTGGCATCGGCCAAAAGGACAGACTGCAGGCTGCACTCCATCATCGTCCGCTTCAGCGCCGCTTGCTCGGGTCGCGTGCTCATGGCACCGTCCCGGAGCGTGACCGCGTCGCAGCCGATGAACGCAAGGTCCGCACGCAGCTGACGCAGCACCTGATCCGCGAAAGGCCCCGTCAGGCTGCCGGTACGCCCGTCTACCCGGCCGCCAGGCGTCAGCACGGTGAAGCGCAGATCGCGTGCCAACAGCCATGCAATCTGTAGGTCCGGCGTGCACACCGTGAGCGACGTCAGCGATAGATCCGCCAGCCATTGTCGCGCCAGTTCCATCGTTGTACTGCCTGCGTCGAGAAAGATGGCTCCGCCCGACTGGACGAGCGTGCGGGCATGCTGGGCGATCCGCCTTTTCTCCTCACTGTGCACCGCCGCCTTCTGTTCGATGGGTTCGGTGTCCCACAAGGGGCCCACCGCCACGGCGCCCCCGTGCACACGGCGCGCCTTCCCCTCCTGTTCCAGCCGCTCCAAGTCCCTGCGCACCGTCATCACCGACACTCCGAACCGATCCGCCAACACCTGCAATGCCACATGGCCCTCCGCTTGGAGCAAGCGCAAGATCTCCCGTCGCCTTTCTGCCGATAACACGAAACCACCCCGCATGGTGCTCTTTTGTTCCTGGTGTAACATAATTTTATCAAAAACATGTTGCCTTTTGTTAGATTTCGTTGTACTCTGAGCAACAGATACGGCGGAGCGTGTCGCTGTCTGGGAGGGCTGACGATGCGCGTACTTGTCGTAGGCGATGACCTCACCGGTTGCAACGCCACGGCCATTCGGCTGCGCAGACTCGGATGGGATGTCATCACGGCTGTGCGCTATGATCGGGTGCCGGATTTCAGACTGAAGCCGGTATGGATCTGGAACAGTGAATCGCGCCTCTTGCCGCCTGCGCTGGCCGCAGACCGGATGCGGAAGATGTTGGCGCAACTCCAGCTTCAACAAACGGAAAGCGCATTCCTAGGCCTTCAGTTCGCCAAGCGCATCGACAGCACCTTCCGCGGCCCCATCGTAGCAGAAACGGAAATGCTGTTGCGGAGTGTGCCCGGTCCTGTGTATGCGGTGGTGGTCGCAGCATTTCCGGGGTCAGGCCGAACCGTGGAAGATGGACGGCTGCTGGTGCATGGGGTGCCGGTAGATGAGACGGAACTCGCGCATGATCCGTTCACGCCCGTCATCACCGCCTCCCTTCAAGATCTCATCACCGGCTCAGGCACGCTGCCCGTCATGCGCGCAGATCCCGCCTGGCTTTGTTCCGACGGGGCCGAGCAGGCGTACCCGGCTGTGCGCGCCACCCTCGGCGACAGAGGCTGGATCATCTGCGACGCCCGCAGCGACGAGGACATCGACCACTGGGCGGCGTTTTTCGCTGGTTGGCCCACGCGGGTGCTTCCCGTGGACCCCGGGCCGTTCACCGCGGCATGGCTCGCGGCGAAGCGCAGGCGCCAGGGCAGCGTGCTCGTGATAGGGGGCAGCGCCATGCCCACTCTCTCCCGTCAACTGGACACTTTGGAAGCGGAGACAGGCGTGCGTCTGTTGCGCCTTGACGTATGCCACCTCCGTTCGGAAAGCCTGACGGCCATGGCGGACGCGTTGGTGGAGCAGGCGCGACAACAGCGGGTCTTTGGCGTACGCACGGATCAACCCTCGGGACCGGTCCATACACCACCGGGCGAGATTGCCGCCATGCTCGCTGGCTTGACAGCAAAGGTGCTCCGGCGCGTACCCGCTGCGCACCTGTACGTTTCGGGCGGTGAAGTGGCCAACGAGGTCCTGCGGAGGCTGGAGGCCGACACCCTTCTTCCGCTGGTGGAGGTAGAGCCGCTGTGCGTACTCAGCGAGGTGCTGGCCGGCCCATGGCGTGGACTGCGCGTGGTCACGAAAGGTGGGTCCGTGGGGTCCGAGCGCGTGATCGTCAAGAGTGTGCAACTGCTGACCGGTGCGCCAGGACGTGAAGGGGAACCCTCAGCCAAGGAAAGGAAGGATGACGTATGAGCGGACAAACGGGCAAGGTCACCCTGGCCATCACTATCGGCGATCCCGCCGGTATTGGCCCGGAGATCACGCTGAAGGCGTTGACGCACGCCGCGGTGTATGAGATGGCGCGGCCGCTGGTGATTGGCAGCCTTCAGGTGTTGGAGGATATCCGCGCGCGCCTGGGCATTCCCGTGTTGCTCCATGCAGTGGCTTCGCCTGGCGAGGCGCAAGGGACGCCCGGCCACGTGGATGTGCTGGATGTGGATAACATCGACGTCACCCAGCTGCGCCTCGGCGAAGTCCAGGCCATCTGCGGCAAGGCTGCGTTTGAGTACATCCAAACGGCGACCCGGCTCGGTCTGGACGGCCACGTGAACGCCATCGTCACCGCCCCGATTCATAAGGAAGCGCTGCGTGCTGCCGATGTCCCTTACATCGGGCACACGGAGATGCTCGCGGGTCTCATGGGTCTGGAAAACGAGGCGGACGCGCTCACCATGTTTGAGGTGCAGTCCCTGCGCATCTTTTTCCTCACGCGGCACCTGTCGTTGGTCGAGGCGTGTCGGCGCATTGCCAACCCGGACTTCGTGCTCGCAGGTATCCGGCGTACATACCGAGCGTTGACCAGCCTGGTCGGGCAGGAGGCCGTACTGGCCGTCGCCGCGCTCAACCCGCACGCGGGCGAAGGCGGGTTGCTGGGCAGCGAAGAGCAGTCGTCGCTTCGTCCGGCCATCGAGAAGGCGCAGGAGGAAGGGCTGCGTGTGGAAGGCCCCATCCCCGCGGACTCGGTCTTCCACCTGGCGCGGGAAGGCCGTTATGACGCCGTGCTGTCGCTCTACCATGATCAGGGCCATATCGCCGCGAAGGTGCTGGACTTTGAGCGCACCGTGTCGGTGACACTGGGCTTGCCCGTGCTGCGCACCAGCGTGGATCACGGCACCGCCTTCGACATCGCCGGCCGCGGTCTTGCCTCGGAAGTGTCGATGGTAGAGGCGATTCTCACAGCAACTCGCTATGCGCACCGCTATGCAGCGCCAGCGCGGAAGTAAGGGGAGAAAAATCGTCGTTGTGCCAATGTCAAGGTGAGGCCCGATGGAGCGCGAAACGGGTCGTCTTTATCCTGATGATCCTACGGGGTCTGGCGGCGACGATGGCCAACGTTACCAGCATGATTTTCTTGGTCATCGCGGCATGGGGGTCTACACCCCGTAGGACCTCTATGGGCGATGCCCAGCACCCTCTTAGCGAACGCACGGAGGGTGGTGCTGACCGCACACCCCATGGCGGCGGGGACCATGTCAGATTGGTCCCAGCCGTACTTTTTTTCGTGATGAGGGGAGAATCCTTGCACGCGCCGTACGGACAACGTGGATCCTTTAAACAACTTGGCTTTGCGCCCACAAGCACTGTCGGGCGAATGGCTTGACGCCATTATGAAAACGCTATACAATGGCCTCGATGCTTGACTGAAAACGATTTATGAAACTGTTTCATATGCTGTTTCTTGCGCGCGTTTCATCGCTGCGTCAGGCGTGCTGAGCGCGTGCGCTGGCTCATGTCAGGTGTGAGGAGGCGAGTTCCGATGCGGGTCACCATCCGCGACGTGGCGCGACAGGCGGGTGTCTCACCGGCCACGGTGTCGCGCGTGCTCAACCGACCAGAGTTGGTGGATGAGCAGACGCGTGAGCGCGTCCGGCAGGCAATGGCGGAACTCGACTTTCATCCCAGCGCCATCGCACGCGGCCTGAGCGTCCGGCGCACCGACACCATCGGCCTGATTGTGCCGGGTATCACGGACCTCTTCTTCAACGAGTTGTACGCAGGCATTGAGCAGGCGGCGGCGCGGCACGGCCGCAAGGTGCTGATGTACAACACGGAGAACAACGCCCACCGGGTGCTGGACGCCTTCTCGTTCCTCAAGCAGCACGAGGTCGACGGCATCCTGTACACCAGTGCACTGGTGGATGAGGATTTTGATCCCCTCCTCTCCCGCATCGGCATCCCTGTCGTGCTGGCCCTGACGGAGTCGACGGCGAAGACGCCGCTGCCCGCGTTCAAGGTGGACGAGCGGCGAGCGGTGTTCGATGCCATCGCGTATCTCGTGGCGCGCGGGCACCGGCGGATAGGTTTCCTCGGTGCGCGGTTGCCCAACGAGATCACCGGGCAGCAGCGTTACGAGGGCTATCTTCAGGCGGTACGCTACTTCGGGCTTGAAACCGGTGACACCTTCGTCGAGTACGGCAACTATCGGATGGAAAGCGGCTACCAGGCGATGCGGCGCCTACTCGAGCGACAGAGCGAACTCCGGCTCACGGCGGTGGCGGCGGTGAGTGATGAGATGGCGATGGGCGCCATTCGTTGTTTGGCCGATCACGGCCTTCGCGTCCCGGACGACATCTCCGTGATGGGGTTTGATGATCTGCGCGTCACCGCGATGATCACGCCGCGCTTGACGACAGTGGCGCAGCCGTTTCGAGAGATTGGCGCCCGGGCGGTGGAGCGGCTCGTGGAGCTCATGGAGCAGCCGGAGATGGCATCCGCCCAGCAGGGGGTATACTACTTGCCGCATCAGATTGTCGAGCGTGAATCGGTGCGCGCGCTGCTATGACGCGGGCGGCGGCGAGGGCTGCCCCATGTCGCCTCGCCATTCACCGAGGTGCGTTTCACCGTGTGGAGGTTCACGGAGGTGCGCAACCGGCGACCGGGCGTGTCATCGGCGAGTCTCCATGCGTGAACGCCAAGGCTCAGACCTTGGTCGATAGAACCATTCATGATCCAGTTGTCCATCCATTGAGGGGGTATCAACGATGCGGAACAAAGTGTGGGCCATCGCTTCCTCGGTGATGGCCGCGGGCCTGCTCGTGGCCGGTTGCGGCGGCGGTGCGGCCACCAACAACACAGCCGCGGGCAATCAGACGGCAGGGCAAGGCGGCACGGTGGATCTCAGCAAGGCGAGCGGCACCGTCGTCTGGGCGGCTTCGCCCATCACCACCGGCACGGATCTGCGCACCGCGCTGATCCAGGCATTTGAGAAGAGTCATCCCAATATTCACGTGCAGCTCCAGGAACAGAGCACCAACACCGACACCAACCGGGGCAGCCTGACGACGGCGATTGGCAGTGGGTCCAGCACGCCGGACGTGTACATGGGGGATGTTGTCTGGCCGGCGCAGTTTGCCAACTCGCAGTTGGCGCTACCGCTCGACGAATACCTGCCGAAGGATTTTTGGGACCGCTTCTCCAGCGGGCTGGTGGATGGTGCGACCTACCAGGGGCACATCTACGGTGCGCCGTTCTTCGCGGATACGGCCTTCCTGTTCTACCGCAAGGACCTGCTACAGAAGGCTGGTCTTCCGGTGCCAACCAGTTGGGAGCAGGTGGAGCAGGAGGCGAAGACCCTGCAACAGAAGGGGCTCGTGAAGTATGGTTTCATCTGGCAGGGCGCGTCGTACGAAGGTCTGACCTGTAACTTCATGGAGTATCTCGCGGATGCCGGCGGCCAGGTGATGGACAGCAGCGGCAACGTGACCATCAACTCGCCGCAAACGCAGAAGGCGCTATCGTTCATGCAGGACCTGGTCCAATCCGGCGTCACGCCGAAGGCTGTCGTGACGGATCAGGAGCCGCAGGCGATGAGCCTTTTCGACCAGGGTCAGGTCGCCTTCCTGCGCAACTGGACCTACGCCTGGAATGATTCGCAGAACCCGCAGAACTCGAAGGTGGTGGGCAAGGTCGGCGTGATCCCGCTGCCCACGTTCGGTGGTCCGAATGGATACAGCTGCGTCGGCGGCTGGGACCTGATGGTCAACCCGCACACGAAGAACCTTGCCGCGGCGTTGGCCTTCGTGGACTGGATGACGGGGCCGGAGGCGCAGAGCATCCTGGCGAAGCAATTCGGCGAGTTGCCCACCAACAAGCAGGTTGCGCAGGATCCGTCGCTCAAGCAGGTCTCGCCGGTGTTCGCGGTGCTCGACAAGGTCAAGTTCGTGCCGCGGCCGGCGCAGACGCCCAATTATCCGCAGGTGTCGCAGGCCATCTACAGCAACGTCAATCAGATGCTGTCCGGCAGCCTCAGCGTGAGTGACACGCTGCAGAAGATGGAGCAGCAGATCAAGTCCGCGGTCAGCGGCGGCGGGCTGTGATGGGCGCACGCGAAAGCGTAACACGATAACGCGTGGGTGGACGGGCGGAGGCGCGATGGCGTCCTCCGCCCGACGCCGTGATGGAGGTGAGCAGTGTGAAACCGTCGATGGGCGCTGCATCGGTATCGGAAGCCGCCGGTGAGCGGGGGAGGGACATTCTCGCCCCGGATCGGCGATCCGGCTATGCCATGATGCTGCCAGCCGTCATCGTGATCCTCGGGGTCACTATCTTTCCCATCCTGTATTCGATGTGGATGAGCCTCAACGATGTTCGTATTACGCTGAATGGCTTTCAATTGAGTTTCATCGGTCTGGCCAACTACAGCACGCTCGTGCACAGCGGGATGTTCTGGCACAGCGTCTGGTTCACCACCTACTACGCCGTGGTCACCGTGGTGGTGGAACTCGTGCTCGGGATGCTCATCGCCCTGGCCATTCACAGGGTGCAGCGGCTGAAAAACCTGTCGCTGGTGGTGATGCTGATTCCGTGGTCGTTGATCACGGTGGTCTCGGCCCAGATGTGGGCGTACATCTACAACGGCACCTATGGCGTGCTGAACGGCATCCTGCAGGGGCTGGGCATCATCCAGGCGCCCGTGACGTGGCTCGGGTCCGAATCAGGGGCCATTATCTGCACAATGGTGGCGGATATCTGGAAAACGACGCCGTTTGTCGTGATCATCCTGCTCGGCGGTCTGCAGATGATCTCCCAAGAGTACTTCGAAGCCGCCGTGATGGATGGTGCCAACCGCTGGCAGGTGTTCTGGAAGGTGACTTTTCCGCTGATGCGCTCGTCCATCGCGCTCGCGGCCCTATTCCGCATCCTGCAGGCGTTCGGCGTGTTCGACCTGCCGTTCGTCCTGACCGGGGGCGGTCCGGGTACGGCGACCACGTCCCTCGCCATTCTCGGTGAACGATCCCTGTTTCAGAACCTGCACTTCGGCGTCGGCGCAGCCATCGCGGTCAGCACGGTGCTCGTCGTGCTGATTCTATCGCTGATCTTCCTGTCCGCATTCCGCGGCATGGCCGAGGAGGGCGCGTGAGATGGTGGAGAGCCGCTGGCAAAAGGTCCTCGGTTACGTGGTCCTGGTCCTGTTTCTTGTCGTGATTCTCCTGCCGTTCTATTGGATGGTGATCACGTCCTTCAAGCCGACCGCCGAGGTGGCGGCGTATCCGCCCACGGCCTGGCCGCAGCGCTTTACCTGGGAGCACTACGTGAATGCATTCACGGTGCACCACTTCGGCATCTACATCCGTAACAGCATCGTCGTCACCTGCCTGACGACGGTGATTGTGGTGATCCTGTCGAGCATGGCGGGTTTTGCCCTGGCACGGCTGCCTGTGCGCGGCAAGACACCGACGCTCGTGTTTCTGCTGATCATCTCGATGTTTCCGGCGATTGCCATCGTCACGCCGCTGTATATGTTCATGCGCGGGCTCGGTTGGCTAAACACCTACCAGGCGCTGATCATCCCGTACACGGCGTTCAATCTGCCGTTTGCCATCTGGATTATGCGTAATTATTTCCTGCAGGTGCCCGCCGCGCTGCTGGAGGCCGCCAAGATGGATGGGGCGAGCATCTGGCAGACGTTCTGGCGCATTTACGTACCGCTGACCACACCGGGCCTGTTCACTGCCGCGGTGTTCACGTTTGTCGCCAGTTGGACCGAGTTCTTCATGGCGCTGGTGTTCAACTCATCCGACACGATGCGAACCATTCCCGTCGGCATCGCCCTGTTCAGCAGCGAGTTCAACGTGCCTTACGGCGATATCTTCGCCGGCTCCATCGTGTCCATCCTGCCCATCGTCGTGCTCGTGATCCTGTTCCGCCGCTGGATTGTATCCGGCCTGACTGCGGGCGCGGTGAAGGGCTGACCCATGACTGAGGAGGCGTTGATCATGTCCACCGCTTTCACCGAGACAGCCACGACCACGCACAAGCCACCCATCCGCCGCGCATGGTGGAAGGAAGCGGTGGTGTATCAGATCTATCCCCGGTCGTTCATGGACGCCAATGGTGATGGTATCGGAGATCTGAGGGGGATCATCTCCAAACTGGATTACCTCAAGCTCCTGGGCGTCGACGTGCTGTGGTTGAACCCCATCTACGACTCGCCGAACGACGACATGGGCTACGATATTCGCAACTACTATAAGATCATGGACGAGTTCGGCACCATGGACGACTTCGACGAACTGCTGCGCGAGGTGCACGCACGCGGGATGAAGTTGGTCATGGACCTGGTGGCCAATCATACTTCGGATGAGCATGCGTGGTTCGTCGAGTCCAGATCTTCCCGCGACAACCCGTACCGTGACTGGTACATCTGGCGGGATGGCAAGCCCGACGGCCGCGAGCCGAACAATTGGCTGTCGTATTTCAGCGGATCGGCCTGGGCGTACGATGAACGGACCGGTCAATACTACCTGCACCTGTTCAGCCGCCGCCAGCCGGACCTCAACTGGGAAAATCCGAAGGTCCGCGAAGCCATCTTTGAGATGATGCGGTTCTGGCTGGACAAGGGCATCGATGGTTTTCGCATGGATGTCATCAACGCCATCGCCAAAGCGGAGGGTCTGCCGGACGCCCCCGCCAAACCGGGCCAGCGCTACGCATGGGGCGGGCAGTATTTCCTCAATCAGCCGAAGGTTCATGAGTACCTCCGTGAGATGCACGACAAGGTGCTGCGCCACTACGACATCATGACCGTGGGCGAAACCGGTGGGGTCACCACCCGAGACGCGCTGCTGTTCGCCGGGGAGGATCGGCAAGAGCTGAACATGGTGTTTCAGTTCGAGCACATGGACATCGATGCCACCGACGGCGATAAGTGGCGCCCCAGACCCTGGAAGCTCACAGAGTTGAAAGCCATCATGACACGGTGGCAAAATGAGTTGTACGGCAAGGCTTGGAACAGCCTGTACTGGACGAACCACGACCAGCCGCGCGCGCTGTCGCGATTTGGAAATGACGGACCGTACCGCGTGGAGTCGGCAAAGATGCTGGCGACCGTGCTGCACATGATGCAGGGAACGCCCTATATCTTCCAGGGCGAAGAAATCGGCATGACCAACTGCCCGTTCGACAGCATCGACGACTACCGGGACGTCGAGATCCACAACCTGTGGCGCGACAGGGTGCTGCAGGGCGGCCAAGACCCTGCCGAAGTGCTGCGCGTCATCCAGCTCAAAGGGCGGGACAATGCGCGCACACCCATGCAGTGGGACGATTCGCCGAATGCCGGGTTCACCACGGGCACGCCGTGGATCAAGGTGAACCCCAACTATCGCGAGATCAACGTCAAGCAGGCGCTGGCGGATCCCAACTCCATCTTCCACTACTACCGCCGCTTGCTCGAGCTGCGCAAGCAGCATCCCATCGTGGTGTACGGGAAGTACCATCTGCTGCTTCCGGAACATGAGGAGATCTGGGCGTACACCCGCACACTCGAGGATGAACGGTGGCTGGTGGTGGCCAACTTCTTCGGCGGCACACCGGTGTTTGAATTGCCGCCCGATGTGGTATGCAGCGGCGGTGAACTGATGCTCGCGAATTATGCGGTGGACGAAGCCTTGGATGAGGCGCCGCGCCGCTTTCAACTGCGCCCGTACGAGTGCCGTGTTTACCGCTTGCGGTGACGGGGGGTGTACGGTTCGCACAGGACAACCGGTGGAGCCTATGGGATTGCGCTCAGCGGATCTGCGGAGAAGGAGGTTGCGGCGTGATGAAGGCAGTGTACATCGAGGCTTACGGCGGTCGAGAGCAACTCAAGTACGGTGACTTGCCGAGGCCAGAGCTGCGTCCGCGCGACGTGCTGATCGAGGTTCATGCGGCAGCCATCAACCCGGTCGATTGGAAGATCCGCAACGGCTGGCTGCAGGCGCGCAACCAGTATGAGTTTCCGCTCATCCTCGGCTGGGATGTGGCCGGGGTCGTGGTGGAAACAGGACCTGAGGTGACGAAGTTCAAGGTGGGCGATCCGGTCTTCACCCGTCCCGACATCCGCCGCAATGGCGGCTACGCCGAGTACATCGCCGTCGACGAGTCGCTGGTTGCGCCCAAACCGGCAAACCTCAGCTTTGAAGAAGCCGCCGCGGTACCTTTGGCGGCACTCACGGCGTGGGATGCGCTGGTGGAGACGGCGCACATCGCACAGGGTCAGCGCGCCCTGATCCACGCCGGCGCCGGCGGGGTGGGCATCTATGCCATCCAGCTCGCCAAGCACTTCGGTGCGCATGTCACCACCACCGTCAGTGAGAGGAACGTGGAGTTGGTGAAGTCGCTCGGGGCGGATGCCGTGATCGACTACAACAAGCAAGACTTCTCCACGGCCGGCCGCGTGTACGACATCGTGTTCGACACGGTGGGCGGCGATGTGCAGGAGAAGAGCTTCCAGGTGGTCAAGACCGGCGGGATCCTGGTCTCCATCGTCTCACCGCCGGACCAGGCCAAGTGCGAAGCGAACGGCATCCGTGGCGCCTGGTTCTTCCTTGAGCCAGACGGTGAGAAGCTGGCGCGCATCGGGAGGCTCATCGAGCAGGGCGAGGTGCGGCCGGTGGTGGGTGCTGTGTTCCCTCTCGCCGAAGTGGCCAAGGCACACGAGCTCAGCGAGTCGCGACACTTGACAGGTAAGATTGTGTTGAAGGTAAAGTGAACGCGAGCCCCGGCGGAAGCCCCGGCGGCGTACCTGCCGCCGGGCACATAGGCCCGTGGACCGGCATCATGGTGCCGGTCTTTTTCGTTGCAAGGCGGTCCGCCCAATAACGCTTACGCCCCCGGTATTCGCCCGCGGCGGGAGGCGCGGGCAGGCATACATTGGCGCAGGCGTGTACGTGACGCGGTAGGGAGCGGATGGAGCGATGCGGACCATCGTATTTCTGGAGACGGCGTGGTCTGGATCAGGCAAAGACGCGCTGGCAGCGGCCGAGTCACTTGGGTACTACACGGTATTGTTCACGCGCAAGCCGGCCTTCATCACCAGAAGAAGTCAGTTTCCGCATGCGCATGAGATCCGGCGCGTTGATACACTGAACCAGTCGGCGGTCGAGCTGGAGTTGGAGCAACTGCAATCTCAGGGTAAGCACGTGCAGTGTCTGGTGAGCTTTATAGATCCGTTCGTCGGGCTCGCCGCTGCCTGGAGCCGTGCGCGTGGTCTCCCTGCGCAGACGGTGGAGGCTATCGACATCCTGCTGGACAAAATCCGTATGCGGCAATTATTGGAGGACACACCGTACCATATCCCCTTTCAGGTCCTGCCACCAGATGAACCCGCGCACCTGCGGTTTCCGCCGCCCGTGGTCGTGAAGGCGCCGCTGTCCACGGGGTCGAAGGACGTGTTGTTCGCCGACAGCTCCGCGGCCTTCGAAGACCAGGTGCGAGAGCTGCGCCAGCGGTACCCCGGTCAATCGTTGTTGGTGGAAGCCTTCACGCCGGGTCCGCAGTATCTCGCCGAGGTGCTGGTGCACGACGGCGTGCCGCACGTGGTCGCACTGGTCGAACAGTCTATCCGCCTTCGGGAACGCTTCATCGTGGTGGGCTACGGTCTTGTGCCGGGTATGCCGTCACCTTTGCGGGAGCAGGTGGAGACACTGGCGGCGTTTGTCACAACCTGTACAGGCATGCGCACAGGTGCGTTTCATGTGGAGTTTCGCACGGTCAAATCGCAGATTCGCGTGATCGAGGTGAATCCACGAATTGCCGGTGGAGCGATGAATCGCATGATTCATTATGCGCTAGGCATTGATCTTGCTCGCGAGACGCTCAAGTCGCTGCTCGGCGAAACGCCGGATCTGACGCCCCGCCAGAGCCGCAGCGTATACGCGCAGTACCTGACGGTAGAGATGCTGGGCGTGGTGGAGCGTATCACAGGTAAGCGGCGTGCCATGCGCTACCCGGGCGTGCTGGAAGTGTACGTGCGACCCCGGCGCGGCTCCGTGGTGCGGCCACCGAAATCACTGGGGCATCGCTGCGGCTATATCATTGCCGAGGGACGGGATGGCGAAGCGGCAAGGCGCGCCGCACGCGCCGCTGCACGGCAGATCCGCTTTCACCTGCGTCCCCTTGACGAAGGCCAAATGCAGGAGGTGGGGGTTGATGCGGATCGGCTACCTGCACTACCGCAGTGAACCACAGCGAGCTCGGCTCGCCTACACGCTGATGGCGGTGGCCCACACGGAGGGGTTCTCGTTCGTGTATTTCACACCGCGGGGCGTGATGCCGGACACGCGCGAGGTTCGCGGATGGGTCTACGAGGAGGGCGCGTGGCGCGAGGCGGTCGTGCCGTATCCCGACGTGGTGATCAACGAAGCGTTGCGAACGGAGAAGCACGCCGATGCCGTCCATGCGATGCGGAAAGTCATCCCCTTCACCAGCCACCCCGTGGGCGACAAGCTGTCCGTGTACGAGCGGCTCCGGGACGGCGGCTTGTTTCGGGTGAATCTGCTCCCGACCGTGCGCCTGTCCCCGCTC
This sequence comes from Alicyclobacillus sp., assembly GCA_023511725.1. Classification (GTDB taxonomy): domain Bacteria; phylum Bacillota; class Bacilli; order Alicyclobacillales; family Alicyclobacillaceae; genus JAIMAY01. The sequence goes on from JAIMAY010000009.1 coordinate 15,479, forward strand.
GAGCCGACGCTCAGGGAATGGCTGGCGACCTACCGGGAGGTGGTGGTCAAACCGGTGGCGGGCAACCGCGGCATCGGGGTGTGGGTGGTGGAAGCCTTGGACAGCGCCGTCCAGCCCGGATCGCGCGTGCGCTGGCGGCTGAATCAGGTGGCGCGTGAGGGCAGCCTGGCTCAACTGACGGCGCTGCTTGCGGAGGCGGAGAAGATGACGCCGCTGCTTGTCCAGCAGCGGGTGGAAGTGCGCAACCGCGACGGCCTGCTCTACGACTTCCGCATTCACGTGCAGAAAAACGGCGCCGGTGAGTGGACGGTGAGCAGCGTGTACCCCCGCATCGCGCCCGCAGGTCACATCACCACCAACCTCTACAGCGGGGGTTACACGTGTCCGTTGGACCATTTTCTGGAGCGTGAGTTCGCCGGGCAGGCGTTCGACATCGCCCGTTATCTCGAACAATTCGGGCTTCACCTCGCCCGTCACATGGATACGCTATACGATGATCCCTTGGATGAGCTCGGCATCGACATCGCCCTCGACGAACAGCGAGTGGCCCGTCTCTTTGAAGTCAACTGGAAGCCTGGCCCACCTCCGATGTGGTATCTCGAGCTCGATCACGCCCGCAACGTCGTCGCTTATGCCGCCTTCCTCGCCCGGCAGGCTGCAACTCGGCGTGCCTGACCGCGGCAGCGCAGGATAGCTCGCGTGCACGGCGCCTTGTCGGCCGGGCTGGCACACCCCATGCCTGCAGTCTCACCGCTTGGGTGGCGCCGTGGATTTGCGGTAGATGATCTGTGAATTGAGCACAATCCGCGTCGGCATGCGCGGTACACCGTCGATCCGTTCCAGCAGCAGTTGGGCGCCGAGCGAGCCGAAGTTGTATGTGGGCTGAATCGCCGCCGTCAGGATGCTGTCGACCGAGGCGAGATCATCGGTATTGCCGAAGCTGACCAGGCTCAGGTCCTCCGGCACGCGGATGCCGAGCCTGTGCAACGCGCGGATGGTGTGCGCATACTGAAACATGTTGGCGACGAAAAGCGCTGTCGGGGCGTCCTCCAAGGCGAGCATCTCCTCGACGCACGAAACGTCCATCTCGCGGGTCATCGATGCGGATCGGACCCACGCGTCCCGGTAGGGGAGACCGGCAGCGCGCAGCGCCTCCATGTAGCCTTCGAGGCGTTCCCTGCTTGCCGCGTTGCTGAGCGGACCTGTGATGATCCCTATCCTGCGATGCCCAAGTTCAATGAGGTGCTCGACCAACCGCCTCGACGCCGCGGTGATGTCGCCTTTCACCACGTCGGCCGTGACGCCCTCCACTTCGCGGTCAATCAGTACGAATGGCACCTCTCGCTGCGAGAGGAGCATGAGATTGTCCGCCGAGTGGTCTCCGACTGGGACGATGAGCACACCTTCCACTTGATAGTCAAGGCACATCTGAACGTATTCGCGTTCTTTCTCCAGGTTTTCATCGGTGTTGGCGAGCAGCACGCGATACCCGTGTTTGCGCGCCACATCCTCGGTACCCCGTGCCACAAACGTGAAAAACGGGTTCGTGATGTCCGGCACAATCAGCACCAGCGTCTTCGGACGCGCGGCCTCCCGCAGCTGCTGCACACGCGGCACATAGTTCAGTTCTTCCATTGCTTCGAGGACTCGTTTACGGGTGGATTCTTTCACGTATCCCGATCCATTGACCACCCGCGACACGGTCATCACGGATACGCCCGCGCGCCGTGCCACATCCGCCATGGTCACCACACGGTTCACCTCAATCCGCGTTTTCCCAAACATGACGATGTTAATTATAACATGATTGACAGTGTGAGCACCCCATCTCTATACTTTCAGTTGAAACCGAGTGAATCCGCTTCCGCGCCCGCTGTTTCTGCGCGATTGGCTCGATGACAGCCCTGTGCGGAACACGCCGGGTTGGGTTGCTTGTTGGGATTGAGTGTTAATATCACAGATAAGATTCACAGACTGTGAAAGGAGGTGGCAGTCATGCAGGATGTCGTGGTGCAGATTCACCCAGAGGATGACGTGGCTGTTGCGCTGCAGACGCTGACAGCGGGCGCCACCGTCCGGGCGGGCGGCGCCACGCTGGTCGTGCGTGAGGACATTCCCGCCGGTCACAAACTGGCGCTGCGGGACCTGGAAACAGGTCGGCCGGTGCGCAAATACGGCCACATCATCGGCGTGACGACCGGCCCCGTCGCGGCTGGTGCGTGGGTGCACACGCACAACCTGCGCACGGCCCTCGAGGGTAAATTGACCTATCATTACAATCCCGTTCGGTCGCCCCTGCCCTACCCTGTGCCGGAGTCATTGCCGAAGACGTTCTCGGCCTACGTGCGGCCGGATGGCCAGGTGGGTGTGCGAAACGAGATCTGGGTGCTCAACACCGTCGGCTGTGTGAACAAGGTGGCTGAGCAGCTGGCGCGCACCGCAGACATGCGCTGGCGCGGCAAGGGCGTTGACGGTGTGTATCATTTCCCGCATCCGTACGGCTGTTCACAACTCGGAGATGACCTCGGCTACACCCAGAAGCTGTTGGCGGGTTTGGTGCGTCATCCCAACGCCGCGGGTGTCCTGATCCTGGGCCTCGGTTGCGAGAACAACCGCATCGCGGAGTTCCGGCGTCTGCTCGCAGGCGTCCCGGAGGAGAAGGTGCGTTTCTTGGAGCTCCAGAGCGTCGTCGACGAGATGGAGGCGGGGCTTAACCTGATAGATGATCTCGCCGCCTACGCGCGGCAATTCCAGCGCCAGGAGGTACCCGTGTCGGCGCTGAGGTTGGGGCTGAAGTGCGGTGGTTCCGATGGATTCTCCGGCATCACCGCCAATCCTCTGGTGGGTGTGGTGGCCGACTGGCTGGTGGCGCTGGGTGGCACTGCGCTGCTCACCGAGGTTCCCGAAATGTTCGGCGCCGAGACCATCCTGATGCAGCGCGCGGTGAATGAAGCAACCTTCCAGCGGGTGGTGGAGCTGATCAATGGCTTCAAGGATTACTACACCCGCCATGGCCAGCCCATCTATGAGAACCCCTCGCCCGGGAACAAGGACGGCGGCATCACCACGTTGGAGGAGAAGTCGCTGGGGTGTATCCAGAAGGGCGGCGCCTGCCCGGTCACCGACGTCATTGCCTATGGCGATCCGGCGCGCACCCCCGGCCTCACCCTCGTTCAATCGCCGGGGAATGACATGGTGTCGGTGAGCGCGCTGGCGGCCGCAGGCGCGCATGTGGTGCTGTTCACCACCGGCCGCGGCACGCCGATGGGCGGCCCGGTGCCGACGGTGAAGGTCTCGAGCAACTCGGACCTGGCGCAGCGCAAGCGGGGTTGGATCGACTTCGATGCCGGGCGCCTGGCCCAGGGCACGCCGATGCCCGAGTTGGCCGAGGAGTTGTACCGGTTCGTGCTCGACGTGGCGTCCGGCGTTCGCGAAACTCGCAATGAACGCAACGGCTTCCGGGAAATCGCCATCTTCAAAGATGGAGTCACGCTGTAAGGAGCTACGCGGTCATCCGGATGGGAGGAGATTGTATGTACCATGTGAAGGGCCAGAGCGGCCTTGGGTATCACGAGCTGGCCGGACAGGATAACCCGGCAGGGCTGAAGTGGATTCGGCTGGGCGTGCTGCGCTTGGCGGCAGGCGAGGCGTGGACGCACCGGGAGGATGCTTACGAGACGGTTCTGGTCCTGCAGCGGGGGACCGTCGAGGTCGAGGTCGGCGGGCAGAAGTTTGGCCCTTACACCCGTGGCGATGTTTTTGCACAGCGGGCGACGGCGGTGTATGTGCCCATCCAAGCGGATGTCACCGTGCGCAACGCCGGCGAGGACACCCTGGAGGTGGCCGTCTGCTTCGCGAAGGCGGAAGACGCGCACGAACCTTTTGCCGTCACCCCCGACGAGGTCTTGGTCAAGACGGTGGGGATCAAGAACTATCAGCGCCAGGTCCACGACATCGTGGTGAACAACGCGGAGGGGCGCGTGCACCGCATCATCGTCGGCGAGACGTTCAACCCGGAGGGCAACTGGTCCAGCTATCCGCCGCACAAGCATGATGATTATCAGCCGGGTGTCGAGGCGTTGATGGAAGAAATCTATCTATATCGCATCCAACCCGACAACGGCTTCGGCTTCCAGGCCATCTACACGTCGGACGGCGCCATCGACGAGGTGTTCCGGGTGAAGCACGGCGATGTGTTCCTGATTCCCCGGGGTTATCATCCGGTATGCGCAGCCGGGGGGTATCAGCTCTACTATCTGTGGCTGATGGCCGGGCCCGTCGATAGGGTGATGATCCCACACGATGACCCGGAGCACGCCTGGATTCCCAAGCAATGATCAGGTCCGAGGAATGATGACGATGACGGACGCATCAACACGTGCCGACGCGCCGCAGAGGCCGCGCCTTTCGCTGCACGTTGCTCGGGCACTGCCAGATCTGCCGGCGGGCTTCGCGGACACGCTGCAGCTCCCGGTGCGTGTGCTGCAGATTGGCGAGGGGATCTTCCTGCGAGCCTTCGTGGACTGGATCATACACCGCATGAACCTCGCCGGGGTGTTTCACGGGCGTGTCGTCATGACGGCGCCACGCCCAACCGGCGCCGCCAACCTACAGCGGCTCCGCGCGCAGGATCATCTGTTCACCGTCACCGTCCAGGGGCGCCGGGACGGACAGGTGGTGCAGACCCGGGAGCTCGTGACCTCGGTGGCGGATACCGTGGACGCGCACGCGCATTGGGATCGATTCCTCCGTCTGGCGGAGGACCCGCGCGTTCAGGTTGTGGTGTCCAACACCACCGAGATGGGGATTCGGTATACGCCGGAGGCGTTTGACGAGCGCCGGCCGGCGATGAGCTACCCTGCCAAACTCACGGCCTGGCTGTATCGGCGCTGGCGGGTGCTGGGTGACACGGAGGCGGCGGAAGTCAGCATCCTGCCCTGTGAGTTGGTGGATGGCAACGGCCAGGTGCTTCGCGAGGCGGTGGCGCAGCATGCCCGCAGGTGGGGATTGCCCAACAGCTTCAGCGACTGGTTGGGTCGCCGTGCGTTCTTCTGCAACACGCTGGTGGACAGGATTGTCACGCGGCCGCGGCAGGAGGACGAGGAGGTCGGCGGTCTACCCTACGTCGACGAGATGGCCGTATGCGCAGAGCCGTTTCACCTCTGGGTCATTGCCGGTGCGCCGGCGTGGCTCAAGGCGCTGTGGTCGTTCGATCGCGCTGGCGTCAACGCCGCCTTCGTCAACGACGTGGCACCGTACAGCCTGCAGAAGGTGCGTCTGCTCAACGGCGCGCATACAGCCATGGCCGCGCTGGGTCTGCTGGCGGGCGTGCGAACCGTGCGCGACGTGATGGATCACCCGCTGTTGGAGCCGTATGTTCGCCGCCTGGTGCACGTGGAGATCTTGCCGGTGGTGCGGTCGTTGGTGCCGGTCCCTGCGGAGGCGGAGCGGTTTGCCGAGGACGTCCTGGAGCGGTTCCGCAACCCGTTCCTGGAGCATGAGCTGCGATCCATCGCGAACGGAGGCCTCACCAAGGCGCGTCACCGCCTCGTGCCCACGCTGGCAGGTGTGTCCCGCAGCGAGCCGCCGCGGGCCATCGCCCTCGCCATGGCGGCTCTGCTGTGGCTGCACCACCCGGCCGGACCGGGGCGCGACATCGCCGATGACCCTGAGACGCTGGCTCGATTCCAGCAGCTGTGGCGTGTGGAGGCATCCGAGGGGCTGGAATCTGCCGTGTTTCGGATTTTGTCGAGTGAGCCGCTGTGGGGCTGTGACCTGGCCACCATCCCCGGCATGGTGCGGACCGTCACGGGCATGATCCAGGATCTTCGCAGCGGCGGTGTGCCTGCGGCCGTGCGCCGCTGGCTTCCGCTTGCGCCGTGAAATACGGACCATCATCTGCCTAGAGGAGGTGCGCCAGTGAACGCGCTGCCGAAGTATGCCGGATCGCCGGTGTTCACCTTCGGTGAGCCGCTGGCGGTGCTGATGCCCGACCATCCGCGGCCCCTGCGTGTGCACCACCGATTGGAGGTGGCCGCCGCCGGGGCTGAGCTGAACACCGCCGTGGGTCTCGCCCGCCTAGGCGTGCCCGTGGCCATGGCGGGGTGCGTCGGAGATGATGCCTTCGGTGAATTGATTCGGCGCACGGCGCGCGGCGAAGGCATCGACACCACGCTGCTCGACACCGCCCCCGGCCATCCAACGGGCATCTATTGCAAATTCCCGTCGCTGCTCGCCGACGACCCGCAGGTGCTGTACTACCGCGGTCTCTCTCCCATGGGGCAGGGGACGTGGGATGCCACCGCCGCGCGCGCTGCGATTGAAACGCGCACCTGGGCCTGGCTGCACGCCACCGGCATCACCTGGGCGCTGCATCCCGACACTCGGCGGCAGGCCTTGTCCTTGATGCAGGCGGCGGCCCATCGCGGCATTCCCGTCAGCTTTGACATCAACATTCGATTGCGACTGGCGCCGGTCGATACGTGGCGCGGTATCGCCCGGGAGGTGGCGCCCCACGTCACGTGGTGGTTGTGCGGCGATGAGGAAGTGCGGCTACTGTTTGATTCCGATGATCCCGAGACTGTCCGGCGGCGCCTCGAGGAGGACGGTTTTCGGGGTGAGGGCGTGATCATCAAACGGGGCGCCGATGGGGTTGACGGACTGCGCGGCGGAGAACTTGTCCGCGTCGCCGCATGGCCCGTGCCGCGCGTCGTGGACACGGTGGGGGCTGGGGACGGCTTTAACGCGGGTTGGATCTTCGGTCAACTGGCGGGGCTGAGTTGCACCGACGCGTTGAGGCTCGGCACGCTGGTGGCCGCGTTCGCGGTGGTGCATCCGGGCGATCACGATGGCTACCCCACGTTCACAGAAGCCGCCCGCCTGTGGCGCGGGCAACAGGAGGTCACGCGATGATGCAAGGCGCAACAAGCGGGCAGACGTTGGAGCGGCTGGATCAATACCGCTGCGTGGCGGTACTGCGCCGGTTGCCGGGCGACGTGTTGCTTCCGGTGGTGGAGGCGCTGGTGGACGGCGGCATCCGTGCCATCGAGGTGACGATGGACGGGGAGCGTGCGGCGGAGCAGTTGGCCAACCTGCGCGAGCGATTGCCGGCCGGCGTGTTGCTCGGTGCCGGCACCGTCACACGGGTGGATCAGGTGGATGCCGCCGTGGCGGCGGGGGCGGCGTTCTTGGTCAGTCCACACCTGGACCCGGCATTGCTGGAGCGGGCGGCGGCGCACGGCGTGCCGTTTATCCCCGGCGTGATGACACCGACCGAGATCATGGCGGCGCTGCGCGCAGGTGCGCAGATGGTGAAGGTGTTCCCCGCATCCACCCTCGGCCCGTCTTACATTCGGGAAATCCGCGGGCCGCTCCGGGACGTGCCCATCATGGTAACAGGCGGCGTCAGCGAGCAAAACGCCACTGCCTTCCTGGAGGCTGGCGCGAACATCGTCGGTATCGGCAGCGCGCTGTTGCCGCGTGAGGATGTGGCCGCGAAGCATTGGCAAGGGGTGCGGGACAGGGCGATGCGGGTGGCACGGGTACTATCCATCTCGCCCTGACCCGTGCGCGTTCTTCTCTCCGTGGCGACCGGATGCCGACACATCCTGCCTTGATGTTACAAATAACATGTTGACGAACAAACCGAAATCTCACTACAATTCGAGCCGAGGACAACTGTTGACGTGAATACGCGGTGAGAGGGGTGGTGCGGAGAGGCTGCGCGCTGTTATGCGAGATTAACAGTTAAGGTATTCATCATCTTTCCAGTTGTCAGGGGCATGAACCTGTGCTGAAGCCATGGAGATGAAAGCCAAGGGGGGCCAGTCCATGAAGAAGATGTCCAAGTGGTTGACGTCCTTGTCGGTGATTGGGGTGCTGGGTGCAGGCGTAACCGCGTGCGGGAATGCTGGAACCACGGGCAACACGGCGAATGGCAGCAATTCCACGGGCGGTTCGGCGCCGCAGTACGTGTTCCGCTTGGCGGATATCCAACCGGAGGGTTATCCGACGGTGGTAGGCGACGAGGCGTTCGCCAAAGAGGTGGAGGAGAAGACAGGCGGTCGGATCCAGATCAAGGTGTATCCCGGAGGCCAGCTGGGCTCCGATGAAAACGCTGTCGCCCAGCAGGTGCAATTGGGGGCTATCGACTTCGCCCGGATCAATGCGTCACCCCTGTCCAGCTTTGACCCAGAGCTGAACGTGCTCAGCCTGCCGTACCTGTTCAAGAGCTCGCAGCAGGAGTGGGACGTGCTCAACGGAGACATCGGAAAGCAGATCCTGGACAGCCTCTCGAGCGCCAAAATGGTCGGTCTGACGTACTACGATTCGGGCGCCCGCTGCTTCTACAACTCCAAGCATCCGGTGGTTCATCCATCGGATCTGAAAGGACTCAAGATTCGCGTGCAGCAGTCCAATCTGTTTGTGGATCTGGTCAACACGCTCGGCGGTTCGGCCACCCCGATGTCGTACAACGAGGTCTATAACGCGCTCCAGAGCGGTGTGGTGGATGGCGCGGAGAACAACCTGCCCAGCTACTACACCTCCAACCACTACAAGGTGGCCAAGTACCTGACGCTCGACGACCATACGCGCACGCCCGAGATCCTGCTCGCCAGCCAGACGGCGTGGAACAAGCTGTCGCCGCAGGACCAGGAGATCATTCGGCAGGCTGCCATCGATTCGCAGAAGGTGGAGCGCGACGCATGGAACAAGCTGGAACAGCAGGCGCTAGACGCCGTCAAGGCCAACGGCAACGTGATCTCCCAAGTCGACGTCAGCGAGTGGCAGAAGGCTGTCCAACCATTCTATGACAAGTATGGCAAGCAGTATGAGCAGTTGATCCAAGAGATTCAGCAGACCCAGTAACGGGGAGAGAGACCATGCGCCAGATTCGGACGGGCGTCCGCTGGCTGGAGCGTGTGGTGCGGTGGATAGGGGGCTACCTGATGGTGATCATGGTGGCCATCGTGACCTGGCAGGTGTTTGCCCGTTACGTCCTGCACCACACGCCCGCGTGGTCTGAGGAAATCGTTCTCATGCTGATGATGTGGTTCGGTTTCCTCAGTATCGCGGCGGGCTTCCGGCACGGACTGCACCTTAAGATCAACATCCTGATGGATCATATGCCGCGTCCTGTGCAGCGCGCCGCGGACGTGCTCACGGATATTCTCGTGGTCGTCTTCGGTGTGATGCTCGCCGTGGAGGGGGCCAAATTTGTGGGGCTGACCTGGGCCGCCAAGCTCCCGGTGACGCAGCTTCCGCAGGGCATGCAGTATCTGATCATCCCATTGGCCGGTGTGCTCGTGGCCATCTATGGGCTGATGAACCTGCTTGACAGGGAGGGGAGGAACGAACCGTGATCATCGCGACACTCATCCTGCTCGGATCCTTCGTCGTCCTCTTCCTCCTGCGTGTACCGGTGGCGCTGTCGCTGGCGCTCTCATCGGTGCTCACCGGCTTGTATCTGGGGATTCCGCTCGAGGTCGTCGGCCAGACGATGCTCAACAGCCTGAACAGCTTCTCGCTGCTGGCCATCCCGCTGTTCATCCTGGCCGGTGAGATCATGGGTGAAGGCGGTATCTCGCGGCGTTTGATTGACCTTTCGAACCTGCTCGTCGGCCGGTTTCGCGGCGGATTGGCGATTGTGAACGTGGTGGCCAGCATGTTTTTCGGGGGCATCACCGGCTCTTCGGTGGCCGACGCCTCGTCCATCGGATCCATCATGATCCCGATGATGCGCCAGAAGGGTTACGACAAGGATTACTCGGTGGCTGTCACCATCACGGCCTCCATTCAAGGGGTGCTCATTCCGCCGAGCCACAACATCATTCTGTACGCCCTCGCCGCCGGCGGGGTCTCCATTACGGCATTGTTCGCAGCGGGCATCGTGCCCGGCATCGTGCTCGCGATTGCACTGATGATTGTGGCGTACATCATCGCGGTGAGGCGACGCTATCCGAGGGGCGAGAAGATTCCGCGCGAGCGCTGGCTGCGCATCATTTGGGAGGGCATCCTCAGCCTCACCACGGCGGCCATCATCCTCGGCGGCATCCTGGGCGGTATCTTCACCGCCAACGAATCTGCGGCTATCGCGGTACTGTACGCCTTTATCATCGTGTTTCTCGTGTTCCGGGACATTCCGATCCGCCGGGCCCACGTGATCTTCATGAACACCTTCATCCGGCTGAGCGCGGTGCTGTTTCTGATTTCGGCGTCTGCGGCGTTCTCATGGTTTCTCTCTTACTTGCAGGTGCCGAACGAGGTGATGCAGGCACTGACCTCCATTTCCGGCAATAAATACGTCGTGCTGCTCATCATCAACCTGATTCTGCTGGCGCTTGGGCTGATCATGGACATGGCGCCGCTGATTTTGATTGCGACGCCGGTGTTGCTGCCGGTCGTGCAGCAGTTCGGGATGAGCCCGGTCCAATTCGGCATCATCCTCATGCTCAACCTGGGCATTGGTCTTCTCACACCGCCGGTGGGTAGCGCGCTGTTTGTTGGCTGCGCCATCGGTGAACTGCCGATTGAGAAGGTCACACGCGCACAGTTGCCCTTCCTCGCCGTGATGTTTGTGGTGCTGATGCTCATCACGTACATCCCGGGCATCACGATGGCGCTCCCCAACATCGTCGCCAAATAGGAGGGATGTCGACTTGGCCGTGGCTCTACAGTCTCGGGTTGACGTTTTGCGTGCTTGGTTGGCTGATCACGGTCTGGATGGCATCATTCTCACGGCGGAGGCCAACGTGTCGTGGCTGTTCAAAGGTCGCTTTCACGTGAATCTTGCCACGTCGTCCGCCAACGTTCAGGTGCTCGTGACCGCACATCGAGTGGAGGCGGTCTGCAACAACATCGAGGCTTCGCGGCTCCGCCAGGAGGAAGGTCTGCAGTGCGATGCTATGTACGTCTACCCGTGGCACGACGAGTCGCAGCGCGAGGCCATCCTGGGCCGGTGGCGGGCGGCAGGGAGAGTGACAGTGGATACTGATCACGCCCTCGCGCTGCGAAGCCTTCGTGCCCGCATGCAGGCGGATGAGCAGGCATTGCTTCGCGAGGCGGGGCAGCGGGTGGGCCGGGCCGTGGAGGCTGCGTGCCGGCGGATTCGCCCGGAGGATACAGAGTACATGGCGGCGGCCGAGATGGCAGCGGCATGCTACAGCCTCGGTGTCGAGCCTATCGTCGTGCTGGCCGCCGGAGAGCGCCGGGCCGCGCTCTGGCGCCACCCCTTGCCGACCCAGGAGACTCTCGGCCGCTACGCGGTGCTGAGCGTATGTGGACGGCGGCACGGGCTGGTCCTTTCGGCCACCCGGATGGTGGCCTTCGCCCCACCGGACGATGATCTGTGGCATCGCCATGTCGCCGTCACCCGCGTGGATGCCGTGATGATGGACTTATCGCGGCCGGGTGTACGCCTTCGCGATGTGTTCGAAGCAGCCCGTCAGGCATACGCCGAGCAGGGATTTCCTAATGAATGGGAACATCACCATCAGGGCGGCTTGGTGGGCTATGAATCGCGCGAGCTTCGCGCGGACCCGTCCGCAGACCTGGTGCTGGAGACGGGTCACGCGTTGGCTTGGAATCCCACGATTCGCGGCGTGAAATCGGAGGACACGATTCTGATCACCGCGGACGGGGTGGAGGTGGTGACGGAGACGGGAGAATTTCCGTTGCGCGACGTGAGCGTAAATGGACGGATCTATCGTCGGCCAGCGTTGTGGGTACGGCAATTCTGATGCCGGGAGGGAGTTCGGATGGCGACACGAGTCCATCCTTCTTGGGTGTGGCTAGCCCTTGGCGCAGGCGTTTTGTTCAATACCGGCTACGCCATGCAGGCTCCGAGGGCGGAGGCCGCGTCGCACCTGGCGGCGCCCCAGCACCTCAAGACCTATGCTGTCACGTCCAATCTCGTGGACTTGATCTGGGATGCGGTAGCGTCCGCCACGGTCTATGACGTCTATGAGAACGGTCGAAAGATTGGCGAGGCTACCCAGTCCAACTTCACCGCTTCCGGCCTGCTGCCGGGGCACCACTACGTGTTTCAGGTCGTCGCGCGCGACACGGCGGGAGGCACGTCCGCGCGCAGCGCACCGCTCGTCGTCGCGACGAAACCGGCCGGGCCCGTCGTGAATGTGAAGAGTTACGGCGCGGTGGGAGATGGCCAGACGGACGACACAGCGGCTCTGCAGGCGGCCATCGACGACTGCCCCGCAGGGGGGACGGTCGATGTGCCCGCAGGCACCTATGTGACTGCCCCGCTTCATATGAAGAGTCACATCACGTTGTATTTGGAAAAGGGCGCCACCCTTCTGGGGACGAGCGATATCACCAAGTACCAGCCCATCTGGAGCCGGTGGGAAGGCACGGAGATGTACTCCTACGAGAGCCTGATCACCGGCCAGAATGTAACGGATGTGACCATCTGTGGTGAGGGCGTGATCGACGGCAACGGTGAGACCCCTCTGCACGACGACGCAGGTCACACCTACGGCAGTTGGTGGGATTCGCGATACAAGGAGCCCCTGCAAAATCCGGCGACGCAGCTGGTGTCGAATCCGGATTATACCCAGGGTCTCCCCTACGCACGGCCGCGCACCATCCAGTTCATCCATTCCAGCGACATCCTGATCCAGGGCGTGACCATTCAGAATTCGCCAGCCTGGACGATTCATCCGGTGTATTGCCAGAACGTTACGGTGGCTGATGTGACGGTGCACAATCCGCCGACGTCCGATAACACAGACGGGGTCGATCCCGACTCCTGCCAACACGTGTCCATCATCAACGACACCTTTGACGTGGGCGACGATGACATCGCCATCAAGTCGGGCAAGGATGCGCAGGGGCGCCAGATTGGCATCCCTACCACGGACGTGGTGATTCGCAATGACCTGATGCGGAATGGCCACGGCGGCGTCACCATCGGCAGCGAGATGTCTGGCGGCGTGAGCGATGTGGTGGTGCGCGACTGTGTGTTCAATGGCACGCAGGAGGGGATCCGGCTCAAAACCCTTCGCGGTCGCGGCGGTGTGGTACAGAACATCGTGTACGAAGACATCACGATGCAGAACATTCAGGATGCCGCGGTGCACATCGACGAGGCGTACACGTCCAACGGGGTGCCCGAGCAGTACACCGGGCAGGTGGATGCGGGGACGCCCGTGTTTCGGAACCTCGTGTTCAGCAACATCACGGTGAACGGCGTCAAGCAGGCCATGTTCATGCGCGGCCTGGATGAGATGCCGATTCAGGATCTCGTCTTCCACAATGTCACCATCAACGGCGCGCAGCAGGGCATCACGGCCACCAACGTGACCCAGATCCAGGCGGATCACCTAAGCATCAACGGTGTGCCGTGGTTTTACCCAAATTCCGTGAAGACAGACCTGGGTCAGGCGACCTACAGCGCCTGGACGAACAGTGAGTTCCGAGGGTTCTGGGACGGCGTGCTGCAGACGGGGTCCGGCGCAACGCCTGTGCTGCTGCCCCCTGGTCTGCTCCGGTCGACAGCGGGAACGGTTGCCATTTGGGTTCGTGACGCGCAGTCCACTGCGACGGCTTCGCAGCCGCTCGTGTCTGCGGCTGGAAGCCAGGGCGAAATGAGTATGATCCTGACGACGAGTGGCCAGCCGCAGTGGACGCTGCAGGCGGGGGATCAATCCATCACGTTGACCGGTACCCAGAGCCTTGCGGACGGCCGGTGGCACCGGGTGGTGGCGACCTGGGATGCGACATCCGGTCGGGCGTTCCTGTACGTGGACGGCAAGGTCGTCGCTACGGCTCAGCAAGCGCTGCCGGCGGGCGAGGACATCTCCGGTGCCAGCTTCCTGGCAGGGGGATCAGGCGCCACAGGGGAAATGGCGGGGCTCGAGCTATACACGGGTGCTATCTCTGCGGCCCAAGCCGGGGTGCATGTGCCCATCGCCCTGCCGGCGCTTGCGTCGGTGCAATGGGCTGGCGCCTATCCCCAGAACCCCGTCGATGCGCGGGGGGACGACCAACTGCTGTATGTTTCGCCTCTCGTGGCGGGTGATCCTTACCTGACCCAGCCGCGGAACGGCACAGGACCCTGGGTGTTTGGCCTTCCGCAGGTCAGCACCGTTTACGTGGCGTATCCCGCCGGTGAGCCTTTGCCGCGTGCGTTGAACGGGTTCACGGATACAGGTCAGTACGTGACCGACACCGCAGGACATCGGCTGGAGTTGTACAGCAAAGCCGAGCCAGCCGGCGTTGTCCGCATCGGTCCATTGCCCGGCGCGTCGTCGCTTGTGTTCGTAGGACCGTGAGGGAGGAAGAGCTGGTCTGTGCTCAACTGCCTGCTGGGCGTGATGGGTCGGCCCACGCCAGGCGGTCGTACACGACGTCATCCGTGGCCACAGGCAGCGGCTGCGATACATCGCAGCCGCTTCCGCGTGGGGTACCCCATGTCGATGCTGTTGTCTCCCATGTCCACGCTCGATGATTTCTAGGCTTCATGCCCCTGTCACCATGCGTCACCCCTGTCACAATGTGCCTCGCCCTCCGGCTTCTCCTGAGCACTGTCTCTCAGTACAATTAGAAAGACAACAGGACCACTTCTTGTTGGGAGGCGACGTAAGCCGTATGTCGGCTCTCTTTTTCCTACTGTTCTGTGTGGCCACCATCGGCTTCGTCTACGCGTTGGTGAATCCGCGGCGCCTGAGGTCTCGTCCCGGGGCGCGCAGACGATGGCTGCTGCGGTGCGGGGTGGGCGCGTTCATCCTGCTGCTGCTCACCGGTGTCTCGGCTCCGCATGACGGCGGGAGTGGTCAGGCGCTGACGCCCACCGCAGGTAGCAACACCACCGCGCGAGCGGTGACGAATGTCGCCGCGACGGCCTCGTCCGCGAACACGAACACGGTGAACGCGGCGGCTCCGGCGCAAGGACGCGCAGGAACCTCTGCGTCCGGCGCCGCGAATGAACTGTCAAACGCGGCTACGGCTGAGGGTGGCTCCGGTGTCAACGGCGGGACCGGCGCGTCTGCTGAGGTTTCGGCAGCAACCTCGGCGGCCTCGGCGGCGGCCGGATCGACGAGTGCGGAAAAGCCCGGGCAACTCATCGCTGTGACGGTCGTGAAGGATGTGGACGGCGACACCATCGACGTGCGGATGCCGGACGGGACGGTGGAGCCGGTGCGCATGCTGCTGATCGATACCCCCGAGACAGTGGACCCGGAGAAGCCGGTCGAGCCGTTCGGACCGCAGGCGAGCGCCTTCTGCAAATCGAAACTGCCGGTGGGCAAGCATGTCTATCTCGAAGAGGGGATAGACAAGTGGGATAAGTACCATCGCCTGCTCGCCTACGTCTGGATCACCCCGTCCGATATGTACAACGAGGATGTGGTCCGGGCGGGCCTTGCGCGTGTCGCGTACGTGTATCCGCCCAACACGAAGTATCTGGACCAGCTGGAGGCGGACCAGGCGTACGCCAAGGCGCGTCACCTGGGCATCTGGAGTATCCCCGGTTACGTCACGGACGAGGGCTACAACCTTGCGGCGGTCGGCAAGTCGGGAGGGTCCTCCACTTCTACGGGAACCAAGGCGTCGACAGGCTCAACGTCTGGAAGTGCGCTCACTGTAGTACGGAGTCAATTGAAGGTGCATCCTGGGGCCGAGGCGTCGGTCACCATCCGTACGCAGCCGCACGCCACGGGGACGATTGAGGTAGTCTACAAGAGCGGGCCCAGTCACGCCAAGGGGTTGGAAGCGAAGACGGCGGACGCGGGCGGCTACATCACCTGGCAGTGGACGGTCGGCAGCAGCACCACCAAGGGCACATGGCCTGTCCACATCTCGGCGGCCGGAAAGAACATCACGCTCTACCTGACGGTGTATTGACGGCCCAGTCGTACGCGCAGCGGCGTGGTGTCTGTATTCGAGGACACCACGCCGTGTCGCACGAGCCATCGCTTGTCGATCCCGCCCGTGACACGCCCCTTTACACGGTGAGCCGCGTCTCCCGGTGATAGCCCTTGCCGAGGCGATAGTAATGGTCCACGATGTGGGCGTTGAGATTTCGGTACGCCTCCGGGACCGGCGGCAGCGCATCGGCGTCTGCCTGTGTGGCGACCGTCTGGCCGGGTGCAACGAATCGTCCGTCGCGGATCACGACATGGTTCGTGATCACGGCCCCGTGCATGATCACGCAATCACGGCCAATCACAGCGCCATAGATGGACGCGTGCTGCCCAATGAACGTGTTGCGGCCGACGAACAGGGGCCCATGCACAGCCGCGTGGTGCAAAACGCTGTTCTCCCCCTCAAGCCAAACGCCCACGCGCCTGCCGCGGATCGTCAGGTATTCCCCGGGGTGACAGTGCATCAACACGTAGTCCTGCAGATTGGTTCGGGGGCCGATGATATACGGCGCCGGGGCTGAATCGGCGCGCAGGATGTTGTAGAAGCCCACGAACACGTCTGGTGCGATGCGCACATCGCCCACGATGATGGCTCCGGCGCAGATCACGGCCTGATCACTCACCTGCGGCGCGCGCCGGTAAGGTACCTCTTTCATCACCGGATTGGCCTCCAGACGTTGGCCCATCGGGTAATACGCAATCGGCTTGGGCATGATGGATCCCTCCTTTAGCACCCACCTGTCATACCTGAGCAATCTATGCGTCACCTGGGCAGGTGTGCGCGCCGCGGAGCTTGTCGGGGCCTAGGAAGTTTTGTCGAAAATGAACGAAACAGGAAACGATAGCAGGACTTGTGGTGGTAAGCGTTGTATAAGTGAGATGGATGATGGGAAGGTCCATGCGGTCTTCCAACACACATGGGGGCGATGGAGATGGGGACCGTCGTCTATTATTTCTTCTGTCACGCCTGCGGCGGAGACACGGCCGCTTTTGACCTAGCGATGAGTTGTCCATACTGCCGGGCAGGCAGAGGCGAGTTCGCGCTGGTGGCGGAAGTGGCCACGCAGGAGCAGCAGCGGCAGGTGGAGCAGCGGATCGCCGAACTCCGAGAGCAATGGCGCGAGCGACACCGGCACGGTGTGCCGGGTGAGCGTCCCTCACGACGGCGTTGGCTCCGGCGAGAGTGATGGGAGCCGGGAGCGGTTGCCTCGGATTTCGGTCTCCAGTGTGACGAGCCGCCTCCACGGCAATCGTTGCCTGGGCAGGGTAAGGCTTTCGCGCTGTGGTATGATAAGGACCGGACAGGGGATCTCAGACACAAGGGGATGACCGTGTGCAGCGCGAACAACTGATGAAGTATGCGGAGCTGGCGGTCCGCGTGGGCGTGAACCTTCAGCAGGGACAGCACCTGGTGATTGGTTATGGGATTCGTCAGGTGATGCCGGATCATCTCGAATTCGCCCGGTGCCTCGTGGAAGCCGGTTACAATGCCGGCGCTAAGTTCGTGCACGTCGACTGGGGCGACGAGTGGTGGCTGCGGGAGACGGTGAAGCGCGGATCATTGGATACGCTGCGTGCCAGGGCGGAGTGGCAGGTTTCATGGATCGAGCGGCTGGCAGCGGAGGGTGCGGCGTTCGTTGCCATTCCTGCGTCTGATCCGGACCTGTACGCCGGTGTGGATCCGGAGCGGGTCCGCGAAGCGACGCAGTCCGTCGCAGCCGTCTTCAGGCCGTTCAATGATAAGCGGACCAATGACACGTATGCGTGGACGCTGGTGTCCGCCCCAACGCAGGCGTGGGCGAACAAGGTCATGGCGCACCTGCCGGAGTCGGAACGCGTGGAGGCGCTGTGGCGCGCCATCCTGAAGGCGGCGCGGGCCGACGGGGCGGATCCCGTTGCCGATTGGAAGGTGCACATCGAGAATCTGCGCAAACGCGCCGATTGGATCAACGGACTGAACATTCGCAGACTGCATTACCGCGCGCCGGGGACGGATTTGACCATTGAGTTGTCGGAGGGCCACTACTGGACGGCGGCGGGCAGCAAAACGCCGGAGGGTGTGGAGTTTGTCGCCAATATCCCGACGGAGGAAGTCTACACGGCGCCTCACAAGTACGGCGTCAACGGTACGGTCCGCAGCACCATGCCACTGAATCATAATGGCAATCTGATTGACGGCATTGAGCTGCGCTTCGAGAAGGGGCGCATCGTGGAATACAAGGCGCGCGTCGGTGAGGAAGCCCTGCGCAGCATCATCGAGACGGATGACGGAAGCCACTACCTTGGCGAGGTGGCGCTGGTTCCTGCGGATTCGCCCATCGCGCAGCAGGGCGTGCTGTACTACAACACACTGTTCGACGAGAACGCCTCCTGTCACCTTGCCATCGGTAAGGCGTATCCGCTGATCCACGGCGGGCATGAGCTTGCCCCGGAGGAGTGGGACAGGCATGGTCTCAACTCGAGCCTGCAGCACGTGGATTTCATGATTGGATCCGACGAGCTGGACATCGACGCGGAAACCCGGGATGGCCAAACGGTGCCCATCTTCCGCGCCGGGCGCTGGGTGACCCAGGTCTGACGAGGCGTGCTGAAGCGAAAACGCTCGTGTCTCCCACACGCTCGTGGGAGGGCCAGGTGAATAAGCTCACGTATCCGGCCGGCCCGGGGTCATCCCCGCGGCCGGCCGTCGCCTTCGCTGGGGTCACACTGGCCTTTGTCGTCCCTGTGGCGGCACCGCCGCCGCCCAACATGCGTTATAATGGACGAGAACAGCTCGAAATCGACAAATACTGCCACGATGCGGCGAATTTCGCACGGCCGCGCCGTGGCACCGGCAGGCGGAGGTGCTGGGGGTGGAGCGGTGGCAGGCGTGGACGCTTGCGGCGTTGACGGTCGTCTTCATGTCGGTATTGGCGGCTGGGGAGGAACACGCGCGGCGGCTCGCGTCCGCGGATGCCGCGGCGGCAATCCGCTATGCACAAACGCATCCCGAGGCGGCCGGTCTGAACGGAACGACCGGGGGCACGCCAGAGAACGAATCCGCCCAGACGCCATCCGACGCATCGAGCGGCCCGATGAATGCCTCCACGACCACCGTGGCGAGCCTCAACAACCCCGCACCCGGCTCCGTGGCGTCGTGGCTCGCGTCGCGGGCGTCCGCAGAGGGCAGGGTGCGGATCGTGCTGCTCGGCAGTTCCAGCATCGCGGGCCAGGGGGCCACGCCGGGTCACGGATGGGCGGACCTATTTCTAAAAGATCTGGACTCCGCACATATTCTCGCCAGTGCCATGCGGCTGGGGATGGTGGCGGCGGGGTCGGGGGTAATCAACGGCGAGGTCACTGCGGCCATACGCGCCAAGCCGGACCTCGTGGTGATTGAGACCGGTGCCGCTGCGGACTGGGCGCAGAACGTCCCCGTCACCACGAGCCTGGCCAACCTGGATTACATCGCAAGCCGCTTGAGCCAGGCGCTGCCCGACGCGCGCATCGTGTGGTTGCCGACGCCACCCATCGCAAATGAAACGGCGGTGAACGGTTCGGGGTTGACGTACAAGGCGTATCTGGATGCAGAGGCTCGTCACGCGCGCTCACAAGGCTGGACGTATCTGGACCTACACGCGGCAGTGCTGGCACAACTTCAGGCGCAGGGCCTGACGGTGAACGCCATCCTCGCCGACGCCTACCATCTCAATGACGATGGCATGGCGATGTGGGCGAAGACGTTCGAGACGGCCATCAGCGAGGGGGCGAGCGGATGACGACAAACGACCTGAACCCCGGTTCGAGGGCTTCGTGCGGCCGGATGTCCTGCGAGGAGAACGCGAAGGGGATGGGCGAGGGGTCCCGCGAGGTCAGCACGGACCCGGCCGGCGGCATGGCTCCGAGTGCCGTGCCCGCAGTGCTGCGACAGCAGCGGATGGAGGCCATTGCAAGGCGAGTCGACGAGATGCTGCCTGTGCTGGCCGTGAAGCTCATCCGCTTCGTTCGCGACTTCCCAGACCCGGACATCACACTCCCCAAGGCGCTCCTCCTCTATCAATTGCACCATCACGGTGCCTGCACTGCCTCGATGCTCGCAGCCTCCATGGGTCTCACGGCCGGGCCGGTGACGCACCTCACCAAGTGGCTCGTCGCGCGCGGGTTTGTGGAGCGCCATCCGGACCCGAAGGATGGGCGCGTGGTGTGGTTCACGCTGACCGACGCCGGCCGCGTCCTCGTTCACAGGCTGTCCCAGCACAGCATTCGCAGGTGGGCCGCTGTCATCGGCGAAATCGGCGAAGAGCGCGCGCAGCTGGCGCTGGACATCATGCTGGAGACGGTGGCCGTGCTCGACCGCCTGCAGCGGTAGCGAGCGACGTGCGGGGCAGTGCGGGCATGCTGACGAGCGCCACGACCAGCGGCGGGCCGGCGGCGGGCGGCGCAGGTCGGCGAGTGGGGCGCACGCCGGACCGTCGCCAAGCGGAACCTTCAGCGCCGGAAGATTCGGATACGGGAGAGGAGATGGCTCATGAATGCTACCTACTCGATTCGCCGCGCCACCCCTGCGGACGCACCTGCCGTAGCGCGTGTGCACGTCGACAGCTGGCGTACCACGTATCGCGGGATCGTGCCGGACGCGTTCCTCGACAGCCTGTCCTATGCGGAGAGCGAGCGTCGCTGGCGATCCGGCTTCGAACAACCATCGCCCGGCTACGCCATGTTCGTCGCCGAGGGTCCCGATGGCATCGTCGGCTTTGCCACCGGCGGTCGCCTCCGCCACGCCGTGCTGAATTATGATGGTGAACTGTACGCCATCTACATCGCCGCTGCCCATCATCGATCCGGCCTTGGCCGCCGCCTCGTCCACCGCGTCGCGGAGCATCTCACCGCCAGCGGCTTCCACTCGATGATCATCTGGGCCCTGGCGGATAACCACCCCGCCCGCCGATTCTATGAAGCGCTCGGCGGCCAGCTGGTGAGCGAGGCCGACACCGACATTGGCGGCAAACGCCTGCGCGAGGTGGCCTACGGCTGGTCAGACCTCGCCGCTTGGCTGCACCGCGCACCCCAGGCAGGGGGCAGCAGGGGGTGACAAGTCGAGCGGCCTCGTCGGGCGCTGCCTTGGCGGGCAGCCGGAGGAGGCTGTCGCCAAGTGGCGCGGCGCCCCGGGGCGGGGCAGTGCCGCTCTCATCGCCTCTGATACTTTCACATTGAAAGTACTCGTGTCATCTGGTACTTTCATATCGAAACTATCGCGGTGGATTCGCGTGGAGGGTGGGGAGGTTGGCGTGACGATGGCCCAGCGGTACGCGCGGTGGATGGTGCGTTGGAAGTGGGCTGTGGTGCTGCTATGGATGGCCACGGTCGTGGCGGCCCTTGTGGGTCTGCCGCAGCTCCAGCGTGTGGTGGCGCATACGCCGACCACGTACGTGTCGCCGTCGGCAGAGAGTCAGGTGGCGAGTCGGCTGGCCAACGAGGTGGACCCGAAGCACCAGGCGAAGAGCACGGTGCTGGTGGCCATCCGCCGAGACGGCGGGCTGACGTCCAGGGATCAGAAGTGGTTCGGGGATGCCCTGCAGAACCTGGCCCACGAGGCGGGGCACGGCGCCATCGTCTACGTGAGTGACGCGGCGAACGTGCCATCGGATGTGGCGAAGTCGTTTGTGAGTGCGGATAAGACCACCGAGATTGGTCTCGTTGGGCTCAACCAGGATATTCAGTCTGCGCAGTACCGCGACACACTGCAGCACGTGCGCACCGCGGTGGGGACACCTCCGGCCGGTGCAAGGGTGTATCTGACCGGAGACATGTCGGTGCAGGCGGACGCCATCGATCTCATGCGCGACGCGGCCGACAAAACCGCGCTGGTGACGGTGGCGTTGGTGCTGGTCATTCTCCTGGCGGTGTTCCGCGCCGTGTTGGCGCCGCTCTTGACCCTGATTGCGGTGGGCCTGTCCTATCTCGTCTCCTCGGGCCTGGTGGCGTGGGCCGCCGAGCATGGTCTGCCCATCTCGACCTTCACCCAGACCTTCCTGATTGCCGTGTTGTTTGGGGCAGGGACCGACTACACTGTCATCCTGCTCAACCGCTTCCGCGAGGAGTTGACGAAGACGGACGACAGGGCGGAGGCGCTGGCAGGCGCGTTGGCAGGCGTGAGCAAGACGGTGGTGTTCAGCGCGCTCACGGTGCTCGTATCGTTCGCCGCGCTCTACTTCGCCAAGTTCGGTCTCTATCGATCCGGTGCTGGGGTGGCGGTCGGCATCGCCATCATGTTGATCACATGCCTGACGCTGATTCCCGCTCTGATGGCGCTTCTGGGGAGGTCGCTCTACTGGCCGAAACCGCCGGCGCTCGGTCAGGCCCACCCGCCGTCGCGGTTGTGGGGATGGACGAGTGCGGTTGCGACGCGCAGGCCGTGGCCGGTGCTGCTGGCGCTCGCCATTGTCCTCACGCCCGTGGCGCTGGCGTTCACATCCAGCCGTGCCTTTGATCCGATGAGCGACATTCCCAACGCCCCGTCGGTGCAGGGGTTTCACGCTGTGGCGGACGCGTTTGGGCAAGGCCGCGCGATGCCGACCACCGTGATCGTCCAAACCGACGCCAACCTTCGTACGCCAGACGGGCTCGCTGCCATCGACGCCATCTCTCGCCAGATGGCGGCACTGCCGGGTGTCCAACAGGTGGACAGCGCGACGCAGCCCACCGGATCCGTCCTCGAGCAGTTCGAGCTGCGGTATCAGAATCAGCAGGTGGCGAAGGGTCTCGGGCAGGTTGGGGACGGTCTTGGCAAGCTGAGCAGTGGCTTCAACCAGGCTGCCGCGCAGAGCCAACAGGCCTCTCAAGGGCTGGGCCAACTCGAGCGTGGCGCCGAGCAGTTGGCGCAGGGCGTACACAGCACTGCCGAGGGGGCTGGATCCGTCGCGCAGGGTACGCAGCAACTCGCGCAGAGCGCGGGCCAACTGGCGAGCGGATTGGCACAGGTGCAGCAGGGGGCATCGCAACTGCAGGCGGGCTCAGGCCAGTTGGCGCAGGGAAACCGGCAGGTGGCTGATGCCGCCTCCGCGCTGGCCAACGCGCTGGCTGCGTGGGCTCAGGCGCATCCGGGCACCAGTGCGGATCCCAGCTGGCAGCAGATCCAGGTGCTCGCCGCGCAGGTGGCGCAGGGCAGTGCGCAGACCGCGGCGGCCAGCCAGCAACTGGCAGCAGGTGCGGCCCAGCTGGCACAGTCTCTCGGTTCCGTTACCCAGGGATCTCAGGCTCTCGCCTCCGGCGCGCAGCAGCTCGCCGGGGGTGCGGCACAGCTTGCCAGCGGTAGTCAGGCGCTGGCGCGTGGGGCGGACCATCTCAGCGCGGGTCTGGATCAGTTCGCCGGCGGCATCCTGTCCCTCACCTCCGGCATGACCGAGGCGAAGCGGGCCACGAGCGCGTTGACGGACGGGGTGAACCAGGCGCAGTCGGCGCTCCAACATTCGGCGGAGGCACCGTCGCCCGGCTTCTACGTGCCGGCGGATGCCATTCAGCACAACGCGCAGCTCCGCCAAGCGCTGGACGCGTACGTCTCACCAGACGGGCACATCGCTAAGTTCCAGGTGATCCTCAACCAGGAGCCGTACTCGTCGGCGGCCATCGCCACCGTCGGCAAGCTTAAGCAGGCGGCGCAGGTGGCGCTGCTCGCCAGCCCCATTCACACAGGCCATGTGGTTGTGGGCGGGCCGACAGCGGTGCAGGCGGAAATGAATCAGCTCTCCAGCCAGGATTTCGCGCGCACGATGCTGATTGTGTTCGCTGCCATCTTCCTGCTGCTGGTGTTGATGCTGCGGTCCGTCCTCACCCCCGCCCTGATCCTGCTTTCACTGGGGGCGACCTACTTCGTCACGATGGGGATGGTGCAGCAGATGGCCATCCACGTATTGCATGATGTCGGGGTGAACTGGGCCGCACCGTTCTTCATCTTCCTACTGTTGGTCGCGCTGGGCGTCGACTACAGCATCTTCCTGATGGCTCGGTTTGATGAGGCGCTGCGGGTTCATCGGACGGCGGACGCTGCGCAGGCTGCCTCCACGGGCAAGTGGGATCGTCCGGCTGATCCCGCCCTCGATGGCCCTGCGGCAGAGGGTGGCGCCGCGCCCCATGTTGGGGCCATTCGCCACGCCATGCGGGCGATGGGCGGCGTGATCTTCTCGGCGGCGGTGATCATGGCGGGAACGTTCGGATCATTGGTCGTGACGGGGATGCCGACGCTGCTCGAGATGGGGGTGGCGGTGGTCATTGGCTTGGCGCTGTACGTGTTCGTGCTGCTGGCATTCTTTCTGCCGGCGGCCATCCGCCTGGTCGGCGCGGCGCACCGCTGGCCGTTCGACGTCACAGCATCGGACAACCGCCGCCACCTCGGTCCGACGCTCGACATAGGGTGAAGCATCTCCGGGCCGAGGGAGGGATCAGCATGTACGGAGTGTTTGGTGGGTACACCCGCTGGGCGGTGGTGTTCCTGATCATCTTCGTGCTCTTCATCCTGCTTGTGCCGTACGGCGGCTATGCCCCGGCCGCAGCGGCGGCACCGGGCGGCGTGGTGGCCTACTGATCACCGTTCCGTCGCCTGTCTGTCCGTCCTTGCCACGGGCCGTGCGGCGCCCCGCCGTGCGGCCCGTGCGATGTCTCCCACCGCGTAGCCCTGCGGCGTCCCCGCCGTGCGGCCCCGGCACGCGCCACGCCGTCAACGAAACAGCGCGCGCAGCACGCCCGTTCGGCGCGGCCGTTCGACCCGCACCTCGCGCACCGGTGCATCCTCCCAGATGGCGTTGGCGTTGTCCATCAGCGCCTGAACCACCGCGCTCCCGCACCGCTCGCCGATGCGCTCATACGCCGCCATCAACCCCGGTGGTCGGACGCGAACGTCGTGCGCATCGCTGCCTATCACGGCCACCTTCCCCGCCTCCAGCAGCATCCACGCCAGCTTGTCCGCCGTGTGCGCGCGGCGCGGGTCCGTCTCAAAGCAGCGCGCCGTCACCTGCAGCAGTACCCCCATGGCGAGGAGATCATCGAGGATGGCCGGGTCCTTCTGCACCTCGAGATTCCGCTCGGGATGGGCCATCACCGGGACGTAGCCGCGGACCAAGAGCTCGTGCACCAACTCGCGGGCCCGCGCCGAGATGGTGTCGCTGCGAAACTCCACCAGGACGTATCGCGTGGGACCCAGCGTGGGGACATCGCCGTCGCGGATGACGTCGGCGAGATCGCGCGTGACGCGCACCTCGGCGCCGAGGGCCAGGTCCGGAAAGGGGACGGGATGGGACTCGTGGCCAATTTCGCCCCGCCTCGCCAACACACGCCCAAACGCGTCGGCGACGGCCTCCGGCGCAACGTCGAAATGCGGGCTGAGATAGTGCGGCGTGCAGATGACCCGGTCGGTCCCAGCGGCACGGTGCGCCCGCAGCACCGCCTCGGTGTCGGCCATCGTCTCGGGGCCATCGTCCAGCCCCGGCAGAACATGCGCGTGAATGTCCGTGATGAGGGCCATTTGTTGCGCTATCCTTTCTGCATCTGCGGTATAATAGGCGAATCAAGGTCATTCTAGCAGACTTCCACGCGCTTGATCGCATAACATACAGGATGTCCGCCAAGAAGACCGGTCAGGGAGGTTGAATGATTGAACCCAATGACGGCGAGAGGCCTCGGCGATGTGAGCCCGGAGGCGTGGCGGCGATTGTACGAGACCGTGGTGGCGATGGACGAGGCGAAGCCATGGCAGTGGGTGACGGTGGACAAGACGTTCGCCGTCCAGTTGCCGGACTCGGGAGAGGTGTATTACTGCGTGCTGATGGGCGCGCCTGAGCTCCGCGGGGTGAAGATGCACCCGGGACCCATCGGGTATGCGGCGTTGCAAGCGCTGCGTCAGGGGATTTTGGAAGATATTGAAGATGCGGGATTCGGGACGAGGTCACTGATGGTGTACTTCGGATCGAGGGAGCAGTTGGACAAACAGGAGCGTGCGATGTTACGCCATCTCGGCTTCCGCTTCCGCGGCCCGACACAGTGGCCCGCGGTCCGCAGTTTCCGGGAAGGTCAGCATCCGGCCATTGTGTCGCCCGACGAGGTGCCCATCGTGATCACCGTGATGGAGCAGGCGATGGCGCTCGCCGAGGACGTGCGCGAGAATCCGCGGCTGTTTGAGCTTGGCGGACAGGGGCAGGTGGTGACGCGCATGGTCCGCCCGGACACCGGCGAGTGGGTCACGGCTTGGACGGCGTTGCCGCAAGAGCTGCCGAGTCTGTTCTACCAGCCCGTGATCGACGAAGTCCGCGCAGCCCGTCTGCGCCGTGACCTGCCGGCCTCCAGCATGTGGGGCGTGGAAGCGCGCTACGCCCGCTTTTGCGTGCAGGACGGTCAGGATGCGCCCATCACCCACCCACCCACGCTGCTGTGTCTGGACTTGGTGCACGGCATCATCCTCAAATACCACATCGCGGAGGAGCCGACGGACTGGCAGTCGCTCGCGGATGCCATGCTGGATCTCGTCCAGGAGCTCGGCCGGCGGCCGAAGGTGCTGGTGGTCCGCACGCCGCGAGCAGGGGCGTTGATGGAGCCAGTTGCTCAGGCGCTGGGCTGCATGTTTGTCGAGGATCCGGACGCGGATGTGCTCAACGACGCCTGGACGACGATGGCGGACGAGGTCGCCAAATAGACGGGGGCGGCCGAGGCCGCCAATTCCCCGGTGCATATGTTCCGAATAGCGGGACAGTAAGGTGGCCGCGGCGCCGGCTCTGCGCTAGGATAAAGATGGTAGAATCAGGAGGGGTGCGAGATGCGCGTCCGAACCCAGGTGGCCATCATCGGCGCAGGGCCGGCCGGCTTGATGTTGTCTCATTTGCTCCACCGTCATGGGATTGAATCGGTGGTGCTCGAATGCAGATCACGCGAGGAGATTGAGGGAACGATTCGCGCGGGGGTGCTGGAGTTTGGCACCACGCGTCTCATGACAGCGCTTGACCTCGGTGCGAGGATGGAGCGCGAGGGGCATGTGCACGATGGCATCGAACTGCGCGTCAATGGGCGACGCTTCAAAGTCGACTTCCAGGAGCTTGTCGGAAAGACCATCACGGTCTACGCGCAGCACGAGGTGATCAAGGACCTGGTGGCGGCGCGGATGGCGCAGGGTGGTCCCATCCTTTTTGAGGTCGCGGATGTCGCGTTGCACGATGTGGACAGCCATCACCCGCGGGTGACGTGTCGTGTGGCGGGATCGGACGAGGTGTATGAACTGGAGTGTGACTTTATTGCCGGATGTGACGGGTATCACGGCCCGAGCCGGCAGCACATCCCCGCATCCGCCCGGAACGAGTACCACAAGGTCTACCCCTACGGTTGGCTGGGCATCCTGGCCGAGGCTCCTCCGTCCTCTCCCATCCTCATCTACAGCCACCATGCGGGGGGATTTGCGCTGGTGAGCACCCGGTCGCCGGAGATCCAGCGCCTGTATCTGCAGGTGGACAGGGACGAGGATATCCGCAACTGGTCAGATGATAGAATCTGGACGGAATTGCATCGTCGTACCGCCGCCGACGGCTGGCGCTTGATTGACGGCCCCATCATCCAGAAGAGCATCGTCGGGATGCGCAGTTTTGTGTGCGATCCGATGCAGTACGGCCGCCTGTTCCTCGCCGGCGACGCTGCGCACATCGTGCCTCCGACGGGGGCCAAGGGTCTCAATCTCGCGGTCGGCGATGTGCAGGTGCTGGCGCGCGGAATCGTCGCGTATTATCGCGAGGGCCGCACGGATCTGCTGGCGAGCTACAGTGCCACATGTCTGGATAGAGTTTGGCGGGCGGAACGGTTCTCGTGGTACATGACGATGATGCTTCACCGTCACCCGAATCAGGCCGAGTTTGACTATCGGATCCAGCTCGCCGAGTTGGCGCATGTGATGCATTCTCGCCATGCCGCGGCAGCGCTCGCCGAGTGCTACACGGACCTGTCGACGGAGCCGCTGGAGAGCGTGCTGTGACCGTGTGGTGAGGAACGGGAATGGGCCGATTTGACCCCGACCCTGGTCCCCGAGGATAATGAAAGCGTCCTCGGCGGATCAGGGTATTTTTTGTTCGTAAGGAGTGCGAGCGATGGCGGACATTCAGGAACTGGTGAAGGCGCGGCGGCACATCAAGGAATTCACGGACAGGCCGGTGGCGGAGGAGGATGTGATTGAATGGCTGAATACAGCCATCTATGCCCCCAACCACCGCATGACCCAGCCGTGGGAGGTCATCTTTGTCGGTCCGGAGACGCGATCCAAACTGAACCATCCCGCGGATTTCGGCCACGCACCGCTGGTGATGGCCATCGTGTGGAAGGCGCCGGAGAACGCCATCGAGCGCGATGAGAATCTCATCTCGACGGCGGCCATGATGCAGAACTTCTGCCTGCTGGCCTGGGCGCATGGCGTGGGTGTGCGCTGGACGTCCATCGGCTGGCGCCAGGACATCAAGGACATCCTCGGTGTGCCCGAGGGACACGAGGTGCTGGTGGTGGGCGTCGGGTACCCGGAGACCATCCCGTCGGTCAAGCCGCGGACGCCCATCACGGAGAAGCTGCGCCGGCTGCCGTGAAACTGGGGCGTGCAGTGGCGCTGGCGGCGCCGCTGGGGCGAAGCCTGCGCCACCGCAGCGGCTGGTCAGGCGGACACGCGCTTACCGCCGGCGCTCGTAGTAACCGAGGCGTCGCGAGATCTCCTGGCCCACACTGGTGAGCGTGCGGACGAAGAGTTGAATCCGATCCGGCCCGAACCGCTGAATGGGCCCCACGACGGTCACGGCCCCGATGACCTGCCGCGTGTAATCCCGCACGGGCACCGCGACGGACGCCACGCCTTCGCGCAGCTCCGACAGACTGACGGCGTAGCCCTGCTCGCGAATCTTGCGGAGGTGCTGGCGGAGCCTGTCGGGGTCCGTGATGGTCGCAGGTGTGAAGCGTTCCAGACCACGCCGGATCACCTCCTCAATCATCTCCTCGCTTTGGTAGGCCAGGCATACCTTGCCGGAGCTCGTGCAGTGGAGCGGGTTCCGGCGCCCCACGTGCGTGAGAATCTGCACCGGGTGCTTGCACTCGATCTTGCTCACATACACCGTATGGAACCCTTCCAGCACGGCAAGATGGGCGGTCTCGTCGAAGCGATGGACGAACTCCTCCAGCAGGTGCTGTCCTTCTCGGCAGATGTCGAGGTGCGACATGATGACGCCGCCGAGGGCGAGCACCGACAGCCCCAGCCGGTATTTGTGCGTCTTCTTATCCTTAATGAGGAAACCCTCGTCGGCCAGCGTCGCGACGATGCGGTGGACCGTGCTTTTGGGAAGGCCCAGTTCGCGGGCGAGATCAGTCACACCCTTCTCCGGCTCCTCCATCGTAAAGCAGCGGAGCACCTGGAGGGCGTTCTTCAGCGAGCCCAGCGTCCGGTAATCGGGGGCCATTTGCACAGCCATCTATCCAATCTCCTCTCCATTCGAGTGCATCCGAGTCCATTCGAGTTCATTCGAGGAATGCGCTTTCAAGTGAGGTTTGTGGCTTCTGTGTATAATGTGACAGACCGGATATTGAAATCATAGCGCACTGTTCCGAATAGAGGAACACGTGGCTGGCGTCACGACACGATGCCATCTACGATGAAAGCGTAATCAAAACGGAACCCGCGAATCGACTGGAAACTTACGGCGGGTTCGGGGGTGTGGGTCATGAGTTTGGAACTGGCCATGATCTCGCCGCATACACCGCGGATCTGCCACCTGGACAGGGTGCCCCCGGTGCAGCAGCCGATGGTGGATGCGATGGCGCGTGTTGCGGAGGATTTGGAGAAGCGCGAGATCGACGCGTTGGTGATTGTGTCCTGCCACTGGATGTCGAGCTTTGATCATTATGTCGATGCCACAGAGATCCACAAGGGTGTGCTGACCGCTGTCGAATGTCCGGATCTGATCTCGGACGTGCCCTACGAATACCCGGGCCAGCCGGAACTGGCGCGTGCCCTCGTCGAGGCGGGCAAAGCCGAAGGGTTGCGTGTGATTGGCGTGGACGATCCGAGCTACGTCTGGGACTACGGCACAGTCGTCCCCCTGCGCCACCTGCTGCCCCGGCGCAAGGTGCCGGTCGTGGATCTGTCCGTGTGCTGGGCCGCCTCTCTGGATGAAACGCGGCATTGGGGCCGCGTCATTGGGCGCGTGTTGCGCGAATCCCCGCTGCGCACGCTGTTCGTCTGCAGCGGCGCACTCGCGCACAACCTCGTCCGCGTCCCCACGCAGTGGCCCAACATCACGGAGCAGACGCTGGACCACAGGTTCATCCAATACCTCGTCAACGGCGATACTCAGTCGGCCATCGACATGCTGCCGTCCTACTCGCGCGCGGCCGGTCTCGAAGCCGGCGGACGCCACGTGGCCATGCTGCTCGGCGTGCTCGAGGGCAGCAAGTATACCGGCGAGCTGCTCGCCTACGGCCCCTCGTCAGGCTCGGGCAACCCGGTGCTGACGCTGCAGCCAGCGGGCTGACGCGGCCTGGGCGGCGCGATTGCGGGTCCGGCGCGGCGAATAAGGCGGATTTTCCGCCTTATCGGGCGCGATCGCGGCCCCGGCGGGGCGAATAAGGCGGATTTCCCCGCTTATCGGGCGCGATCGCGGCCCTGGCGGGGCGAATAAGGCGGATTTCCCCGCTTATCGGGCGGGATCGCGGCCCCGGCAGGGCGAATAAGGCGGATTTCCCGGCTTATCGGGCGACATGGCGGCCCCGGCAGGGCGAATAAGGCGGATTTCCCGGCTTATCGGGCGCGATCGCGGGTCCGGCGGGGCGAATAAGGCGGTTTTTCCGCCTTATCGGGGGCGATCGCGGCCCCGGCGGGGCGAATAAGGCGGATTTCCCGGCTTATCGGGCGAGATGGCGGCCCTGGCGGGGCGAATAAGGCGGTTTTTCCGCCTTATCCACCGCGACCCGCAGCCCGGCCCTCCGCTCCACCGTTTACCTACCTTATCAACCTTTGCGACAGAGAGGAGACATCGCGGTGCCACAGGAGCTGCTGCACTTCATCGACGGAAAGTTTGTGCCGTCCGAAGACGGGCGGATGTTCGATAACATCAATCCCGCGACGGAGGAAGTCATCGCGCGGGTGGCCGAAGGCGGTCGGCGCGAGATTGACCAGGCCGTGCAGGCTGCCCGGCGTGCGTTCCGTACGTGGAGCCGGACGCCGGCGCAGGAACGGGCCAAGATTCTCAATCGCATCGCGGAGATCATCGAGAGCCGCGTCGAGGAGCTGGCGCTGCTGGAGACGCAGGACACGGGCAAGCCGCTGTGGCTGACCAAGAGCCTCGACATCCCGCGCGCGGCGTACAACTTCCGGTTCTTCGCGGACTTTGTCAAGGGGCTCGGCACGGAGTGCTTCGAGATGGAGGGTGTCGCGCTGAACTACGCGCTGCGCCGGCCGGTCGGCGTGGCGGGCCTGATCTCGCCGTGGAACCTGCCGCTGTTCCTGCTCACATGGAAGGTGGCGCCATGCCTGGCTGCGGGGAACACGTGCGTGATCAAGCCGGCGGAGCTGACGCCGACGACCGCGACCAAGCTGGCGGAGATCTGCCAGGAAGCGGGGCTGCCAGACGGTGTGCTGAACTTGGTGCACGGGTTTGGGCCGGACGCGGCGGGCCAGTTCCTGGTTGAGCACCCGGATGTCAACCTCATCTCCCTGACGGGCGAGACGACGACGGGCAAGGCTGTCATGGCGGCAGCGGCGCCGACGCTCAAGCGTTTGTCGTTCGAGCTGGGCGGCAAGAACCCGAACATCATCTTCGCCGATGCGGACCTGGATGACTGCATCGAGACCACCATCCGCTCCAGCTTCATCAACCAGGGCGAGGTCTGCCTGTGCGGTTCCCGAATCTACGTGGAGCGGCCGCTGTACGAGACGTTCGTGGAGCGCTTCGTGGAGCGCACGCGCCAGCTGAAGGTGGGCGATCCGCTTCAGCCCGACACCTACGTCGGCGCCCTCATCAGCCAGGAACACCTGGAGCGCGTGGAGGGCTTCATCCGCCGCGCGGTGGAGCAGGGGGCGCGCATCCTGACGGGTGGCCGGCGGCCGGAGGGTCTGGAGCGCGGTTACTTCCTTGAGCCGACCATCATTGTCGATGTCGATCACGGCTGCGAAATTGTCCGCCAAGAGGTCTTCGGCCCCGTGGTGACCATCCAGCCGTTTGACACGGAGGAGGAGGTTATCTATCACGCCAACGACACGCACTACGGCTTGGCGGCCACGATTTGGACCAGCAACCTCAAGCGCGCACACCGCGTGGCGGGCGAACTGGAGGCCGGCGTGGTCTGGATCAACACCTGGTTCCTGCGTGACCTGCGCACCCCGTTTGGCGGCATGAAGCAGAGCGGCATCGGCCGCGAGGGCGGCGTGCACAGCTTCGAGTTCTTCACCGAGCTGAAGAACGTCTGCGTCAAGCTGTGACGAGGGTCGCGCCGGTCGGCCGCACGGCACGACGGGCCACGGAGCGGCCCTGCCGTCCGCGCCGACCGGCCCCATTCATCCCCATAAGCGGAGGAGAAGCAGATGACGGATATTCACCAACTTGCCCAGGCGTTGTACGAAGCGCAGGAGCAGCGCCGGCCCATTCCGCCGCTGACGCAGACGCACGCGCTGAGCGTGGAGGACGCGTATCAGATCCAGCGCGTGAACATCGAGCGCCGCGTCGGCGGTGGCGACAGCATCGTGGGTTACAAGGTGGGGCTCACCAGCAAGCCCATGCAGCGCCAGCTGGGTGTGGGCGAGCCGGACTTCGGCCACCTGCTCCAATCGATGGCCTTCCGCCACGGCGAGGTCGTGGCGTATCCGCTCATCCAGCCCAAAGTGGAGGCGGAAATTGCGTTCGTGCTGCGCGAAGCGCTGGCCGGGCCGGGACTGACGGAGGCGGACGTGTTGCGGGCGACCGAGTACGTGGTGCCGGCTATCGAGGTGATCGACAGCCGGATCGCCGACTGGAAGATCCAGCTCGCCGACACCGTCGCCGACAACGCATCGTCGGGCTGCTTTGTCGTGGGGGATGGCGGGGTGGATCCTCGCACGCTGAACCTCGCCACCCTCGGCGGCGTCCTGTACGTGAACGGTGAGGTGGCCGAAACCGGCGCGGGGGCGGCTGTGTTGGGGCATCCGGCGAGATCGGTCGCGTGGCTCGCCAACAAGCTCGGCGAGCTGGGGACGACGCTGCACCGCGGGGCGGTCGTGCTGTCGGGCGCCATCAGCGCGGCGGTGCCGGTGAGGACGGGGGACCGCGTCGAGGTGTCCTTCGGGCGCCTGGGCCGGGTGAGCGTGCGGGTCGGCGAGTAAGAGGCGCGGGCCCTGCCAGGCGGCGACCGCGCCAGCGGAAACGGAAAGGAGCTCGGTGACATGGCAAAGCTGACCGCAGCCATCGTCGGGTCTGGCAACATCGGGACGGACCTGATGATCAAGCTGCTTCGCAGTGAGTGGATAGAGCCGCGCTGGATGATTGGCATTGACCCCGAATCGGACGGGCTTCGCCGGGCACGCGAGAAGGGGCTGGAGACCAGCGCCGAGGGGCTAAAGGCGGTGCTGGATACGGGCGTTCGGCCCGACATCGTGTTCGACGCGACGAGCGCGAAGGCGCATGTGCGGCACGCCAAACTGTTGCGCGATCTCGGCATCAAAGCCATCGACCTCACCCCCGCCGCCCGCGGCCCGTACGTGATTGCGGCGGTCAATCTGACGGAACACATGGACGCCCTCAACGTCAACATGGTGACCTGCGGCGGGCAGGCGACGGTGCCGATGGTGTACGCGGTCAGCCGCGTGGTCGGCGTCGAGTATGCGGAGATTGTGGCCACCATCGCCAGCAAAAGCGCGGGCCCGGGCACGCGCCAGAACATCGACGAGTTCACCGAGACGACGGCACGCGCGCTGGAGGCCATCGGCGGGGCGAAGCGAGGCAAGGCCATCATCATCCTCAACCCGGCCGAGCCGCCCATCCTGATGCGCGACACCATCTACTGTTTGATGGAGCAATCCGGGCCCGACATCTACGAGAAGGTGGACGCGTCCATCCGCGAGATGGTCGCGCACGTGCAGACGTACGTACCGGGTTATCGGTTGAATCGCGATCCCATCTTCAAAGACAACCTGGTCAGCATCTCCATCGAGGTGGAGGGGCTGGGCGATTACCTGCCGGTGTATGCCGGCAATCTCGACATCATGACGGCCGCGGCGGTGAAGGTCGCCGAGGAGTACGCCAAGTACCGGCTGACGGTGCGACAGTGAGGAGGGTGCGGGCATGGCCAAGTACAAGATTCGCCTGACGGACGTGACGCTGCGCGATGGCATGCACGCGGTGCGGCACCAGTTCAGCTGCGAGGACGCGGCGGCCATCGCGGGGGCGCTCGACGGCTCCGGCGTGGCGCTGATTGAGGCTACCCACGGCGATGGCCTGGGCGGCAGTTCCATCCAGTACGGCTTCAGCAAGGAGCGCGAGGAGGATTACCTGCGCGCCGTCTGCCAAGCCGCCAAGCACACGAAGGTGGCAGCGCTGCTGCTGCCGGGCATCGGCACGGTGGAAGATATGAAGCGCGCCATCGAGTGCGGCATTGGCGCGGTCCGCGTGGCGACGCACTCGACGGAGGCGGACATCTCCGAACAGCACATCGGCGAAGCGCGCAAGCTCGGGCTGGAGGTGGTCGGCTTCCTGATGATGTCGCACATGACCCCCACCGCCGTCCTCGTCGAGGAGGCGAAGAAGATGGCCTCCTACGGCGCGCACTGCGTGTACATCGTCGACTCGGCGGGGGCCATGCTGATGGACGAGGTCCGGGAGAAGGTCGGTGCGCTGCGCGAGCACCTGCCGGACGACGTCGAGGTCGGCTTCCACGCGCACAACAACCTGGGCGTGTCCATCGCCAACTCGCTGGCCGCTGTGGAAGCCGGTGCGGCACGCATCGACTGCAGCCTCGCCGGGCTCGGTGCGGGGGCCGGTAACACGCCGCTCGAGGTGTTCGTTGCGGTGTGTGAGAAGGTCGGGATCGACACCGGCGTCAACCTGTACCAGGTGATGGATGCCGCCGAAAACGAGGTGCGGCCGAGGATGCATCGGCCCATTGAGATTGACCGGGCCAGCCTCACCCTCGGTTACGCCGGCGTCTACTCCAGCTTCCTGCTCCACGCCTACCGCGCTGCGGAGCAGTTCGGCGTCGATGCGCGCGACGTCCTGGTCGAACTCGGCCGGCGCCGCGTCGTCGGCGGCCAGGAGGACATGATCATCGACGTCGCCTACGAGATTGCGCGCAAGCAGCGCGGCGCGGTGGAAGCGGGAGCACAGAAATGAGTGTACGTGTGCACAGAACAGCGCCCGGGCAGATGCAGCCGCGGCGCGCGAAGGCGGGGGTACAGGCATGAGCGAGCTACTGCACACCCTGGCGGAGCACGTCTACACGCACCAGCGCAGTGCAGAAGAGATGGACAAGCTGACGATTGAGCATCCCGAGTTGACCGTCGACGACGCCTACGAGATCCAGCGCCTGGCGCTGGAACTCTATCACAAGGCGGGCGATCCTTTGATTGGCTGGAAGATGGGCCTCACGAGCAAGGCCAAGCAGCGGTCGGTCGGTGTCGATGAACCCATCTTCGGCCGCCTCACGCGCTCGATGGAGCTCCATGAGGGCGTCCTGCCGCTGGCCGGCCTGATCCACCCGCGGGTGGAGCCCGAGATGGCCTTCGTCATCAAGCGCCGCCTCGAAGGTCTCGTCACCCCGCGCGACGTCTGGGCCGCCACCGAGTGCGTGATGCCGGCGCTGGAGGTCATCGACAGCCGCTACCGCAACTTCTCGTTCACGCTCGTCGATGTGGTCGCCGACAACGCTTCAAGCGCGCGCTTCCTGCTGGCGGACCAAGCCTACTCGCCGTACCACACCGCCTGGGACGAGGTGGGCGTCGTCATGCGCCAAAACGGCGACGTCGTGCAGACTGGCGCCGGTGCGGCCATCCTCGGCCACCCCGTGCGTTCGGTCGTCCAGCTGGTGCACATGCTCTCGCGTCACGGCCTCGCCGTGGAGCCCGGGATGGTCATCCTTGCCGGCGGCATCACGGAGGCCGTGCACGTGCACCCCGGCGACACGCTCGAGATTGACTTCGACGGCCTCGGCACGCTGCGGCTGGCAGTTACGGAGGCGTGAGCGGCGGCCGTGGCCGGGCGGGGGCGCGGGCGGTCCTGGCGGAGAAAGTTTCCGCTGCGCGGACCGTGGAGGCGTGAGCGGCGGTTGGAGCTGAAAAACGTCCGCCGGACGGCGTGATCGTCGTCCGAGCCCGGCTCCAGGGATGCCGCGCCGCGCGCCCGCCCCGCCCGCGAAGCTTCAACGATTCGGATGCCGCCCGCGCGCGGGCGGCCACCACGTGAAGGAAGGGAAGAACACGCGATGCCACTGGTGCAACTGCACATCCTGGAGGGTCGGCCGCTCGAGGTGAAGAAGCGGTTGATAGAAGAGGTTACCGATGCCGTCTGTCGGACGCTCGGCGCTGCGCCCGATTCCGTGCGCGTGCTGCTGTACGAGCTGCCGAAGACGCACTGGGCCGTCGGGGGCAAGACGATGGCCGAGCGGCAGGCGGGTGCAACTGCGGGCCCCGCCGCCACCGCCACCGAGACGGGCGGGCGCGCGTAGTACGCCAGATCAGATCCTGGAAGAATGACGCAAGCGATGCAAAGGCGGTGGCAGTGTGTACGACGTGCACAGTCATTTCATCCCACCGGAGGTCCTGGACTGGCTGCGTGACGCGGCCGCCAGGTCTCTCATCTCTGTCGATCTGCAGCCCGGGCAGACTGGCCGCGGCCCCACGCTGACCGTCGGGGGCAAATGGGGCTTCGAGTTGAAGCGGGAGTTCCATGACCTGGGGTTGTATCGTGATCGGCAGGCTGAAGCACGGGTGCGCCGGACGCTCATCTCCCCGGTGCCGCAGTTGTTTCTGTACGACGCGCCACCCGCAGTCACCATCGAGGCGGCGCAGGTGTACAACGGTGCGCTAGGCGCCATCGCGTCGGCGTATCCGGAGCAATTCCGTGTGTTGGTGACGTTGCCGCTGAATCAGCCTGAGCAAGCGGCGCAGATGCTGGAGGCCGCCGTGAGTCGAGGCGCGATGGGCGCTATCATCGGCCCGTCGTACGCCGGAAAGCTGCTCAGCGATGAGTTCTTTACCCCGCTCTGGGAGGCTGCCGATGCGCACCGCGCGCTGCTGTTCATTCACCCGCTGCTCAACGAGGACCCGCGGATCCAGCGCAACCGGATGCCGAACCTGATTGGCGTGCCGTGGGAGACGACCCTCTGCGCGCTTGACCTCATTCTCTCCGGTCACCTCGACAGGTTCCCGAACGCTCGCATCCTGCTCGCGCACGGTGGCGGGTTTCTGCCCTACCAGGTGGGCCGTTACAACCAGGGGTATGCGTCGTGGCCGGCCGTGAAGTCCAAGCTCCAGGCCCCGCCCGAGGCTTACCTGCGGCGTTTCTTCTATGACAACGTGCTGTGGCACCCCGCGTCGGTCCGGTTCCTCATGGACGTCGTTGGCGCGGACAGGGTCTGGCCCGGCAGCGACTTCCCGTTTGATCTGTCGGCGTGGCCGCCCGCGTCGGTGGTGGAGGAGGCGCTGGCGGCGTTGGAGGAGCTGTTCAGCGCGAAGTTGTGACGGCGAGGAATCGGATTTGAAGTCGTGATCGTCAAAATTGCACTTGCATTTTGAATGGAGATGTGCGACGATTGCTCTCGAGATTGTTAACAATTTTGAATCACAATCCTATCGACAGTCAGGCTAGCCGATAGTCACAAGGAGGTCCGCGCCCATGCCTGATGTGCATGGCTTTGAAATTGCTCACCTGGGCCACGTCGAACTGTTGACGCCCAAATTTGACGAAAGCCTGTGGTTCTTCGTGGACGTGCTCGGCATGGAGGAGGTGGCGCGGGAAGGGAAGTCCGCGTACCTGCGCTGCTGGGGCGACTACGAACGCTACTCCGTGAAGCTGACCGCGCATGAGCACGCTGGGGTCGGTCACACGGCGCTCCGCACCATGAGTCCTGAGGCGCTGGAGAGACGCGTGGCGGCGCTGCAGGCGAGCGGTGTGGAGGGTGTCTGGATCGAGGGGGATCTCGGCCATGGCCGCGCCTACCAGTTTCGGGGGCCCGATGGCCACCTGATGGAACTCTACTACGACACCGAGTACTACGAACCACCCGCGCACCTGCGACCCGGGCTCAAGAATCAACCGCAGAAGCAGACGGGCCGCGGTGTGGGGGTCAAGACGTTGGACCATATCAACTATCTCTCCTCGTATGCGGAGAAGGACGGCGAGTTTGTCGAGCGCTACCTCGGTCTGCGCCTGACGGAGCAAATCCTGCTCGACAATGGTCGTCGGCCAGGTCTCTGGTATCGGGCGACCAACAAGTCGTACGATCTCGTCTACACCCAGGACGCCACCGGCGCCCGCGGCCGCCTGCATCACATCGCCTTCCGGGTGGACTCCAATGAACTCATCTGGCGCGCGGCGGATCTGTTTGTGGACCACGGCGTGTTTATCGAGTTTGCGCCGAGCAAGCATGCCATCAACCAGACGTACTTCGTGTATGTGTACGAGCCGGGGGGCAACCGCATTGAGATCTGCAGCGGCGGCTACCTGGTGCTGGCGCCGGACTGGAAGCCCATCACCTGGACGGAGCAGGAGCGGGCGCGCGGTCAGGCGTGGGGCAACAAGACGGTGGAGAGCTTCCACACCTACGGAACGCCGGTGGTATGAATCTGAAATCTACGGGACACCTGGGGTGTGAACACGAACCTATGGAACGCGTCGCGCGTGAATCTGGCAGACAGACGGTGAGGATATGGCGACAGAGCAGCAGTGGATAGGTGAACATGCCTGCTACGAACGCATCCGCGGCTGGATCATCGACGGAACCTTGCAGCCCAACGAGCATCTCGTGGAGCTGGACCTGGCGGCGCGCGTGGGGGCGAGCCGGGCGACGGTGCGGACGGTGCTGGCACGGTTGGAGCAGGAGGGGCTGGTGGTGCGCGAGCGCAACCGCGGCGCGCGCGTGCGCTTTGTCTCCCACGACGAGGCGGTGGAGATCCTCGAGGTGCGTAGGGCCATCGAGTGCCTGCTCGCCCGGTATGCGGCGTTGCGGGCGGAGGCGGGCGAGATCGAACAGATGCAGCACATCGTGCGGGAGATGCGGCGCTGTGCGGAGATGGCAGATCTGGTCAGCTACTCCACCCTCAATACGGCCCTTCACCGCGCCATCGCCGACGCGGCGCGGCACCGGACGGCGGCGAAACTGCTGGATACGCTCGGATCACAGAGTGTGCGGTATCAGTACCGGACCATCCTGGCGCCGGGGCGGCCGCCGAGATCGCTCGCAGAACACGAGGCCATTGTCGCGGCCATCGCGGCCCATGATGCCGACGCAGCCGAACAGGCCATGCGCATCCACCTGACGGGCGTGTGCGAGGCGCTGCGTAACATGAAGCCCATGCCTTGAGCCGGTGTGCGGATGACGGGCGTGTGGTCCTAGCCCACGGTACGACCCATGTCGTGAGGAGTGTGGATCTTTTGATGAACTCCCAGAGAGAGGGACTTATCCGGTTGTTGGAGGGCGTGATCGACACCCACCTCCACATCGAACCGGATCTCATCGAGCGCAGCACGGACGACTTGTCGCTGGCGCGCCAGTTCCGAGATCTCCGCTGGCGCGGCTTCGTCCTTAAATCCCACTATTTCCCGACGGTGGAGAGGGCGAAGGTGGTGGAGACGGCGGTGCCGGGGGTGCGTGTCATGGGCGCGGTGACGCTGAACCACACGGTCGGCGGTTTTAACCCGGTGATCCTGGATGTCGCCGGCCGCGCCGGGGCGCGGATGATTTGGCTGCCGACGGTGGACGCGCTCAATGAGGCGCCCGACAGACAGGCCGCCCGCGGCGAGCGCCACCAGCCGTTCTGGGCGCGCATCCAGGCGGAGATCCGCGCCAAGGGGCTGGCGCCGGCGCCTCTGAGTGTTTTCGACGAAGACGGGAAGGTGCGCGAAGATGTCCGTGCCTGCCTGGCACTGGCAGCCGAGTACGACATGGCCGTCGCCACCGGCCACCTGGCGCGCGACGAGATCTTCGCCGTGGTCACCGCCGCCCGTGACGTCGGCGTCCGGCGCATCATCGTGACGCATGCGCTGTTTCCGTCCGAGGCGCTGTCCATCGAGGAGCAGGTCGAGCTGGCCGACATGGGTGCGTACATCGAGCACTGCTACACCACGTTTCACACCGGCAAATGCGCGTGGGAGACGCTGTACGCCGCCATCCGGGCGGTGGGGCCAGAGAGGACCCTTCTCTCCTCCGATCTCGGCCAGAAGTCCAAC
Organism: Alicyclobacillus sp.; assembly: GCA_023511725.1. Lineage (GTDB taxonomy): Bacteria > Bacillota > Bacilli > Alicyclobacillales > Alicyclobacillaceae > JAIMAY01. The sequence continues at coordinate 55,740 of JAIMAY010000009.1, forward strand.
CCCGCCGTCGTCGACGGCCTGCTGGACTTCACCGCGCACCTGCTCGACGCGGGTTTCACGCCCGCTGAAGTGCGGCGCATGTGGGTTGACGTGCCGGCGTACCTCGTGGGCGAGGGAGGGGGCTGACCAGTAACCCCCCGCGGCACGCCGGGGGGGGGGCAGCGCAATAAGGCGGAATTTCCGGCTTAACCGGCGCCAACGCGCCCCGCCCGAACGCAATAAGGCGGAATTTCCGGCTTAACCGGCGCCAACGTGCCCCGCCGGAGCGCAATAAGGCGGAATTTCCGGCTTAACTGGCGCGATCGCGCCCAGCCGGAGCGCAATAAGGCGGAATTTCCGGCTTAACTGGCGCGATCGCGCCCCCCGCCGCACCCCGCAGGAGCGCGCGACGATCACACTCACCGAAAGGAGGCCAATATCATGACCACCGCACCCGAATCCGGCTTCACGCAAAACCCGCACAACCCGCACAACCCACAGCAGCCCGCGGAGCGACACGACACGCACCCCGCCAACACGCAGCCCCCTGGCACGCTGATGGTCGTCAGCGCGCACGCCGCCGATTTCGTCTGGCGTGCGGGCGGCGCCATTGCGCTATACGCGAGCCGCGGCTGGCGCGTGCGCGTGCTCTGCCTCTCGTTTGGCGAGCGCGGCGAGTCGGCGCGGCTGTGGAAGGAGGGGAAGACGCTCGAGGAGATCAAGGCCATCCGTCGTGCGGAGGCCGAGAAGGCGGCGGCCATCCTGGGCGCGGAGATCCGCTTCTTGGATGCCGGCGACTATCCGCTCGACGTGACACCGGAGTTGCGCGACGCGCTGGTGCAGGAGTTTCGCGCGAACCGCCCGGACATCATCCTCACGCATACGTTGCAGGACCCGTACAACGCGGACCATCCGCGCACGACGCAGCTTGTGTTGGAATGCCGCATTCTGGCGCAGGCGCACGGGTATCCGTCGCCGCATCCGGTGATTGGGGCGCCGCAGGTGTTTTTGTTCGAGCCGCATCAGCCGGAGCAGTGCGGCTTCCGGGTGGATCACCTGCTGGACATCACGCCGGTATTTGAGAAAAAGCGACAAGCCATGGAGTGCATGGCGGCGCAGGAACACCTGTGGACTTATTACTCCGATCTCGCCCGTCGCCGCGGCCTCCAAGCCGGCCGCAACACGGCACAGGCACACGCGACGGGGGCCGGGCAGGCGCCTGCGGCCGGCGGCACGGTGTACGCCGAGGCCTATCAGCGGGTGTATCCGACCGTCGGGGGTGAGTTCGTGTGAAGAGGAACGTGATCGTCACCGATGTACCACGTCCCGACATGGCTTTGGTGGAGCAGCTTGGGCAGTACGGATCGGCCACCGTGCACGAGGCGATGGGGCGCGACGGGCTGATGCAGCCGTACTTGCGACCCATCTATCCAGAGGCCAAGGTCGCCGGTACAGCCGTGACCGTGCGTTGCCATCCGGGCGATAACCTGATGATCCACGCTGCCATCGAGGTCTGCCGTCCGGGTGACGTGCTGGTGGTTGTCCCCGAGGCGGAGTCCACCGATGGGATGTTCGGCGAGCTGCTCGCCACGTCCGCTCGCGCTCACGGCGTACTGGGGCTGGTCATCGACGCGGGTGTGCGCGATGTCACCGCGCTTACCGAGATGCGCTTCCCGGTCTGGTCGAAGGCCATCTCGGCGCGCGGCACCGTCAAGGCGACCCCTGGTGCGGTGAATGTGCCCGTCGTGTGCGGGGGTGTGCTGGTGCGGGCTGGGGACGCCATCATCGCGGATGCGGACGGCATCGTCTGCGTCCCGCGAGAGGACGTGCCCGCCGTGCTGGAGAAGGCCGCTGCGCGAACCGCGAAGGAGGACGCCAACCGTGCCCGGCTTGCCGCCGGCGAATTGGGCGTGGACATCTACGGCCTGCGCGACAAGCTGAAGGCGCTGGGTGTCACCTACGTGCGCCACGACGAATGGGAGGGATGAGCGGTGCGCATCGGTTTCATCGGTTTCGGTGAGGCGGCATCTGCCATGGCGGCGGGGCTGGCCGAAGAGGGCGTCCGCGGCATCCTGGCGTTCGACGTGATGCGTTCTCCGCAGATGGAAGCCCGCGCGGCTGCGGCGGGGGTGGAACTCGTTGATTCCCTTGCCGATCTCGCCCTCCGCTCCGACCTCATCCTCTCCATGGTCACGGCGGCGGTCGCCGAGCGTGTCGCCCGCGACGCCGCGCCGCACCTGCGCCCAGGCGCCATCTACGCGGACCTGAACTCGTGTTCGCCGCAGGTGAAGGCGGAGATTGGCCGGCTGCTGGCCGAACAGGCGCCGGATGCCTGCTACGCCAGCGTCGCCGTGATGTCCGCGGTACCGCCGCTGCGCCACCGCGTTCCCATGGTCGCGGACGGTCCCGGGGCTGAGCCGCTGCGTGCCGCGCTCGCGCCGTACGGGGTGCGGATCGACGTGATCAGCGGCCCACTCGGCGCGGCCGCGACGCTCAAGATGTGCCGCAGCGCCATCCTCAAGGGGATGGAGGCGCTGTTCCTGGAGGCGCTGCTCGCCGCCCAGCGCGCCGGCATCGCGGATCAGGTCCTGGCGTCGCTGGATGCCTCGTTCCCCGACAGACCGCTCGGCCAACTCGGCGCCTACCTCGTCGAGCGCCACGGCCTCCACGCCGAGCGCCGCGCGCACGAGATGCAGGAGGCGGCGGACACACTGGCCTCCCTCGGCGTGGAGCCGCGGGTGGCGCGGGGTGCTGCGGAGCGGTTGAAGTGGTCGGCGGCGCGGTTGGCCCATGCGTCGTCGGCGGGGACGGCGGGAGCGGCGGCGGGGGCAGACAAGCCGTCGTACCTCGACGTGCTGCGCCGCGTGGACGAGGGGTGACGTGCAGGGGCCCGTCCGGTGCCGTAGTGGAAGAAACATCCGCTGCGCGGCGTGATGGCTGACCCGTGCCGGGATGGCCCGCCACCCCAGGGCGGCAGGGGCCACCACGGAGCGGGCACGCGATCGCCGCAAGCCTTGCATGCTTGAATTAAACAAAATCTTTCTCGTGTTCCGAATCACGGGACACGCCAGTTCATCGGCCGCGCCTATCAAGGTATCGTGTCCTCACAGGAGGCGTCGATGGTGAGGCGCAGCGGCCCATGCGTTCCGTCTGTGAAAGCGTTTTTAATCCGTATGGACTCAAAGGGGGGTTCGCCCGAATGGAACAGAAGAAGTCGTTCTTTCGCTATGAAAACGGCGTCGTTCTCATGATGTTCTTTACGTTTGGCTTCGTGTTTATGGAGCGCCTAAGCATCGTGTATCTGTTCCCGTTCATCGCGCCGGATCTGAAGCTGAACAACGCCCAGATTGGCCTCATCGCCTCGGTCCTTGCCGTGTGCTGGGCTGTCTCCGGCTTTGTGTTCGGCTCCATCTCGGACCTGGTCGGGTCCAGGAAAAAGGTGCTGCTGCCGATCACGCTCGCGTTCTCCCTGTTCTCCTTCCTGTCCGGTCTCGCTCGCAACCTCGGGCAGATGCTGCTCATCCGCGGCTTGATGGGCGTATCGGAAGGGCCGGTGCTGCCGCTCGCACAGGCGAGCGTCATTGCAGCGTCCACGCCTCAGCGGCGCGGCTTCAACCTGGGATTTGTGCAGAGTTCGTTGGGTTTGATCGGCTCCTTCCTGACGCCGCTGATCGTCACGAAGGTTGCGACGCAGTACTCCTGGCACGACGCCTTCTACCTGGTCGGTGTGCCTGGGCTGATCATGTTCTTTATCCTGATGTTCTTCATGCGGGAGCCTAGCCGAGACTCCTCCTCCAACGCCGAAGCGGTGGAGCATACCAAGGTACGCCTGAGCGACATCGGCGCGGTGTTCCGGCATCGCAACATGTGGTTCTGTGTGTTGATTGCTATCTTCTCCATGACGTGGCTGTTCGCGTTCACCACGTTCGCACCGACATTCTTGGTCGAAGCCGGCCACTACACGCCGGACCAGATGGGTCTGATCATGTCGGCTGTGGGTCTCGGTACGTTCGTGTGGGGCTTTGTCGGGCCGGCCATCTCCGACAAGCTCGGGCGCAAACCGACCTTGATTCTGTTCGCGTTCATCGCCTGTCTGTCACCCATCTGCCTGGCGCTCATCCATGCGTCCGTCAGCACCATGATGATCATTGGCTTCCTGACCACCGTCGGTCAGGCGGTGTTCCCGCTGTTTCTCGTGGTTGTGCCCGGTGAGTCCCTGCCGTACCGCTTGGTCGCCAGCGCGGTGGGTCTGACGCAATTCATCGGCGAGTTCGTCGGTGGTACGTTCGCGCCGTGGCTCGGTGGCGTCGCAGCGGACCACTGGGGTCTTGTGGCGCCGATGTGGATTGCCGCGGCCGGCATGTTGATCAGCGCGCTGCTCGCCTTTGGCCTGAGGGAGACCGCGCCTGCCAAGGTTGGTCGCACTACTCCGGCAGCGCCGGAGGCCGTCACGGGTGCCTGAGCGCCGGCCACACACGCAGCTACCGGAGGCCGTCACCGGCGCCTGACCGTTCGCCGGAGGGCGGTGGAAGATGATGGCCGGCCTTCTGGCCGGCCTTTTCCAACCCGAGGAGGTATGTCCATGTCGCTTCCGGAAACCACTCCTGTTTCCAGCGCCACCATGCGTCCCGCCTCATCTGTCCGTTGGTGGGCTATTGCTCCGACTCTACTCGTCATCTGGGTCGTGGGGATGGTGGATAAGATTGGTGTCGCCGTCATAAGCACCAACAAGCAGTTCCTCAACGAGATGCATCTCGTGGGACAAAACGCGTTGATTGGAAGCATGACCAGCGCGTTGTTATTTTCATACGGTATTGGATTTTTCATCTGGGGATGGCTGACGGATCGTTTCGGTCCAAGGCGGTGTGCAGTGATCGGGCTGACGGGCTGGGGCATCAGCACCCTCATTGCTGCCCTCGCGACGAATGTAACCGTGCTCATCATCTCCCGGGCTCTTCTGGGACTGTGCGAGGCTGTTCTGTGGCCTGTGTCGAACGCGCTTACCGCTCGGTGGTTCCCGCAAAGTGAGCGGGGACGGGCGAAGTCCGTGTGGATTAACGGAACGAATGTAGGTCCGGCGATTGCTGGCTTTTTGGTGACGGGCCTCATCAGTGCGTTTCAGTGGCGGGGGGTGTTCTGGTTCCTCACGGGGGCGGCAGCCGTCATCTGTATCCCACTGGTGCTCGGCCTTGTACGCGATTATCCGCTTGCGGATAAGCGGGTATCAGACTCCGAGCGGGCCTACATCCAACAGGGGCAGGTGCTGATTTCGCCTGCGCATGAACCGGAAAAGGTATACAAGAAGCCGTCCTTCTGGTTGGTGGTTCTCGCGTATGTTGTGAATGTCATGGGCGTGTTCGGTTTGGCCACGTGGTTTCCAAGTTACCTTGCCTTAGCAAAGCACATGAGCCCGCAGGCGACCAGCTCCTACATGCTGCTGGCCTACGGTTTGGCTCTGATCCTCACCATCTGGATTGGCGCTCACACCGACAGGACACACAAGAAAGCCGTCTGGATAGGTTGCGGCTTTGCTCTGTCCGCGGTGTTTCTCTTCCTCGGCGCGGAGGCTGCCTCGCCGGTGGCCGATGCCCTGTTCGTGGCAGTGGCTCTGACTTCACTGCAAGCGTTCACGCTGCCCACCATTCACGGCGTGATGCATTCGGCCGTGTCGGCAAACGAAATGGGGACGTACACCGGTATACTTGCCGGGTTTGCCAACATGTTCGCCGCATTCGGTCCGACAGTGATGGGTGCTTTGATCACGTTGGGCGGCGGCAGTTATGTGTTTGCGTTCGGCTTCCTTGTACTCTTCTTCATCTTCGGCAGCGTCATGGGTTTCCTGCTGGTGCGCCAAGGATATTGAGCCGGTCACGGAGGCGGATCTCGAGTGTTGGACTTAACCTTCGCATGCTGGAGCTATGATCGCGTGATGCCACTCGTGGATGGGAGCGTTCAGCCCCGTGGCATCCGCCTACGCTTTCTTCCTCAGGAGGTGGAGGAGACCTTCTGGCGGATGACGCGGCACCAGGAGTACGACGCCGCGGAGATGTCATTATCATCGTATTTGATTGCGCGAGACAGGGGCTATCCTCGCATCACCGCTATACCTGTTTTCATGTCACGCGCCTTCCGCCACTCGAGCGTGTACATCCACGCCGGATCCAACATACGAAGCCCCGAGGACCTGGTGGGCAGGCGCATCGGTGTGCCCGAGTACCAATTGACAGCGTGCGTGTGGATGAGGGGCATTCTATCCGATGAATACGGGGTCGACCCGCACCAGGTGGAGTGGTTCGTGGGCGGCGAAGAGACGCCGGGTAGGGTGGAAAAGTTGCCGATCTCGCTCCCCGGAGACATCCATCTACACCCGGTGGGCCCTGCGCAGACTCTCAATCAGATGTTGGTGGAAGGCGAGATCGACGCGTTGATCGCGCCGCGCGCTCCCTCTGCCTTCATGGAGGGAGATCCCCGGGTAGCACGTTTGTTTCCTGACTATGTGCAGGCGGAGCGGGACTATTTTAAGAGAACAGGGATCTTTCCCATCATGCATGTGGTGGCCATTCGCGACGACGTGCTGGAGAAGTATCCGTGGGTGGCCATGAACCTGTACGAAGCCTTCGAGAAGGCAAAGCAACTAGCGCTCCAGGCGATGACACAAACAGCCGCGCTCCGCGTCATGCTCCCCTGGCTGCACGCAGAACTGGCCCGCACCCAGGAACTGATGGGCCATGACTTCTGGCCCTACGGACTCGAACCGAACCGAAAGACGTTGGAAACTATCATTCGATACGCACATGAGCAGGGGCTCATTTCGCGTTGCATGGCTCCGGAGGATCTGTTTGCCCCTTCCACACTGGAGCGCTTCGTCATTTGAACAATCGGCCTTACCGGAGGTGGGAAGATGAGCGCAAGTGTCACGAGCCCGGACGGGGATACCCGCTCCGCCATTGCAGAAGCGTGTCGCATCCTGGCGATGGAGGGCCTGGTCGACGGCGTGCTAGGACACATTAGCGTGAGAGCTGACGACGAGTCCATGTGGATCCGCTGCAGAGGTCCTCATGAGAGCGGGCTGATGTTCACGGCGGCGGACGCCATCCAACGGGTTACCTTCGACGGCCGCGGTGCGCAACCAGGTTATCTGGTTCCACAAGAATTGTCCATACACAGCGAGTTGTACAGGGCTCGTCCTGAGGTCGGATGCGTCATCCACGCACATCCGCCCGCCGCTCTCGTTTGTGGCATCGCCCAATTGCCCATTCGGCCCATTTTCGGTGCTTACAACATTCCGGCCATGCGCATGGCCCTCGAGGGCATTCCCGTGTTTCCGCATTCCTACTTAATCTCTCGCCCAGAACTTGGACAAAAGATGGTCCAAGTGATGGGCGACAAGAACGTTTGCCTTCTCAAAGGCCACGGCATCACGGTGGTCGGCGGCAGCCTGGAGGAGGCCATGATGCGCGCCTTGAATCTTCATATCCTTCTTGTTGCAGTGGTGGAAGTGGCCAAGACCGGAAGAACGGCTGAAGCGATCCCGGAGGAAGACATCCACGAACTTCCCGACCTCGGTCGCGGACTCAACGAGACCATGGCCTATCAGTACTATCGCCGCAAGCTGGCTCAATGGGAGCGGAGGTCATGATTGATCAACCATACCCAGCCCACGACGGGCGCGGCGCGTACGCCATCGACTGGACTCTCCGCGCAGATCGCGCCGTCCTGCTTGTTATCGACATGCAGAACGACTTCGTGCTCGAGGGCGCTCCGATGGAAGTGCCGATGGCCCGCGCCATGCTGCCGAATATGGTGCGACTGGTGGAAGCGTGCCGGGAGCGAGGCGTACCGGTCATCTTCACGCAGCACGTGCTGTACCGTCACGCGAATATCTCGCCGCTTGAGGTGTCCCTGCAGCCGCAGCTACAGACCGGAGGCATTCGCGAAGGCACGCAGGGCATCGAGATTGTCCATCCACTCCGACCGCTGCCCACAGAGTTCATCGTTCGCAAGCATCGCTACGACGCATTCTACAACACCAACCTCGATACCCTGATCCGCACAATGCGCGGGCCGCATCAGGTCGACAGTGTGATCATCATCGGCACAGTGACCAACATTTGCTGCGAAAGCACGGCGCGCAGCGCTTACATGCGTGACTACAAAGTCTACTTCGTCAGTGATGCCAACGGCGGTTTGGACGAAGCGTCGCAGGCCGCGACGCTGGAAAGCATCCGTCGCGCGTTCGGTCGGGTGCTCAGCACAGAGGAGGTGTTGGCGGAGTTGCGGCAGGGCGTGGGTGGGTGACCGCCAGTCACGCACCGCCGGACAACTCACACCTCCCCAGTCACGTCGCACATGAACGCAAGAAACGGAGGTCCGCGAATGCTCGACAGAACGCTCCTTTCCAAACAATACATCGCCGGCGAGTGGCGGGACGGCCGCAGCGACCGTGTCTACGTCAACCGCAATCCGTATGACGGATCGACCGTCGCCGAGATCCGGCTCGCCACCATCCAGGACATCGACGAGGCCTACCGGGCGGCAGCCCAGGCGCAGAAGGAATGGGCGCAGGTGAACCCGTTCGAGCGCAAGGCCGTGATCGAGCGGGCGATCGACATCTGGGAGAGCTACGCGCATGACATTATCCCGCTCGTAGCGGAGGAAATTGGCGGGACGTACCTGAAGGCAGTGGTGGAGATTGAACTCGTGAAGAATTTCCTGCGCGAGGCGGCGACGTATCCGCTGCGCATGGAAGGGAGGATCCTGCCGGCCACGGTGCCGGGCAAGGAGAATCGCCTATTGCGCGTGCCGGCGGGGGTGGTCGGCATCATCAGCCCGTTCAACTTCCCGATGTGCCTGTCGATGCGCGCCCTGGCGCCGGCTATCGCGTGCGGGAACGGCGTGGTGCTCAAGCCGCATGAAGAAGCCGCTATCACCGGGGGGACGCTGCTCGCCAAGGTGTTTGAGGAGGCGGGGGTACCCAAGGGGCTCGTGAATGTGGTGATCGCGGATGTGGGCGAGATCGGCGATGCGTTCATCGAGCATCCCATCCCGCGCATCATCTCGTTCACCGGATCGACTGCCGTCGGACGGCACATCGCGGAGGTCGCGTCGCGCCACCTCAAGCGGGTGACGCTTGAGCTGGGCGGCAACAGTGCGCTCATTGTGCTCGACGACGCGGATCTAGACCTGGCCGTGGATGCGGCCCTCTTCAGCCGCTTCATGCACCAGGGCCAGATCTGCATGTGCGCGAATCGAATCATCGTGGTTCGCGACGTGTACGATGCATTTCTCGGGAAATTTGTCGAAAAGACCGCCGCCATCAAGGTAGGCAATCCGCGCGAAAAAGACACCATCATCGGTCCGCTCATCCATGCGCGGCAGGTGGATCGACTGCAGCAGGTCGTCGAGGCAAGCATTCAGCAGGGCGCGAAGGTGGCGTACCGCGGCCCGGTCAGCGGCAACGTCGTGGGACCGGTGGTCCTCTATGACGTGACGCCGGAGATGACCTGCGCCCGTGAGGAGATGTTCGGGCCTGTGGTCGCCATCATGCCGGTGGCGGATGAGGAAGAGGCTATCGGGGTGGCCAACGACAGCGACTACGGTCTCACCGGCGCCGTCATCACTCGCGACATCGAGCGCGGCGTGCGCGTCGCAATGGCGGTCGAGAGCGGGATGTTCCACGTCAACGACGGCACCGTGAACGATGAGCCGCTGGTCGCGTTCGGCGGGGAAAAGGCATCCGGGGTCGGCCGGTACAACGGTCGATGGGGTTTGGAGGAGTTTACGACGCTGAAGTGGATCTCGATTCAACGAGAGCGACGCCAGTACCCGTTCTAAAACAGAATCCGATGCGTCTCCGATAGAGGCCCCAGGGCCAGCGGGCGAAGGCATGCATGCGGCTCTGGGGTCGCACCATGATGATGGGCAATTATAAGAGGCCGCGTTGGTGTGCTTCCATCACGGCCTCCACACGGTTCTTGACGTCCAGTCGCCGATAGATTTCGTTGACGATGGCCTTCACAGTGTTTTCGGACAAATGAAGGCGTTTCCCGATTTCCTGGTTGGTGTATCCTTGTGCCATCAGGCGCAGGATTTCCACGTCCCGCAAGTCCAGTACGTCCTCGTGGGCGTGGCCCTCTTTGGAAGATTCAATCCAGTTCAGGGCATACCCGGTCACTGTCGGATCCAGAACGGATTTTCCGTCGAGAATCATGCGAATGGATCGGAACAGTTCCTCCCCTGGCATATCCTTTAACAGATAGCCCTGAACCCCTGCCTGGAGACACGTATATACGACGCTTTTGTCAACACAGGCGGTAAGAATGGCAAGGCGTGTGGATGGACTCACCTTTCGAACGGACTTGCACAGCTCGATTCCGCTCATGTCTGGCAGGCGCACGTCGACAAGGGCGAGGTCCGGCTGTAATGATTGAACCAGCGCGAGCCCGCCCGTACCGGTGCTTGCGTGCCCGGCAAGTTCCAAGCCATGCTCTCTGAGCAGTGTTTCCAAGCCAATTCGAACGAGGTCATGGTCGTCGATAAGCACGATGCGTTCCGTCACGGACAGTATCCTCCCTGCAGCTGTTCAGACGCACCATAAGCTTGTGTCATGTTGAAAGGAACCGAGCCCGGTTGAAGTGCATGTCCGTCGCGCTCCTCATGCGGATGACCATCCACCGGGAACGTGCAGCGTACGGTCGTTCCTCCGTCTTCATTGCGAAATATATCCATCCTGCCGCCCACAAGAGCGACGGACCGCGCCATGGAGTGCAGCCCAAAGTGGCCCGTGGGGTGGGTCATGAAACGGAGCGCTTCATCAGAAATGCCGACGCCTGCGTCTTGCACAGTGACTGTGGCCCAGTCCTCGTCCACAATCACATGGACGACGGCGACGGGGCTGTTGGCGTGACGGTACACGTTGTTCAAGGACTCGGCGATAACCTTGAGCATCGTTTGCCGGACAGGCTGACGCAGCCGGGCGACGTCCCCGTGCGTGATGAGTCGTGTGGAAATGCCGCTGACCCGTTCAAATTCTTCGACAAGACGCGTCAAGGCGGCTTGGTTGGGCTTTGCCTCTTCGTTCATGAGCCGGAACAAGATGGCACGGAGTTCGGACTGACACTGTTCCGTGAGTTCACGCAAGCGAGTGATGCGTGCCTCCAATTCACTCTTCTCGCTGGCCGTCGGCAGGATTCGCTCCAATCGGTCAATCTCGCGCGCGACCGCAAATAACGTCTGTGCCAGTGAGTCGTGCAATTCATCAGCCATTCGCCGCCGCTCTTCCGTCACAATGGCGTCGCGGTTTGCATCTTGCTGGTCACACCATGCAATGGCCATGGCGCACAACGAAGCGAACCGGTTCATGATGTCTTCATCGTTGTCGCTGAAGGCCCCAGCCTTGGGTGGTTTCCCGAAAAACATGCAGCCCATCGGTTGGCCATGTCGCTTCAGTGGGATGGCCAAGAAGGCTTCGACCGGTGGATGACCAGGCGGAGTACCGACAGACAGTGGATGCCTGGATACAGATTCGACGCGTAGCGAGCTTCCGGTCTTCGCGGGCAAGATGTACATCCCATGTCCCTTCGGGAAGTTTCCGGGTTTCGAGTGCCATCCGGACACCTTGAAGTAACGGATTCTCGATGGGTCGTTTTGCTCCAGGATCATGATGCCGGCGAACGATGCGCGCACCAGTTGACGCGCGTAGTCGACCACCGCCTGCAGGAGTGCTTCAAGACCCTCCTCCATCGATGGTTCCAGACGGTTCAATGCCTCTGACAAAATCTGCAGAACGTCGGGATGCTCCATCGGCTGCATGCGCCATCCCCCGTCCTTTCACGGGTTGTCCCGGCCGAGAGGGTATTCACAAACGCCCGATCGGGTGTGTTACACCCTTACATCTATATTGTATATTCGGTAATGGTTCAAGGAAACTGAATGTTTCTGTCAACGGTCATCTTGAAATCGCCTTCAGGCAAGGTCGTCTGAACCTCTAGTTCGACAATCATCCTCTCAACCCCACTCTTCCAAAAAGGGAGGTCCCACGGTGTTTCCCAATGCGTTTGAGTACGAAGCGCCAACCTCACTCGATGACGCTATCCGGCTCATCAGGGAGCACGGATACGACGCCAAGGTCTTGGCGGGTGGCCAAAGCTTGTTGCCGATGATGAAGCTGCGCATCGCAGCACCTGCCGTGCTCATCGATATCAATGGGATTGATGAGCTGAAAGGCTGGCGCGAAGTGGATGGAACGCTGCGAATTGGCGCAATGACACGTCATGCGGAGCTGGAACATGCAAGGGAACTTGCCGACAGCTTTCCGCTCTTGTCCCGCACGGCCCGATGGATTGCGGATCCGCTGATTCGCAATCGCGGCACCATCGGCGGATCCCTTGCGCATGCCGACCCGGGGGCGGATTGGGGCGCAGCGATGCTGGCTGCGGGTGCCCGCATCGAGGCGCGCGGCCCAGAGGGCAGCCGGCTGATTCCGGTGGATGAGTTCTTTGTCGACACGTTCGCAACAAGCCTGAATGAGGACGAGCTCGTTGTTGCCGTGCACATCGACAAGCCCACCGGACCTGTGGCAGCGCGCTACATGAAGCTGGAGCGCAAGGCGGGTGATTTCGCCATCGCCGCGCTCGGTGTCCAGGTGGAATTGGACAGCAACGGCCGCGTGGCCAAGGCGGGTATCGGCATGTGCGCCTGCGGCCCAATCCCGCTGCGGGCGACCAAGGCAGAGGCTGCGCTGATTGGACAGCCGCTGACGGACGAGACCATCAAAACGGTCTCCAGGCTGGTGCCGGAAGATGCCGATCCGACCGACGACCTGCGCGGCAGCGCGGAATACAAGCGGGATCTGTTGCGGGTGTTTGCCTCGCGCGCGCTGCATGAAATCGCGGAAGAGTTGAAAGGAAAGGTGGGAGGCCAATGAAAATCCGGGTCAAGGTCAACGGACGGTGGTACGAGTCGGATGTTGAGCCGCGGACGCTGCTGGCGTACTGGCTCCGCGAGGACCTGAAACTCACGGGTACGCACATCGGTTGCGATACCACCAGTTGCGGCGCCTGCACCGTGTTGCTGGACGGGAAGGCCGTCAAGTCGTGCACGGTGTTGGCGGTGCAGGCGAACGGCCGTGAGGTGATGACCGTCGAGGGGCTCGAACGCAACGGTCAACTGCATCCGTTGCAGAGTGCCTTCTGGGAGTGCCATGCGTTGCAGTGCGGCTACTGCACGCCCGGTATGTTGATGGCTTCTTACGCACTCTTGCAGGAGAATCCAAACCCCACGGAAGAGGAAATCCGCGAAGGCTTGTCCGGCAATATATGCCGTTGCACAGGATACATGAACATCGTCAAGGCCGTTCAAACGGCTGCTCGCAAGATGTCCGGCGAATCCCAAGAAGCGTTGGAAGAGGTGGCGGCGAATGGCGCTTCGGCAGACTGAGTTGCGACCGATGGGCAAACCGGTTGGGCGCAAGGAGGACCCGCGGCTGATTCGCGGGAAGGGTCGTTACGTGGACGACGTCATGTTGCCCAACATGCTCTATCTTTGCTTGGTGCGGAGTCCGTATGCGCATGCGCGCATTCGTCGAATCGACACGTCGGCGGCACTCGCTGCGCCGGGGGTCAAGCTGGTTCTCACCGGCGAAGATTTGGCTCAGATGAATATCGACTGGATGCCCACGCTCGCCGGTGACCGGCAGATGGTGCTGGCAAGGGACAAAGTGCTGTTCCAGTACCAAGAGGTCGCTGCGGTGGTGGCCGAGACACGAGCTCAGGCGGAAGACGCGGCGCAGTTGATTGAAGTCGATTACGAACCGTTGCCTGTCGTGGTGGATCCCTTCAAGGCCCTGGAGCCGGACGCGCCGATTGTGCGTGAAGACAGGGAACAGAAGTCCAACCACATTTGGCACTGGGAAGCAGGAGACCGGGAGGAAACGGACGCGCTGTTCCGTGAGGCGCCGATTGTCGTCAAGCAACAGGTGCGGTTCCCGCGCGTGCACCCTTCGCCGCTTGAACCCTGCGGTTGCGTGGCGGATTACGATTCCGCCAGAAGCAAGTTGACCTTCTACGTGACGTCGCAGGCACCGCATGTCCATCGGACCGTGCTGGCGATGGTGACCGGTTTTCCTGAACATCAGATTCAGGTCATTTCGCCGGATGTGGGCGGCGGTTTTGGCAACAAGGTTCCCGTGTATCCTGGCTACGTGTGCGCCATCGCGGCTTCCTTGAAATTGGGCGTGCCGGTGAAGTGGATTGAAACGCGCACCGAAAACATCACAAGCACCCATTTTGCGCGGGACTTTCATATGACGGCAGAAATCGCGGCTCGCGAGGACGGCAAGGTGCTTGCCCTGCGCGTCAAGACGATTGCGGATCACGGTGCGTTCGACGCCGCTGCAAATCCAACCAAATTCCCGGCCGGCCTGTTCAGCATTGTCACCGGCTCGTACGATTTCAAGGCGGCGCATGTCGAAGTGGACGGGGTTTTCACGAACAAGCCGCCAGGCGGCGTGGCGTATCGCTGCTCGTTCCGCGTCACGGAAGCTTCGTACCTGATTGAGCGGACCATGGATATCCTCGCCCGGCGGTTGAACATGGATCCGGCTGAGCTTCGCCTGCGCAACTTCATTCGCAAGGAACAGTTCCCGTACCGCTCACCGACGGGATGGGTGTACGACAGCGGCGACTATGAAAAGACTCTCAAGTTGGCGCTGGAACGCATTGGATATGAGGAGTTGCGCAAGGAACAGGCGGAAAAGCGTGCACGCGGCGAGCTGATGGGGATTGGCATCTCGACCTTCACGGAGATTGTGGGGGCGGGTCCTGCGCATACGTTTGATATCGTCGGCATCAAGATGTTCGACAGTGCTCAGATCCGTGTCCATCCCACCGGCAAGGTCATCGCGCGGCTCGGTGTGCGCCATCAGGGCCAGGGGCACGAGACGACATTCGCCCAAATTATCGCCGAAGAACTCGGACTCTCGGTGGATGACGTGTTGATTGAAGAAGGCGATACCGACACGGCACCGTACGGATTGGGCACGTACGCCAGCCGTTCCACGCCGACGGCAGGCGGTGCGGCGGCGCTCTGTGCGCGCAGGATTCGCGAGAAGGCGCGGAAGATTGCCTCCCACTTGCTGGAGGTCAGTGAAGACGACGTGGTGTGGGACGGCACCGCGTTCTCCGTGAAGGGGTTGCCGGGCCGTTCGGTCACGATGAAGGACGTGGCGTTTGCGGCGTACACGAATGTCCCAGAGGGCATCGAACCGGGGCTGGAGGCCACGTACTATTACAATCCGCCCAACCTGACCTTCCCCAACGGGGCCTATATCGCCGTGGTGGACATCGACAAGGGAACGGGCGCCGTGAAAGTGCGGCGGTTCCTGGCGGTCGATGATTGCGGCAATGTGATCAACCCGATGATTGTCGAAGGGCAGGTGCACGGCGGGGTCACGGAAGGGTTTGCGATTGCCTTCATGCAAGACATTCCATACGACGCGGACGGAAACTGCCTCGCGCCAAACTGGATGGACTATTTGGTTCCCACAGCGCTGGATACGCCGCGGTGGGAAACGGATCGGACGGTGACTCCGTCGCCGCACCACCCCATTGGTGCAAAAGGGGTTGGCGAATCGCCCAACGTGGGCTCTCCGGCGGCGTTTGTGAACGCGGTGGTCGACGCGCTGGCGCCGCTAGGCGTGGAGCACATCGATATGCCCATCTATCCATGGAAGGTGTGGCGCATTCTGCGCGAGCACGGCGTGACAGAGTGACACACAAGCCAACGACGAGTGAGGAGGGACAACCCGGCGGCCGGTGGGCCGCCGGGACCACCGGATGGACTATCTCGGAGAATGGGTGAAGGGCTTGGATGAACGCGTGGAGCCGTATGTGGTAGTCACCGTTGTCCGCCGCGTGCGTCCGAGCTCGGCGACGGTTGGAGACAAGGCGGTGGTCACGGCGGACGGCGAAATGAAGGGGTTTGTCGGCGGACATTGCACACGGGACCTGGTGATCCAGCAGGCGAAGAAGTGCCTGGCCTCCGGCGAGAGCAAACTCCTGTTGATCACGGCCCAGCCGCCCGCGGAGGTTCCGGAAGGCGTGACGGTTCTGCCGATGACCTGTGCGTCGGAGGGGACGGTCGAACTTTTTCTGGAGCCAAAGAACGTGGATCCGTTGCTGGTGATTGTGGGGGACTCCCCCATCGCGCACGCATTGGCGGACCTGGCGCCCCGATTCACACTCAGACCGCACCGAATCTCACTGGAAGAGGCGGTCCATGGGGATGCCGAAGAACCGGTCGTCAAACTGCGGAATCAGCTGCAGCTTCGTTCCAGCGCACCGGTGTACGGCGTGGTTGCCACCATGGGCCTGTACGATGTGGATGGACTGCTCGCACTGGCCTCTCTGCCGCTTCAGTACCTTGGATTGGTGACCAGTCCAAGGCGCTGGGCGACGGTTCGTGCAGAGCTCGCGGAGGCGGGTGCCGCTGAGGAGTTGATAGACTTTGTGACGGCTCCTGCCGGACTTGACATTGGTGCCGTGGGGCCGCAGGAAATCGCGTTGAGCATCCTGGCGCAGATTGTGGAGCGGCGACGCCGCGGGTCCGGATCGCGGTGGGAAGGACAAGCGGCTCTCGCGTCCGAGGTCTCGCCAACCCATTCGGATCACACGGAAGTTCATGAAGTTCATCAAGAAGTGGTGGATCCAGTCTGCGGCATGACGGTAGACGTCGGGAAGTCTCCGTACCGTTTCGAATGGGGCGGGACCGTCTACGCCTTTTGCTGTGCCGGTTGTCGCGAGCGATTCGCACGCGACCCGGAACGGTACCTGAAAAGTCGCGCATGACGCAGTGTAGGTTCTGTTCTTCGCACATCGGGGACACGGGCACCGCCGGCGTGGGTCCGTACCTGTCCCCGTTGACCAAAAGCGGCTGTAAGCACATGCGTGGGACATTTCGCAAGGACTTTTCGAGGAGGCGACATCATGAGGACGTACCAGGGAGAATTTACGATTGAACAGCCGCGGGACAAGGTGTGGGCATTTGTCACGGATCCACACAAAATGGGCCCCTGCATTCCCGATCTCATTGAACTGAATGTCGAGAGCGAGACACGGTTCCGGACGCTGGTGAAAGTCGGCGTCGGGCCCATCCGCGGCAAGTTTGATCTGACCAGTGAATTGACGGTGACCG
>JAIMAY010000043.1 GCA_023511725.1 Alicyclobacillus sp.
AGCGACTTCTTCGCCACCAATCCCTCGTGCGCCAAGCCGGTGTAGAACATCACGCCCTCGAGGCCCTGGGGCGAGTTGAACGCAGCCTGCTTGTTGTCGGGCGTCAGCACCTGACCGCCGGCCGCCCAGATCCACGGGAAGATGTTGTGGTCCACGTTCCAGTCGTTCTTACCGGGGAGGGTCAGAGCGTACATCTTCTTGCCGTCGATGGTCACGCCGTTGACCTTCTCGAGCGCCTGCTTGAAAGAATCCCAGGTCTGGAATGCGGTGTTCGGATCCACGCCGGCCTTCTTGAAGGCGTCGGTGCGGTAGAAGATGGCGCGCGCGTCGATGAACCATGGTACGGCGTATACGTCAGGCTGACCCGCAATCTGCGTGGTCTGCCAGCTCGCCGGGAAGTACGCGTCAGCGCCGCCCACCTGCGAAACCTTGTCCGTGATGGGGTCAATACCGTGCATTGCCGCGATGGCAGGCACCCAGGTGGTCCCGAGCTGGAGTACGTCAGGACCCGTACCGCTTGTGGCCGCCGCGGTGATCTTGGTCCACGCGGAACCCCAGTCCAGCACCGTGACCTTGATGGTCACATTCGGGTGCTGCTGCAGATACGGCTGCACCAGTTTCATGAAGTCCTTGTCCGGCTGCGGGCTGTTCGGCATGATCCAGACCGTCAACGTGACCGGTTGGCTGTTGCCCGTGCTGGTGGTGTTCCCGCTCGCGGTGTTGTTGGCCGTGCCACCGCCGCCGGACGATCCACAGCCCGCCAGGGACGCCGCCGTCACAAGCGCGCACATCGAGGCGAGTGTCTTCCTCTTGTCCATGTCGTTTCTTCCCCCCTGTGATCGTCAACGCTTACATACCTTGAATTGGATGCCAAACACATGATGCCGGTCCCTCGCAGTGCAGCAACAACAGTAGACTCCTGGGCCGTGTTTCGCTGCGAGCCCTCACCCCCACCCATCGCATTGTTTGAATGGTCTATCCATCGGAACCGGTTACGAGACGAGGTATACCACGCCATCCTGCGTGAACCCCAGCAAGCGCCGGGCCCGAGCCCACCGTCAGCGCAGGATGGCCACGGTGCCTCGCTCCACCAGTTCCGTCGCGATGGTCAACACCGGTGGCGCGGTCTGAGGTGATTCGATGAGAGAGACCAGCGCCTTCGCCGCCTGCGTGCCCATCTCCTCTTTGTTCTGACGAATCGTCGTCAGCCCCGGCGTCACATACCGGGCCACAGCGATGTCATCAAAACCCACGATGGATACGTCCCGGCCCACCACCAGTCCATGGTCCGCGAGGCATCGCATCATCCCAATGGCCATCATGTCACCGGCGCAGAACACCGCCGTCGGCGGGTCTTCGAGCGCGAGATACATCTCGCCCGCCCGATAACCACTCTCCTCCGTGAAGTCGCCCGGCAGGATCCAGTCCTGCCGAAACGGCAGCCCCAGTTCCATCAGCGTCTGCTGGTACCCGAGCAGCCGATCATGCCCCGGCTTCGTCCCATACCGGTCGCCGACGAACCCGATGGTACGGTGGCCTTTCTCATACAGGTGACACACAGCCTGCCGAGCACCTCCAATGTTGTCGGAGGAAAGGTAACCGGCACGGGGACCGAGCAGGTCCAGATCGATGGACATGCACGGGATATCGCTCTGCACCATCGCCGGGAGGGCCGGATCCGTTCTCGGCACGCCGACCAACAGCACGCCATCGACATCGCGGTGCCGCGCTCGCGCCGCAAAGCCTTCCGGACCCCCATCCTCCGCGTTGCTGGCGAAAAACAGCAGGTCATAGCCATACGTGCCCACGACGTCCTTGAAGGCTGCGAGAACATCGTGGAAGAAAGGATGGCGCAACCCGGAGTTCACGTGGTCCTGAAAGAAGACGCCGATGGTCATGGAGCGTTTCGTCGCCAGGCCGCGCGCAACCGCGTTCGGCTGATAGCCCATCTCGCGGGCGATGCGTTCGATTTTCTCGCGCGTTCGCGGGCTGACATCCGGGCGTCCGTTGAACACCCGAGACACCGTGGCGGCGGATACGCCAGCGCGTTTCGCGATGTCGTAGATGGTCGGCATCTTACGCACTCCCCAGTACCGTAACCGGTTTCAGACAATCTCATTCTAGTATGCGCAAAGGAGCTTGACAATCATCAGGGCCCCAATGCGGCTCAGGAATTTTTTGCTCATCGCACATCAGCGTTTGGGCAGTTCGATCACGGTGATGGAATACGCGGGCAGGGTCAGATGTCGCGCCGCCATCGCCGGTAGCCTCCGCTGCATGATATCGCTGAAACCTTCCCCGTACTCGGCCACCTGCGCCGTCCCGAAGAGCGGTGTCCAGTCGGTCGGAAGTTGCAGCGTGCGCGCCCGAGAGGGGTTCTTGTTGATGGCCAGCACCGATACCCCGCCGTCCGGCCGCCGCAGCGCATAGACGGTTACATCAGTGCTCGAGGATGTCACAGTCAGCCAGCGTGCTCCCGGTTGCACAAACTGACCTACGAGCTTCAGGCCATAGTAGCTCGGAAACGGGGTGTTCACCGGCGGCTCCGACTGGCCGTCACCGCTGGTTCCGCTGGACAGGACGCCGTAATCGCCGTACGCGGTGTTGCCGTACAGCGTCGGGGCGTTGTTCCCCCAGGTCACGATGCTGTTGTGCAAATCCCACCAGTCGACGTTCGCCGCGCCAGCCTTTAGCCAGGAGAGCATGTCGTCGGCGAGGAATAGTGCATTCACGACGGACGTGGTCTGCTTTCCAGGGTTATAGGCGACGGAGTTGGTCTCCGTGACGAAGATGGGGATGTGCTTCTTGGTACCGCAGTACTGCTGTATCTCTTGCTTGAGTGTGGTCACCATGGCAGGAATAGATGGCGTCGATGTCGTGCCCTGTGCTGCCGCATTCAGCAGGCTGGTGTCCGACTCACTACCCGGCTGCTGGGCGTACCAGTGCACATCGACGAAGTCGATGGCCGAACCCAAGGTCTTGAGCACGGTGGCGTTCCAGGGCTGAAGCGTTGAGTTTTGGAAGAATGCGTCGTCTGGCCAGTTACCCGGTGCCGTGAGCACCACGCCAATCTGGATCGTCGGGTCTACCGCCTTCATGGCGCGGATGTAGGCCAGCACGTTCTCGGCATACGCCTGCGGCGACTTATCGCTGTGCAGATCCACCTCCCATGTGGCGCCGTAGTAACCGTTGCCATAGACCTCGTTGCCAATCTCCCAGTAGCGGATGTTGTCATGGTGCAGGACATTGGCGTAGCGTACCCAGGCCGCGGCCTCCTGCGGATCGCCCCCGGCCGTTCCGTCCGTGTTCGATCCGTAGTTGACCGTGATCATCCCCTGCGCATGCGTCGCCCGCAGGACGTGTTCAAAATCAGCAAAGGTCGCGTCGGCACTCAATCCGTACTGGCTCTCGTACCCTTTCGTGATGGATTGCGTCTGCCAGTGGTACACGTCCGCGGTGCTCCCACCAGGAAACCGCAGGACTTGCACACCTGCGTCGCGCACCGCGCTCACCGCCTCCGGGTCCGTCAAATGCGCATCCCAAGCCGCGGTGTTGAGACCCACGGCGATATTCGTCAGTACAGGGCCCGGGGTATCATCGTCCTCCGTCACCGTCACCGCAAGCCCAGGTTCCATGGAGCCCTGCCCTCCTCCGCCTTCCAAGGTCTGGGCGTTCGCGCACTGGAAACCCACCGGGATGAGTGCACCTGCCGCGGCCAATGCCGCCGCCACCCACACGCGCGCTTGTCCACCCGTGCTCACTCTCGCCACTCTCCTCTCCTCCCTTCTGCACTTGCCGTAACCGCTTCCGACGTCGCTTGCGTGACACCGTAGCGCCCGGACGCCGCACGGTGTAGACCCAGGAGGCTACGCCGCTCTTTGCATACAGCGTGCCACTGAAGCACGTTCCAAAGGGCGTTCTATGTCCGATTGGATAGAGTATTCTGAGAGATAATGGCGTAGCGGCCGGAATCGGTTACGGACCTCACCGCCTATGATGCAGCGCTTGGGCGGTTTTGTCAAGCACCCACCGCACGGTCTGGACGAAAAATATGGAATACCCGGCAGCCCGATGAGGTGAAACGGCACCTCGCCGTGTATCTGAAGCTGCGCTGAAGCCCGACATCAGCCGCGCCAGACCCGCGTGGTCGCTGCGGCGGCCTCCTGAGGCGAACCCGGCGCGCCGGGGCGCGCGGTATAATGAAGGGGACGAGCACGGGAGCAGGGTCGGATCGCAACACGAGTCTGAACAGCGCCACTGTGAGGAGCGTGATGCGAGGATGACGAATGCAACCGGTGTGACACTTCTTCACCTCGACGGCACGCTCGCGGCGCAAGAACTCCGCCCGCGGGTACCGTCGGAACGGCTGGATCTGCGCGATATTCGGGGAACGCATGGACTGTGCGATCCCGCCGCCGCCCGCGAACTCCGCCGCCGCCTCGCGCGCAGGCGCTTGCGCGGTGTGACGCTGCTGGGCGGTGGCAACTTCCACTATGTGAGCTACCTCCTGCTCGCCGAACTACGCGAACCTTTCACCCTGGTGCTGCTGGATCACCACACGGACCTCACCGATGAGACGCCGCTGCTGTCCTGCGGCAACTGGGTACGGCACGCTTTGCAGGACCTGCCGCAGCTGCGGCGCGTGGTCATCGTGGGGGCGCGGCGAGATCGGCGGGTGTCGCCGCTGGAACGGGGCGGGCGCGTGATTGTCATCGATGAGACGGAAGCCGGCGCCATGGCGCCGCGCACCTTGGCACAGCGTGCGGACATGGCAGCCGGACCCTGGCCGGTGTACGTGAGCATCGACAAGGATGTGCTGCGCCCGAGCGACGCCCGAACCGACTGGGACGCAGGGCGCCTGTCGCTGACCAAGCTGCTCTATCTGCTCGTGTGGTTGCGACGCAGGCGTCGAATCCTGGGCGTGGACATCTGCGGCGAGTTCCCCGCTTCGCCGCTGGATCTCATCTCCAGCCAGGCGCTCCGCGAGGTGCGCAAAAACCAGGCTGCAAACCAGGCGATTTTGCATGCCCTGCAGTGCGGATGAGGCGAAACGAGCAGGCAGGTCTGAGTGGCGCATCGCATGCCCATGCTGTAGGATGAGAGCAAGGCAATGCAGGTGTGTGCGAGGCGATGTCCAGTGCGCAGGCAATCCCTCGAGGAACTGCTGAATCCTAGGCGCGTGGCGCGAGCGCGGCGCATCCAGCTGCAAATCCTGGCGACGTCTCCCGGCATGAAGCGTCGCATTCGGCGCCCCCGGTCGGATGAGGAACTGGCGCTGTTGGCGCGCGCCATCTCGGACACGTGGGCGCGCTGGGAGCAGGAAGGCAAGGTGATTCGGCGTGGCCGAGCGTGGGTCCTGCGTATCTGACGCGGACATCGCCAGGGTGCGTGCGGCGCTGACGGCGTTGGAAAAAAGCGAACAGGATCCATTCATTCGCGGTCTCCGTGTCATCGGGTACCTGACGTGGCTGCTGGAGAAGGCCGGCACTCGCCCCATTGTCGTGGGCGGAAAGGCCGTCGAACTGTACACGTCGGGACACTACACCACGGCGGATGTGGATTTCGTCCTGGACGGTCGCGAACTGGCCGGCCGTTTGCTGGAACAGGTCGGATTTGAGGCCAGGCGCACCGGCGAGCGGCATTGGTACCACCCGAGGCTCCAGTTGCCTGTCGAAATCCCGGACAACGTATTGCAGGGCTCCGAGGAGAAGGTGCTGAGCGTGGATGTGGGCGACGGATGTCGCGTCTACGTGATCGGCGTCGAGGATCTCGTCTTGGATAGGTTGCGCGCCGCCGTGTACTGGAACTCAAGGTCGGACGAAGCATGGGCTCTTCTGCTCCTTTGCGCCATGTGGGATGACATCGATCTCCCGTATCTCCTGCGCACCGCCGCCCAGGAGCGCCCTGAACTTGCCCAGCGCCTCGACCTCGTGCTGCAACGAGCGCAGGCGATGGTGGACGCGGACGGCGATAACGCTCCGCGTCGGGATGCGCCATGAATAGGTCAGGCTGGCTTCCCAAGACAGGAGGCCAGCCTGATTTTGTGCCATCGCCCGTCACAGCACCATCTTGCCGAACAGCGACTCGACCAGCTCTACCGCCATCCGTCCGGTCTGATTCCGCTTGTCCAGGATAGGATTGACCTCCACCACATCGACGGAACCCACCTTCTGCGACGCCGCCAACATCTCCATCGCCAGATGGCCCTCCCGGTATGTGACACCGCCGTTGACCGGGGTACCGACGCCCGGCGCAAACATGGGGTCCAACGCGTCAAGATCCAGGCTGAGGTGGATGCTGTCCGTGCCATCGCCGGCAATCCGGATGGCCTCCTCCATCACATCTCCCATCCCGCGCTTGTCGATGTCGGCCATGGTGAAGACGGTGATGCCAGACTCCTTGATCAGACGCGCCTCATCGGGGTCAATGGAGCGCACACACACCAGCACCACCTTGTCCGGCTGCACCTTGGGCGCGAAACCGCCCAAATGGGTCAGCTCCGGATGCCCGAGCCCGAGGCTGGCGGCCAGCGGCATGCCGTGAATGTTGCCGGATGGCGTCGTCTCGTGGGTATTCATGTCGCCGTGCGCGTCGAACCAGATGATGCCAAACGACGGCCGTGCAGCGGCCACACCGGCCACGCTGCCAATGGAGATGGAGTGATCTCCTCCGAGCACAATGGGCACATGGCCGGCGTCCACCACGTTGCGCACGCGCTCGAACAGCGCCTCGCACACCGCGCGGACCTCGGGCAGGTATTTGAGCTTCTCGTCGGTCACGCGGTGTTGCTCCGGCGGCGGCACCGGAATGTTTCCCAGGTCCTCGACGCGATGGCCAAGCTGCTGCAGCTTCTCCTGCAGACCTGCGTAGCGGATGGCGCTCGGCCCCATGTCCACGCCGCGACGGCCCTGCCCGAAGTCGGAGGGGGCGCCGATGATGCGAAGATCCCGTACCGGTCCCACGCGGGTCATGCCTCATCCCTCCCTCGCGCATCCGCGGATGATGCCGGTGTTTGCTCGAATACGCGCTGAATGCGTTCAAACGCCCAGTCCAGCGTCCGCTGGTCAATCACCAGGGGCGGTGCAAAACGAATGGTGCGCTCATGCGTCTCTTTGCAGAGCAAACCTTCCTCCTTCAACCGCTCGCAGTAGGGCCGGGCCGGTCCATACAGCTCCACCCCGATGAACAGCCCCCGACCACGTATCTCGCGGATGTCGGGGTGCTTCAGCGTGCGCAGCTTGTCGAGGAAGTAGGCGCCCAGTTCACGCGATCGCTCCGGCAGTCGTTCCTCCTCGATGACGTCCAGCGCCGCCAGCGCGACAGCCGCCCCCAGCGGATTCCCGCCGAACGTCGACCCGTGCGATCCCGGCTCAAACACCCCCAGCACCTCGGCGTCCGCCGCCACAGCCGACACGGGGAACACGCCGCCGCCGAGCGCCTTGCCGATGATGTAGACGTCGGGCTTCACACCCTCCCAGTCGCACGCGAACATCTGCCCGGTCCGGCCGAGGCCGGTCTGGATCTCGTCCGCCACCAGCAGCACGTGTTCCTGGCGGCACACCTCCGCAGCCTCGCGCAGGTACCCAACGGGCGGGATAATGATACCCGCCTCACCCTGGATGGGCTCGACGAGGAAGGCTGCGGTGTGGGGCGTGATGGCCCGTTTCAGCGCCTCGATATCCCCGTACGGAATGATCTTGAATCCCGGCGTGAGCGGGCCGAAGCCGCGGCGGTACTCGGGATCGGACGAGAACGAGATGACGGTCGTCGTCCGACCGTGGAAATTCCCTTCGCAGACGATGATCTCCGCCTGGTCCTCCGGCACACCCTTCACGTCGTACGCCCACCGCCGCACTGCCTTGATGGCGGTCTCGACGGCCTCGGCACCGGTGTTCATCGGCAGCACCATCGACTTGCCGGTAAGGCGGACGAGCCGCTCGTAGAGCAGACCCAGCTTATCGTTGTAAAACGCGCGCGACGTGAGCGTGATCTGGTCCGCCTGACGCTTGAGCGCCTCGATGATGCGCGGATGCCGGTGCCCCTGGTTCAGCGCCGAATACGCACTCAGCATGTCCAGGTAGCGGTTGCCGTCGGCATCCCACACCCAGACGCCCTCACCCTTGACCAGCACCACCGGCAGCGGGTGATAGTTGTGGGCACCGTACCGCCGCTCCAGTTCCAGCGCGCGCTGCCCCACGCCCCGCGCTGCGGGCTCCGGCGTGCGATGAGCCGCGCCGGGTGCGCCGGGCTCCGGCGTGCGCCCCGCGCCTTCGCCCGTGCCCTGGGTACGCGTTGTATCGATAGACATGGCGAACATCCTCCTCACCGTTGGGCTGACCGCATGTCATTCCCTTCGAACAGGTCCGCCGCCCATAGTATGCCATCAACGCCGCAAAAGTCCACTTGCGGTGGGGTCGGCGGTGCACGCCGGGTCCCCTGCGGACGTCGGGCGCGTCCGCGGAATCGGGGTGTAAACCGCAGAGGTTCCCATGGAGGATTCCAGCAAAAACCGTGCCAAGCTCGTGCGGGAGCCGGCGGTGGCGACTGCGGGGGGCCGATAGGGCCGTATAAGGCGGAAAAACCGCCTTATCCGCCTCGCGGTGCATGGTAGAATGGGGTAGGTATCCACACCGGTCCATCGGGAGGGGCCGGCATGGGAGAGGAAGCGGAAACGTGCGGATCGTGTCGTGGAATGTGAACGGCCTGCGCGCCTGTGTGGGCAAGGGTTTTCTCGACTACATCCGGGCTACGGACCCGGACATCATCTGCCTGCAGGAGACGCGGGCGCAGCCTGAGCAGGTGACGCTGGAGCTGGATGAGTCCTACCATCGCTATTGGAACAGCGCGGGGCGCAAGGGATACTCGGGCACGGCGGTGTTCACGCGGATCGAGCCGATGAGCGTGGTGTACGGTCTGGATGGTGAGGCAGATCTGGAGGGACGGGTAATCACGGTCGAGTTCCATCGGCTATACCTCGTCACGGTGTACACGCCCAACGCGCGGCGGGACCTGTCGCGCCTGCCGTACCGTTTGGAGTGGGAGGACGCCTTTCGGACCTATGTGCAGGCGCTGGACAAGCGTAAGCCGGTCATCATCTGCGGGGACCTGAACGTGGCCCACCAGGAGATTGACATCAAGAACGCCAAAGCTAACCGCGGCAACTCAGGCTTCACCGACGAGGAGCGCGAGAAGATGACGCGGCTGCTGGAGGCCGGCTTCACTGATGTATTCCGGCATCTGTATCCGGACAGGACGGACGCCTACACCTGGTGGTCCAACATGCCGGGGGCGAGGCAGCGGAACATCGGCTGGCGGATCGACTACTTTCTTGTCTCCAACCGTCTGCGGCCACACATTGTGGACATGCGATTGGACAATCACGTCCTCGGCAGCGATCACTGCCCCATCGTCCTCGACATGGACCTCACCGCCTCGACGGATGTCACCGCGCCGAAGCGCCCAGCGTCGACCGCCGAGGTCTGACGCTGAAACGGCGCGAGGCGCGCCGCGAAGCGTGGCCCGCACGCCTCGCTGGCAAGGCCCACCTTCATGGCACGAGGCGGCGTTTGCGCCGCCTCGTGCTTCACCGCGGACGGGCGATGATGCCGTTGTGCGCCTTGATGTAGCCGTGGCGCAGGATGTCGAATCCGTTTTCATACAGGTACAACCCCATCTGCTGGACGGTCATCAACTCGCGGTAGGTGTAGTTCATCGCCTCGGCCATCACGTGGTAAAAGAGGCGCGATTTCCAGCTCAAACGCGGCGTGGTGACGATGGCGTAGCCTCCGGGTTTGAGAAAACGCCGGTGCCAATCGAGACACTCGGGCTTGTATTCATCGGGGAAGTGCTCGAGGAGACCCACGCTGATCACGATGTCGAACTCGCGTCCGAAAGGCAGGTTGCGGATGTCATCCACGATGTAGGTGATGTTCATCTCGCTCTTGTGCCACGCACGCGGCGCACCGGTGCGCGGATTCACGCCGAGAAACGGGTAATCATCCGGAAACTCACCAAACCGGTGGGTCATGCAAAATTCATCGTAGTCGACGAGAACCGCCTCACCGCCGGGATACATCGCCAGCAGTTGCATGGCCTCGTAGCCCTCAGCGGCGCCCAAAAAGAGAATGCGCGGTTTCTCGACATCGAGCCCGCGGAACAGCGCGCGCTTGCCGCGCGGGTCCCAGATGCTGTCGCTTAGGCGATGGGCGAAGTTCCACACCGCCACCTGCTGCAGGTCCTCCCAGACCGCGGTGATGTCCGACCACTTGAGGCCGGTGAGTTTGCGGGCGAGATCGCGCAACACACGCGATTGCTCCGCCGGAACGTCCTTCATGAACCAGCTATGGAAAGACCGGTTGAAGTGCTCCCACGCCGTTTTGACGGGCATCGTGTCGCCGTTCTGCTCTTCCCACACGCGACGCCCATTCGCGTAGTTCTCGACACGAAACGGCCGGCCGACGTCCCTCCAGGATAATTGCGACCAGTCGTAGACGGGGTTCTCCACGATGAACCGATCCAGCAGTGCCGGATCCGGTGCACGCAGATCATACCGGAAGTGCGGGCCCAGGCGCGTTTGGCCCAGCTCCACGGCCGGCTCTGGCGTGGTCACAATGTGAACCGGGGATTCGCGATGGACGGCACCATCCATCCGCGTGTCCGCATCCTCCTGCGGCATGCGCATGCTCACGGAAACCCACTCCTTTCCTCGCCGGATTTTCGGTTGCCCCACGAGGCCAGCGAGGCCATGGCAGGTTCTGCTGTGTGGGGGGCGGCCGTGATCGCTGAGAGAAGCATGTTCTCGAACATCCGGTACGCCTTGCCGATCTCGTCCTCCGGCGCCCCCTGCATCATCTGCAGCGCCAGACCGTTGAGACCGGCCAGCATCACGCGGGCAAACACGCGTCGCGCCTCCGGCGGAAATTCGTCATCCGGGGCCGCCTGAACAATCAGTTCGACCAACTGGTCCTGGAGTTTACGCACCTCTTCCGCGATGCGTGGTGACCATGCCGCCTGAGCCATCAGATCGAAGTAGACCCGCCGCCAGGACTCCAGGGTGGCGAGATGCTCCTTTACGTAACGCACCGCGTGGCGCACCCTACCAGCCACATCGGGAAGCGGCCGGATGACGTGCTCCAACTCCCGCAACTCCCGGTCGATGGCATGGCGGGCCGCGGCGACCAACAGTTCCTCCTTGCTGCTGAAGTAGTAGTGAATGAGACTGAGCGTGACATCCGCCGCGCGCGCCACGTCGCGCGTGGACACATGCCCTGATCCCTTCTCACACAGACAGCGATACGCCGCCTCGAGGATAAGTTGGCGCGTCGATTGTGCTTCCCTCACCCCATCGGCCTCGCTCTCATCACAGGATGTTGTAGCTGCGCGAATGATGCAGGCTCGCCGATCACGACGCCCCATCCTACACCAGGGCACCTTCCCCGGGCATCATGTCGATTCCCGTTGACAGCCCCCTTTGGACGTCCGACCAAACACCTGCACTTCTAGTTAACACAAAAATTCGAATTTCGTCAACGGATGGACGCCCACTCGCTCATGACAAAGAACCCATGTCAGTCCTCTCGGATGTCCTCTCGGACGTGGGCTTCTACACCTTTGGTCTGCAGCAACTCCACCAACTGTTCCGCTTGCGCACGGTCTTGGATTGGACCAAATTCAGCTGGTAAATTATCGATCTTAGCTTTCAATTCCTTGATAGTCCCCAACTGATGCTCGTGGAGAATCCTTACCAGCGCTACGGCTGGGCTGTCAAACATGAACGTTTTGATTGGCTTTAGAATCCAGCTGCGATGACGACTTCAATTTCCGATGTGCCTTCATTTGTCATTGTTTGAGCGATCATCAATGTGACGATGATGTTACACGCAAGCCAACACCCATCAAGTATGTGCAGTGAGGTTATGAGAGGCACATGCAGTCCCCAACCAACGCTCGCAGACAACATTGCAATCCAGATACTTAATAGTTAAGCAATTATGATAATTTTGAGGACCGATCGTAACTCTAACCGCACCATTCCCGCCTTGTCATGGCGAAGTCTCGAATACACCTTATAAGTCGATTCCATAGTGCCACAATCTCTTACGGATTGCTATGCTAGACATGTTCGATAGCGACTCCAGGGATTGGCATCCTGCGTGCGGTTGGCGCACGGCCCCGCGACATCTGCGGGGCCGACCCTGGGTTGCATGTTCACACTTTGCCTGCACGTCACACCCGCTTGTCCACCGACAATCCCTGATGCGGCGGCTCGGGACCGCCCATCTCCAGCAGTTCGCGAACGCGCTCTGGAGGTATGCGCTCGATCACGGCCCCCGTCTCCGCATCCACCACGTCCAGCCACACCTGGCCGACCGGCGCCTCGGCGTTAAAGCGCACGCTCCGCGAGGGGGCGAGTTGGCGTGTGAGCCTATCGGCCAATTTACGTAACGCATCCTGTTCCCCGTCGGCGCCCGCTGAGTTCCGTCCGGATGGGGAGGTCGATGAGACAGGTGGCGTCGCGGCGATATCGCCCGCGCCCGTGACGGCAGCACCGCCAACCACATCCAGCGCAACGGGCGGGGATGAAGCGTCGCGAGACTCCGCTAACTGTGGTGCACCGGTGCCTGGAGCGAACTGGGCCGCAAGGGACGCCGCGGGGTCCAACCCGCGCGCTCTATCCCCCGTGGTCCAATTCTCCAAGGGTCTCATCATCCCGTCCCCAGGGATACCCGTCACCGACATGGGTTCAGCCCTCCTTGCTCTCCGCGCCCACCGCACCCGCTCGCGGTGCTTGCAAGGTCGTCAAGACCTGCTGCCATGCGTACGCCCGGCGTTGCCGCGTCGATTGTTCCAGGCGCGTCAGCAGGCCCGCGACCTCCCCCTTGCGCTTCTCCAACACAGCGGCCAGAGCTTCTCCTTGCGCATGAACGCGCGCCAGCGCCGCCTTGACCTCTTGCCATTCAGCTTTCTCGGGTATGGGCATGACCGGCTTCAACGCGGCACGGAGCCGCTCGAACGCCTCCGTCCGCTGTTGCCACGCCTGCGCAAGGCCCCGATCCACTTGCTCAGCGCCGGTCAATGCAGCGACCACGGCCTCTCCCGCGGCCAACACCTCGTCGCACAATGCTTGGAGCTGCGTCCGCTTCTCTTGGCTCACCGTCCGGTCCCGTCCCACGCCACGGCAGAGCCCTCCGCGGTATGGACAGCCGCCTGCTGCTTGGCTCGAACGGCGGCTTCCGCGAATGCGTCACGCAGACCACGCATGTAGTGTGTGACCTCCTCCACGATGGCCGCGTCCTTCTTCACGTTGGCCTCAATGAGCCTGCGCACACAGTACTCGTAGAGCTGTGCGAGAGACCGCGAGATCTCATACTGGGGATCCAGCACACCCCACAGGCCTTCCCGGATGATGGTCTGCGCCTTGATAAGTTGCAGGTGGGACTCGGCAGCGTCCCCAGCGTGAATGGCCGCCCGCGCGGCCTCAAGCGCGTGCAGCAAGCCGTCGTACACCATCAGCAGCAGCCTGTCCCGCCCCGCCGTCTGCACGGACATCTGCCGATAGGCTGCATAGGCCGGATGCGACATCATGCATCAACCTCCCGATGAACTGCCGGCGAAGGCACTCAGTAGAAACGACTGCTGCGTGCTGAGTTGTGCCAGCATGTTCTCCATCTGTGCGAACTCATTCTGATACCTCTGCCTCAGGTCCGCGATCTGCTGCTGCATATCTTCCGCCTGATTATCCATGCCGGAAATCTGCTGGCCAAGGAAGCTCACGTCCATCGGATCCAGGGAGAAAAGACTGGAAAAGTCTCCGTTGGGATCGATGGGTGTGGCCGGGAGCAGCCCGGCTCCAGCAGCCGCCTGGCCGTTGGATAGCTTTGTGACGACAAGGCTGTTGATGTTGGGATTGCTCCCCGCCTCCTGCGTCAACTGATCCGTCAGGTTTTGCAGGTCATTGTTCAACTGCACGGCTATTCCAGTTCCCATCCCCGGCACCGCACCAGGCAAACTGGGGTTATTGGTGAACAGGCGCATCACCGCCTGTGGGTCCGCCTGGACCGCGGCCCGCAACTGATCCACGTTGATCTGAAGCAGACCGTAGGTGTTCCACCCGGTCGTCGTCACCCCAGGGGCGATGGCGCCGGAGGCCGGGCCGGTGAGCGGATCGATAGGCGTGATCCCAATGGCCGCAAGTGAATTCAACGTCTGTGATTGCCCGTTGACGACCGACGGGGTCTGGCCGCTGACGGTGAGCTGCATGTCATTTTCCAGCGTGTCCATGATGCTCCCCAGCAGTGGATCATTCGACAGGACGCCGCTTTGCGCCTTCTGGTTCCAAAGGTCAATCTGCGTCTGGGTCATCTGGGCTGCCTGCGTGGTCGTGAGCGGCGGATAATCGTAGTTGCGCTGCTCGTTGTACAGCCCCTGCATGAGCTGCAGCGCCTGGTTGTACTGCTGCACGAAGTTCTCAATGGTGTTCACGACCGTATCCACATCCGGCGACACCGTGACGGTGACGCTGCCGCCCGGAGGCGTCGTGGACAGCAGGTTCAGGGACAGTCCGTTGTAATTCACCTGATTCGTGCTGCTGGTACTCGAATAACCGTTGACGCTGTACTTGGCATCCTGCGCGACGGATGCGGGATCCAGGCCGAGCGTTGCGTACGAAGGTAACCCGAGAAGATTGGACGGGTCGTCCACGCTGATGGCGGAAAGGAGCATGTTCCCGTTTCCGTCCGTGCCCGCAAGCGTGATGGTTCCGTCGCCATTGGCCGTCGCTGTCACTCCAGTCTGTGAGGTGACCGCATTGATGGCCGCCGCCACCTGAGATGCGGACATGCCCGCTGTGAGTTGAATCTTCTGGCCGTTGACCTCGATGGTGCCACTTGTGGCGAGCCCGCTCGGCCCGATGGGTGCGGACGTCATGGACGGGGCCGCCTGGATGCCCAGCACATTGCTGAAAAACTGCTGTGTTTGGCTGTCCACCTTGATCTTCGCCTGGCCACCGGTCGCCGTGGTTTGGACGACCACGCGCCCGGTCGATGCATCGTAAAAGGCGGCAACCCCCGTCCTCGGGTCGGCCGTGAGTTCCGACAGCACATCCGCAATGGTGTTGGTCCCACTGAAGGCGATGGACTCTCCATTCACCGTCAACGTCAGGCCGGTGCTGTAGCCCACACTGGACAACTGAGTATTCTGCGCCCAGTTCGGATCAGACGACAGGCTCTGGCTTGAGTACACAGTGGCACCCTGCGCGAGCTGCTGCACCGACACCTTGTACGTGCCCGTGGGCGTCAATGTGCTCGCCGTCGCCGTCACCACGGTGCTGTCCGACGACGCGGTGGTGTGCGGCAAGAAGGTGGATTGCAGCTGCATCGACATGACGGTTTGTTGCAGATTGCTGAGCGC
>JAIMAY010000076.1 GCA_023511725.1 Alicyclobacillus sp.
CTTTTCACTGCGGCTCTGTCTCCAGAGCGCCCCTTCTCCCGAAGTTACGGGGCCATTTTGCCGAGTTCCTTAACGAGGGTTCTCCCGCGCGCCTGAGGATCCTCTCCTCGCCCACCTGTGTCGGTTTACGGTACGGGCACTCGCTCGCTCGCTAGAGGCTTTTCTCGGCAGTGTGACCCTCCGGGACTTCGGTACTCTCCTTCCCTCCCCATCACGGCTCACGCCCTACGGTGTGCGGATTTCCCTACACACCACGCTCACCGCTTGGACGGCCTCTTCCATCCGGCCGCTCCCGTGGACCTCCTGCGTCACCCCATCGCTCAAACGCTCGCGAGTGGTACTGGAATCTCCACCAGTTCCCCTTCGACTACGCCTTCCGGCCTCGCCTTAGGCCCCGACTTACCCTGGGCGGACGATCCTTCCCCAGGAACCCTTAGGCTTTCGGCGGAGGGGATTCTCACCCCTCTTTTCGCTACTCATACCGGCATTCTCACTTCCGCTCGCTCCACTGGGCCTCCCGGCTCAGCTTCCCCGCCAGCGGAACGCTCCCCTACCATGAGGCCTTCCCTCATCCAGCGCTTCGGTGTCCGGTTTAGCCCCGTTACATTTTCCGCGCAGCGACACTCGACCAGTGAGCTATTACGCACTCTTTAAATGATGGCTGCTTCTAAGCCAACATCCTGGTTGTCTTCGCATCGCCACATCGTTCCCCACTTAACCGGTACTTCGGGACCTTAGCGGCTGGTCTGGGCTGTTTCCCTCTCGACCACGGATCTTATCACTCGTAGTCTCACTGCTGGGTACCAACAGAACGGCATTCGGAGTTTGACTGGGCTTGGTAACCCTGCACGGGCCCCGCACCCAATCAGTGCTCTACCTCCGTCCCTCTTCACCCAACGCTCGCCCTAAAGCGATTTCGGGGAGAACCAGCTATCTCCGGGTTCGTTTGGCATTTCACCCCTACCCCCAGTTCATCCCCCGGCTTTTCAACGCCGGTGGGTTCGGGCCTCCATGAGGCGTTACCCTCACTTCACCCTGACCAGGGGTAGCTCACCCGGTTTCGGGTCTATGCCAGCGGACTTGCGCCCTCTTCAGACTCGCTTTCGCTTCGGCTCCGGCCTTCCCGACCTTAACCTCGCCCGCCAGCATCTCTCGCCGGTTCATTCTACAAAAGGCACGCCGTCACATGAGCTCCCGCCCACGCTCCGACTGATTGTAGGCACACGGTTTCAGGTTCTCTTTCACTCCGCTCCCGCGGTCCTTTTCACCTTTCCCTCACGGTACTCCTTCTCTATCGGTCGCCAGGGAGTATTTAGCCTTGGAAGGTGGTCCTCCCAGATTCCCACAGGGTTCCTCGGGCCCCGTGGTACTTGGGGTCTTGCTCACAGAGTCCTCACCGTTTCGAGTACGGGGCTCTCACCCTCTCCGGCCGGCCTT
Source organism: Alicyclobacillus sp. (assembly GCA_023511725.1). Classification (GTDB taxonomy): domain Bacteria; phylum Bacillota; class Bacilli; order Alicyclobacillales; family Alicyclobacillaceae; genus JAIMAY01. The sequence goes on from JAIMAY010000076.1 coordinate 1,438, forward strand.
CCCATGCCGTTCCCCTACAGTGAAGATTTCTCACTCTGCCAGGCGTTTGCAGCCACCTGCTCGCAAGCCCCGCAACCCCCACACCGCATCGGCTGCAACCTCTCACACGCTGTGGGTTTGGGCTCCTCCGCTTTCGCTCGCCACTACTCGCGGAATCACGTTTGTTTTCTTCTCCTCGGGGTACTAAGATGTTTCAGTTCCCCCGGTTGCCCCCGTATGCCTATCCATTCAGCATACGGTACCGGACCATCACGTCCGGTGGGTTCCCCCATTCGGACATCCACGGATCTACGCTCGCTTACAGCTCCCCGTGGCGTTTCGGCGTTCGCCCCGTCCTTCTTCGGCTCCTGGCGCCTAGGCATCCACCGTGCGCCCTTCCTATCTTCACCTGTCTTCCTGCAGGTCCGCTCGTTATCCGCTTGCCAAGGTACCTGAGAGAGCCCTCGCTCCCTCAAAACCAAACACGCAAAGCCCCCTGCCCAACCGCAGCCCTCTCCTTACTCCGTAGAAAGGAGGTGATCCAGCCGCACCTTCCGATACGGCTACCTTGTTACGACTTCACCCCAATCATCG
>JAIMAY010000044.1 GCA_023511725.1 Alicyclobacillus sp.
ACATCCGACCTGATCAGCCTTGGCATGGCGGTGAAGGATTTTCAGCCGGATTCGCAGGTTCACTATTATCAAGTCAAAGGCCAGGACGTGCAGGTCTATAACGACGCCCTCGGTGCGAAGGATGACGAGGTCATCCTGGATACGACGCAGCTGAAGGAGATTGTGGATAAACACTTCTTGGAGTGAAGGAGTATCGTGGATGGCTTGATGACGCCTATGTGAACGGCATGACCGCCTGGATGGGCGATCGTGGAGGCCACGCCGGTACCGGCCACGGCCGGTGCGACGAGCCGGGCACGCCTTCCGAGTCCAGAGTGCCCGCACCGGCGTGCGCACGTGGGCCCTCTCTATGCCCCATCTCCAGTCCATCTTTACACGCGCTGCTGAGAACCCCGGCAGACGCGCGCAGGAACTCCCATGTCGCCTATACGGGTTCATTCCTCCCGCATGACATGCAGGGCAAAACGTACCACACTTCGCACGTCACCCGAAGCCGACACGGCGGGAGCCGGCCAGCTCCTCGGCTCACCGTACCGGCTCGGGCAATCCCTCCAGGATGCCATGGATGGCTCGCCTCAGAATTTCTGTCAGGTGCTCATTGCGCTCCCCCGGCGTCAGGCGCAGAAGCTTCACGCCATAATCCGGGATGTCCTCGACCGCATCGCGGCCGCTCGGGTGAATCGCCCAAACCTCGTAGACGGGCTTTTGGCGGGCGTTGCGTTTCCCATAGAGATATTGCGACTTAAGCGTCCCTTCATAGGCTGAGAGCTGGTCCATGGCCTTGGGCCGGTTGTGCTCGGGCACGTCAAAATTCCAGAAGTTGCGCACCGGGCGATACTTGGCATCGAACACGATGCTACCGCAGTATACGTCCCGCCGATAGACGTGGAGGATACCGTCCGGCCGATTGTGGCGCTGCGTGGCGTACAGCGGCTGATCCGGCGTCGTGTGGTCCGCGCGGTGCGGCAACGCCATGTCGTACACCAGGCGCAGGCGTGTGTCGGCGCGATGAAAGTCGATGTGTCCACCCGGTTGCAGCGCTCTGAGGTAGACACTGCCGTCCGGGCCCGGGTGGGCCATGTCCCCTGAACTCAGCCGGTAGCCCTGCCGGCCGATGCAGCGCACCAGCTGCAGGTACGTCCACACCTGGTAGAGTTCGTTTGTCTGGCGCCACTGCCAGACATAGGATGGGTCAATCTCAACCGTCCGCTCCGCGGAGCGTAGTCTGTGAAACGCCTCGAGGAACACCCGGTACCGCGGGTCCTGCACTAGCACGTGGGTGAACCAGGGTCGAGTGGGGTGGAGCGTGGTTGCCTGGACGGACTGAAACCACGGTGAGGCCGCTAGCTCGCGCAGCGCATGCACAATCCGCTCCACGGTCTGCACCCTTCCTTCCGCGGCCGCGAGTGCTGCCTGGCGCTGCGTACGACGCGCCTCCTCCACCTCGGGTGGCAGGAACAGCGCCGCATCCGCCATCTCCTGCCGCAACTGTGCCTGGTAGTCCGCCAGACGCTTCAGTCCATCCTGCAGGAACGCGTGCAGTTCATGCACGATGCGCACCAGCCACAGGTTCTCGGGCAGCTGATGGCTCACCTGCCGGCGCAGGGTCATGACCATAGCGTTGGGAAGAGGGCGCGTCAGCGTGTGGCGCACGACGCGCGGATCCATCTGCACGGCGACGCCCAGGGGAGCTCGCTCGTACCGCTTGACGATTTTGAAGTTCGGCCGCTCCTTCAGGTCCAGCGCAGCCGCCGTGAGGCGCCTCGACAAAGGCAGCAGGTCATCCAGTCGGTCCCACTCGTACGATGCCTCGGGAGATCCGTGGTCAGCCTCATCCACCGAACTCCGCACCAGTTGCAAGGCCATATGGCGCGCGTCCCGCAGGATCTCCTGCCGCAGCGCCTCCAATTGATGATCATTCAGCAGCTTCGGCCGAACTTTTACCGAGCTGTAGTACGTGCGGCCGTCGGCGATGACACGGATGTGATACAGGCCCGGAATCCATGGGATGTAATCATCGACGAAAAGGTCTATCCCCCGCGCGTCCGGACGCACGAACGGCACGTCTTGGCTGTCCATCTCAATCCGTGCATCGCGGATGGGCAGCACCTCGAGGATGTCCATGTACAGCCGCGCCTCAACGTTCGCGGTGAAGAACAGGCGGTAGGGCGTGGCTTCTCGCAGTTCCGCTCCAACGACCCGCCCTGAAAGCAGCTCGTCCGTCGATTCAGTGAAGAGATGTACCGGGATCTCGTGCGGATCTCGTCCCGCACGCTGTAGCGTCAACTGAAAGGGAAGGCTTTCAGACGGTGTAGCCATTCAACTCCAACTCCGCCCATTTCATCTTGAGAAGCTGGCGCGACTTCGGAAACTCACCCAGGTCACGATAGCTGTCCATGATGCTCAGGATGCGCCCCGTCTGGTTCGGGTCATCGCTGTGCCGCAGCAACGGTGCAAGGGCGTCCGCCGGGCCGCGGAGCTTGGTGAAGACGCGCTGGCAAAGCACCCTGTCAAAGGCTTCCTCACGGCTCAGCGGGCCGCCGTCCGGGACGTTCTTCAGGAACACATCTATCTGGCGCACCGTTCGCAGCCCCACGCCCAGCTGACGCGAGTGCTGTTGCATTGCCTCATGCAGGTCCCACAGGAGATCCAGCTCCCTGTCCGTCAGCTCCACGCTCGAATCGAGCCGGCGGAACTCGCCGTTATACAGCTCCGCCGTCCACTCCGCGTCCTCGAGGGGCTCCTCGCGAAGAGACTTCAGGCCGCGGAAAGGCAGCACATCCAACTCAATTACGTTCGCCCGATCCAGGACCTTGTCGGAGAAGTGGTGGGTGCTCTCGTCCAGGTTCACCGTGCCCACGAACAGAACATTGTCGCCGATCTCGACCTCCGGCGGATACACATCCCCGTTGTACAGCCGATGCTGCAGCTCCTTGTTGTAGAGAGTGAGGCGGCGCTCGCCCGGATCACGCTCGAGCACGGACAGGAATTGGGAGAAGTAATGCTCCACCCGCGCGAGGTTCATCTCATCCAGGCAGATGATGTAGAGACAGCCCACCTGCTCGCGCCGAGCCGCCCGCACCAGGATGTCCACGAGGCCGTTGTCCGCCGGCCGGTAGACCATGTGCTGCAGGTCCACATAGCCGAGAAGGTCCGCGCTATCGGTCCATGACGGCTGCACGGCGATGAACTTGAGTTGATGGCGCGGCCCGAGTGCCTTTGCATACGCCTGAACCAGCTTGGATTTGCCGGTACCACTCAGTCCCGCCAGGATGGTGAGCGCCGACGACTTCATCGAGACGTGAAAGTTGCACAGCGCCTCCGGCGACAGGTTGAGGCCCATGGACTCCACGACCTTACGGAAGTGGCTCAGGAATTGAAGCTCCCGGCTGACCGTGTCCTCGGGCGGGATGGGCGTCATGCGCTGCACCATATCCCTGTCCTTGGACGCAATGACGCTGCCCTCCTCGAGCAGCTTCGCCCCCAGATCATGGTGAACGTTCCACGGGATGAAGAGAACCGTGCCATTGGCGTCGTAGCAGTCATCCAGCCAATCGGGCCGACAGGGGCCTATCCTGCGTAGGGAGTCCGACCACTCCAAGCGAAAGCCACCGTATCCATAGATGTATTCGTGTGACTGAAATGGCCCAAACACGGAGATGGAGCCGTCCTCGTGCTGCCATAGCACAAACTCCGGGGTGTCCGAGCGCCCGGACGCGATGTTGTCGATCCGGCCCACGGGCCGCCGCTCCATCAGCAGGCGCTGGAAGTGATCAAAGGAATGGCCATGGGTCTGCGCACTGTACATGGGCGCGGGAAAGAAGGTGTTCCGCTGCCCGTTTCGCATCCGGACGCGAATATCGGAAGCGACGTAGTAAACCTCGTCCCGAGATTTGCGCTGCACCTGAACCTTGAAGATCAGCACCCGCTCCTCCAGGAAGGCCGTAAGCGCGTCCTTGTCCCGAAGGATAGCGTCATCCTCCACGTACTCACGCAGGCGCGACGCAAAGCCCGTGAACCACTTCACGTTGACGAATTGCTCCGGAACATTCGAGATGGGGCGAATGTAGAATTGGAGTTCACCCCGGCTGTTCAGGAACATGGAACTCGAACCGATGCCCTGGCTGTCGAGGACACCGAGGATGTCCACGTTATTGATGGTCCAGTCCAAATCACAAGCCTCCTCCGGTGATGGATGCTAGGTGTCGCCGGATTTCCGCTATGTTCTCACACACGCGAACGGGTGCGGAGAATCTTGACGGGATGGAGTGGACCCAGCGAGTGGGAACCGAGGATCGGTTGACGTACACCTGATCCCACGCCGCCACTGCCAGCTCGTCCAGCACATGGGCCACGTCGGATCCGGACACCGCCTTCACCCGCAACCCACTCGCCTGCAGCTGGCGCGCATCCGAGATCCCAAACACGAGCACGCGCGGTCCCACGCCGGCCATGTCGTCTTCTCGCCCCGAGCCGGGCTTAGCCTCCGCCGTTGGCGCCGCCATTGAGGCAGTCGCAAGCGCCTGCTGCAGCTCTTCCATCACGCGCGCCTTCTCACGCAGCTCCTGAGTGAGCTTGCCGGTCGTAGCTCTCGCCTGGTCCAATTCTTCGGACAAGCGCGCCACCTCCTGGTCCCGCTGCTGGATCAGGTCCTCGAGCTTCTTCACCTGCTGCGAAGCGGCCCTGAGCTGCCGCTGCAGCGCCTGATTCTCCTTGCGAAGCGCCGCCATCTGCTCGTCCCATGACGCGCGCTTCTGCTCAGCCTCACGCTTCATCCGCTTCAACGCCGACTCGAGCCTGGCGTTCTTCTGCTCGAGCTCGTCCACCGCCGACTTGAGCCTTGCGTTTTCCTGCTCCAGCTCGGCGACGGCCTTCCCTGAGGCGGCTGAGGTATCCCTTCGTCTCGTTTTTGACTCAGGCGCCGGCTCATCCATGGACCCTTGGCCCGATCCTTCCTCCGGTGGTGCGTCCTTCATCCTTCGCAGCAGCTCGCGAGCCTTCGCCAGGGACTCGGCACTTCCGTCCGAGAGCAGGCACCAGAGTGAAAGGTAGCCTTTACCCGATTGAAAGGAAGCTGACAAATCGTCGAGAGGTGAGGTGATGATGCCTGAGAGCTCTTCGCTTTTCTCCATCATCTGCTTCAATCTATTTTGGATGACACGGACCATCGTGTGGGCCTTCAGTTTCGGCTCCAACAGATGCCGCGCCCGTGAGACCACACGAATCGACGTGGGGATCTTGAACCCGTCGACGGGCAGTTTTAAGTTGTTAACGAGATTCACGATTTCCTTGTCCGGAACGGTCGATAGAGCCTCTTCCCAGAGCGCATGGTCGAGTCTTGTATCGGATCCCATCTCCGCCTCTCCTCCGGTCTCTCCACACAGACAAGCTCTGACGGGTTCGACACTAGACTACAGGATTCGGCGCGCGAATGGTAGACATGTGAGGTGAGGATATATCATCTGGCATCCTCAGGGGTGTCACAGGATGACAGGGAGGCGCAAGCCGTAACGGGAACTTGTGCAGTATTTCGGGGCGGGGAAGAGTCAATATACCACGTGCACAAGAGAGCAGATCCTGCAAAGCAGCACCCGCCCTCCGTGTACGCGTTGATCGATTTAATTGACGTGCAACTCCTCCAACGGCTGAAAATCAACGTCATAGCCAAACGTCCGTGGTCCCCACACCTTCAGCGCCTCGGGCGTGCGCATGATGGGCGGAGTCGGGATGCCCACGACCGCGACACGCTGGCCATAGCGAAGGCGCTCGTTTGTGACGGGCAGGCCGGTTTCTGGATCAAGCATCGCGATGATATCCGGCACGGTGGCAACGACCTGACCATCACGCACGGCAATCAGGCTCTCATTTTGAAAATCGATGCTGAGTTGACTACCCCGGCAGTCTCCCAGTCCCTCCAGGACCGCCTTGCCGAACGCAAAGCCATCACGGGTTCGGCGTGTGACGTCCACCACCTTGCCCCGGAACAGCTCCACACCTCTGCCGTAGGCGGTACCGGCCGTGGCCTCAAGCACCGCTCGCACCGGGTCCTGATGGCGCTCCTGCGCCACGCGGACAGCGCGGCCGAGCGCCATGCCGAGGGACACGGTGCCCGGCACTGCGGCGCGCTTCATATCCGCCCCCGACATCGGGTAGTCCACCAGGTGCGAGTAGCCACCCATCTTGACTGTGCAGGCACGAGCAAAGGCCTCCAACCGGAAGTTGTTCACGGTCTCAAAGAGAACCACGTTGCCCCATTCATCGGCGATGCACGCGGGCGTGCCGGAGATACCGTAGACGTGGAAGGTCTCCATCTGCAGCTCGGGAAACGCGCGGCCCATGCCGTCTCCGTCCACGACAGGCAGGCCAAGACGGGCCGCCACCACGAAGGGAATCATGCTGTTCATGCCGCCGCACTCGATGGGGCATACCGCATCGGCCCTGCGACCAAGATGCTGTTCCATACGACGCACCGCCAGCATGGCCTCTTCGCCGGACGGGATTTTCTCCAAAAACACCGTCGGCGCGCCCATCATGGCGACGGGCAGAACGAAGGCGTGATTGTTCAGAGCCTCCAGCGGCAGCAGCTGTACAGGCCCGTGCTCCCGAATGGCCTCTTGGGCCATGAGCTGACCGATGAGCGGGTCTCCCCCACCGCCGGCGCCGAGGATGGCGGCGCCAATCGCCAGAGCTTCGATATCGTGTTCACGGACGAGCATCATCATCACCCTGTATGGCGGCGGAAGTTCCGTAGGAGGCCAAGGTGCCGGCCACCGTCACCTTCACACGCACGGCATTCCCTGGAAGGTACGCGATGGGCACCTCTTCGATTTCGACCACCTCGACCGATCCCGGATCCGCCCCCGCCCGAATGGCCTCCGCGGTGGCGATGGAGACAGCCTCCTCCAAGACCTTCTCGCGTGAGGTGTGTTCCATCGCAAAGATCCGGTCCACCCGGCCACTGACCTGTGCAATGGCGGCGCCGATGGCGTTCGCGACATCAAAGTGATCCGGCCGGTGCACCTCCGACACCCCGGCAAATTCATCAGGCAAGAGCACACTGCCGCCGCCCACCAGGATCAGCGGGACCTTGCCGGCGCTGGTCTTCATTCGATCAATGGCGTCCGTCACCGCCTGGACGGCCACATCGTAAGCGGCACTGGCAAGCGCTGCATCCAATGTCACGGGATGCGTGCCAACCTTCGCCTTGCCGAGCGCGACCGCCGCATCGGTGAACGTCACGGTGCGACCGCCGAAACACAGACCCTCCTCCACGATGCGGTAGCCGACACTCCGGGGCCCCACCGTGACGGAGGGGCCACTGGCTTGCACCACGCTGCCGCCGCCGATACCGATGGAGAACAAATCCGGCATGCGGAAGTTGGTGCGCACCCCGCCCACCTCCACCGCAACGAGTGATTCACGCGGGAAGCCGTTGACCAAGACGCCGACATCCGTGGAGGTGCCGCCGACGTCCACGACGATGGCATCCTTGAGACCGGTGAGGTAGGCGGCGCCGCGCATGCTGTTGGTCGGGCCGCAGGCGATGGTCAGGATGGGATACATCAGCGCGTAGTCCACCGACATCAGGGTCCCGTCGTTCTGGGTGAGGTAGAGATCGGCGTGGATACCGAGATGGGCGAGGGCCTGCTTGAACGACAGCGCGGCACGCTTGGCCACGGCTGCGACGGCGGCATTGAGGACGGTCGCGTTTTCGCGCTCCAAGAGCCCCACGCTGCCAATTTGATAGGACAGCGAAATGTGCACATCCTCCCCCAGAACCTCACGGAAGATGGCCGCCGCGCGCTCCTCGTGCGCAGGGTTGACCGGTGAGAACACGCCGGTGATGGCGACGGCCTGCACACGTCCCTTCACCTCGCGCGCGATGCGGTACAGCTCCGTCTCGTTGAGGGTGGAAATCTCCCGGCCGTCGTATTCATGGCCACCTTCCACGATGTAGGCGTAGGGCTGGTAACGTTCCCTCAGATCCGCCGGCCACCCCGCCAAAGGTTTCACGGCGCGGGTCGCAGGGGCCCCCAGGCGGATGATGACGACATCGTTCAAGTCCCGGCGCTCGATGATGGCATTGGTCACCTGCGTGGTGCCCAGCATGGCGTGGGTGATCTGCGACGGATCCACCCCGCTCAGGCGCAGCACATCTTCCACGGCCAAGCGAATGCCCGTCAGGATATCCGCGCTGTCCGGGCGCTTCGTCTTCGCCAGCACCTGATGCTGTTCATTCAGCAACACCACGTCCGTGTTCGTACCGCCCACATCAATCCCTATCCGATACGCCACGAAGTTTCCTCCTCTGCTGCTGGGATGGTGTGTTCGTTTCGAGATCCGTTGTTATGCCCGCCAACCGTGTCCTCAGCGCGCAGCGGACGCCCTCGCAGACAGCGGCGTGTAGTCGATGTCATAGCCGAAATACCGCGGACCCACGAGAGCCAGCGCCTGCTCCGACCTCCACACGGGCGCACAGGGCATTCCGATGACGATGGCCCGCTGGCCGTACCGCAGTTCCTCGGTGGTGATGGGCCGCACGGTTTCCGCATCGAGGACCGTGATCAGGTCCGGCACGGTGGCCACAGGAACGCCATCGCGAAGCGCGACCAGATTCTCGTTCTGGAACTCCAGGCGCAGTACAGAATCCGCATCCCGCCCCATGCCTTCCAGCGTCACCGTACCCCGCGCAAATCCACCTTCGGTTCTCCGCATCACATCGACAATCTTGCCGCTGAACAGGCGCTGCCCTGCGGTGGTCTCCAGCAAGCGGCTCAGCTTCTCTTCCGTGGTCAAAGGCGACATGAGCAGGTGCCCCAGTTCCATCGCCTTGGACAGTGTGCCGTGGATCATGTGCTGTCGCATGTCCGCCGCACTGGCAGCGTACAGAGCGAGCATGGACGATCCGCCCATCACAATGGTGGCGTTACGCGACAGCGCCTCGGTCCAGGCGTTGTTGATGGTGGAGAGCAGGACCGCATTCCCCTTCTCGTCCACCAGGACCATCGGCGTGGCGGAGATGCCGCCGAGATGGAGTGCGGTCATCGGAATCTCCGGAAAGGCGCGTCCCATGCTGTCCGCATCCAACACCGGGATCCGAAGCTCCGCCGCCACCACGAACGGAATGGTGGAATTCAGGCCACCGGCTTCAATGGACACCGTCGCCGCCGCCCGCTGGCCCAGGAACTGCTCCAGTTGCCGAAATGCCGCCACCGGTTCGGCACCGCTGGGGATCTTTTCGACCATGACGGTCGGCGCTCCCATCATGGCGGATGGGATCACCAGGTCCGCGTCGGCCAGTTCGTCGATGGTGATGAGCTCCACAGGCCCGTGCTCCTCGATGGCCTGCTTGGCCATCAGGGCGCCGATATAGGGATCACCGCCGCCGCCAGTACCCAGCACGGTCGCGCCGAGTGCGAGATCGTCAATATCCGCTGCGTGAATGAGCTTCCTCAAGGCCATCTCTCCCACGTTGAGGTATCGTCGAATGATGTTTGTGGCCACGGACAAGGCAACCCGGGACCTGCCGAAGCTGATCCCGGGACACGGCTCGCTTGACAGCGACGTCACACGGGCTCACGGTACGTCGAGACGGATCCGAAATTCACGCTCCGGCCGCGGTGCACAGCGACGCTCAGCACCCAGTAGACGACGCCGCTGACGACCAGCGCATTGAGGGACGGGATACCCCAGTGCAGCCACTGGCCGGCCGCAAACCCGGCCGCCCACGCCACCAACGTCAGCGGGTTCCAGGCCTCGTACGTCGGGGGAAGCGTGCCGGTCTCGCGCGTCTCCCGGAGCGCCGGTTCAAAGCGCCGGACGACGAAGTATTCGGTGAGAAGAATGGCGCCGACAGGCGGGATGGCCACGCCCAGCACGGTGAGGAATCCTTCAAAGTGCGTCAGGATGCCCAGCACCGACAGCACGGTGCCGAGGATGCCGAACACGAGCGCCACGGCGGCACGGCTGATGCGCTTGCCGAACATCGTATCGGCCAGGTTGACAATGCCCAGCGACGAGGAGTAGAGATTCCAATCGTTGATCTTGATGGTGGCAGTGACGAGGATGATGGTGCCGATGACGCCGCTCGTCGACATGACGATGGTGATCACGTCCCCGGATTTCACCGCATGCGCCAAGAGGACCCCCACGAGACCGATGACGTATTCTCCAAGGGTGATGCCCACCACCGTCTGCTTCACCACATCCGCTGCTGAACGGTTGTAGCGAGACATGTCCGGCGTGATGATGGCACCCACGATGAACCCTCCGGCCACCATGCTCGCCCCTGCCGCAATGCTGATGTGAGGCCCGGGAGGCGCCATCGCCACGAGGTCAGGCAACGAATAATGCGTGAAGGCTGACCCCACCGAATACAGGGCCACGAGGACGAACAGGGGCACGGCAATGTAGGCCGTGTAGCCCATGGAGAGAAAACCGAAGATGACGACCACCGTCACCAGCAGGCCGGTCACAATCGACCACGCCCACACCGGTCCTCCGAGCAGCTGCGACAACCCTTCGGCAAACACCTGGTTTTGAATGCCGAACCAGCCGATGAGCGAGATGGCAATCACGAGGCTGACAAGAACCGAACCGACCCGGCCAAACCCGGCCCAGCGAATGAGCAGGGTGGTGCTGAGCCCTTCTCTCATGCCCGCGATGCCAATGAAAATCGACAGCACCTCAAGGATCACGGCACCCAGCGTCAACGCCCAGAAGGCGTTCCAGAAGGTCATGCCAAAGCCCAGTGTGGCTCCCAACAGGAACTGTGACAACGCCGACAACTGGCCGAAGCGCATGGTCGCAATCCCTATCCAACTCCGCCTATCCTGCCACGGCACACGCTCCAGCGAGTAGTCGTCCAACTTTGCGCGTGATGCTTCCGCCATGCTCAGCCCTCCTTTCCAAGGCGCCGTTGTCCGGCGGCCTTGTTGAGGGCTATTGTAATTGTTGATATTTTCACTTCATATGGACCCGGTGTACAAATCCGCGCGCGTGGTATTGTGCGAACGGTACAAGTTTTTACGCATCAGGGTCCGTCGCCGGCGTGTGCGGTTGAAACATCTGCCAAAAGCGAAGCGCAATCTGGAAGGTCAGGCGTGTTTGTGCATCATCCATTCGGGCACCCGTCAGTTCCTCGATGCGCCGCAGCCTGTAGCGGATGGTGTTGCGGTGCACGTACAGACGCTGCGCGGCCAGTTGCAGCCGTCCCCCGGATTCGATGTAGGCCTGCAGTGCCTCCAGGAGTGCTTCAGCGTTTCTGTCGCGCAGGATGGGCTCCAATATCCTCGTCGCCTCTTCCGCCGCATCCGCCCGCGCAGCGTCGAGCAAAAGCACCGGGTCCCCCGCGTGGGAGAGGAGCCGCACCCCGTACACGCCGTCCGGTAAACGTAGAAAATGCTGAAACGCCTCCTCCATGACCTTCTGAAGAGAGCCCATCACCGCTTGCGGAGAGTCGTCCCCAACTTCGACGCGGCAGACCACACCCGTCAAGGGTCTGCGCAGCCGAACCTCGAGGTCATGCAGCCACGTCCGAACCACATCCTCGCTTCGGTCATCCTGCAGCTGGGACATGCCCCAAACCACCGCAATGCCTTCCCTGCCTCGCCAGTCGCGCCAGGGTACGCACGCGACCTTCTCCGGGTCAAGGTGGCGCCGCAGCCGTGGGTGGGATGCGGCTTGGAGGGCGTGATCGCGCAGCAGAAGGGTGGACAGCCGGTAAAAACGGTATGGATGCGGGATGGATGTGAGGAGGAGCGATTCCGCCTCCGCCTGCCCGCACACCGGAGGATCCAGTGCCGTCAGCCACATGCCGTGCACGGCCGCTATCCCCTGCAGTGGCAGGATGGGCAGCCGCCGGGCCAGCGAATACGTGCCCACCAAGTCGGGAATGTCCTCATGCGTCTGCCCCTGCACTGGCTGGCGAAGAGACAGGGCCGGGATGGACGACGTGAGAGCAAACACGGCCGCCTCGAAACCGAGGGACCAGCCGAGAGGCCCATGCGTGCCCACCGCTTCCCGCCAGAGTATGCTTTCCGTACCGGCCGACAGGAGGCCGGCCAAATGCACTATCCACGCGGTCTCGGCGCTTGCCTGGTACAACGGGCAGATGTCCTTTGGGCGGACCGTCAGGCAAACATCCATCCCCGACGCGCGAATGGGGATGTGCAGGGTGGGCTTACCCTGCCGCCGTACCCACCCCGCCCGCCGGATGGAGGGCGCACAGGGCTCCAGGGTGCATGTGACCTGCAGTTCACGCTCCACGAGCGACAACCAGGCAGCCAGCGTCGTGGCATTGACGCGTTCGTCCTCGATCCGCTCCCGAGCCTCTTCCAACGCCTGCACCAGACGCCGTTCCAGCCCCGTCACCCGCCGGTAGAAGGCACGGATGAGAGCGACGTAGGCATTCGCATCGGAAACCCATGCCAAGCACAAAGGCAGTTGGTCCGCCAGCAGCAGGGTACCTTTAGGAAAGTCGGTTCGCTTGCCACCGAGATACACCATGCAGGCCGCGCCGGCGCGCGCGGCGGATCGAACCAGGATGTCAAAGCGCATGTCGTACCCCGGAAGGACCGACGCCGGCACAATGACCGCCTTATCCGCCAGCTCGTCCTGCACCTGCCTGGACTGCCAATTTGTATGAGGACTCAGAAAATAGAGGTCGTCCACGCGCCGACCAGCGCCCGCGCTGCCGGCCAGCACAGGGACAGCCAGGTCTGCCAGCCAATCACCGGCTGTGAGCAAGCGAACGCCCCCTCTCCTGTTTGTTCGGTGATTCGGGATGAGGGGGCGAAGTTCCTGCCGGTATCACAGCCCACGGCGGTGATAAGAAACTGAAAGCAGGTCCATCAGGACAATATAATGAGCCTTCATACAGCTTCTAAGCCTTAAGTCAATAAGCAAGATCACGAGCAGAAAATACACTGTGGCGAGCACGGTCACCAGTACATGTTGGTTGGCATGTAGTGACGCATACGTGCTCAATAACGCAGTCATAGATGTCATCACAATGGAGGCATCACTAAAGCCGCTTTCTAGTTTAGATGACTCATACTTGAACACGGGAGCTAACAATCTCTTATCTACGTCCGTGAATCCATACTCCAGTATGCGGTAGTAATCTCTGATTAGCGCGGCATCCACAGTCATCGGCACCCTAACACTGGGTTTTTCGATTAAGCCGGCGAAGACTATACGTATTCTATAGCAGCGCAAAAAGCGCAAAGTGAGTAGGTAAAAAATAACTGTAAATACACACAAGACTGTGATCACGCATGGGTGGCCATCATTTGCCCAGAGCCACAGAGCGCCCAGTGCTGTGAGGCTCCCAACGAAAAACCATATTTGGGGATGGAACACTGCGTAACGGACACGGTCGAAACCACCGGCCTCAATGCAAAGGCGCCGAAAATCCTGTGAAAGTGCTACCTCACTTACCTTCATGACCTCAGCTTTCCTCCCCTGTCGATTAATCGCGGCAGCAGGAACGTCGCAAGCAGCGTGAGCAGCCCCGTGCCGACGACCCACAGAAAGACCGTGTGCAGCCCATGCGCCAACAGCTGGCGCACCGCGTCGCGCAGGGCGGGCGGGATCTGCGCGAAGGTCTCGGCGTTCAGGGCGCGGCTCGGATCGAACCCGCCGAGGTGCACCGACGGCGGCAGATGGGTGGCGGCGTAGGATGCGATGGCCTGGTTGAACACGGTGCCGTACACGGCGATGCCGACAGATTGGCCGAGCGAGCGGGTGAAGGTGCTGGTCGCCGTCGCCGCTCCGCGCAGGTTCCAGCCGACGGCGGACTGGATGAGAACAGGAGTCGGTGTCGTAGCAAAGCCCATACCGAGGCCAATGATGACCATGATGATGGTGAACAGCCACCCCGGCGTGGCGAGGGTGACGGTGGCCAGCCAGATGGTGCCGGCGGCGATGAGGACGCCGCCGGTGACGGCCGTGACCTTGGGACCGATCCGGTACATAATACGGCCGGCCACGGTCGATCCGATGGGCCACCCGATGGACATGGGCAGCAGCGTCAGACCGGAATTGGTGGCGCTGTACCCGAGCAGACCCTGAATCCACAGCGGCAGCCAGGCGGTGACGCCGATCAGGGCGGCGCTGCTGAGAAAGCCGACGATGTTGGCGGCCGTGATGACGCGCATGCGGAACAGATGGAGCGGCACCATCGGCTCAGCGGCGCGGCGCTCGATCCAGATGAAGAGGCCCATGAGGACGATGGCCGCCGCGAACAGGCCGAGGATGGTCCCCGACGTCCACGCGTACCGGGTGCCGCCGTTCAGCAGTGCATACAGGAGCGCCGAAACGCCGGCGGTGAAGGTGACCGCACCCCACACGTCGATGCGATGGGTGTGCTTGTCGAACCGCTCATGCAGGCCGAGCCAGACGAGGATGAGCGTGACAACCCCCACCGGCAGGTTGATGTAGAAGATCCAGCGCCAGGAGGCGTGATCGACAAAGAAACCGCCCACCAACGGGCCGACCAAACCGGCAATCCCCCATACGCTGCTGAACAGCCCCTGCATACGGGCGCGCTGCTCACCCGGGTACAGGTCTCCGATGATGGTGAACGTGATGGGCATCACCGCACCCGCACCGATACCTTGGAAGGCGCGGAAGGCGATGAGTTGACCCATGGTGTGTGCGGCACCGGAGAGCATGGAACCGAGGACGAACAGGATGACGCCGACGGTGAAGACGATGCGGCGACCGAACAGGTCCGCCAGCTTCCCATAGATGGGCGTGGTGACGGTGGTGGTCAGGGTGTAGACGGCGAAGACCCAGCTGATGAGATCGAGGCCGCCGAGGTCCGCGACAATGCGCGGCATGGCCGTGCCGACGACGGTGACGTCGATGGCGACGAGGAAGATGGCGACCATCATGGCCACGGTGACCATGGGGCGATTGGTGCGGCGGTGCG
>JAIMAY010000045.1 GCA_023511725.1 Alicyclobacillus sp.
GATCCCACGCTTGCGAAGCAACAGATTCGACAGCTGCGCAACCGTATCATCTCCGCCATCAGCGAGATACGACAGTTGCTCTATGATCTCAGGCCCGTGGCCATGGAAGAAGTTGGACTACTGGAATCGGTGCGGAACCTCTGCGAACAACTCGAGAGAACCTCTCGAATGCGGTGCGAAATGCAGTTGCAATGCGAGGCTGAGGCGTTGACGATGTCACCAGCTCGACAGATGGTGGTGTATCGGGTGATCCAAGAGTTGCTCAACAATGCGCGCAAACATTCCCAAGCCTCGCTGGTACGCGTCGCGCTTGGTGCCGAGCACGGACGCGCTGTCATCGAGATACAGGACGACGGCATCGGTTTCGACGCGACCAGGGTGCCGGCAGGTCACTATGGTCTCGAGGGTATCCGAGAACGGATCGCATTTCTCGGAGGTGCACTCATCGTTGACACGGCACCTGGACAAGGATCCAGGTTCACCATCCAGATACCCATCAGCACGGAGGAACCCCATGATTCTGCATGAGCAGATGGCAAGAGCAAAGCGGCTGGTCAAGAACGGCCTGTACCACCTTGCCCTTGATGAACTGGCGGCTCTCATCACCCATGTGGATACGTCATCGCCCGCCGACGAACTCAGTGACCTATACAACGAAACCGGGAAAGTCTATCTTGCCCTGTCGTCCGTACGACACAGCATTGAGATGTTTGCGAAGGCTCGTGACGCGTCCGCATCCGCCGAGACGCATGCGCGTGCCATCGTGAACTTGGCCACGGCCTACGGCCGTATCGGCGAGCTCGACACGGCCCACCGATACCTCCAAAGTCTGGCGCGTGAGATGCCACACCTGCCTGCACGCTCCCGCGGACACCTTCTGCTCAATATGGCCACCATCCATGGGTTGAACGGGCATACGCAGGCTGTGATTGAGAGCATCGAGGAAGCACTGCGCGTTCTCCACGGTGCAAGTATCCACGACTTCGATGATGTCCTCCTGAATAATCTCGGAGTCGCCTATCTCGAACTGGGAGCGTATGACGCCGCAGAATCACACTTGCTCCAGGCCATGGAAGGAAGCGGGCCCACGCTGCACGTCCTATCAACCCTCGGACGCGTGTACTTCTATCAGGGCCGAATGCAGGAGAGCCTCCGTTGCGCCGAAGCGGCGCTGCGTCTGGTGTGGTCCGCGTTCGTGAACTACGAGAAAGAAGAGGTTGCACGCCTGTGCCAACTCCTCACACTGATGGCGCAAAGAGCAGGTGAAACGTATCTCAGTGCGCGACTGGCAGAGAAGGCCCAGGTGTTGTTCGGTCAACTGGGCATGTGGCGCGAATGGGCGTATCTGGAGGGAAATGTGTCGTCGGATGACGGCGCGAGTTCACGGATGCCGATGCCCCCGGGATTCATCCAACAGGTGGCACAGTTCCTTGAATGCCTGGATGCCATCCAGTCGCAGGAACTGATAGACCCGAGAATGTCATCGCTGCTGGATGTGCGAGCCCACTACACGAGATTGTTTACCGAATCCCTGGGATTGACCGATGCGGAACGCGACAGGGTCATCCTCGCGGCCCGGCTCATGGACTATGGCATGACGGCATTGGAACCGGAGGTCATCCGTAACCCCAGGCGCTCACCTCAAGCATGGGAACAGTTCCGACAGCACCCGTACGTGGGTGCCCAGATGGTGCGCAGCCTCCGCCTACCGCCGGATCTCGAACCCGTGATCATGGATCACCATGAGCATTATGACGGGAGCGGTTACCCGGCCGGAAAAACCGGATCAACCATCCACCCCTTGGCCCGCATCCTCGCGGTGGTGGATCTGTACGCGCAGGCGGTGACGCGCAATCGAGCGACACACGCAGAGGCCCTGGCCTGCGTTGAGCAAGCTCGGAACGCTGCACTCGACCCCAACGTAGCCGATGCGTTCATCGCGATGTTCCACGCCATGCGGAACTAGGAAAAACGGGCGGACCAGCCGCTGCGCCTCCACCGTGACGCGCTTCCGTGGACAATCCGCCCCGCTTAGGACCTCGACAACCCATTGAGCAGGTTGATCAAGTCATCATCTTTCCCTGCAGAATCCACTGCATCCCTGCGCAGGGAAGATCCGGCGGCTTGCCTGTAAGTCTCGATCATCCTGCCCACGTCACCTCGCGCCACCGGTTTTCCGAGGAAGAGTTTGGCTCCCGCTTGCGCCGCACGGCGCCTGTTGTCTTCGCTGTCCTCGACAGAGCAAACGACGATGAAGACCTTCGGATACCTGTGGGATATCTCCTGGCACAAGTCAAGTCCATTCTGACCTCCCAACTCGATGTCCACGGAGACGACGTCCACCTGACGTGTGCCGAGAATCTCCCACAATTCACTTGCATTCTTTGCCTTTCCCACAACCCGAACCCCTGTGTGCCAGCGGTACATCATCTCCAGCGTGTCGAGCGTCTCCTGCACATCATCCACCAAGACGATGTTCATGACTGCGTTCGCCTCCCCGAATGTACACATTGCGCTCCAATCTCCGATTCCGATCCCGCCACCCGCCGACGTCCACCAGCGTGTTCGGGTGCCGGATGCGGATCCTTATCACACCATCTTCATCCAGAACCCGAAGACTCGTTTCGACGGCGTACACGGAACCCAGTTCGTCCACGCAGATGGCCTTCCTGGCCGTCAGGAACCCGCCTTTCGCAGCGCCACGGATGGTGATCCATCCTCCGCTTTCCAAGGAGCTCGCCATCACACCCCGACCTGACACGATGACATGCCCTTTGGCCATCACGGTACTCGACCCGATGCTTGACGCTCGCACCCCCGCGGTTGTGGTGAATCCAGCAAGCGTGTCGAGACAAGTCCGCAGTTTCTCATACAATCTGACAATATCCGACTCCGTGATGGGGTGCAATGCCTGCAGCGACCAGATCCGGTCAATCTCCACACGCAGCTGTTGAAACGCAGTGATGGGAATCTGTCGAATGACTTCCGACAACGCATTCAGCTGCGCAATGAGCTCCGGGTGCCTTTGCGTCAGGAGCAGCCGACCCAAGCGAGATTCGACCAGCGAACGGTCAAACCGCCCAAGCGCTTCACGCAGCAGGATGCGATACTCCGCCAGGAGGCGGTTGACGTGTTCGCCGATATCGCTCAGACTCTCAGGTAAGGTCGCTGGACCAGCGGCGGCGTGGTGCCATTCCCCCGCGATGATCACGGCCCTACTGATGTGTCCCCGCACCTGTATGGGACCCGCGCTGTGGATTTCGCCACCTATGACGTTTCCATACACCCGTACGGCCCCCGTCGCCCGTACCATTGCCCCCTCATGAACAGAACCCTGGATGATCACGTTGCCCTCCAGCTCAATGTGTTCATGAAAGTCCACATCCCGTTGGATGATGGTCTCCGGCACGACGTCGAGAAGCGACCTGTGAACGGTGACGCGCCCGTGTCGGGTCGCCACGATGGTCCTATCCACGAGTTGGACCCCGTCTCCCAGGCGATAACCGTCATTGTTCCCGCCGTTCTGGAGTTGAGATGAAAATTCCGGCGTGCACACGGCTATGGCGGTTCCCGACGTGACGTAGCGGAGCCGAACCGTGCGGAATACGTCGTCTCGCTCATAGATGTGCTCCAGCAATTGGTATGGGGGCCTTCTTGGAGACATCGAGGAAGATAGAGGGAGGATCACTTCAGCCTCGCCATCCGCACGCTCCAGCATGTCAAGCACAGCCTCACTCATCTCGACACCGCGAAGTCCTCGTTCCTCCATGAGCATCTGGAGTCGCTGCGCGTTGATGGGTTCTGGAGGAATCACCTCGCCCTCCGTTTCCAGCAGCAAGCACACGGCGGGCGCCGTGTCGCGGAGACGCGACCTGAGTCCAGCGTGCTTGCGCACCCTGAGCCTGACATGCGACGGCTTATCGTGGACCTCCAAAGTACACTCGCAGACGGGGGCCTTCTCTTGAAGCGCAACCTCGACCCTGTCGGATGCACGGACCTCCACCATGCCCAGGACACGTTTCCCGTTGACGCAAACCCGGAGGTCATGACGGTCGGGCACAATCATCAGGGCGGGCCTCCCACCATGCTCCGGATCCGTCACTCGAATTTGACCATGTTCCACCCAAGCGCGCCCTTCGACGGGCGCTGGTTTGCACGCTCCTAGGGCTCCGCGATGGAAGCGAATTTCTTTTAGACGGGTAATCGTGCGGGATAAGAAAGTCATTCCCGTCGCCCCCTCTGCCCCGGCAGCGCCAGATAACGTAGCAGCAGATCATCCAATTCCTGACTCTGCTTGACGACGGCGGGATCCGTGATCGGCAGCCGCAACTGCTGCGTCATGTAGAAAAGGCGATAGCGGGAGAGCTCAATCTCCGCGTGCAGATGGGCTCGTTGGATATCAGGTAGCGGCTCTCCCCAGTAGTACCCTTGGCTCAGATGGATGTCCAAATCCAAGAGCTGCAGCACGTGATCCAGCGTTTCGACACCCTCCGCCACCACCCTCACCCCGTCGCTGCGACATGCCTGGATGATGTCCTGCCACGCCGCTCTGGTGGATGGGTCCTCCCATCGGCGCACAATGCTCTTGTCGATTTTCACGATGTCAGGGTAGAACCCGTGAGCGGCGAAGTCCCGGTACGCCTGAGCGTCACTGATGTCGTCCAAAGCCACACGAACGCCCATCCGTTGTAAGGTTCTCAGGGGACCTAGCACCTCGTGAATGGCAATGGGAGGATACTCAAGCAGTTCGATGACAACCTCGGAGGCGCTCACCCCGTCCAGCGACAGCATGAGGTCCAAGGTCTCGAAGAACGCATCCTGGCACACTGTCATGGGTGTCACGTTGACGAACAGCCGCACCGGGATAGAGGATGGCTTGCAGCTGAGCCAACGGTGCATGGCAAGCATCACAGCCATCAGATCAGCATCGGCGCCACACTTGTCCGAGGCCTCTCGGAACCACGCGTCAGGGGCAACGGGGACACCACGCACCGCGGGCCTGCCCAAGGCTTCAAGCCCAACCACGTGGCGATTACAATGATCCACCAGGGGTTGAAAGACCACATCAAAGGCGTCACATGGTACCGCGCGAGTGACACGCTGCACCAACCCATGCAATACATTTTCTACCTCAGTTGGAAGGTATACCCCCCCCGAAGGGGATTTTTTTCCATTGCATAATTCCTTATCCACGTAAACCAGCAACCCCCTATCTGTGCCCAATCAAAAAGAGGGCAACCTGAAAGATTACGCAGGGTTGCCCTCTTCTACGCGCACGCCTGTAGGTGGGGTCACATCGGCCCAGACGCGCATCGAGTGCGGCAACCCGGCTGTCATAGGCGAGGACCCGCCCGTAGACCCGTGGCTTTGCGTCCCAGCGTTTCCACTGGTTTGCCCTGAAACACACCCCGAACCTTGGACCACGACGGCACATTCCGTTGGAGTCAACCGACATCCATGCTGTTTGCCTCTATTTTCTATGGACACAGAAGATTTGTCAACATGTATCGACAGTGATCGACATCACGCGAACACGTCAACACGTCGGATGGGTCACGAACGCCCTTCGGGCCTTCCTCAACGATGTGTGGATGACGAAACGGATATTCATCCCCCAGCCTCACCGCCTTGGCGGCCGCAGATCCTTCTCGGTAAGATAGCTCGCCACGAACGCCGGGACCGTCAGGCACGTCCTGCGCAGGCCCGTGGCGCGGCTCAGCTTCACCATGGCCGGTGCATCGACACGGGCGCGGCGGAGCACCGCCTCATCGGCGAAGACGTCCTCCGGCCGGCCATCGGCCACCACCTCTCCCTCGGCCATGGCGATGACGCGGTGAAAGTGCTCGGCGGCGAAGTTCATGTCGTGCACGATGCTGATCACCGTTCTGCCCTCCGCCTCGAGCGTCCGGATGATGCGGGCAATGAGCCGCAGGCCGTGATCGTCCTGAGAAATGGTCGGCTCGTCGAACACCACAACGGGGGTCTGCATCGCGAGTATGGACGCGATACAGATCCGCTTGCGCTGCGCATAGCTGAGATCATAAGGGTTTTCATCCGCCAGATGGGCCAGCTCCACCGTCTCAAGCGCCGCAAGCGCCGATTCACGCGCCGCTGACTCGGACAGTCCAATGTTGAGCGGGCCGAACATCACCTCGTCGAGGACACGGCTTTTGAAGATCTGGTCGTTGGGATTCTGAAACACGAGCCCGACGTGCCGAGCGATGCGGGCTGGGTCGTGATGGCGCGTGTTCAGGTCCCCCACCCACACGTCTCCCTGCGTAGGCTTGAGGAGGCCGTTGAGGAGTTTCATCAACGTGGTCTTCCCGGCGCCGTTCTCGCCGATGATGGCGGTGGCGCCGGCATCAAACCACAACGAGATGTCACGCAGAACCGGCTGTCCGAGCGTGTAGGCGAAGTGCACATGGTCAACCACGATGCGACAACTCATAGTCTCTCAGCCTTTCCACCGTCTCGTGCAGGGTTGTGGGTACCGATTCGCTGGCCGGGTCAAGGGCACGATAGGCTCGGCTGTACCGGGGAATCTCGACGCCCCAGTGCTCCGCATCGGCGCGGCTGAACACCCGGGATGGCGTGTCGAGGGCCTTCAGTTCCCCGTCCACCAGCACGGCGATGCGCGAGCAGTGCTCCACGAGCAACTCCACTTTGTGTTCCACAATCACGGTCGTCACACCCTCCGCCCGCAGCGCCTCGATGGCGGCGAACACCTCGGCGGTACCGGCCGGATCCAGCTGGCTGGTCGGCTCATCCAGCACGAGGACCTGCGGCTTCAGCACCAACACGCTGGCGATGGCGACACGTTGCATTTGGCCGCCCGACAGCTCGTACGGGTTGCGCCGGCGAAGGTCCGCGAGGCCCAGCAAGGCCGTGACCCAGTCCACCCGTTCTTGCATGGTGGCGCTGTCCACGCCCAGGTTTTCCAGCCCGAAGGCAATCTCCTCCTCCACCGTCAGTTTGGCGCCGGAGAACTGGTGAATGGGCTCCTGGAACACGAGGCCCACGTGACGACACATTTCCCCCATGTGGGACTGCACGACGCTCACCCCGTTAACGATGACCTCGCCCGAGATGGTCCCGTGGTAGAAGTGCGGCACGAGGCCCATCAGCGCATGGCAGAATGTGGATTTCCCGGCGCCGTTGGGACCGACGATGCCGAGGGTCTCGCCACGCTCCACCTCCAGAGTGATGTTCTTCAGCACCTGTTTGTCGGAATTCGGGTAGGTGTAGGTAAGACCTCGCACGCGGATCATGACGCAAGCCTCCAGACGACGACCGCGATGGTGACGAGCAGCAGCAGTGCGCGGAGGAGGACCATGCCGCGGGGAACTGGATGGTCCACGTAGAACGTGCGCTTCGTCCTGGCGGAGAAGCCGCGTACCTCGAGCGCAATGGCCCTATCCTGGATGGAAATCAGCGATGACAAGACCATGGGCCCGAACACGGCCAGGAAAGATCTGAACCGTTGCAGGACGTTGCCGCTCATGGACATGCCGCGCGACTGCTGGGCTTCGCGGATGCGCGCGACGCTGGTCAGCATCGTGGGAATGATCTGCATGATGGACGTGACCACGTACCCCGCCTTCGGGGGCAGGCCGTAGCGGACGCACGCGTCCATGACCCGGGCCGGGGACGTGGTCATCACGAACACGCACGAAGCCGCAATGATGTTCACCACCCGGAAGCTGATGGTCAGCGCAAAGAGAATACCTTCCTGATAGACGTGCACAGGGCCCAGCGTAAACAGCAGGGTCCGGTTGGCCGGGTTGAACAACCCCTGAATCACGAAGATGGTGACGAGGAGCAGGAGGCTGCCGAGGATGGTCTGGAGGGATCTCTTCAGCTCGCGTGCCCACGCCAGCACCCCCAGGTTAAGCACGAGCATGCCCGCCGCTCCCCAGAAGGTGGGGATGGCGAACGCCATCACGATGGAACACAGGAGGTAAACGAGCTTCGTGAAGGGGTCCACCCCCTGGTGGACAAACGTCGCCCTCGGCCGATACAGCGTAACGGATGTCATGCGTCTGTCCTCCCGTTCATGCGTGCGCCGACGGAGAGCCGAGGCCACATCCCCTCCCCGGCTCGTCCATCCCCTGCGAAAGGACCGCCCGTGCCCCCTGTCTTCACTGACGAATCGTCGTGGACGAGGGTTGGAACGACTGCAGGAACCGCTTGGGCAGACCGAGCACGATGAGATACACGACAAAGCAGTTGATCACCTTGTCAATCACATCCATCACACCCTCATCCACAAAGGACGAGAGCCAGATACCCATGTGCTTGGCCATCATTCCGGCAAAGATGGCGTCGCCCAGGACCTTCCCAGTCTGCCCGCCCCACAGGGCCACGTTCAGAGGCGTGCTGACGATGGCGGCCGTCAGGGCCACGAGGATGCCGGCGAGGATGGCCTTCGGCAGGGATCTGAACCAGCCAAGATGACCCAGGATGCCGGCGACCAGTGCAATGGCGATGCTCGTGATCCCATAGAGGATGGACATCCCACCATCCATGGTCAACCCGAAGAACACGTTGTTCACCGCGCCGGAGATGGCGCCAATCCACGGACCTGCAACTACCGCGCTCAAAATCGTACCGATGGAGTCCAGCCACATGGGCAGGTTCAGCGCGTTGGCAATCTCCTTGCCCACAAAATTGATGCCCACGGCCACAGGAATCATCACAATCCCCATGGTGGTCAGACGAAAGCGAAACGCCTCTCGCAAGCTCATCCTAGTCATGCCACCTTTCGCGGCGATAGTGGTGAAAAAGTCCAATCAATACTGCCGGAGTGCGTCTATCAGGATGTCCCAGAACAGGTCCGGCCGCACGCCGACGGCCACCTTCGCGTTCGGAGCGTGTCCTGTGAGGCCCGCCGGATGGCATACGGTCTGCCCGTAGGTCAAACCGCCACGCGTTTCCACGTCCACGTACATCTCCTCGAACGTCACGACATCCGGGTGGGTCACGGTTGCCACGGCGAGTGGATCATGCAGGGCACCCCCTTCCTCGCCATGCAGAGCTCTCACGGCGTCCGCGTAGGAGGTCAGCCAGCCGCTGACATGTTCACTGACGTCGCTGCGCAGGCTACGAATCTTGTCGATGACGCTGCGCGTCGCGCGCACCTTCTGCGTGACGTCGAGCCCCACCATGCGGATAGGGACACCCGCGCGGAAGACCATCTTTGCCGCCTCCGGATCAGCGTAGATGTTGAACTCGGCGCAGGGCGTGATATTTCCCGGACCCATCGCGCCGCCCATGATGACAATCTCACGGAGCCTTGGTTTGACCTCCGGGAAAGCGGCGAGCAGCAGGGCCACGTTGGTGAGGGGACCGATGGCGACCAGGATGACCGGATCAGGCTCACGCTGAAGGCTCTCCGCCAACCACGCCACGGCGTTCTCCGCGGCGAGCGGTGTCCGGGATGCCGGCAGGTGACTATCCCCAAGCCCCGAATCGCCATGCACCTCGCCGGCGTGAACGGGAGGACGTAGCAGTGGCTGGCTGGCTCCCCTCACCACCGGGCAGCCCATCCCCGCCAACGCCACCACGCGCCGCGCATTGTCGGTGGTTTTCTCCACCGTCTGATTCCCGGCCACCGTAGAGACCCCGCGTACGTTGAGGCTCTTGCTTCCGCCGGCCAGAAGGATGGCGACGGCGTCGTCGATCCCGGGATCGCAATCGATATAGACGTTGGTCACTGCTCGTCCCTCCTCACGGGGCGTGGCTTCCCGCGCCATGCCCGCGGCCGTCATGAAGCCGGTGCCTGCTTCAGGAAGGTCTCCAACTCGTCGCGATGAGGCAGGCTCGTGTATGCGCCCACCTTGGTGGTGGCGAGTGCCCCCGCGGCGCAGGCGATGCGCAGTGCGTGGTGCGCATCCTTGGCGCGCAAGTATTCCACCACGAAGGCGGCCCCGAACGCGTCGCCGGCGGCCGTGGTGTCCACGGGCTGCACCCGGAACGCGGGATGATGATCAAACCCGTGCTCGTCCAGCAGGTATGCCCCGGCTGATCCAGCCTTGAGCACAACCCGCCGCGCCCCCCGCTGTTGCAGCTTGGCGGCCGCGATGTGCGCGGTTTTCGCATCGGACACCGTCTGGCCGGTCAGAAGCTCGGCCTCGAACTCATTGGGCATGATCCAGTCCACTTCGCCCACATATTCGAACAGGTCCGCGCGCGCCGGGGCGGGATCGAGAAAGACGGGCACGTGTGCTGACCGCGCCAACTCCACCACACGCCGCACACTCTCGATGGGGATCTCGAGCTGCACCATCACCGCATCAGCGTCGGCGAACACGGGTTGCAAGGCGTCGAGGATGAGCGGCTGGAGCTGACCGTTGGCCCCTGGCGAGACAATGATTCGGTTGGTTCCGTCCGCCTCCACGTGGACGAACGCCATCCCCGTTGGCCCCTCCCATGTGCGGATGTAGGTGGTGTCCACGCCCTCGCGTGTGAGGGTCTGACGCAACCGCTCCGCATACGGATCCAGCCCCAGCATCCCGATATGCGTGACACGGGCACCCAGCCGTGCTGCAGCCAGAGACTGGTTCGCCCCCTTGCCGCCGGGGATGTAGGACACGCTGCCCCCCGTGACCGTCTCGCCCGGCTTGGGATAGCGCGGAACCTGGATCACCACATCCATGTTCAAACTTCCTACTACCACGATGTTCATGCATTCACCCTCGCTGTCGAATTGCGGATGACCAACGTCGGCTCCAGCAGCCGCCGGACAGGCGGTGAGATTGTACCTTCCATGGCGTCCATGAGCAGTTCCACCGCCTGAACCCCCAGCAGGTAGATGGGCTGCGCGACGGTCGTCAGCGCCGGGCGCGACCATTCGGCAAATAAGATGTTGTCGTACCCAATCACGGAAATCTGCTCGGGCACCCTCAGCCCCCGCTGGAAGATGGCATTGATGGCACCGAACGCCATCATGTCGTTGGCGCAGAAAACCGCTGTGACCGTCTCATCCTCGAGGATCCGGTTCATGGCGCGCCATCCCGAGTCATACCGAAAATCCCCCTGAACCATGCGATGCTCCGGCACGCCCATCCCGGCCTCATGCAACACATCGAGAAAGGCGCGTTGGCGCTCCAACGCTGCGCTGACGGGCGGTCCTGCAATCATCGCTATGTCCCGATGGCCTAACTCCAGCAGGTGCCCCACCGCCAGCCGTGCGCCCTGGTAGTGATCCGTCAGCACGGCACAGGACGCACCGCTTGCGGGCACCCTGTCGCACCAGACCAGCGGAATGTCGCCCACAAGCGCGCGGATCTCCGCTTCGTCAAAGTGGCTTGTCCCCACCAGAATAATGCCGTCGACCCGCTGCTCCCGCAGCGTGCGTAGGTAGGAAGCCTCCGTGTCCCGATCATTGTCCGTGTTGCACAGGATAACCCTGTAGCCAAACGAGCCCGCCGCATCCTCCACCCCGCGGGCGATACCCGGGAAGAACGGGTTCGTGATGTCCGGCAGCACCAGACCCAGGATGGACGTCTTCCCATGGCTCATGCTGCGGGCCACGCCGTTCGGTACGTAGTTCGCCTCTGCGATAACCCGAAGCACACGTTGCCGCGTCTCCTCGCTCACCCGCGGATGTCCGTTTAGCACGCGAGAAACCGTGGCTGTAGATACATTCGCTCGTTTCGCAATCTCACGTATGTTCATTCCCGATGCCTGCCTTGGTGAAACGGTTACACATGTTGTGTAACCGTGTACATACTGAATAATACAACGGACCTGGCGATTGAGTCAACGCTTCTTCCGAATCACTGCGTAGCATCACTGCCTTGACGACCCTCCGTTTTCCCTTCCCGTGCCTGTCACAGGCTCCCCGTGCCGACCATCCCCCGCGGCAAAACGGCGGGCGCCGGCCTCCGACTCGCCACTCTCGATGACCTGCCAGCCCAACTCGAACTCGACGGCGAGCGCCGCGGGAAGGTCGAGATCGACGCCGCGGTACACCGCCTCCCGGTCGCTCCGCAAGCAGCGCTGCGGAAAGCTCGCAAGCTCCAAGGCCAAGCGTTCCGCTTCCTGCCTCGCCAATCCCGGTTCCACCACGCGATTGGCGAGCCCCATCGCCAGCGCCTCTTCCGCGCCCACAGGGCGACCTGTCAGAATAAGATCGAGCGCCCGGCTCATCCCAATCAGCCGAGGCAGACGCTGCGTACCGCCGTCAATCAAGGGCACACCAAACCGCCGACAGAACACACCGAGGATGGCATCGCGCTCGACAATGCGCAGGTCACACCACAATGCCAGCTCCAAACCTCCCGCCACGGCATATCCAGAAATGGCGGCGATAACCGGCTTCGACAGGTGCATCCGCGTCGGTCCGAGCGGTCCATCCTTAGACATGTCGGGATGAAGGTGGTTGCCCCTCCCCTCCGCATACGCCTTCAGATCCGCCCCGGCACAAAACGTCCCGCCTGCACCCCACAACACCGCCACGTACAACTCATCATCCTGCTCAAACATGCGGAACGCTTCGGCAAGCTCATGAGCGGTCTGAAAGTCGATGGCGTTGCGGACTTCCTGCCGATTGAGGATTACCGTACAGACGTGACCCTTACGCTCCACCACGACGTTCACTCGCATGTCACCCCCCAGGTGCCCGGCGCGCTCGCGCATCGTGCAGGACGACAGTGGTTCCTGCGTCCAAGTTCCCGACCGCCAAAGCGCGTCCGGTCCGGTGACAGCACTATAGCAACGTGAGGCAAAATATTCAATCTCTTTCGGGTGGATTGAGGGATGGCTGCCGTGCTACGGATACAGCGAGGCCCGCAGGGTAGACGGCAACCGCGCCGGCAGCTGGTTGCACCGAGCGGGAGCGTGTCCCTGAACGGAGAAAACCCCCGCTACCGCCACCACCGGCGCCTCCGGTCACGCCCGCGTAGCGCCACCTTGTGCACGCCTACCCTCGGTTGCCAGTCTTACTTATGGAAATAGGCATGCAATGCCGAGCGACATTTGGGGCATCCCTCTAGATTTCGCC
Source organism: Alicyclobacillus sp. (assembly GCA_023511725.1). Classification (GTDB taxonomy): domain Bacteria; phylum Bacillota; class Bacilli; order Alicyclobacillales; family Alicyclobacillaceae; genus JAIMAY01. The sequence goes on from JAIMAY010000045.1 coordinate 13,004, forward strand.
AGTCTAAGGTATCGATCACGTCAAACACACGCATCAGACGGTAAACGCGAATCAGCTCGGTCACTTCATCCCAACTCAGCGAGGTACAGTCGCAGAGCGGCTGCTTTTGGCAAAGCATCATCACGGAGATCCCCCCTCACCCTGTCATGAGCTGGAACCCGCAGACCTTATCCTTCGCGATGTGCAGCAGAGCCGCGTTCAACGCACCGCGGGCGTACTGACTGCCGGGATTGACACAAAGCGTCCGCCCGAGCCGGTGGGCCCCCATCGACTCATGGATGTGGCCGTGCAGACCCAGCAATGGCTGGTAATCCCGGAGTGCCTCTCGCACTGCCCGACTGCCTGCGGCCACCGGCCTGGCGGGCGAATCGGTTCCTTCACGCCTTCGCGTCGGTACGAGGTCAATGCCGCTGCTTTTTGGCGGCGCGTGCAGCACGAACACGGCGCGGTGTGGGTCACTCAGCCGATCCGCCGCGCGCCGGATGTGTTCAGCAAGACGGTCTTCCGGCAGTTCGCGCGGACCGGCATGCGGGGTCGGATGGGCGTGGCCGATAACAAGCAGCTCGTGATGATCATCGATGTACGCACTCCCACCGTCCACATTTCGTGCCGGCCCCGGCCCGCGCAGCACCTCGTCGACAATCCAGTCATCGTTATGCGCCGGGCTGATGAACAACTGGACACCGGTGCCGCGCAGGCCGTGATCGGCAAGGGATAGCCAACGCCGCATGGCTCCCATCACACACTGCGCGAGTAGGCGCCGCCGGGCGACGCCATCATGGCGCACTGCATCGTACGCATCCATGTCCATTCGAACCGGGTATAATCCGCGCATGCGCATTCGACGTTCGAACGCCACCACATCGGCCTCTGTCACAAGACACTCTGGACCACGGGTCCCCATCACCTCATGAAGGTGGCCGCGGCGGACGATGGGCACCACCGCCTTGCCCGTGAGTTCGCCTGCGAGTACGGCCACGTGGGGGCGAATCTCCTTTGCGAGCTTCACGAACTTGATGAAGCACGCCTCCGACCCGTGTACATCGGTTGCAAACAGAATTCGCGTTCCCCTTGCCATGGATAGCAACCCCCGTTCTCATTTGATTGATTAGAACCTTGTATACGGCAGGTACTTGCCGCTCATCGTGATGCGAACCCTGTCTCCCGCCGAATGTGGCTCCCTCTCCACATGCATTTCAAAGTCAATGGCGCTCATGATGCCGTCCCCAAACTCCTCGTGCAAGATTTCCTTGAACGCAGGGCCATGGACAAGGATGACTTCATAGAGCCGGTAGAGCACGGGATCAGTCGGGGGCATCGGCACGCCACCGCGGTATGGCGGTCGAGTTAAGGCGCGCCGGGCCGGCTCGGGAAGCCCCAATAGCTGCCCCACCCGTTCCGCCTGCTCCGGGGTTAACGTACCTTGCCCAAGCAACGCCGAGGTGCAGTGGATCTTCGGCATGCCCGCACGCTCGGCGATTTCCCTCCACGTCAAGCCTTTCTCGTCTTTGGCCTTTAGCACTATCTGCTGGACCTCTTCCCGCGTAAGGTACAACTTGCGGTTCCTCCCTTCTTATCCGCTCGCGCGAGACTCCCGACGCCTACCCGCACGCCCCTCGCCCGGGGCTGCCCCGAGCCGCCGATAGACGATGGTCAACTCGTCGTTCCGCCGACGGACATCAACAATCCGAATCTCCGAAGCCCGCAGACGCCGTTCCAATTCCAGCAACCGCTCCGGCCAGCACGTCAGATCCGCTCGCGACAGCGTCAGTTCCTCGAACCCCTCGAGCGTCGCCATCGTCCTCACCACACTCACCTAAATGTAAAGAAACATACCATCGATATGACCATTGTAGCGCTCATCGTACTGTTTTTCAATGGT
>JAIMAY010000046.1 GCA_023511725.1 Alicyclobacillus sp.
CCCCAAAGCGTACCCTGGACCATGCCAACTTTTCCTGACAAAAGGTCCGCGTAGTCCCCCGATCCAAACGTCTGCGCCAACGAACTGGGCACCACGCTCCCGTCCTTCGCCATCTTCTGTGCAAACTCAGTCGCCTTGATAACACCCTTGGAGTCGAGCTTGCCTTGGACATTCCAGCCATCCTCGCTGATCATGTCACTGCCGTAATCCCATACCCAAGGATATCCTTCCAACCACCAGTCGCTGCTCGTCATGTCCGTCCCGTACACGTTGTCTTTCGGGTGAGTCAGTTCCTTCGCAATTCTTTCAAAATCCGCCCAAGTCCAGCCCGGCTTGGGATATGGAACGTGATATTTGTCAAACAGGTTTTTGTTGTAGAAGACCGTGTCAATGGACACGTCACGCGGCAATCCGTAGTAGTGCCCGTCGAGGCCCTTGGTCCGGAGGTTCGTAATGGGTTGGAAGTATTGATTCATGTTCCAGTGATCGCGCTTAATGTACGAATCCAACGGCTGAATGAAACCTTTCGCATACATATCACGCGAGTAAAACCAGCAAAACACGTCTGGTCCCTGGCCGGAAGCAAACGCCGTGTTCAGCTTCTGCGTAAATCCACTTTGCGGAATATTAACCAGCTTCACTGTAATCGTCGGATGCGTCTTCTCGAAAGCATCCACCAACTGTTTGTATAGCGGCTGCCAACTCGCGATGTCTGGCTCCCAGAACCTGATTGTCTGGGGAGGTAGCTGCGAGCTCTTACTGGCCGATGCTTCCGGCACGGAGATCATCAGCATGGAACCTGCGGCCGCCAAAGTGGTAAGCGTCCCAATCCTGCTTATAGCCTTCATCTTTATCCCCCTCGCTCGTTCTGCTTCGAGCGCTGCATGGTCGTCCCACAGTGTCACCGTGTTCTCCCAAGCACCGGATTCGTTCTCATTCCGGGCTGTTTAGCGAGCCCGGCAAGATGAAGGTAGACAGCGCTTTCGCCGCGGTGCACCAGAGTTCCTGGACGAAACCATCAGGCCCATATTTTTTGCAAATTGTACAGAATAGCTCAGATTCACATCTTCACGAAACGGCCTGGTACATTCTCAAAAACGGCTGATCATCAGCTTTCCCTCATTCCGCGTTCCGAGCGCAGCCGATCCAACCCCACGATGTCCTTGTACACCGATTCCGTGTCCGCGCCGAGTTTGGTGCGTCCCGCATGGCGAATGGCCCCGGGTGTGAGGCTCATTTTCGGGATGACGTTTTGCATCAGTACCTCGCCCAAGTCTTCGTCGGGCACGCTCACAATCGACTGCCGGGCTCGGTAATGGTCGTCCGCGACAATTTGATCGATCGAATAAATGGGAGCAATCGGCGCCTGACACTCCTTAAATCGCGCCAGTACCTGCTCCAGCGAATGTTGCCCAATCCATTCGGCGACAAGTCTATCGACTTCGTCCGCATTGGATAGGCGGCCTTTTGAGGTACTGAAGCGCGGATCCTCACGTAGTTCGGGACGGCCAATGGCCTCAAACACACGATTTGCGGTTTGCTGCGTGCCCGCGGATACCGCCACCCATTGCCCCGACGCAGTTTGGTAAGCGTTTCGCGGCGCGGTTCGCGGGGAACGATTCCCCGTCCTCTGCTGGACAACGCCGAGCTGTGAATACTCGATGACTTGTGGCCCAAGGATGTGGAACAGCGGTTCGTAGAGACTCAAATCAATGACTTGTCCCATCCCTCCGTTTCGTGCATCCCGCCAGTAGAGCGCTATCATGGTAGCGTACGTCCCAGTGAGGGCCGCCACGCCGTCCGCGAGTCCAAACGGCGGCAGAGTCGGCGGCCCGTCTGCTTGTCCCGTCATATACGCGAAACCGGAAAACGCCTCCGCTAATGTGCCAAAGCCGGGTTCCCCGCTGCGAGGACCATACTGGCCAAACCCCGTCACCCGTACCATGATCAGGCGGGGATTAATCTCTTTTAGTTGCTCATAGCCCAGTCCCCACTGTTCCATCCGGCCGGGCCTGAAATTTTCAATCAAAATATCCGCCCAAGCGGCCAGTTTCCGAACCGTTTCGTGATCTTCTTCCTGATTTAAATCAAGGACAATCAACCGCTTGTTCCGTGCAATCATCTTCCACCATAACGGGACATCTCCCTTGGACTTGCCCCAGCGCCTGGCGTCGTCTCCGCGCGGGTGCTCAACCTTGATCACATCCGCGCCGAGGTCCGCGAGGATCATCGTGCATAGGGGTCCGGCCAACACGCGCGAGCAGTCAATCACGCGAATCCCTTCCAGCGGCAGCGTCATCCCGTCACCCCCCGGCTGTTGCATCCGCTCCTCTATACTCTCTCACGAAAAGTGCGATTCAGACAAGTGCGGAGGCAGCGGTGGGAAGGGGAAAGCACACTTGGCCCGCAGGAAAAACAGGCGGTTGCGCAGGCATCGTCCTCACCAGGGCCGGGCAACTGGCCAGCGCGGAGAACCCGCAGGCCGAGGCGGACATCACGCTGTGGCAAGCACCGACGAACTGGATGGGGATGTCGCCGGGTGGCAAGCGCAGCCGCTCGCCAGGCTTGGCCCCCGCACCACCGGACGTGGAGCAGGTGCAGTTCTTCGGAGGCTTCTTCATCCCGTTCGGCGGCATCTACGGGCTCTGGCCCTGGTTCGGGTTCGGCTTTGTGATCTGACACGCGAGCACACAAAAGGCGGGGCAGCCCCCCGCCTTTCTTGCGCTTCAACGCCCTTCAGGAACTGCCGGCGCCGGACGCCTGCGGCTGCGATCTCGGAACGGACGGCGACTGCGGCGACGACGGCATCCCCAGGCGCGGGATGCACAGGGCGGTCACCACCGCCAGCACACTCGCCGCCAGCGCGTACAGGAACAGCCGATGCATCCCCATCAGCACCGACGGCGCGTGCGTCAGAAACGCGCCCATCACCGTCACACCGATGGCGGACCCGAGGTTGCGCGCAAACATTTGCAGCGACGTGGACAAGCCGCGCTGGTCCGGCTGAACCAACTGCTGGCAGGCGATGAGCGCCACCGTCAGCAGCAGACCAAAGGCGTACCCCTGCACCACCATCGCCCCAAACAGGTACCAGAAGCCGGTGTGGGCCGAGATCGGCAGATACACCAAGGCCGCCAGGAAGAGCACGGCGTTGCCCACGAGGAGCGGCACGCGAAAGCCGGATCGGACCACCCACTTGCCCGCGGGTACCGCCGAGATCATCCAACCGGCGGAGGAGCCGATCAGCACCAGACCGCTGACAAACAGGCTCTGACCGGCCACCTCCTGCAGGAAGAGCGGGACGTAGCTGCTCGCCCCGAACAGCGCCGCGCACGCCACGAACGTGTTGAGGATGATGGAGGTCATGCCGCGCGTACGCAGCAGCGAGAACGGGATGAACGGCTGCGTCTGCCGGCGTTCGTACAGCACAAATGCCGCCAAGAGCGAGATGCCCACCACGGCATACATCCACAACCGCGACGTCACCACGGTATCGGCCAACAGAACCCCAACGCCCACAGTGAACAGCGCGGCGCCGATAGCGTCGACCGCCACCTGGCGCGGTGGGTACATGTCGCGGTACTGCAGCAACAGCAACACCGCCAGGATGCACAGCGGCACGTTCACGTAGAAGATCCAGCGCCACGAGGCCCAGGTCACGAAGGTCGCACCGACCAGGGGACCGAGCACCGACGATAGCCCCCACATGCCGGTGAACAGCGCCTGGATCTTACCCCGGTCCTCCACGCGGAACAAATCCCCGGCGATGGTCTGCGCGAGCGGCATGATACCGCCCGCACCCAGACCCTGCAGTGCGCGAAACAGGATGAGGGCCAGCATGGAATGCGCGGTTCCGCACAGGGCGGAGCCGACAAGAAAGATCAGGATACTTGCGATAAAGACGCGCTTGCGCCCAAAGATGTCCGCGAGTTTACCGTACAGCGGTGCCGTCACGGTGCTGACTATCATGTACGCCCCAAACACCCATGCGTACAGCGTGAAATCGCCCAGCACCCGCGCAATGTACGGCATCGCCGTGTTCATCACGGTCGAATCGAGGGAGGCGATGAGCATCGCAATGACACTGCCCGCCAACACCCACGTCCGGCTCTTCATCAGCCTACCCTCCCTGCACTTGGGATTCTAAAGCAACGAATGATATGATAGAGGGTACGCGTTCGAACGTCAATGGTTGCATGAAGGGGAGGCCTGCATGGAGATCTCCATCGGCAAGGGCGGAGTTCGAGGGAGGTTCGCGCCCACCCCATCCGGCCTCTTGCACATCGGGCACGCGTGGACGGCGCTATGGGCATGGGCGTTGGTGCGAAGAGCGGGCGGCGCCTTCGTGCTGCGCATCGAGGACCTGGATACCGCCCGCTGCAAACCCGCCTACGTCGAGGCGTGCCTCGCGGACCTGCGCTGGCTCGGGATCGACTGGGACGAAGGGCCTGACATCGGGGGGCCGTGCGGCCCGTACCGACAGCGGGATCGGCAGGCGTTGTACGAGCAGGCGGTGGCCCAGTTGGCCGCCGCGGGGCGGCTCTACCCGTGCTTCTGCAGCCGGGCGGAGTTGGCCCGCCTGGCCCACGCACCGCACGGTCTGGCGGGCGATCCGGTGTACCCCGGCACATGCCGCCATCTGACGGCAGACGAGCTGGCGGAGCGCGCGCAGCGAAAGCCGCCCAGCCTGCGCTTCATCATGCCGGCCAAGGTGTGGCGCTTCGAAGACGGCATCATGGGTCCCCAGCGTTACGATCCGCCCGCCGGCGGAGATTTCGTCGTGCGCCGTGCCGACGGCGTGATGGCCTATCAGCTGGCGGTCGTCGTAGATGATGCGGCGATGGGCGTCAGCGAGGTGGTACGCGGCGCGGATCTGCTCGACTCCACGCCGCGCCAGCTCGCCCTGTATGAGGCGCTGGGGCTTCGCCCACCCGCGTTTTCGCACGTGCCCCTCATCTGCGACGAGCAGGGCCGTCGGCTGGCCAAGCGAGACGGGGACCTGGCGCTCGCGTCGCTTCGGCAGCGGGGCGGGCCGCAGGCACTTATCGGTTGGCTCGCATGGGTGGGCGGCCTCATCGCGCAGCCAGAGCCGATGGCAGCCCACGAGGCGCTGGCGGTGTTCGTGCGCGAGCGTGCGCCGCGCGAGGCGGTAAGGTTCAGTAATCTCCACCTCAGGCAACTGCTCCAGCGATACGGGATGGCATGACCCCAGACGCATAGGTGAAACCGCTTCGTGGCATGGAAAATGGCGAGGACATGATGCCCTCGCCATGCGCTTGACTTACAAACGCTGTGCGGAACGCAAATCACACGTCAGCCGGCCGGATGGACGCGAGTTCCTCGTCCTCCTCGTCCGTGTCAATCTCCGGCTGCGGCAGCTTGCTCTGCACACCCCAGTAGTAGAACACCAACGCGCCGACCACGACGATGAGCAGGTCCCACGGCTGCGGAATCGTGGCCGTCCAACCTTTCGGCTGGCCGTAGTTGCCGAACCGGGACACAACCAGCATGAAGATGTAATAGAAGAACAGCCACGCCGCACCGCGCCAATCCTCTTTGATCCGCCCGCGCAGATCATCCCGATCCACGAAGGCGAAGTAGAGGACGAGCGACGCGATGATGATGGTGATCAGCATCACGTTGACCTGCCAGCCGCTCCAGTAGATGATGAGCGACGACCCGATGAAGGCCAGCGGAGCAATCACCTGCATGCCGCCCAGCCTAAACGGACGGTGCATATCCGGTGACGTCTGCCGCAGGGTGTGCAGCGACACCGGGCCCACCATGTAGGTCAACACCGTCGCCGACGTCACGGCACCTACGAGGCCCTGCCAGAAGCTCAGCTGCGCTGGCAGGATCCAGAGGACAGACAGAATCAGTGACAGCCACAGCGCACCGCGCGGAATGCCCGTCCGCTTATCCACCTTGCCGAACCAGCTGTAGAACAGGCCCGTCTTCGCCCAAGCGAACAGAACGCGCGCCGTGCCCGAGAGGTAGATGTTGCCCGTGCCGGACGGCGAAATGACCGCGTCCACAAACAGCAGGTTCGTCAACCACAAAAGACCAACCGCACTGGCCAGTTCAGCGAATGGCGCCTGCTGGAACTGGAGGTTCGCCCAGCCGCCCGACTTCTGCAGCAAATCCGTCGGGACACCACCGAGATACGACAGCTGAAGCAGGATATACAACGCCGTTGCCAGCAAAATGGCGAGGATGATGGCGATGGGAATGTCACGCTGCGGATTCTTTGCCTCGGCACCGAAATCCACCGACTGCCTCCAGCCCAAGAACGCGAAGGCGATACCGGAGAGTGACACCGCCTGGAATACCCCGCTGATACCGCCGGGATGCGCTCCGCCCACGCTGAAGTTGGCCGGATGAAAGTTGGCAAGCAGCATGATGACCGTCAGCAGCGGAACGATGAATTTGAACGCTGTGACGACAGAGTTGATCTTGCCGAAGACGTTGACGCTCCAGTAGTTGATGAGGAAGAAGACAATGAGCAGGATGATCTCGACGAACACGCCCAGCGTTGACGGATGGAACAAATCCTGGGAACCGAGCGCTGGCCACCACTTGGACGCATAGCCGCGCACCGCCTCGACCTCGACACCGGCCACGCTGGAATACGCCAACATCGCGGTGACACCGAGGAAGAATCCGGCAAGCTTCCCGTGCGTGTACTGAGGATAACGGATGAAACCACCTGCCCGCGGCATCATGGCTCCGAGCTCCGCGTACACCAAACCCAGCAAGATAAAGATGACGGCACCGATGATCCACGCAATCCATGCCTCGGTCCCCGCCATGGCCGCTGCGCCTTGCGACGCAAACAGCCAGCCGGACCCAACAATCGAACCGAGTCCCAAGAACGTCAGGTCTAGCAGATTCAAGCTCTTCCTAAACGCGCTGCGCTGCATCCCATACCCTCCTTCAGAATCTTGATGTCTGGTTGCCCTTGATGGATCAATCAAGGATTCCCTGGAATTCACTCCCTTCGAATTGATCGCACAATTGCGTCTCCTATCATATATGGCGCACAAGAAAATATCAAGCGGAAAATCTCTGTCAATTCGACAATGAGCGGCGAAAGAGAAGCGCACCGTTGTGACCGCGGGTTACTGTGGCAGCTGTGCCCAGTCGAGGTCATCCCCCTGCGTCCATACCAGCATGGATCCAAAGATGGCGGGAAAGCTTCCCAGCAGCATGGCATACTGATGGGTCCGCATCTCATACAGCCAGATTCGGCCATCGGATGCGCCCGTCCACGTCACGAACCGGTCATTCTGCGTCGGCGTACCCACCGTGCCATCCGGCGAAAGTTTGTAGACCGCCGAATCTCCCCTATGGTAGAGGTAGATACCGCCATTGGCCTGCGCCACTTCACTGGAGTCAGGATCATAGTCCACGTTCATCGCCACAAGGTCCCCGCTCGCTGAGATGGGGGCAGCCACGCTGGGCAGGTGCAAAATTCGCGTCATGCGCTGAGCGGTGAGGTCGTATTCATAGATGTCGGCGTCCGCCCGCGCTGCGTAGTCGTAGCCTCTGTAAATCGAGAGGATGAGGTGCGGCGCTTCCCCTGCCATCGCGTTGATGATGCCGTGGTCCGGTGCCCCGGGTACGGCGGCGGTGTCCTGCGGCGAATTCGTCAATTGAAGCAGGATACCATCTCGTCGTGTCTTCAGGTCATACGAGTGAATCTGGCTTGTGACAAAGTCGCCCGACTGCGTCTGCTCGGACCAAAAAAGGACATTGCCATCGAGTGTCATCCCTGTCACAATCACGCCCGGATCATGTTGGGCATCCTCACCGGTAACACGGAAGGTCTGATGCGTGCGCCAATCATACGCATACAGCACCACGGTACTGTTCAAGTCGGATCCGAGCCCGTACACCAGCCATTGATCGTCGGCCACTGCCATCCAGATCTCTTGATGCGATGGCGCATTCACGCGGGTGAGTTGGGTGACAGCGCCTGTCTTCACATCCACCAGATACAGTCCTGGGCGTTGGGACTGTTTGTCCTCTTGCTCGACCGACACCAACAGACCTTGACTGGCAGTGTAAGCGAGTGGAAGTGCTCCCGGGAAGTGCACGTGATGAATATTCTGTGCACCCACCAAAGCCTCGAGAGACTGAGCCTGTCCATCCCACAGCGTCTCCACCGGGAGATAGGCAGACCCATTCCCCCCGCTTCCCTGGCCCCGCTGACCCACCGGTTGCGCTGTGGTGTTCGCCGAGGTCGCGTGGGTGGATGTGCCGTGTGTAAAGGAGCAGCCGGTTACGCTGAGGCCACATAACAGACAAACAATGGCGATAAGCCGTTTCGGCATGGGGACACCTCCGTCTATCACGGACCTTGCAGCGTGTGCAGCCGCACGGGCAGCCCTCGCGCTGCCAATCGGTCCGCAACGACGGCGACCGCACGGTGGTGCGTCAGGTACAGGACCTGCGTGTGGCGAGCGAGATCGGCCAAAGCGGTCAGGGCCGCCTCTGTGCGCGCGTCGTCGAAATGAACGAACACGTCGTCCATCACCACCGGCAGCGGCTCACCGTCCTCGAGATGACGACGCAGATAGGCGAGGCGCAAGGCGAGAAACAATTGATCGCGCGTGCCATCGCTGAGCGTCTCCGGACGCTGCGCACCGTCCGGGCCGACAGCCACGAGATAGGCAGTATCGCCGGTCCATTCCAGTTCGACACCGGTGTAGCGGCTGTGCGTGAGCGTGGCCAGCGCCTCACCGGCCGCTGTCAGCACGTGCGCCTCGGTCCGATCACGGAACTCATCGAGCACCCGGTGGAGCAACCGGTTGGCCAGAAGCAGGCGTAACCACTGGCGCCAGGCATCGTCGGCGTCTGCGAAGGCGCTCTCGGCCTCCTGGGCAGCCGTGATGGCGTCCAGCGTGTGGGTCTCCATCTGACGCCGCTGCTCCAGCAACTGCCCCTTGCGCTGCCGCAGCGTCTGGAGCTGCGCGTCGAGTTGCTCGCGCCGCTGCTCGTACCGCCGGATATCCGCCTCCAGCACATCCGCCGCAGGACCCTCGCGGACCTCCCGTAGCACATGCGCCCACTGTCCACCGGCTGCGAGCTCCGCCAATTGGCGGCGCACATCATCACGTGCGTCGATCCGGCCCGCCCGCTCGCGAGCCCGCTCCGCAGCGCGCCTCAGCGCCTGTTCCGTGTCACACCCAGCCTCCTCGCCCGCTGCCCGGAGTTGCGCGGACAAGGCGGCCCACCGTGCGTCGAGCTCCTGCAGCGACGCCTGCACCTCGCCCCACCGCTTCTGGAGTTCCTTACGCTGGGCGTAAAGGGTATGCGCCAGAGTGAGTTTCTGCCGCCACGCCCTGACGCGCGCTGCCACCTCGCCGCTCTCGGGAGCCTGTTCCCCCAGCCGAGCGGCCAACGAAGCCACGCGCGCCTGATACCTTCGCGCCCTGTCCAGCGTTTCCTGCAGCCGTACCTCATCCTCTCGCCACCGCGCGATGGTGGCGCGAAGTTCCTCCAAGTGGTCCAGCACGCGAATGGCTGCACGCACCTCTTCCGGCAAGTGCTGCGCATCGCCGCGTACTTGCGCCCACTGTGCGTCGAGGGCAGCGATGGCAGCCTCCGCATCGCGCACGCGGCGTTCGGCCTCGCGCAGGCGAGCTTCCGCCTTCTCCAGCGCCTCTGCGATGGAGATGGCTTTCGACATCTGACGTTCGCACGCCTGCAGCCAGTCCTCCGCATATGCAATCAGCGTCCGAAGTTGAACTCTGGCTCCCTCCACGGCCTCCGTGGGCGCACCCGCCTGGTTCAGCGCCCGCACCAGATCCGCCGAGGCGTCTGCCCACCGCTGCAGTGCGGCATTCCGCTGCGAGCGCAGATCCTCCAGCACATCCCGATCCCGCAGCAGCGGCTTGTACACCGTCTGCAGCCAGGCGCGCATCTCCTCAGGGGGCAACGGCTCTATCCCCGCCTGCGCCCAGGCAGCGCGCCACTGAGCCTGGATGTCCGCCTCCTGATCCGATAGCGCGCGCAGCTCAGCATCCAGAGCCTCGATCCGGCGCTTGACCTCCTCCCACCTGCCGCGCTTCTGCCGCCACGCCTGCACGCGATTCGATTCGCGCTGCAGTGCGTCTGCCGTGTCATCCGCCGTCTTGACGGCAACCTCATAGTCATCCGCCAGCTGCCACGGATCCGCAGGTACGGTGACGACATCCTCACCGCTAACCGTTGTCTGAGCAACAGCCGGATCCGGCGCAGCCGCCGTCTCACTGGCGCCCGTCGCCCAGGACGCCATGGTATGACCCAGCCACCGTGCCCGGATGGCGCGCCAGAGTGTATCGCGCGCACGCCGCTCGGCCTGCAACTGGGCCTCGGAAGGCAGCGGACCCTGTTGCTCGAGCGCGCGCAGTTCCCGCTCGAGACCTTCCGACTCTTCGAGCCAGCTCTGCCGCTGCTGCTCACGCTGCCACCTCTGCTCGTGCAACTGCGCAAAGACCGCCTGGAAGCGCTCCACCGTGGCCTCCAGCGGGATCGGCAGACGGAGCAGTGCCTCGGAAGATCCAGCCCACACGCGCTGCGCCACCACGCGCGCGTCCATCTGTCGCAAAACCGCCGCTTCCCGCTCCGAGAGCTCCGCGAGTGCATCGTCCAAGTGGCTCACGGTGTGGGCTGCAGTCAGTGCCGCGCGCAACCCCTCGATGCTCGCGGGCGCTGTCTGACCTGACCGCAGCTGTGCTCGGTAGGCGCGGATTTCCTCTTCCGTTTCCGCCAGCCGTTGACGCTCATGCTCCCATGTCTGGACCTTCGCCGTCTTCTGTTCCGCCAGGTGACGTGCGGCTTCTATCAACGCCATCGGCGGCAACAGCGATTGCGCGTCATCCAGACTCGCGCCAGGCTGAATCGCGCCCAGCCGCCGCTCCAGATCCGTCCGGCCCGCCTTCAGTTCCGACTGCCGATCCGGGATCTCCCGCTCCGTCAGCCGCACATACTCGTCCAGCCCTTCGGCGAGTTGTTCTATCTCCGCCTCCACGGCCAAGACCTGGGGGTCCGGCACGGTGGCCGCAAGAGCTGCCTGCAGTTTTTCAATCTCTCCCGCCCATCGCCGTTGCTCCGCGCGCACTTGATCCGCTTCAGCGAGCGCAGTGAGCACCGCTGCGGCGCGCTCGGCGGACCAGTCGGGCGCATCCGCCAGGGCGAGGATCTCCTCCTCCAGTGCCTCGTGACGCCGGACCAGCGGCGCGGCATGCCAGATGCGCTGCAGCCGGCGCAGCGCCGTATCCACGTCGTTCCGTTCACGAAGCAGTTCCTGCAGTTGCGACTCCGTATCCTCCAGCTCGCGCTGCACGCGGGTCCACGCATCCGGCCGCAGGGCGCTCTGACGCAGGGCCTGATCCGCCTCTTGCAGCCGGCGGATGGCTTGGTTCAGCGGCTTTTTCGCGGTGCCAGACGAAGGCGCAAACAGATCCGTCATGCGCCGCTCCACCTGGGTGAGGACCTGGCGCAGGTGTTGGACCCCGCCTCCTGCAGCGAGCAGGGAAGCCCCCGCTTCCCCCTGCGCTTCCAGCAGCGCCTGACTGCCGCTGCGCAGCCGCTCGTGGTCAAATCCCCACCACAGCCGATACATCTCCGCACCCAGACCGCCGAGCCACTGACGGAGTTCTTCCTCGGACACGATGTCTCCGTCGCGGAGCGCCAGTTGCTTGCGGTACAACCGGCGGATGACCTGCTTGCGCACGCCGTTGCGCTCCAGCACGGTGGCCAGGCGCGTGCTCGATGTATACCCCGCCCGCGCCGATTCCGCGTTGAACCAGACGTCCAACAGCGCCCGCAGCAGTGTGCTCTTTCCCGCCTCGTTCGGTCCGTACAGAACATGCAGACCGCCATGCGGGGGTTCCTCGAGGTTCAGAACCACATCCCGCCCTGAGGGAAGCCCCGTGAACTCCACAGCCACCAATTTCACGATCCCGCCACCTCCCCACGCAGCCACGACTCCAGCAGTTGCTGAGCCTCTCTCGCCAGCGCACGCACATCCTCCACCGTCTGCACGCGCAGTGCATCCGGTCGATTCAGATAGGCGCTCAGAGATTTCTGCTGAGTACGCGTGATCTCGTTCAGACAACCTTCAAGGAAGATGTCGTCCTGCAACGCAGCCGTCAGGCTCTCCTCGAGTACCCGCCAGGCGTGGCTGCGCGCTTCCTGGTCCACGATGGAGACAGGGGGCGTCGTTTGAACCACCAGCTTCTCCAGCCAAATCTGTCCAGGCACCGATTCGAGCGCTGCGATGGCCTCCGCCCGCCACCGCGCCGCGTCATCGAGCAGGTGAGCGTGCAGCGGCGTGGCCCCCGTCAGTACCAGGCGAAGGGCCAGAGGCATGCCGCCGTCCTCAGCCACCTGACGCACCGCGGCGGCCCGGATCTGGACGCCTACATCCTCCGGCTCCTGAGCCCCGCTGAGATCCACCTCCACCACGCGCCAGCGGACCACATCGAGGGAATGGTAGGCGAGGTGGACGGCGCCGGCCTCCACCGTGACCAGGTAGCACCCTTTGTCGCCCGTCTCGCGCACATGCCGCCCCTGGATATTCCCCGGATACACAATCCAGGGCCGCTCATGCACGACTTGGCGCTGGTGGACGTGTCCCAGCGCCCAGTAGTCATAACCCTTGGCCATGAGGTCCTGCACCCGGCACGGCGCGTACCGTTCGTGACCTTCCGCGCCCTCCAATCCGGTATGGAGAATGCCGATGTTGAACAATCCCGCCACCGGCGCGGGATACGCGGCGGCCAGGTTGGTTCGGACATCGCGGACCTCGAAGCTTTGACCGTGCACGGCCACACCCGTCTGCTCCAGCACCACGGTCTTTGGCCTGTCGACTGGAAACTCGATCACGTTTCTCGGCAGCGTCAGTTGCCGGGTGATCTGGCTGGCCGCATCGTGATTCCCGCGGATCAGGAAGACCGGGATGCCCGCTTGATCCAGCCGGGCCATCTGCCGTACGAAAAACAACCCAGTCTGGTAATCGGGCCAATCGCCGTCGTAGATGTCACCTGCGAGAACGAGAAAGTCGACCTGCTCCGCCACGCACAAATCCACCAACCGCTCGAGCGCTCGCCGGGCAGCCCCGCGCAAAACCTCCACGTTGCCGTCGACACGCTCCGCCAACCCGCGCAGCGGACTGTCCAGGTGCAGGTCCGCCGCATGCACGAACCGGAACATGTCCTCACCTCTTTCTATCGCTTGGGGGTATTCTATCACGGCTACGGACACAGGCTGTCAGGGGGCATAGAAAAGCGAACTGTATTTGCCCATCGGACATCGCCTACAATAGACGCGAAGGCATGCCCATCCAGGCATGCCGATGGTCGAATCCTCGGGAAAGGATGTATGGGGCATGAAGTGGAGGGAATGGCGCAACACCCGGTGGCCGAACAGAAAGAGACGAGCGGCCGCTCTCAGCGGTACCGTGCTGGCACTGTCCCTGCTGTCCGCCGGTTGCGGTGGTGCGGTAAACACCGGATCGGCCAACAACACGACCGCCATCGGCAAACCGTTTCGCGTCGCACTCATCACGGATGTCGGCGGTCTGAATGACCACAGCTTCAACTATCTCTCCTACGCCGGCCTCCAGCGCGCCGAGCAGCAGCTCGGTGTCAAGGGCACGGTGGTTCAATCCAAGTCCCAGTCGGACTACGTACCCAACCTGACCCGTTTTGCGCAGCAGGGCTACGACCTGGTGATTGCCGTCGGGTACCTGATGACCGATGCGGTGGAACAGGTGTCGAAACAGTACCCCAATACACACTTTCTGATCATTGATGTGGGCGTGACGGATCGACCGAACGTGGCCGGGGCGGTGTTCAAGACCGAGCAGAGCGCATTCTTGGCCGGCGCCATGACGGGTTGGCTGGAGCAGGCGCAGGGCATCCCGCATATGAACGCGCAGAATGTGGCCGGTGTGGTGGCCGGCATGAAGATCCCGCCGGTGGAGGAGTATTTGGCCGGTTACATCCAGGGGTTCAAGTATGCTGACCCCAAGGGCACGTTGCTCGTGAAGTGGACGAATGACTTTGCAGATTCCACGCTGGGCAACCAGATGGCGCAGAGCGAAATCCAGAGTGGCGCGGATATCGTCTTCCAGCTCGCGGGCGGTGCAGGCACAGGTGTCATCCAAGCCGCGAAGCAGGCGGGCGTGTACGCCATCGGCGCAGATGCGGACCAGTCGTATTTGGCCCCGGGCACGGTGCTCACCAGCACCCTGAAGAAGGTGGACGTGGCTACGTTTGACGTGATCCAAGAGACGAAAGAAGGCCACTTCCAAGGTGGGGTGCATACGTTCGATCTCGCCGGCGGCGGCGTTGGCCTGGCCCCGTTTGACCCGACAGTGCCGGCCGCCATCCAGCAGAAGGTCAATCAGCTCGCGCAGGACATCACGCAGGGCAAGATCAAGGTATCCGCGAACCTGCCGGCGGGGTATTGAGGACGACTGCTGAAGCTCGGCTTGCGTGACAATATTTGAACCAAACGCGGTATCATCACAAGGAGCCCCATCCGCCTAGGTGGGGCTCCTTAGAATTACACGGGCACCAGGGCATCCAGCACCTCCCGC
>JAIMAY010000010.1 GCA_023511725.1 Alicyclobacillus sp.
CCAAAACGGCTTACGTCGTCATACACAGTGGCGACGGCGGACGGACATGGCGTGAGGTGGACGCGGACACCGCACCCGACAGAGCTACCGAGCTTCTTTTCCTGGACGTCGGCGATGCGCAGCATGCGTGGTGGCTATGTGCCCTGCCTAAGACAGCCTTTCAACCGGAGCCGGACCGGATCATCGGAGGTCCTAAAGCGGACGCGGTCACCATGAATAGGGTGATGGGCACGTATGTGGTGCGACTGAGCATGGACGGGGGCGCCACCGTGTCTCAGATTCAGTTGCCATGGCCGAGCAGCCGGTGCATCGTGACGGATCTGATGTTCAGCGACGCCCGCCATGGCAGCATCACGCTCGTCGACCAGCAGACGGCGACAAAAACCGCCTACAAAACGGCCGACGGCGGCGCCACGTGGACACTTGTGCACTGAGCCGTGTCAAAAAAGATGGGGTGACATGATATGGACATCGGAGCCATCGTTGTCGTGGGATTCTTCGCCGTACTCGTACTGGCGCTGTCCGTTCTGGTCTCGCGCGGCGGCTGAGCGGCCGTGGGACTAGGCTGGATCAGCGTCCGTCTCGAGTTCCCGCGGGTCCACGTGAGGGGCGAGATGGGTTCGCAAACCTGCGAGTACGAAGTCGATCACGCCCTGTTCAAACGCTTTCCGCTCATGGACGGGGACGTACAGTTGAGCGTACAAGGACATGTCAGCCACCAATGCGATGAGCATCGCCGCGGTCCAGTCGAGATGCGGAATGTCCACGTTGTGGCGCCGGCGCAGCGCTTCCACGAGCAGACCGCCGAGTCTATGGTACATGGCCTCATCGCGGTGGCGCACAAACGTTTCTCCGCCACCCATGAAGAACACGCGCGCCATCGACGGATCCTCGTCGTGCATGCGGAAGACCGCGCGCACCACCTCGATGGTGCACTGGCGGAAAGGGATGCTCAGGTCTTCGAGAATCGGCGCAATCCGCTTCCACGTCTGTTCCACGGTCTGTTCGAACAGTGCCATGAGCAGTTCTTCCAGCGACGAAAAATGGAGATAAAACGTCCCGCGCGCGATGTTGCTGGCGTGGATCACGTCGGCGATGGTGACCTTGTCATAGCCCCGCTCTTGAAACAGACGCTTGGCGGTTTCCAGGATGTGGCGGTGACGTTCCTCCTTGGACATGGCTTGTCTCATCCGGGCGAGTTCCTTTCCAGTTCCGCATAGTAGGCTTTGACCACTTCAATGAACCGTTGCGCCAGCGGGCGCTGCTCCACAGACTCGGGATAGGCCAGCAGAGTCGGACGATACCAGGCGGGATCATGCAAGGGGATCACAGCGTAGCGCTTGCTCTCCGCGTCATGAAGGGTTCTGCGCGGCAACAGGCTGACGCCGAGGCCGTGACTCACCATCGCCTTGATCCCGTCGATAGCGTCCAGTTCCATGCGCACGTTTGGATGCACCCCGGCCTGCGCGAGCAGGCGAAACACGCGCTGTCGGAAGGGGGCTGTCGTTCGGCCGAACGCAATGAACGGCTCCGACGCCAGCGCATGGAGGCCCGGAAACGCGTGGGTGAAGTGGTGTCCCTGCGGCACGACCAGGTCAATGGCGTCGGGCGCGAATTCAATCTGCCGCACATGCGGGTGGTAGATGGGTTCGCCGACGAAGCAGAAATCCACCTGGTCGGCCAGCAGCGCGTCCGTCATCTCTTCATACAGCCCCATGCGCACCTGCAGATGCACATGAGCCGTGCGCAGCATCCGTTGCAGACACTCCGGGACATCGTTGGAGATGAAGGCTCGGCCCGCCATCACGCGCAGCACGGGCGTATCCATCAGGTCCAGCTGTTCCATCTGCCGCTCCAGCTGCACCATACGCTCGGCCAGGGGGAGAAAGCGTTCTCCTTCCGGCGTGAGCCGCACCCCGCCGGGCAGGCGTTGAAACAGCGTGTATCCGAGCGCACGCTCCAAGCGTTGCAGGCGCGATGTCACCGTCGATTGCGACATGAACAACTGCTCCGCCGTGCGCGAGATGGAGCCAATGCGCGCAATGGCCAGAAACAGCGACACATCCTTTGTATCCATGCAAGCCGCCTCCAGCGGAAGTTACGTCTATTATACCGCGGCTCGAAGCGGCCTCGTTTGGAGTGGCACCGGTGCCCATCTTTTGATAGGGTGAAGGGTGGGATATGGAAGCCGAGAGAGAGTGAGGGATCCGCGTTGGCCGAGCTGAAGCAGACATGGGATCTGGACGTCATCTTTCCTGGCGGGAGCAGCTCCGAGGCGTTTGCCGCCTTCTTGCAAGCGCTTGCGGAGGACCTGGCGCGCTTTCCGAGTCTGGTGCAGCGTTTGAATACCGAAGCTTCCAATGAGACCTGGACGGACGCGGTGAAAACCGCGCAGGATCTGTCCGCGCGCCTGCGTGAGGCGGGAGCCTTCGTGGGCTGCCTGACGGCGCAGGATGTGCGCGACGACAAGGCCAAGCAGTTACAGGCTCAGGTTTCCGGACTGCAGGCGCAGTTGGCATCCGCCTACACCCAGTTCGATGCCGCGCTGGCCGCCGTGCCGGAAGCGCGCTGGGCGGAACTGATGGCCCTGCCGGCGCTCGCCGAGGTGCGGTTCGCGCTGGAGGAGCGGCGGAGACGGACGCAGGATCGGCTGGATCCACCGCGGGAAGCGTTGATTGCCCAACTGGGCGTCGACGGATACCACGCGTGGGGCGAGCTGTACAACGTGGTGGTCGGCCGCATGACGATGGAGGTGGAGGCCGAGGGCCGGCGGCACACGCTGTCCATGGGGCAGGCCGCCAACTGGCTGGAACATCCGGATCGCCGTGTGCGCCAGGCCGTGTTCGCGCGGTGGGAGGAGACGTGGGCCGCTGAGGCGGAGCTCTGCGCCCGTGCGTTGAACCACCTGGGTGGGTTCCGTTTGGCTGCCTACCGTGCGCGGGGTTGGGAGGATGTGTTGAAGGAGCCGCTCGATGTCAACCGCATGCGTCGCGAGACGCTGGAGGCCATGTGGGATGCGGTCGTCCGGCACAAGGGGCCGCTCGTCCAGTATCTGCAGCGGAAGGCGAAGCTCATCGGCGTCGATGCGCCGGCCTGGTTCGACGTAGAGGCCCCCATCGGCAGGAGCGACAAGCGCTACACCTACGACGAGGCCGCGGACTTCATCGAGACCCAGTTCCGCTCGTTTGATCCAGAGTTCGCCAGTTTTGCCCGCAGCTGCTTCGAGAAGCGCTGGATTGAGGCGGAGGATCGGCCGGGCAAACGGCCGGGCGGGTTCTGCACCAGCTTCCCCGTCAGCGAGCAGACGCGGGTGTTTGTGACGTTCTCGGGATCGTCCGGCAATGTGTCGACCATCGCGCACGAGTTGGGACACGCCTATCACCAGCACGTGATGCGTGGTCTGCCCATGTTCGCGCAGCAGTACGCGATGAACGTGGCCGAAACCGCCTCCACGTTCGCCGAGCAGTTGGTGTCCGACGCCGCGCTGGCACAGGCGGGGAGCGACGAGGAGCGGATTGGCCTGCTGGATGAGCGTCTGCAGCGCGCCGTCGCCATGTTCATGAATATCCACGCGCGCTTCCTGTTCGAGACGCGGTACTATGCGCAGCGCCGCCACGGATTCGTCGCTGTGCCCGCGTTGAACGACCTGATGGTGGAGGCGCAGCGCGAGGCGTACCAGAATGCGCTGGCTTCGTATCACCCGCATTTCTGGGCGTCCAAGCTGCACTTCTACATCACCGGCACGCCCTTTTACAACTTCCCCTACACCTTCGGCTATCTCTTCTCCAGCGGGATCTACGCCCGCGCGAAGGCGGAGGGGCCGTCGTTCGCCGCGCGCTATCGGTCGCTCTTGCGCGATACGGCCAGCATGACAGTGGAGGATCTGGCGCAGAAGCATCTGGGTGTGGACCTGACGAAGCCGGATTTCTGGGACGAAGCGGCGCGGTTCGCGGTGGCCGACGTGGAGACCTTCCTGCGGCTGACGGGAGCCGTTTGACGGAGGGATCCGGATGTCGATCCGGCTTCAGGGCGTCCGCTTCGCCTATCCGCGCACGGGCGAGCCGTCCGCCGGGGCGAGTGAGGTACCGCCGCTCTTTGACGATCTATCCCTCACCATCCACCCTGGCGAGTTCGTGGCCATTCTCGGGCCGAACGGCAGCGGCAAATCCACGCTGGCGCGGATGGCCGCGGGGCTGCTGCGACCGGCGGCCGGTGAGGTGCTGGTGGACGACATCAATCTGTACGATCCGGCCTCTGCCGTCGAGGCGCGGCGCCGGGTCGGCATCGTGTTTCAGGACCCGGATGCCCAGATCATCGCGACCATCGTCGAGGAGGACGTGGCGTTCGGGCTCGAGAACCGCGGTGTTCCCCGCGAGGAGATGCGCCGGCGCGTGGAGGAGGCGCTGCGTGCCGTGGGGCTTGGGGCGCACCGCAAACGCCCGCCGCATCAGCTCTCGGGGGGCCAGAAGCAGCGATTGGCCATCGCCGGCTGGTTGGCGGTAGCGCCGCGGTATCTCATCCTGGATGAGGCCACCGCGATGCTGGACGTCGAAGGCCGCGCTGAGGTGATGGCGCTACTCACCAAACTCCACCGACAGGGCATGACCTTGGTCATGGTCACCCACCACATGGAGGAGGCGCTGGCGGCGGACCGGGTGTTGGTCATGGCGCGCGGCCGGATGGTGCTGGATGGTCCGCCGGCGGAGGTGTTCACGCACAGCCGGACCCTGCGCGAGCTGCGGCTCGATGTGCCGGCGGCGGTGGAGGTGGCGGATCGGCTGCGGGCGGACGGTTGGGACCTGCCACCGGTGCTCACCCCGGCCGATCTCGCCTCCGCCCTCGCTCGCACAGCACGACCTACGCACGGCAGCGGGATGGAAGCCGGGGCTGGGGCGCCGGAGGGCGCACCGCCGCGTGAGGAGGCTTCCGCTGAAGCCCCCGTGCTGGTCAGCGTGCGCCACGTGTCGCACACCTACCTGCGCGGAACTCCGCTTGCCCAGCCGGCGCTGGAGGACGTGAGCTTCGAGCTGCGCAGCGGCGAAACCACAGCCATCGTCGGTCACACGGGATCCGGGAAATCGACGCTGGCGCAGGTGCTGGCCGCGTTGATTGTGCCGGAGCGGGGGGAGGTCGTAATCGGCGGGGTGCGGGTGGAACGCAGCCCATCGGTCCTCCGCCGCGTCCGCAGCCTGGTGGGGCTCGTCATGCAGCGGCCGGAGGCGCAGTTGTTCGAGGCGCTCGTCGGCGACGACGTGGCGTATGGTCCGCTGCAGCAGGGGCTGTCCATCGATAAGGCGCGCGAACGGGTGCGGTTCGCCATGGAGGCGGTGGGGCTCGACTTCGCTTGGCGGGATAGGCCGGTGCAGGCGCTGAGCGGCGGCGAGCGACGGAAGGTGGCCATCGCCGGCGTGCTGGCGATGATGCCAAGGTTGCTGATCCTCGATGAGCCGACGGCGGGCCTGGATCCGGCATCGCGCGATGAGTTGCTGGCGCGGCTGCGCGCCCTGGCTTCCGCCCACGGGATGACGCTGCTTCTGATCACTCATCGCATGGAGGAGGTTGCAGCGTTGGCCGACCGGGTGTTGGCGCTGCGAGCCGGGAAGCTGGTGTGGGATGGGCCGGTGCGCGCCTGGTTCGCGGATCCGGAGCGGCTCGCCGCCCTGGGCATGGGTCTGCCCGACGCGGCCCAGTTGGCCGCCGCGTGTCGGGCGGTGGGCTTGCCCGTGCGGGGCGTGCCGCTCAGCCGCGACGAGGCGTACCACGCCATCCGGACGGCGCTCGCGCAGGGGAGGCGGGCGGATGGCTGACTTTGAGCTGGCGCGTTATGTGACCATTGGCCAGTATCTGGCCACGGACTCCGTGATCCATCGCTTGGATCCGCGCGTGAAGCTGGTCGCGTTTGTCCTGTGGGTGGTGGCCGCGTCTTGCACCGGATCCTTGCTCGGGAACGCGGTGCTGCTCATCCTCGGGCTGGCGGGCCTGGCGCTCGCGCGCATCCCGCTGCGGTTCGGCCTGTCCGGTGTGGTTCCCGCCATACCGCTGATCCTGCTGATGTCGGTGCTCATGGTCCTGTTCTACCAACCGGATCCCGGGGCGCACGTGTGGCTGCATTGGAGAATCCTCACCATCACGTGGGAAGGCGTACGCCTGGCGCTGGTCTCTGCGGCGCGCTTCATCGAGATGGTGATGTTCATCAGCATCCTCACCTTGTCGACGACGTTGTCGGATCTCACCCGCGCGCTGGAAGCACTGCTGCGCCCGCTGCGCGCACTGCGGTTCCCGGCGGACGAGGCGGCGCTGATGGTGAGCATCGCCCTGCGCTTCGTGCCGACGCTAGCGCAGGAGGCGGAGCGTTTGATGAAGGCGCAGGCCGCGCGCGGCGCGGATATCGGGACGGCGCGCCCGTGGCAACTGATCCGGCGCACTCGCAGCGTGCTCCCGGTCATCGTGCCGCTCTTCGTGTCGGCCTTGCGCCGCGCGGATGAGCTGGTGCTGGCGATGGAGGCCCGCGGTTATGTGCCTGGCGCGCCGCGGAGTTCCTATGTCGAGTACGCGGCGCGTGGTTCGGATGCGATGGCGCTGGCCCTGACCGTGCTCCTGTGTGCGCTCATCGTGTGGCTGCCGTGGCCCTGGTGATCTGCCCTCTCGACAGCGCGGGCCCGCTCTGTTATAACGAAGGCGTGCGCCAGATGCGTTCCACCGACGGAGGGGGACAGTATCATGCAGGGCTACAGCGCGGTTTCTGCCGGCGAGGCCAAGCGAAGCCAGACCCGGCGCATCGTTGTCACGGGCGTGCTCGCAGCCATCGCCATTCTGCTCGGTGTCACGCGGCTCGGTTTCATCCCGGTGCCGACGGCGGCAGGCAATGCGACCATCATGCATCTGCCGGCCGTGATTGGCGGCGTATTGGAAGGACCGGTGGTCGGCGGCGTCATCGGCCTCATCTTTGGCCTCACCTCGTTCTTTGATGCGACCAATCCCGTCTTCAAAGACCCGCTGGTGGCCATTCTGCCGCGGATCTTTATCGGGATCGTCGCCTACCTCGTCTATGCGGGGCTGCGCCGGGTGCGGGTGCCCGCCTGGGTGAATCTGCCGATCACGGGCTTCATGGGCTCCGCCACCAACACGGTGCTGGTGCTACTCATGATCTGGCTGCGGTTCCACTGGCGCCTGCCGGTGATTCTCTCGGTTGCGGTGGTCAATGGCCTGCCGGAGGCGGTGGTATCGGCCATCATCACGACGGCCGTGGTCGGTGCGTACCTGGGCATCACGCGGCGCAACGCCAAATCGAAGATCTCCTGACGTAGTTTCGTCGCTCCACGCGGCGCGGACTCGGGGTGGAGGCGCACCCGCCACCGGGTCCGCGCTGTTTTCGCTGGGGAGGGCCCATGTGGTCACTCCTGGTGGCAGAGAAATGGGCGCCGCTGTCACAATTTTGACTGAAAAGATCAGAAGATTGGGTGGATTTTTTCTGCGGGTCGCGCTTATAATCAGAAACAACCAAGGGAGTGGTGAGAGATGAAGGACACAACCCAACGCTTCACCTGTGTACTGTGCGGCGCGGAGACGGAGCGCCATGCGGACGACGCGCAGGCATGGGAGGAACTATGCGGCGACTGCGTCGACCGCTGGGTGCGCGACTCTCAAGCCGAGTGGTAACGCATCGGTGAGGCAAAGAACCATGCATCGCGGGTGGTGTGGCACAACGGATGGGCCCGGGAAGAGATTCCCGGGCCCATCCGTCTGCGACCCCGAAGAGTCGGGTGGCTCCACTTCGGCAAGAGGGAAGGATTCCGCGCTCAGGCCCTTCCCACCACGCCGACGGTCGGGCTGCTGGGGGAGGGCACCTCGGACTTGGGGATGCGGCCGGCGCGATACGCCATTCGGCCCGCCTCGACGGCGAGGCGCATGGCGCGGGCCATGGTGACGGGATCGCCCGCTTTGGCGATGGCGGTGTTGATCAGCACCGCATCGGCACCGAGTTCCATCGCCAGCGCCGCGTCCGATGGGGCCCCGATGCCCGCATCGATGACCACCGGCACGCGCCCGTTCACCGCGTCGATCACGCGCTTCAGCCGATCCGGATCCGGCAGCCCCTGGCCGGTCCCGATGGCGGAACCATACGGCATCACCGTGGCGCACCCGATCTCCACGAGGCGGCGCGCGACGATGTGATCATCGGTGGTATAGGGCAGCACGACGAAGCCCTCCCGCACCAGTTGCTCCGCGGCTTCCAGGGTGGCCACGGGGTCCGGCAGCAGCGTGCCGTCGTCCGGGATGACTTCCAGCTTCACCCAGTTGGACAATCCGGCGGCGCGCGCCAGGCGTGCGGTGCGGACGGCTTCCTCGGCGGTGTGGCAGCCGGCCGTGTTCGGCAGGAGAAAATACCGGTCCGTGTCGATATACGCCAGCAGCGATTCCTCGCGCGCATCCAGGTTGACCCGGCGTACCGCCACGGTCACAATCTCCGCCCCGGACGCGTCGAGCGCCTCGCGCATCACCGCAAAGTTGGGGTATTTCCCGGTCCCCACCATCAGTCGCGACGAGAATCGGCGTCCCGCTATCGTCAGCGCGTCATCCAGCGTCGTCTGTTCCCATGCCATGACACAACCTCCTTGGATCCGCCCCCGTGGCTGTTTACACAACAGTGGATGCCTCGTCGCTGGGGTCCAGCCTCCTCAGCCTCCACCCACGAACCGGACAATTTCAATCACGTCGCCATCCTCTATCCGCTCTTCGGCAAACGCCTCGCGCGGCACAATGCGGCCGTTGCGCTCCACCGCCACCCGCTCTTCGCCCAGCTCGAAGCGCGCCAAAAGCTCCGCCACGGTGCATGGCGCGTCGAGCTCGCGCCGCTGACCGTTGAGGATGAGTTTCATCGTCTCCACCTCCCGCGTCACGCTTCCCCGTCGATCACGGCCGCAGGCGGCAGAAAGTGCCGCCACAGCGGTGGCCATGTCTCGCCGGCCACGGCGGCGGCCAGCATCGCCGCGGTGATAGGGGAAAGCAGGATGCCGTTGCGGAAGTGACCCGCCGCCAGCAGCAACCGAGGCCGGCCGGGCACCGGACCAATCCATGGCGTACCGTGCAGCGTGCCCGGGCGCAGTCCCACCCAGGTGCGCTCCAGGATGGCGCCGGCGAGTCCCGGCGCCGCTTCGAGCGCGGCGCTCCAGAGCGCGGTGACGGCGTCCACCGTCACATCGCGGTTGAAGCCCGCGCCATGCTCCTCCGTGGCCCCCACCACGATGGTGCCGTCGCGCTTGGGAACCAGATACACGTCCTCGGTCACCAGCGTGCGCGTCAGGCCCACTCCGCGCGGTGGTCGTACCGCCAGGAGTTGTCCCTTGACTGGGTAGATGCCGCACTCCACGCCGGCCTGCCGCAACAGAATCTTGGCCCACGCGCCGACGGCGATGATGGCGTGATCGGCCGTGAACGTGTCGGTCACCGTCTGCACCTGCACCTGCGTCTCACCGCCGCGGATGGCCATGACCTCGGCCCCCTCCAGCACCGTGCAGAGGCGGCCGACGACAGCCGCCAGAGCGCGCGTCAGCAGCGGAGCGGACAGATTTCCGTCGTCCGGCAGATAAAGCGCCCCGATGGCCCGCGCTGCCGCGGGTTCCCACGCCGGCAGGTCAGCGCCGTCGACCCATTCCGCGCGGGTGCCGTCCAGCTGCTGCCAGGCCATGCGCTCCTGCAGCACCGCTGCCTGCTCCGGTGTCAGGGCCAGCTGCAGAATCCCGTTGTGGACGAGCTGTACGTCGATGCCGGTGCGCTCCTCGAGGGCGGCGACGAAGTCGGGGTAGCGGGATCGGCTGGCGAGGCAGAGGTCGTAGAACGGCCCGGGTTCATCCACCTCCAGTTGTGCCCCGAGCATGCCGGCCGCCGCGCCCGACGCTTCGCCTCCCAGCCTTCCGCGCTCGAGCACAAGCACCTGGCGGCCTTCCTCCGCAAGGCGCCAGGCGGCGCTCATGCCCACGGCGCCACCGCCGACCACAATCACGTCGAAATGCGTCTTCATGCCGTTCCCTCCCCCTCTCGGCCCGCGCGCGGGAAGGCGTGGCGCGGCCTGACCTGAACCTTCGCCATGGCCTCCTTCAGACGCGCTGCTGCCGCGGCGGGGTCTGCCTGGCCCACCACGGCCCCAATCACAGCGACCCCCGCACACCCGGTCTCCAACACGGGCGCCACATTGTGCACGTCAATCCCACCGATGGCGATCACGGGCACATCCACCGTCTCCACCACTCGCGCCAACTCGCGCACACCGCGCGGCGGCAGACCGGGATGGGACTCGCTGGCGTAGACGTGACCGAACGTCACATAGTCGGCGCCATCCTGTGCGGCCGCCACCGCCTCCTCCAGTGAATGGACGGAGCGGCCGACGAGGCCGCGCCAGCCCGCGCGGCTCAGTATCCGTTTGACGGCCGCCACGGGCAGCGACTTGGCGGCCAGGTGCACGCCGACCGCGTCCACAGCCAACGCCACGTCCACCCGGTCATTCACCACCAGCGGCAGGCGTACACCCGCTGCCTCGCATTGCTCGCGCAATCGCCGGCAGAGCTCGTAGACCTCCAGCGCGGGTGTGCGCTTCTCCCGCAATTGCACCACATCCGCGCCGCCGCGCAGGCTGGCCACCACCGCGTCGGTGAGCGACAACGTTTGCCGGGCTCTATCCGTCACCACATGCAGCACAAACTCCATCGCCGCCTCCTCCGTCTCATGAAAAAGGCCGCACCCAGTCCACGGGTGCGGCGGGTTTCCACTCTGAACCCAGCAAACGCCACCGAATCCAATCGTGTTGCCACTCTCCAAGCTAGCATGGGTCGTTTACGCTCGTCAAGCACCGCCCCGTGCGTGTCCATCCGTTGTACAATACAGACAGCAAGAGGGAGGAGGAACGAGGGTGCAGGAGGACACGCGGATCCCACCGGACCTCGCCCGCTACTCTCGCCAGGTCCTGTTTCGACCGCTGGGCCCCGACGGCCAGCGCGCCCTGCGGCAAGCGCGGATGGCCGTGGTCGGGATGGGAGCGCTCGGCACCGCCATCGCGACGCAGTTGGTGCGCGCTGGCGTGGGCTTCGTGCGCTTGATAGATCGCGACATCGTCGAGGCGTCCAACCTCCAGCGGCAGGTGCTGTACGATGAAGCGGATGCCGCGGCGTTCCGCCCGAAGGCGGTGGCGGCCGCGGAGAAGCTACGGGCAGCCAACACCGAGGTGGAGCTGGAACCGGTGGTGGCGGACCTGACGGCCGCGAACGCCGAGACGTATCTGGCGGACGTCGACGTCATCCTGGACGGCAGCGACAATTTTCAGGTGCGCTACCTGATCAACGATGTGGCGGTCAAGCACGGTATCCCCTGGGCGTACGGCGGTGCGGTGGCGTCGTATGGAACGACGGGCTTCATTCGGCCGGGCGAGACGCCGTGCCTGGTGTGCCTGTTTGGCGATGATCCGGGCGGCGGCCACGATACGTGCGATACCGTGGGCGTGATTGCCCCCATTGTGCAGATCATCGCCGCACTGCAGGTCGCGGAGGTGCTCAAGTGGTGCGCCGGTCGGCGGGAGGCGCTGCGCCCCGGCCTGATGGCGGTGGACGTCTGGGCCAACGAGTTCCGGACGGTGCGGTATCCGCCGCGCGCACCCGAGTGCCGCTGCTGCGGACAGCGTCAATTCACAGCGCTGGAGGCGGGGAGCGGCGCGCTCACCGTCTCACTGTGCGGCCGGCGCACGGTGCAGGTGCGGCCCCATCAGCCGTTGGCCATTCCGCTCGAGCGTCTTGGCGCTCGGCTGTCGCGGGCGGGGCGCACTGTGGTGCAGCCGTATGCGCTGCGATTCGAACCAGGGGACGGGACGGCCATCACGCTGTTTCCGGACGGGCGCGCGCTGATCCACGGCGTGGATGACGAGGCGGCGGCGCGCGGCCTGTACGCCCGGTACATCGGGATGTAAAGGACAAGGGAGGGGCGGCTGTGACGGAGGAGGCAGTGAGGGCGCGGTGGCGGCCGTGGTGGGAGATCACGGCGGCCATGGTGCGCACAGGGGTCTTGGGCTACGGCGGGGGACCGTCCATCATCCCGCTGATCCGTTACGAGGCGGTGACACGCTATCGCTGGCTCGAGGACGCCGAATTCGGCGAGGTGCTCGCGTTCGCCAATGCGCTGCCTGGCCCCATCGCGACGAAAATGGCGGCGTATCTCGGTTGGCGCGTGGCGCGCCTGCCCGGCGCGGTGTGGGCGGTGCTGGCGCACATCCTCCCGAGCAGCGTGGCGATGCTGGTGCTGTTTGGGGTGTACGCGGCGGTCAGCAAGTCCCCCATCGCGGCGGGGATGGTAGCCGCGGTGAGTCCCGTGATCGCCGTCATGCTCGGCGTGATGGCGTATGAGTTCGCGGCGAAAGCGTGGAAAGGGCTCGGCCGCGTATGGACCGTGCTGTTCATCGCCATCGCCTTTGTGCTGCTGGAACTTCTGCAGTGGAACGCGGGGCTGGTGGTGGTGCTGTTTTTGGCGTACGGCGCCATTCATCTGCGGACGGGGGCGCGCTGGCTCGAGCGACTGCGCAAGGCGCGCATGGGCGGCTCCACGGATAAGGGGGCCACGGGATGATGTGGCAGAACCTGTGGCATCTGGTGTGGGGCTTCTTCGTGGCCAACGTCCTCGGATACGGGGGCGGACCGTCCTCGATTCCGCTCATGGAAGCGCAGATTGTCGACACCTATCATTGGCTGAACGAAACCCAATTCACGCACGTGCTGGCGCTGGCCAACGCGCTGCCCGGTCCCATCGCCACAAAGATTGCGACGTATGTCGGCTATGGCGCCGGTGGCTGGGCGGGCATGCTGATCGCCAATGTCGCCACGGTTGTGCCCTCGGCGGTGGCGGTGGTACTGCTCCTGCGTCTGCTGAATCGCTATCGTCAGTCGGACGTGGTGCGCGGGATGACGCTTCTGGTGCAGCCGGTCATCGCCGTGATGATGGCGCTGCTCACCTGGCAGATTGGACGCGATTCGGTGCATATGCTCGGCTGGTGGCAGGCGCTCATCATCGCCGCCGTGGCCTACCTCCTGATGGAACGGCTCAAGGTGCATCCGGCGCTGGTCATCCTGGCAGCGTTTGTCTACGGTGGCATCGTGGTACGCTGATGGAGGGAAGGAGGCGAGCGGCTCCCGATGGGTGCTGGATGGGATCTTCGTCTCGACACGTGGCGGCTGGGCTGGAGCGACAGCATCGACGGCTTTCGACCGCACCCGGCGGATCCCGACTGCGTGGACCACTTCTGGCTGCCCGTTCGCGTTCCGGGCGATGTCGTCAGTGCCTGGGTGGAGCATGGGCTGCTCGAGCACCCCTACTTCGGCTACCAGGATCAGAAAGCGCGCGCGCTGGAGCAGCGCGTGTGGTGGTACCGCACCACGTTCCGGTTGGAGCAGCAGCCAGCGGCGAGGGAGCGGATGTGGCTGGAGTTTGGCGGCATTGACACCTATGGCGTGGTGTGGCTGAATGGCTTGGAGCTCGTCACCACCCAGAACCAGTTCGTGCCCCTCTCGCTGGACGTGACGGACCATGTGCACCCGGGGGAAAACGTGGTCTGCGTCCGGTTGGATCCCATCTCGCTTCATGTGGCCGGAAAGCGCCTGCACCAGTGGGCCGGCTTTGCCAAGGAGCGCGCCTGGGTCCGGAAAGCGCAGATGAGCTGGGGCTGGGACTGGGCACCGCGCCTCGTCACCGCAGGCCTGTGGCAGCCCGTGTGGCTGCGACGGCGGAGGAGCGGCCGGATCCAATCCCTTCACCTGCGCACGCGGCAGGTGACGGCGGATGGGCGATGGGCGGTGTGCGTCGTTGAGGCGGAGGTGGACTGGTGGGATCCCGCACCTGGCCGCTTGCGGCTGGAATTGGTGGATGCCGACGGACGAGTGGTTTGGTCGGGCGAGCAGCCGGCCACGCCTGAACGTGTGGCGTGCGAGGTGTCGGTGGACCATGCACGGCTTTGGTGGCCGCATGACCTGGGGGAGCCGTATCTCTACACGTTGCGCGGTGCGTTGATGGATGCCTCGGGCGACGTGGTGGACCGCATGGAGCGCCGCGTAGGGATCCGCACGCTGCAGTTGCGGACGGAGCGGGACGGCGAGGCGGTGTTTACGTTCGAGGTGAACGGGGTACCGGTGTTCGCCAAGGGGGCCAACTGGATCCCCGTCGATTGTCTCTACGCCTCGGCGCCGGACGCCCGTTACGAACAGCTCGTGCGGTTGGCCAAGGATGCCCACATGAACATGCTGCGCGTTTGGGGCGGCGGCATTTATGAGCGGGACCTGTTCTATGACCTGTGTGACCAGCACGGCATCCTGGTGTGGCAGGATTTCATGTTCGCATGCGCCCAGTACCCCGATTACAACGAGGCGTTCATGGCGTCGGTACGCCGTGAGGTGGACGCTGCCATCCGCCGGTTGCGCGGCCATCCGTGCTTGGTGCTGTGGTGCGGCAACAATGAGAACGATTGGCTGTATGAGATGCTGGTCGCGAGCGGCGGCGCGGACGAACCGTTGTACGGCCGGCGGATCTGGCATGAACTCATACCGCAGCGTCTCGCGGAACTGGACCCGGATACCCCGTATTGGCCGAGTTCGCCGTACGGCGGGAACGACCACAACAGCGCCGAGGCGGGGGATCGGCATAATTGGCAGGTTTGGCACGGTCATGTATATCCGCGGCGATTCGGTGAACCGGAGCGGATCAACCACAGCGTGGAAGGCGTCTCGTTCAAACACTATGCCGAGGACACGGCGCGCTTCGTCAGCGAGTTCGGTATGCACGCGTCGGCGAATCGCTACACCTTGGCGCGGTGGCTGCCGGAGGATGCGCTGCGGTGGGGTCACCCGGCGCTCGACTACCGCAACAAGGACTTTCACCCCGAAAAAGGCCGCCTGCTGATGGCCGGCTATACGGGCGAACCGCGCGACTTTGACACCTACCTTGCGTATTCCATGCTGACGCAGGCCGAAGGGTTGCGCTTCGGCGTGGAACACTATCGCCGCAGGCGGCCCGCCACCAGTGGTGCCTTGATCTGGCAACTGAACGACAGTTGGCCGGGAACGAGTTGGTCCATCGTGGACTATCACCTGCTGCCCAAGGCGGCCTACTACTACGCGCGCAGGTTCTTCCGCCCCGTGCTGTGGTCGCTGCAGGTGTACCAGGGACAATCCGTGCGCCTCTGGGGGATCAATGATACGCGTCAGCCTGTGCGCGGGCGCATTCGGGTGGAGGTGCGAGACTGGGACGGACGATGCCTGTTCGCCTCGGATCTGGATGCCGTGCTCGATCCGTGCTCGGCGAAGCCTCTGGCCGAGTGGTCGGAAGCGGAGCTGGTCGCGGGTGCGGATCCGCGCGACGTCGTGCTCCTTGTGCAGCCCGTCGATGCGCCCGGACCTCGGCAGGTATCCTACCTTCGCGATCACCGCGAGATGCGCTGGCCAGACTGCACCCTGCGCTGGCACGTGAATACGGAGGCCGGTACCCTTACCGTCGAAACGGACCGACATGCGCGCTTCATCGAATTGGCGTGGGGGCAACCCGCTATCGTTTGCGACGACAACTTCTTTGACCTGCCGGCCGGTGAGCGGGTCACCTTGAACGTGGTGTCGCTCACCGGGGATCCCGTGCGATGGGAGGCGCTGCGTGTGCATGCGCTGAACGCGAGGAGGGATGGTTGATGCAGGCGCTGGTGTTGGAGGATGTCGGCGTACTTCGGCTGAAGACGGTGGCCGATCCGGCCCCAGGCCCCGGCGAGGTGCTGCTCCGCGTGGCGGCATGCGGCATCTGCGGCACGGATGTTCACATCTTTCAGGGCAGCCCGGGTTCGGCGCCGGTGGCACCGCCGGTGGTGCTCGGTCACGAACTCGCGGGAGAGGTCATCGAGGTGGGAGCCGGCGTACAGGAGCTCCGCGTCGGAGACCGGGTCGCGGTGGATCCCAACATTTATTGCGGGCGCTGCCGTTTTTGCCGTGACGGGCGGCCCCAGATGTGCGAGCACCTGCAGGCGGTGGGCGTCACGCGCAATGGCGGGATGGCGGAGTTGTGCGTGGTGCCGGCCGCATCCTGCCACCGGTTACCCGAGGGCGCCAGTTGGCTGGACGGCGCGTTGGCGGAGCCGCTGGCCTGTTGCCTCCACGGGATCGAGCGGTTGGCACCGCGGGCGGGGCAGCGTGCGCTCGTGATAGGCGCGGGCTTCATCGGTCTGGTCATGGTGCAACTGCTGCGGATGTACGGTGCGGGGCCTATCGTGGTCAGCGAGCCGGATCCGAAAAAGCGCGAGATGGCGTTGTCGCTGGGGGCCGACTCGGCATTCCATCCCTACGCGGTCTCCCGGGACGGCGCCGGAGTGCCGGCCGCGCACATGGATGAGGGCTTCGATTTGGTGGTGGAGTGCGTCGGCCGGCAGGAGACGATGCAGGCGGCGGTCGACGCCGCGGGGCGCGGGGCGCGGGTCTTGATGTTCGGTGTTGCGCACCCCGCCGCGGAGATCCGTCTGCATCCGTATGAGGTGTTCGCCAAGGAACTGACCATCCTCGGATCCTTCATCAATCCTCACACACACCGGGCCGCCGTGGCCCTGGTGGCGCAGCAGCGCCTCCGCCTGCAAGCCCTGGTGTCGCATCGGTTCACGCCGACGCAGGTCGCCGAGGCGCTGCCGCAGTACAGCCAACTCGGCATCCGCAAAGGTGTCCTCGTCTGGCCGTGGGCGGCAGAGGACAAGCGCGGATGACAAAGGCCCAGCCTCACGCGTGAGGCTGGGCCGCATGACCATGCGGTGGCACAGGACCCGGCATCGGCACAGGTTCGGTCAGTTCACCGTCGCCGATGGCGTACGCGACATACCGCACGCCGCAGACGTGGCAGAAGTAAACCTCATACTCTGGACCGAAGCCAATCTGCTCCATCCGCCCGTGAGGACCGCAGTGAGGGCAGAGCATGCCTGATCCCTCCTTCTGCGCGGTAAGCGCTTTCAATCGGAATCGGATACCGCGCCGCTTTGAGAGGTAACCCTATTATAGTATATTGGCCAAGAATGCAACCCTCGCGGGACGGTCGAACCGAAAATTTTTTTGAGTGGCCTAACAACATGATTCGCCGCGAGGTGAGGAGGGTGAAACGATGCGGGTGGCCCGGGAGCGCCTTCAGGAGGCACAAGAGATCCTGCTTCAGCATGGGTTTTCGAAGCAACATGAGCGGATATTTTCGAGGGACGAGCGCGATGCGAACCGCGCCGTGCAGTGCGTCGTCGGCTTTGATGACAGCGACGACCCCGCGGCGTACGAGCTGAGCGTGCGCTGCCTGGAGCGACCAGCGGGTGGGGGCCGGCGCGGGGTGGACATCGAGAAGATCCGCGTGATCGACCCCAAGGACGCCCCGCCGGCGCTGGCGGCGGCCATAGAAGAGGTGCTCAGGGCGCTGCAACCGCTGGCGACGGGCTGATGGCGCGGGCCAAGGGATCAGGCTCGGCCGCCCGGATGGTGGCACCGCCCAGGCACACCTCGCCGTCGTAGAACACCACGGCTTGGCCGGGCGTCACCGCCCGCTGCGGCGCATCGAAGGCTACGTGCACCGTCCCGTCGTCGCGCATCTCGATAGTGGCGGGCTGGTCCGGCTGACGGTAACGGCACTTGACGGTGGCCCGGAAGCGCTGCGCGGGCGCGTGTCCCGCCACCCAATGCGGCTCTTCGGCCACCAGTGCCTCCGCGAATAGCGCGGGATGGTCATGACCCTGGGCGACGTACAGAATACCCCGCTGCACATCCTTGCCCACGACGAACCACGGCTCGCCGTTACCCCCACCGCCGATGCCGAGTCCGTGACGCTGGCCGATGGTGTAGTACATCAATCCCTCGTGACGGCCGACGCAGCGTCCGCTGTCGATGTCCACCATATCCCCGGGCTGAGCGGGCAGGTAACGGCGAAGGAACGCACGGAAGTCGCGTTCGCCGATGAAGCAGATGCCGGTGCTGTCCTTCTTGTTCGCCGTCGGCAACCCAGCTTCTGCGGCCAATCGGCGCACCTCGGGCTTGGTCAGGTGGCCGATGGGGAACATGGCATGGCGCAGCTGCTCCTGATCCAATTGGTGCAGGAAATACGTCTGGTCTTTCCCGGTATCCGCGCTGCGCAACAGAGCAAACGATTCGCCACGCTGCTCCACGCGCGCATAGTGTCCCGTGGCCAGCGCATCCGCGCCCAGGTCCAGGGCCACCTTCAGCAACTCCTTGAATTTAATCTCGCGGTTACACACCACGTCCGGATTGGGCGTGCGGCCGCGCTGATATTCCTCCAGAAAATAGGTGAACACTCTGTCCCAATACTCGCGTTCGAAGTTGACGCTGTAGTAAGGGATGCCGATGTGGTGGCAAACGCGCCGGACGTCTTCAAAATCCTCGGCGGCTGTGCACACGCCGCGCTCGTCCGTGTCGTCCCAGTTCTTCATGAAGACGCCTATCACGTCGTATCCCCGCTGCTTCAGCAACCACGCGGTGACGGAGGAATCCACACCGCCCGACATCCCCACGACCACGCGCCGACGCTTGTCTTCCGTCATATGAGATCTCCTCGCATGCGCTCCGCGGCGAGCTTTGCGCGGAGCGCAGACAACATGCGTGGGCCCACAGCGGGCCCACGCTCGACACTCAGTATAACGCGCCGACACGCGTTTGCAACCAGCGCATGCGTTCAGGAGCCGGAAGGTCCCCACACCACCGGGCTTGTCTTGAAGGATCCCGCGGGGGCCAGCGGCAGGTTCACGAACGAGGCGTAGGCGTGGTTGCGCTGCACCTGATAGTATCCGCCCAAAAGATCAGGCAGCTGGGCTTGCGTCGGGATCAGGTGCGGCGTGTCGGAAGTGGTGATGGTCACCCGGATCCGGTGCCCGGGTGCGATGTAGGCAAAGGTGGGGAACACCTCGATGTCGAAGCGCTCCACCTTACCCGGTGTGACGGCTTCGCGCGATGCCTCCGTGTAGGGGTGATAGGGCACGAGCAGTTGCCCATCCACAGTCCAACTATGAGCGGTGTCCAGCTTGCGGAAGCTGCCGAGCAACGCCCCCTCCGTCAGAGGATAGGCGGTGCCGTCCGGCGCTACGTCCTCGATGGTGGCCACCCACTCCGCATCGGGCGTGGTCGATGTTGCGTACAGGGTGACGTCGATGGGACCGGCCAGGTATTTCCCGCTTGTGAACGGCGCCGTGGTGTAGGTAAGCCCGGTCGCTTCATAGCCCACATCGTTCTGTGTTTCGGGAGACGGCGGCAGACCTAGCGATTGCTCAGCGCTGGCGCGTGCGCCGGCGGACCACTGCTCGGTGGAACGGCCAAGCGGCAGGGAAGCCCCCGTCCAGGCAATACCGTCACTCCCCGTGAGCACCGAGGGCTTGGTCGTGAGCAACCAGCCGTCGTTCAACGAATTCGCGCTGCCCGTACGGCCGCCCGCAAAGTAGTAGGTGGTGGGCTTCGCCGCGGTGAACGGGTACCTATCTGTATCGAACCACTTTCCCTGCGAGAGCGCGTAAACGTGCAGCGGTGTCTTGGTGTCCGCCATGCCCGTCTTCTCGCCCTTGAGCCACGTGTCAAACCATTCAAGTTGCCATTCCTCGAGTTGGGTGCTGCCGGACGTCTCGTGATACCACGGGCCCATCACCAGCTGGTAACGGCCGGTGACCGGCTGCGTGGCGGTCATCGGCGCGTTCACCGGTCGCCCTGCCCACGCGTTCTGCAAGCCGACGTAGTTCATCAATTCGCCGCGCTGGAACAAATCGAACCAGCCACCGACGAGAAACGCGGGAATGCCGTTGGCGACCACCTTGCTCAGCACGTTGGATGGATTGCGCACCTGCCAGAACGTTTCATCGTACGCCTTGTCGCCGCCGCGCTCCACATTCGTCAGCAGCGGTACATAGAAGCCGGCCAACCAAGAGGTGTGCTCGAGTTCGGTTTCGATGGCGCGCTCGGGGTCCGAGCTCAGGTCATCGGCCGGCTGGATGTCGCAATCGGCGCGGAGCGATAGCCATTCCAGCGAGAACTCCATATCCGGGATGCCGCCCATGAACGCCGTGTCGCGGTACAGGTCATTGCTCGCAATCACAGGGAAGATGCACTTGAGCGGCGAGTTTTTGCCGATGGCGCCCGCCACCAGCAACTGGTTGATGCCCAGGTAGGACGCGCCCATCAGGCC
This sequence comes from Alicyclobacillus sp., assembly GCA_023511725.1. GTDB lineage: Bacteria > Bacillota > Bacilli > Alicyclobacillales > Alicyclobacillaceae > JAIMAY01. The sequence continues at coordinate 20,203 of JAIMAY010000010.1, forward strand.
CACCTGTCCCGTCGATCCGGGCAACTTCGCGCACCACTTGACCAATTCCACGCCATCCTGCACCTCGCGCGGACCGAAGAACTGCCAGGTGCCACCAGATGATCCGGTCCCGCGCACATCCGCCACCACCTCGATGTAGCCGCGCTGCACCAAATAACTGTCGCCGCCATCTGAGGTACCGAGTTGCCCGCTCTTGCGGTACGGTGTCTGGGTGAGGATGACCGGGAACTTGCCGGCGGCCGGCTGGCCGGTGGCGGGATCGGCCGGACGGTAGATGTCAGCCAGCAGGATGGTGCCGTCGGACATCTGGATCTTCACGTTCTTCTCGATGGCCACGCCGTATTTGGCCGGGTCCGGTTTCCATGTGCCATTGCTCGGTACCGCCGCCGGCACCGTGCTCGCCTCGATGCGCGGGGTCACGGCGGTCCAAACCAGTGCTCCCGCCCCGGCGACGGAGGCTACGAGGGCCAGCATTCGCCCGCGTCGTTTCATAGGGCCGTTTCCTCCTTTGGTTCCGTGGATTTCGAAACATAGAAATATTGTGTTCGTTGGTCGGTTGTCCAACCTGGGGGTCGTGGGTGCATGCAAGACGAAAAGGATCCGGCACCGCCTGTCCTTCCCGACGGCGATTGCGGTACACTGTGGGAGGCAATGTCGGAAGGCAGGTGAACACGATGACGGAGTTGCACGGTGAGGATGGCGGTTTCGTGCTGGACAGGGAGCCCATCCTCCATCATCCGCGGGTGCGGTTCGTGTCCGACCTGGTGCCGGTGGAACAGCATCTGGCCGACATCGAGCACTTCATCAACGTCTGCTTCGCATCGAGAGGATGGCGGGTGGCCCAGCATCGGCGCGTCATTGCCCTCCGGGCCACGGATCAGGACAGGCTCAGCTCCGCCTTTAAAGCCAGCCTCTACCTGGGCAAATACCGGGACATGGCGAACACGGAGCGGTTTCTCAAAAGCATGGTGGCCGCGGGGCACTCGTATGAGCCCATCCGCGGCGAGACGGTGCTGTTCCTTTACATCGCCGTGGCCAAGCCGGTGTACGACCACCTCGTTACATACACCGTGGGCCGTCCAACGCGCATCGCCGGCGGACAGCGCGCCAACGTACCCTGGGGATTCGAACTGCCGGTGGAGGCAAGGCATCCGGAGGAGTACGAGCCGGAGCTCGACCGGATCCGCGAGGTGATCCGGCTGGCCAAGCTCGATCGCGCTGAGCAGATGCAGGCGGCACGCGCCAAGCTGCCGGTGGGCTATGTCATGCCGCCATTCCTGCTCGAGTTCTCGGAGGAGGCGTTGATCAAGCACGTCTTCAAACAGCGCCTGTTCGAGCGTGGTGCGCAGGGGGCGACGGTCGAGATCGTCAGCGATATGCTCGAGGCGTGCCTCAAAGTGGACCGCGAGAAGTGGGAATTTCTCATGGACTATCATGGGCCGCACATCGCGCAGTGGGAAAAGGCGATGCGGACGCTGCGCAAGGAGCGGTACACACTGTCGGACCTGGCTGCGCAGCTCGGCATCTCCGCCGAACAGGCAGCGACCATGAATCTGTACGACCTGCTGATGGAAACGGTGGGGAAATTGCCGCCGTCCATGTGGGAGAAACAGCGCTGAGTGGAACGCTAAGGGTGTGCGTCGGCGAATGCCTTGGGCACTTCGCCGGGTCTGCACAGCGATGACGGACGCAGGAGGGAACGTGAGCGTTGCGAATCGGTCTGATTGGTCTTGGAAAGATGGGGTACAACCTCGGTCTCAACATGATGGAGCATGGCCACACCGTTGTGGCGTACGATGTGAGCGAGGATGCACGGCGCAGGTTTGAAGCGGAGGGGGGAGAAACCCGAGCCTCTCTGTCGGATCTCGCCGATGCGCTCACCGACACGCCGCGCGTCTTCTGGGTGATGGTGCCCGCCGGAGCACCGGTGGACGAGGTGCTGGAGGCGCTGCGCGCCAGCCTTCGCCCGGGGGACATCGTGATTGAGGGTGGCAATTCCCATTACAAGGATTCGATGCGGCGGGCGGCAGCCCTGGCGGAGCAGGGGGTGCACATGCTCGACGTCGGGACGTCCGGCGGGATGGAGGGTGCGCGGCACGGGGCGTGCTATATGATTGGCGGCGATGAAGCGGCCTTCCGCCACGTCGAGGCGCTGTTCCGCGACACGGCCGTCGAGAACGGGTATCTCTACACGGGTCCTTCGGGCAGCGGACACTTTGCCAAGATGGTGCACAACGGCATCGAGTACGGAATGATGGCAGCGATTGGCGAGGGCTTCGAGGTGCTCGAGAAGAGCCCGTTCCCATATGACTTCCGCGCCTTGGCCAGGGTCTGGTCGCACGGGTCGGTGATCCGCGGCTGGTTGATGGAGCTCACCGAACGAGCTTTCGCCAAAGACCCGAAACTCGAGGGTATTCGCGGTGTGATGCATTCGTCCGGAGAGGGGAGGTGGACAGTCGAAGAGGCGTTGGACCTCGCGGTGCCCACGCCGGTGATTGCATTGTCGCTGATGATGCGCTATCGATCGCTTCAGGAAGACACCTTTACGGGTAAGGTGGTCGCGGCGCTGCGCAATGAATTTGGCGGTCATGCCGTGGAACGCGCCGGACAGACCTGAAACTTGAACGGAGGGGTGGGCCGTGATCATCGGCTTCGGGTTTGGCACGCCGCTCACCGCGCTGCTCATGCTGCTGGTGACCAGTGTCGCCAGCTATGGCATCTGGCGGCTGGTGTCAGGCCCCCGCCGGCCTCGGGATCCCGAGGCGCGTCGGGAGCAACTTCGCCGCTGGTATTACGAGCAGCGCGAGTTGGCGCGCCGCATGAGCCGGGAATACGACCTCACCGATGAGGAGATTGAACGACGTATCGACGAAGAACTCAACTCTCGCTGGCGCTGGCGCTGACGGTGCTCTTCATGGAGATAAGGAGGACGCGGGCCGGCGCCGCGTCGAGTCCGACCAATTTGAGCGGTGCCGCCACCAGCAGATAACGGTCGGGCTCCACATCCTTCAATCGCAGCCCCTCAATCACAACAATCCCTGCAGAGAACAGCCGCTTGTGCGTGGGGTGACCGGGCTGATCGCGCTCGATACCCAGGGCGTCAATCCCCACGCCGCTCACGCCGGCCTGTGCCAGGAAATCTGCGCCATTCTCGCTCAGGTATATGAAGTCAGGCACAAACTCGTCGCAGAAAGAATTGCGTGTTTTGAACAAGAGAAAGTCACCGGGCTGAGGTTCCGCGGCCTCCAGATCCTTGGCGGTGATGGCCGAAGCCACGTGGGTGAGGTCGATCACGCGGCATGGACGAACCAATTGCTCCACCGCCAAGGTGTCCACGGTGCGTCCGCCTTCGACCATGTGCAGCGGCGCGTCGACATGGGTGCCGGTGTGCGCGTCCAAGTGCAGCCGCGTTTCCCGGACGTGATGCGTGGGGTGATCCACGGTGATCTCGAAGGCGGGACGTTTTTCTGGTTTGTTTTTCCAAACCGGCATCCCCTCGTGTATCGCCATGCTGATGTCGTATATCTTGCGCACCCTAGCGCACCTCCTGAGCTTGTCCGTACTCACGCTCGAGGACATCATCCACCGACAGCGTGTCCTGCCCGTATACAGGCCACCAGTGGGCGCCGTCTTCTTTCACCAGCGTCTGCGCGGCTTCCGGGCCCCAGCTGCCCGCGCTGTACGGATGGAGCGCGATGTTGTCGGCCCGGAATGCTTCAGCAATGGGATCCACCCACTTCCACGCCAGCGATACCTCGTCCCAGCGTGTGAAGAAGGTGGAGTCTCCGCGCATGGCATCATCCAGCAGTCGCTCGTAGGCCTCAGGGCTTTGGTCAGGTTCCTGGCTGAACTCCATCGCCACGGGGACCACCGCACCCTCGGTGCCTGGGCGTTTCGCGTTAAGTTGTAGATACATGCCTTCCACCGGATTGACCCGGATGACGAGCAGGTTGGGGCCAAGATTGCCCGATTCATTGAAATACAGGTGCTTGGGCATGTCCCGGAATTGAATCACAATCTCCGTCGCCTTGGCGGCCATGCGTTTGCCGGTTCGGATGTAGAAGGGCACTCCGGCCCAGCGGAAGTTGTCCACGAACAGCCGCGCCGCCACAAACGTCTCCGTGTGCGAGTCCGGGGCCACGCCGTGTTCCTCTCGATAGCCCGGCACCCGTTGCCCCTGAATTCGGCCGGCCGTGTACTGGCCGCGCACCACGTGGCGGGCCGCCTCCTCCGGTGTATAGCGACGCAGTGAACGCAGCACCTTGACCTTCTCGTCGCGGATGGCTTCTGTCTTCAGCCGGCTGGGCGGCTCCATGGCCACCATCATCACCATCTGCAGCATGTGATTCTGCACCATGTCTCGCAGGGCGCCAGCTCGGTCATAGTAACTGGCCCGGTCCTCGACGCCGACCGTTTCACTGGACGTGATCTGCACCGCCGCGATGGACCGGTTGTTCCAGACGGGTTCGAACAGCGAGTTGGCGAACCGGATGACCTCGATGTTCTGAACCATCTCCTTGCCGAGATAATGGTCGATCCGGTATATCTCCGACTCCTCGAACACACGCCGGATGGCGATGTTCAGTTCCTCCGCGGAGGCCAGGTCATGGCCAAACGGCTTTTCGATGATGAGCCGGCGAAATCCTTCGGTCTGGGCCAACCCAGACGCGTGCAGGTGCGCCGTGACCGGCGCGAAGAAATCAGGCGCCATGGCCAGGTAAAAGATGCGGTTGCCCGACAGCCCACGCTCGCGCTCCCAGCGCTGCACAGCGCTGGCCAGCGATGTGTAGGCATCTGGATTCGCGGCGTCCATCGCGACATAGTGCAGCTGAGCACTGAATGCCCGCCACGTGTCGGGATCCACCGGTCCCTGCCGGCCAAACCGCTCAATGGCCTGACGCGCCTCTTCGCGATAGGTCTCGTCCGTCGCTTCGCTGCGAGCGACGCACACGAACAACCAGGGTTGCGGGATCCGCCCGGCGGCGTACAGATTGTACAGCGCCGGCAGCAATTTGCGGCGCGACAGGTCTCCTGTGGCGCCGAACAAGATGAAGGTGTGCGGTGCTGCTGCCCAATCCTCGGTTCGCGGGCTGGCAGGGCTTTGTATCACGTGGACCCATCCTTCATTCCAGATTCATCACGCGTCCCTTGCGTGCCGCCCCTTATTTTACCCGCATCACCGCCAAGCTACCAGATGCAGCATCGCCGCGTTGAGCCGTGTGCTGATCATAGTTCGGTCACCGACTCCACCACCCAGATGCCGCGCGGCCCCTGCCTCTCCGGCTGATACAACTCCACAAGGAACACACAGTGACGGTGTCTCACGCGCACTACCGCATGCATCAAGCCGTCACCAGCATCTCGGTACTGCTCCACAAGCGTGTAGCTGTCCGTCGGTCGCAGACCGAGGTGCGTCGTGCCCACGACCTGCGCCGTGCGAACGGGGCTCAGGCGCCACAGGTTTTGTCCTCTGTCCACGGCTTCCTGAATCCGGCGGTAATCCTCCCCCGGGATGACGACCCTGCCCGTGCGCACTTCGGGACATGACATGCGGCATCCCCTCCTTGTGCTGGTGCATTGTATGCATTCCTCGCTCATCTGGTCGAAGCCGCGTGGAAAACACCAAAAGCTTCCGCTACAATGAGGACACAACGTGGAAGCGAAGACGGAGGGATGCTCGTGCTGATGACCGTGCAGGCGCTGCAGGAACGGCTGTCGAGAGAGGGTACGGTCGTGTTCGATTGCCGTTTCGACCTGCATCATCCGGCGCGGGGGCGCGAGGCGTATCTGTCCGCGCACATTCCCGGCGCCTATTATCTGGATCTGGAACAAGACTTGTCCGGTCCCAAGCAACCAGGGCGGGGCCGACATCCACTTCCGGATCCGGAGGTCCTCGCCTCCAAGCTCGGCGCGGCGGGGGTGGGCGAAGCCTCGACCGTCGTCGTCTACGACGAAGGGGAGGGCATGGCACCCCGCGCATGGTGGCTGATTCGCTACCTTGGACATCCGCGGGTGTATGTGCTCGACGGGGGTTGGCAGGCATGGCTCGCAGCCGGGTACGACACGTCCAATGAGGTGCCCGCGCCTCGGTTTGCGTCGTTCCCATTGCGAGTCCAGGAGGATTGGGTGGTTGGCGCGGAGGATGTGCTGCAGGTGGTGCGCGGAGCGCGGAAGGCGACGCTCGTAGATGCGCGTGCGCCGGAGCGCTACCGGGGAGAGGTGGAGCCGCTGGATCCCAAGGCGGGCCATATCCCGGGCGCGGTGAACGCGCCGTGGCAGGAGGCGCTGGATTCCGCCGGTCGGTGGAAGAGTTCCGCGCAGCAACTGGAACGCTTCCGCCGGGCAGGTGTTGCGGTCGACGAAAGTCCGGAGATCATCTGTTACTGCGGATCAGGCGTCACAGCTTGCGTGAATCTGTTGGCATTGGAGCTCGCCGGCGTACGCGGGGCCAAGCTGTATGCGGGCAGTTGGAGCGAGTGGTGTGCGGATCCCGCGCGACCGGTGGCCACCGGAAATGGGTGAGGTCAGGAGGGATCAGCCATGACGCTGCAGTGGGCGGATTCGAGCGGGATTCGGATCGCCTATGAGGATGAGGCGGGATCCGGGCCCGCCCTGGTGTTCATTCACGGTTATCGTATGGCGGGCGCCGTGTGGAACGACGTGGTCGAGGCTTTGCCCCGCGGAAAGTATCGGACCATCCGCATCGACCTGCAGGGCGGTGGGCGTTCGGATAAGCCGGATGGCGGCTATGCGCTGGAGGACTTTGCAGCGGACGTTCATGCCGTGCTGCGTGCTGCTCGGGTGGACAGGCCGGTGTTGATTGGGCACTCCATGGGCGGCACGATTGTGCAATATCTGATAAGCCGCGGGAGGACGGATGCGCGAGCCGCGGTCCTGGTGGCACCCGTGCCGGCATCGGGGATCGAGCTCGATGAACCCTCGTTGGCATTCTTCCGTCAATCGGTAGCGGATGCCGAAGCGGCGCGTCAGCTGTACGCTGGATCGGTGGCTGATCCCGGCGTGGTCGACCGACTGATGGCCATCTCGGCCGACACATGCCGGGCCGCGGCGGAGCAGAGCCTGGACACATGGCGGTGCGCCGATTTCGCCGATGACCTCGCCACCGTGAACGTCCCCGTCCTGATCATCGGCGGCGCCCGTGACGGATTCTTCACGGAGGAACTGCTGCGCCGGGAGATCCTTCGGCGTCTGTCCCACGGACGGTTCGAGTTGGTACAGGGCGCGGGGCACTTTATCCCGGTGGAGCAACCGGTGGTGCTGGCTCGACTTGTGGACGAATTCGTTTCGTCGCTAGATTGACCCGTCCAGACGAGTCAAGATGGTGAAGCCGCGCACACCGCCTCATCTCGTTTCCATGGGTTGACTCGGGCCGGCCGCGAGCGTCTTATCGATGCGCGGTCCGGCCCTGTCTGCATTCTTATCCCCTCTGGCGCAAATCACCGGACGCGGCACCTCTCTCGCATCTCTAGCATGCACAGGTATAATGGTTGCAAGGTCTTCGCCCAGCTGAGGCGGGGATGCGAGGAGGCGTTGCGTTTGACAGAGAGACCACGGCGAGGCGCTCACCGACGTGAACGGCGGCGACGGGCTCGCCGGCTATGGGGTAGGGTGATGCGCATTCTGGCGGGATTTGCGCTGGTGATCCTGCTGGTGGCCGGTGTGGGGGTGGCTATCGGATTCGGCACGCCATGGGGCAATCAGGTGCGGCTGGTCGTGGCCGAAACAGTCCTATCCACCCGGCACGGAAAATGGGCGCGTCTGATTACCACCGCGTCCGAATATACCGCGTTGCGGAACCAGATGTTTCATGCACCGGTGAAAAATACAGATCCGTCCGTATCGTCCGCCGTGTCTCTACACGGGCAGGCGGAAACCGTCAATGCGGTGGAGGTCATTCCAATTCGCGGGTCTTCGTACACAGGTTACGTGATGCTCGTTCGCGATCCGAAGCGCATCCGTCTGGTCCATGCCAGGGTGAACGGCGATAATGGCGAGTACATTACGGATATGGCCCAGCGCGTCGGCGCCGTGGCGGGCACCAACGCGAGCGGCTTCATGGACCCGAAAGGAAGTGGTTGGGGTGGGCGAGTGACGGGCCTGGAATACGTGGGCGGCCAACTACTTCACGGCCCCATGAACGAGGCGGGCTGGGTGACGGTTGGTTTCACCTACGACGGCGTCCTCGTGATGGGCAACTATTCTGTGGCGGATTTGCGGCGCCTGCATGTTCGCGACGCGATGCAGTTTCACCCGGAATTGGTGGTCAACGGGCAGCCGATGATCACCAGCGGTGATGGCGGATGGGGTTACGATCCGCGGACGGCCATCGGTCAGCGAAGTGATGGCACCGTCATCTTCGTGGTCATCAATGGGAGGTTTCATGGCGGATCGGGCGCGGGGGCATCCCTGCGCCAGGTGATGGACGTCATGCTGCAATACGGTGCGGTCAACGCCTGCGCCATGGATGGCGGCTCCTCCAGCGTGCTGTATGAGGACGGGCGTATCGTCAATGCACCGTCCACGATTGATCCCCATGGGCAACGCAAGCTGCCCGATGCCTGGATGGTCTTCCCCAGCGATGCGGCCGCCGACGCGTACACACCGGGTGTGTCGGATTAGGTGTGGCTGGTGGCCTGGGCGTATACTGGAAGCGAAATCGCCGTGATGAAGCGGCACAGAAGGAGTGGCACGATGGTGTTGACGCAATCGGCCGAGGAGGCGGTCCGGCAGCTGAAGGAGACGCTTCGGATTGCCGGACATCATCAGCAGGCGCTGTATCTACTGAGCTGGGACAACCGTACCGGGGCCCCGAAAAAGGGGGTGCAGCTCCGTGCGGAGGCCATCGGCACACTGTCCGAAGAGGTCTTTCGCATGATGACCTCCGAGCAGATGGGCGAATGGCTGGATACGCTGGCAGAGCCTGATGTGTTTGCCTCGCTCGATCCCGTCACGCAGGCGACGGTCCGCTACGTGCGCCGCAACTACGAGCGCAATCGCCGATTGGATCCCGCGCAGCATCGGGAATTCGTGACGCTCGTCGCGGAGGCCGAGAGCGTCTGGGAGGGTGCCAAGCACGCCGCCGATTTCGCGAGACTGCGGCCGTATCTGGAGCGCATTGTCGAATTCCAGAAGACCTTTGCGCAGGCGTGGGGCTATGCGGACCATCCCTACGATGCGCTCTTGGACAAATATGAACCAGGACTCACCGTGGCGCAGTTGGATCCGCTGTTTGAGCACTTGAAGACGGAGACCACGGCGCTGCTCCGGGCCATTGTGGGCACCGGTCGGCGTTCGGAGTGGCCGCAAGGGCGGCGTTTTGATGCGGCGAAGCAGCGCGAGGTCTGTCTCCATCTGTTGAAGTCGATAGGGTATGACCTGGAGATGGGGCGGCTGGATGAGACCGAGCACCCGTTCCAGATCAGCATCAACCGCTACGATGTCCGCGTCACCACGCGTTACGTGGAGGAAGACTTGCTCTCCGCCTTGTTCGGGACCATCCACGAAGGTGGACATGCTCTCTATGAACAGGGGATCTCGCCGGATCTGATCAACACACCGCTGTGTGAAGGCGCGTCCATGGGGATACACGAGTCCCAGTCGCGTTTCTGGGAGAATATCATCGGCCGATCCCGGGCGTTTTGGGAGCACCACTACCCGGTGCTGCTGCAGGTGTTCCCGACGCAGCTGGCCGACGTCTCGCTGGATGTGTTTCACCGCGCTATCAACGAGGTGCAGCCGTCGCTGATCCGGATAGAAGCGGATGAGGTGACGTACAATCTGCACATCATCCTGCGGTACGAGTTGGAGAAGGCTCTCCTCACCGGGGATTTGAAGGTGGCCGACCTTCCGGCGGCATGGAACGAGAAGATGCGCGAGCTGCTTGGTATCGTCCCGCGCCACGACGGCGAGGGCGTGCTGCAGGACGTGCACTGGTCGGGCGGAGATTTCGGGTATTTCCCGTCCTATGCGCTTGGCAACCTGTACGCCGCACAGTTCTTGGAGGCCATGGAGCGAGTTGTACCTGACTGGGAGGACCAGTTGCGGCGCGGACAGGTCGACGGTATCCTCGGCTGGCAGCGGGAGCACATCCATCGCTACGGACGCATGCTGGAACCGGCAGAGATTGTTGTGCGCGCCACCGGACGGCCGCTCGAAGCGGAGCCGTGGCTGCGCTACCTCAAGCGCAAGTACGGCGCCCTGTACGGGGTGTGAGCGGATCGGAAAGATGGTCGGAAACACTGTGGAGCGCGGGGTCTGCGCAACCTCGCGCTCCTTTTGTTCGGGGATCTTCAGGTAAACGCGCGGCGTGGGCGGCGAAACACCCACAGGCGAAGGCATAGGTAGGTGACACTGGACGAAGTGAACATGGCCAAGCCCTTGGCGGCGTTGTCGGCCCACAGCACCGGGAGGGTGTGGAGGCTCAGCAGCCAAGCGTCGGCCGCTGTGAGCACCGCGTCATTGATGACCACGTTGAACGCAGCCTGGATGAGATATGATAGAAACTCTCGCTTTCCGCCGCGCGCCGTGTCGCGGAACGTCCACCAACGGTTCCAGAGGTAGCTGTTGAGCACCGCGCCGACTACCGCCCCTGTGTTGTACAGCGTCAGCAGCCATGCCGTGTGCGTCGGATGGAGATGGAGCAGGAGGTTGAGGATACCCAGATCCACGAAGGCGTTGAGCGCGCCGACCATCAGGAACCGGCTGAAACGCGACCAGCCAGCGGGCTGGCGGCGCCTCCCAGTTGCATGCGACACGGAGACATCTTCCCTTCTTACGCTGAGAGGACAGATACGGTCAGAATACCATGCTTTCGCCTGCGTTACCTTCAGCATAGCCGCGGTTTCTCGAAAAAAACTTTAAGAGTACAATGAAAGGCGTGCGGCGGGGCCGATGCCGCCGTACCGCCGCATGCCGGCGATGACGGAAAGGGGCGCAGGAAAACGTGAGGGCCATCACCAGCCTTGACGAATACTTCACGGTGGTTCGCGAGGATAAACCGGCGGTCATGATCTTCTCCGCCGGATGGTGTCCGGACTGCCGGTATCTCGATGTGTTCATCGACGACGTCGAGGAGAAGTACCGGGATCAGATGGATTTTTACAAGGTGGACCGAGATCAGTTCCTGGAACTGTGCGAAACCCTGGACATCATGGGCATTCCCAGTTTTCTGGTGTACCGCCGTGGACAAGTCGTGGGCCGGTTCGTGAACGGCAAGCGCAAAACGCGGGAAGAGGTGGAGGGCTTTCTCGATGAGGTGCTGGCGCGTGCCGAAGGAGCCGGAGGCGACGGCCAATGACGGGACACATCGCGGCGCCGGACCTGTGGTTTGCGCGCACAGAGGACGAGGTCCGGCGCCTGCAGGCCATCGCCCGCTTGGCGCACCGTTTCGCGGAGCGTGCGGCGCGGCACGATGAGGAAGCGTCGTTCCCGCACGACAACATTCAGGACCTGCGCGATCTCGGCTATGTCCGCTGGACCGTGCCGCGCGCGTTCGGGGGAGACGAAATCCCGCTTTACACGATGCTGCTGTGCCAGGAGGAGTTGGCACGAGGGGACGGATCGACCGCACTGGCCATTGGCTGGCACGTCGGAATGATGCTGAATCTGCGCTTCTCACACGCCTTCCCGCCCGAGGTCTACGAGGAAGTCTGCCGCTCCGTGGTCCAGCGTGGCAGCCTGATCAACAGTTGCGCCACGGAGCCGGCCACAGGCAGCCCGAGCCGAGGCGGGCGACCGCAGACCACCGCCACGCGCGTCGAGGGCGGCTGGCGTATCACAGGGCGCAAGACCTTCAGCACACTGAGCCCAGCCCTTGACTGGATCCTGGTCACCGCGGGCATCGACGGTTCCGAGGATGTCGGCGAGTTTCTCGTGCGCGGCGCCGACGTGGAGATCATCGAGACGTGGAATGTCATGGGGATGCGCGCCACCGGCAGCCATGATATCGTGCTGCGGGATGTGTTTGTGCCCGATGTGCACCTGATTGCCCGGATGGCGCCGGGACAGAGGTCCGCACGCAACCAGGATGGCGGCGGTTGGATGCTGCATATTCCCGCCTGCTACCTCGGCATTGCGCGGGCGGCGCGCGATGCGGCGGTGCACTACGCAGCCACGTACCAGCCCAACAGCCTGTCGCATCCCATCGCCGAGTTGCCCCACATCCAGGACAAGCTCGGACAGATGGAGCTCAAGCTGCTCAGCGCGCGCACGTTGATGTATGATCTGGCGCGCCGCTACGACGAGGCGTCTCCCGAGCAGCGGCCGAAACTCCGACCCCAGCTCGGCGCCGTGAAGACGTTGGCGACCAACGCAGCGGTGGAAGTGGTCGATCTCGCCATGCGTGTCGTCGGGGCACGCAGCCTATGGAAGGACATGGTGTTTGAGCGGCTGTATCGGGATGTCCGTGCCGGCCTGCACAATCCGCCGATGGATGATGTCGTGCTCACCATGCTCGCGCGTCATGCGTTGGCGGAGGTCAAGGCGCGGGTGGAAGCTCCCTGGGAGGAAGCCTGACGCCAGGTACGCGGTGGCGGCGGAGGAACCCGCCGCCGGCGCGGGCTGGCAAAGGTTTGCCTGGACGTATCAGAACATTCACCGTACAATGAAGGCGCGCGGCATACGGAGACTCGATGCGATTCAAAGGAGCGTGACATTGTGGGTTACAATTTTGCGCGCGAGGTGGACAAATATGCGGAGGCGCACCCGGAGAAGCTGGCCGTGCTGTGCGTGGATGCGCAGGGACAGCCGCACCGGCTGCATTACGGGGAACTCGCGCTGCGCACGGGGCGTCTCGCGAATGGGCTGAGCCGCATTGGGCTGAAACGGCAGGATCGGGTGCTGGTGCTGCTGCCGCGGGGGATTGAACCCTACGTCGTCTACCTGGCCCTGCTCAAACTCGGGGCCACCATCATGCCGGGTTCCGAGATGCTGCGCGCGGCGGACGTGCGCTACCGGGTCCAGCATGCGAAGGCACGCGCGGTGATTGTCCACCACTCGCTGGTGGGCGTGGTCGATGAGATCCGCGCCGAGTGCCCGTCGCTGGAGTACTTCTTCGTGGTGGGAGGCGAGCAGGAGGTACCAGGTTGGACGCCGGTGTCGGCAGCGCTCGATGTCGCTTCTGTAGCGGACTTCATCGCCGACACGGAGGACACGGACGTGGCATTCCTGTCCTACACCAGCGGTACGACGGGCGGCCCCAAAGGCGTGATCCATACCTACGACTGGCCGCGCGAGCATCTGCGCGTCGCGGGCACACACTGGTTTGATGCGCACGAGGATGACCTGGCATGGGCCACGGCGGGTCCCGGTTGGGCAAAGTGGGTGTGGAGTCCGTTCGTCTCCGTGCTTGGCAATGGGGCCACAGGGTTCGTGTACCAGGGCCGCTTCCAGCCGGAGGTTTTCCTGTCGCTGCTCGACCAGTATCCCATCAGCCTGCTCTGCGCCACGCCGACGGAATATCGTCTGATGGCCAAGGTGCCGGATCTGGACAGGTACCATCTGCATCTGCGGTCCGCCTGTTCCGCGGGCGAACCGCTCAACCGCGAGGTGATTGACACCTTCCGACGGCAGTTCGGGATCACCGTCCGCGACGGCTATGGTCAGACGGAGAACACCCTCCTCGTCGGGACGTTTCAAGGACTGGAGGTACGGCCGGGCTCCATGGGCAAACCGTTCCCGGGCACACCCGTCGCCATTGTCGACGACGAGGGGCACGAGTTGCCGGCGGGGGAAGTCGGGCACATCGCGGTTCATCGCAGTTTCCCGGCGCTGTTCAAAGGCTATCTGGATGATCCCGAACGCACCGCCCGCGCGTTCCGCGGCGATTGGTACATCACCGGCGACAAGGGCCGCATGGATGAGGACGGTTACGTCTGGTTCGAGGGGCGGGCCGACGACATCATCATCTCCGCCGGCTACACGATTGGGCCGTTCGAGGTGGAGGACGCGCTGGTCAAGCACCCGAAGGTGGCGGAGTGTGCCGTGGTGGCCAGTCCGGATGACGAACGCGGTCACATCGTAAAGGCGTTTGTGGTGTTGCGCAATCCCGCGGACGCTGAGGATCCGGGGCTCGTCAGCGAGTTGCAGGAGCACGTCAAACAGGTGACGGCACCGTACAAATATCCGCGGGCTATTGAGTTTGTGGAGAGTCTGCCGAAGACGACCAGCGGTAAGATCCGCCGCGTCGAACTCCGGCAGTTGGAAGAGGAGCGTTACCGGGCGCGGAAGGCGGGATCGCCCTGAATTACTGCGGGCCCGTGCCCGGGGACAAAAGACGGCGGAGGGTCCGGTCGACTTCATCGACCCGGGCATCCCACGAATGGCGGGCGGCGAAGGCCGCCCGTTCGTCGTCGGAAAGCCGGCGCTCACCGGCCAGAATGCGGCGCACCGCGGCCACAGCCGCGTCCACGTCCCCGGCGAGCCACACGGCATCCGCCATGCGCTGGAGTTCCGGGATGGGGGTTGCCACCACCTCCACGCCCGCCGCGATGGACTCGTACACCTTGATGGGATTGACGCTCTGGGCCACCGGGTCATCCACGCGGAACGGGCTCAGCGTGGCGCGGAAACCGGCCAAATACCGCGGCAAGTCCGCATAGGGTCGGCGACCCAAGACATGGATGTTGGGCTCGGCGGCGAGTTGGGATACGTCGGTTTCCGCAGGCCCGATGACGACCATCTGCACGTCGGGCAGGCGACGGGCCAGCCCAATCATCCACGCTTGGTCTATCCACGTGCCAAGCCCGCCGATAAACCCGATGCGGGGCTCGGGGATGGCGCGCAGTTCTTCGTGGGGCGTGGCGTGGAACGCCGTTCGGAAGTGTTCCACGTCGGCCGCATTGGGCAACAGGCGCACGTCCCCGTGAACGTCCGTCAGCCGGGCTTTCAGCGGTTCGGCCGTGGCGAAGACGGCGGCGCTGCGTCGGGCGAGATCGCGCTCCATGGCATCCACCACATCGGGGCGGATCAAGCCGTGAAATTGGCTGTGGAGGTCGACGCAATCGTACACCACCGCGCGTGGGCGCAGCGGCGTGAGGAGGTCCGCCGCCGTGGGCACCATCGACCAGAGCGCAAGCGCTCCAGGTTCCGCCCGCCGGATGGCCCGAGCCAGAGAGCGCTGATTGAGCCGATTGATCATTCGTCGCATGTTGCCGAAGGGCAACCATGCCGGGGGGATGAGAACCCGCAATCGGCCAGGGACGTTCTGAGCTGTCACATCCTCCAGCGGGTGGGCGGGTCGCAATCGCGCCACCAGCTCGCGGCGGCGGAGGGGGCTCAGCCAGGTGATGGCGGGATCGACAAACAGAACGGACCAACCGCGGCGGGCGAGTCCCAGGGCGAAATGATGAGGGCGCGCGACAACGCCCTGCCACGGTGAGGCGGAGAGGATGACGACGGTCACATCCGGGATGCGATTCATGGCTCCCCCTCCGCGGACAGTCGCCGACGCGCGCGACCGCTCTTCCAAAACAGCACCGCAGGCCGGTAGATGCACATCAGAGCGCCGAATACCGCCACAAACTCGAGCAGGGGGCGCACGGCGCCAAACGCCAGGAAGATGGCGAGTACGAGATATTGCTCTCCAATATTGAAACCGCGAAATGGCACCAACCGCCGCCAGGACGGCACCACATCCTTCACGCCGGCGCCTGCCGTGGTGGTCTCACCAGCGGATGACACGGCGGACAGGGGGGCCAGCACGCGAGCCAGTGACTTTTCTCGGATCTGGTCGTAGTACTCCAAAAAGTGCAGGGCGAACACGGAAATCATCGCCCACACCCAGATGTCCCAAGCACCGGGATGCGTACGTTGATAACCGAGCGCCAAGGTCAGGTAGATCAAAAACTCTTTCACGCGATCACAGACCATGTCCAGCCACACGCCGATGGGGGAGAACTGTTGCCGATAGCGGGCAAGCTGCCCGTCCGCACAGTCGAACACATAACCCAGCTGGACCAGAATAAGGCCTGCCGTCAGCCAGGGCCTCGTACCGACGGCAAAACAAGCGCCGCCGACGATGGCGAGGACGAGCGCGAACAGCGTCAGCGCGTTCGGGGTGATCCACCGGATACGGCGAACCGCGTACACCAATCGCAGCGAAAAGAAATAGCAGACGTACGTGGTCCACACGTCGACCGGATGTTTCGCGCAGCGCTTGACGCGTTCAAATTCCGTCACGCTGTGTCACCTCCGCCCCGGACGGCCGGAGCCTGAGGTTCAAAGTGGCGAATCACTTCGGACACGGCGTAATCGTAGTCCTCGGGGAAGTCCACCTCGACGCACGGAAGCCCCGTCACATCGACGGGAAACAGGTGGGCCTTGTCCGGCCACCGGTCCAGGGCGTATTCAAAGAACTGCATCTCATTGCCCGCCACAGCGTCTGCCAGCACCTGCGCTCGGAAGGATCTTGCGGCGTTCCCACAGAACTTGGCCACGCCGATGAACTCGCCGTCACACGTTTCCGGGTTGAGGTGCTTGCCGATGGCTATAATCCTGCCGTTTTCAATCTGGACCTTGACCTCTTCTTCCCGGCACTGCTTTTTGTCGATGGCCAGGTATGCGCCGTCCTCACCGGGTGCGAGGCGCGCCATGATCTGCGGATCGAACACCACGTCCGCGTTGAGGTAGTAGAAATCCCCCTCGTGGGTCTCGAGTGCACACCGAAGTGAGAAGAGGGTGTTGGTCGTGGCGAAGTTGGGATTCTCCACATACGTTATCCGCATATCGGGGTGTTGGGCCAGGTGCCCGCGGATCATGTCCTGGCGATACCCGACGACCACCAACAGGTCATGAACCCCAACGGAGCGCAGGGCGTCCAGTTGCCAGTCGAGGATGGTTTTGGATCCCATCGGCAACAGGCACTTGGGCCGGTCGTCGGTGAGCGGCCTCAGCCTCATGGATCTGCCTGCCGCAAGAATGATGGCAATCAAGATCACGGCCTCCTTGGCCGGCGCTCGTCATGCGTGCGCCGCCTCATCGTCGTCTTCGAGATACAGCACCTTCGTGCTCTCGTCATAGGCAAACAGCTCGGAGTAGCGCGCCCAGTCGATGATGGTGTCCAGCTGGCTCTCCGCCTCCTCCGTGCCGACGTTCTTACGGATAACTTCCAAAAAGAATTCGCGCGGCATGCGCCGGTTGCGTTTGGACTCCAAGACCCAGCGAATGCGCTCGAAGATAGGCAGGCGTTCGTGCAGTTGAGCGCGGAAGATCTCCTTGCGTTCCAGCACATTGGCGGCGGCGAATCGCTTGCCCACCTCGGTCAGGGAGATATCGCCCTGACTCACGGTCGCAAACCCGAGCAACTGGGCCGCTTCCACAATCGGAAGCAGTTCATCGAGGTCAAACATGATCTCATCCGCCAGTTTGTACAGGTCGGATTTGATCTCGAGATCATCGAGCAGTTCGAGAAAGCCGGTCAGCGCACCCGCCTGCACGGGTGGCAGCACAACGTATCGGCGCTGGGCGCCGCTCGCGGTGATCAGCGTCTTTTGGTGCGCCTCACGCGAGTGCGTGAGGATGGAATAGATGCGATCCACCAGCCGCGTGAAAGCTTCTTCTTTGCGCTCGCGCCAGTGCGGCAGACCGATATGGATATCCGCAATCACGGTGGCCGGGTCTCGGCTGAGCACCACGGCCCTATCCGCCATGTACACCGCTTCCTCGATGCCGTGCGTGACCATGATGATGGATTTCGTCGGTATCTTGCGCTCCAGCCACAACTCCAATAGGTCACGGCGAAGGTTCTCCGCCGTGAGCACATCCAGTGCGGAGAATGGCTCGTCCATCAGCAGGATGTCCGGTTCCATCACCAAGGCGCGCCCGAGGCCGACGCGTTGGCGCATACCGCCCGACAACTCGCGCGGGTACGCCCCTTCAAAACCGTCGAGCCCAATCATGTCGATCACGTCCAGCGCCCGCTGTCGCTTCTCCTCTTCGCTCAAGGGCTTGTAGCGCAGCCCCAGTTCCACATTCTCGAGCACCGTCAGCCAAGGGAAAAGCGCGAACGATTGAAACACCATGCTGACACCGGGGTTCGTGTCCTTTATCGGTTGTCCGCGATAGCGGACCTCCCCGGAGGAGGCGCGCACCAAGCCGGCGATGATGCGCAGCAATGTGGACTTACCGGACCCTGAAGGCCCCAAAATGGCGACGAATTCGCCTTCCTCGACGGTGAGATCGATGTCCTGAAGCACGGACACCTGCTGCTCACCGGGCGCGTCGTAGCGCTTGGTAATGTGCCGGAGTTCCAACAGCGCTGCCATCCGGATCGCCTCCTTCCTGCCCGCCATCGTCAGCGCCCGCTGACCTCAATCCGGTAACGGCGGTCCGCCAATTGATACAGCGGTCGCCATACAAATCGGTTGACCAGCGTGACCAAGAGCGCCATGATCACGATGCCCAGGATGATCCGCGGCCAATCGCCTCGCGCCGTGGTTTCCGTGATGTAGGCGCCGAGCCCGCTGGCCGTGAGTGTCGTCGACTGCCAATGCACGAGTTCCGCAATGATGCTGGCGTTCCATGCACCGCCGCTGGCGGTGATGCAGCCGGTGATCACATACGGGAAGATACATGGCAGGATCAGCGTCTTCCAACGTTCCCAGCCGCGAAGCCGGAGCACCTTGGCCGCCTCTTTGAGGTCGTTCGGGATGGCCTGTGCGCCGGCTATCACGTTGAAGAGTATATACCATTGCGTCCCCAGCATCATCAGCGGAATGGCACCGAGTTCAAAGTTGACGTGCAGGTGCAGATACAAGAGCGCAATCAGCGGAAAGAACATGTTCGCCGGGAACGACGCGAGAATCTGCACCACGGGCTGCGCGATCCGCGACGCGCGCGGGTTGGTACCGATGGCCACGCCGACGGGGATGGTCCAGACCAGCGCAATCAGCGTCGAGGCCATGACTCGCAGCAGCGTGAACATCCCCAGCAGCACGGCCTGGCCCAGATCCGCCCAGCCCAGGGCCGCAATCTCGTTCACGCCGATCCATGCATAATACGCGGCGCCAATCGCGATAACCGAGGTCAGAGCCCATGCCAATGCCCTTCGCACGACGCCCTTTCCACGCTGTTCCCGCGTCGCCTGGCGCCGGGCCATCACCGTGTGGAGGATGGCTCTATCCAGCGCTCGGTAGGCTGCACCAAAGATGTGCCGAGCTATCCACGCCGACACCTTCGAGCGGCGAAGCAGATCCAGAAACCACGAGCGCGGCGGATCCTGCGCGTTGCTGAGCTCCATCTTGAACTTCTGCGACCATGCGACCAGCGGACGCCAGAACAATTGATCCACGAGGACGATCACGATCACCATCGCCACGATGGCCTCCAGCAGCGCCGGAATGTCGCCCTCGGTCATGGCCTTCGCCATGAAGGAGCCCAGCCCAGGCAGTTGAATGTTTTGGCCGAGTACGGAGATGGATTCACTCGCGGCGAGGAAGAACCAGCCGCCGCCAAAGGACATCATGCCGTTCCACACGAGGCTGATCATGCCGTGCGGGAGTTCCAGGCGCGTGAACCGCGTGAAGCCGTCGAACCGCTGAATCGCGGCGGCCTCGCGCAGTTCACGCGGAATGGTGCTGACGGCGTGATAAAAGCCAAACGTCATATTCCAGACCTGTCCCGTGAAGATGGCGAAGATGGCCGCAAACTCGGCGCCCAACAGCCGATGCGGAAACAGCGCCAGGAACGCGGTCACGGTCACCGAGAGAAAGCCCAGCACGGGCACCGATTGCAGAATGTCAAGGAGCGGAATCATGATGCGCTCGGCGCGGGCGTGCAGCGCCGCGAATCGCCCGTATATAAAGGTGAAGATGAGGGACAGCCCCAGCGCGATAAACATGCGCAGGAGAGACCGACCGGCATAGTACGGGAGCATGCGCCAGTCGAGGCTGATCTGCGGTCCTTCGCCCGGGGAGAAAGGTACACCCATGCCACTGCCCAGCCGAACGATGACGTATAGGAGCGAGAACACGAACAAGATCACCACGGCGTCCACCCAGCTGAACCGCACCGGTCGTCCGCCGATGGTCCCCGTTCTGAGCATGTACGTCGCCCCCTTCGTCCCATGGTGCTGATCTTCTCCACTCTAACATGTCGCCGGATCCAGCTTCAACCCAACATTGACAGCGCCTCTCGGGCGTGATATAGTAGCGCCAAATTCAATCGCATAGTGCTCGCAAGACAACGACTCTTATCAAGAGTGGCGGAGGGACTGGCCCGATGAAGCCCGGCAACCACCGCGGTATGCGGAGAGGTGCCAATTCCTGCAGAACGCAGATGCGTTCTGAGAGATGAGAGGAGTGTGTGTCTGACCTGCGTCGTCGGAGCCGCTTCTCTCGCAGAAGCGGCTTTTCTCATAGGTCGAGCGGGCGGACACACAGGCGGAGGTCTTGCGGACACCCTCGGGGTCCGCGGACATGAACCGCCACGCAGGAGGGATGAACGCATGTCCGTGGAACCTATCCCCTGTTCTTCCATCGCGTGGGACCCTGCCAGCACCGCGCAGCATGCGAGAGGTGTGCTGCGTATCCCCGGTTTTCACTTTGAATGCGGCGCCATCTTACCCGAGATCGAGATCGCCTTCGAGACTTGGGGTCGGTTGGATGCCGCCCGCTCGAATGTGATGGTGGTCTGCCATGCGCTGACGGGCGATGCGCATGCCGGCCCGGGCGACACCCCGGGGTGGTGGCAGGAACTGATTGGGCCGGGTTGTCCCATCGATACCCGGGTATGGTTCGTCGTGGCATCGAATGTGCTCGGGGGATGCGCCGGTTCCAGCGGTCCGGCATCGCTGGCCTCGGACGGGCGCCCGTATGGGCTTCGCTTTCCGCTGGTGACCGTGCGCGACATGGTCCGCGCCCAGATCTGCTTGCTGGATGCGCTGGGAGTGGACCGGGTGGACACCGTGATCGGCGGATCGCTCGGAGGGATGCAGGTATGGGAGTGGCCGTTGCTGGCGCCGGGCCGTGTGCGCCGCGCCGTGGTGATTGCGGCCCATGCAGCGTTCACGCCACTCGCCATCGGCTATAACGAAGCGATGCGGCAGGCGATTGTGGCGGATCCCCACTGGCACGGTGGAGACTATTATCGATTCGGTGTGCGGCCAGAGGCGGGCCTCGCCGCGGCGCGAAGCATCGGCATGTTGACCTATCGATCCGACCGTCTCTTCGATGCCCGCTTCGGGCGTGGCGCGGTGGGGCCAGAGCGGCCGGATGGATGGCCGTTTCGCGGTGATGCGCGCGAGGTGTTCACCACACCACAGTTTCAGGTGGAATCGTATCTGCATCACCAGGGTGACAAGCTGAATCGGCGCTTTGATGCCAACAGCTACCTGTACCTGACGCGGGCCATGGACAGCCACGACATCGGTCGCGGGCGCGGCGGATTGGAAGCGGCATTGCGGGCTTTCGATGCGGAGTTGACCGTGATTGGCATCGATACAGATTATCTCTACACACCGCAGCAACTGCGGGAGACGGTGGCATTGGCGCGAAGTTGCGGTGTTCGCGCGTCGTACCGCGAGATGTGTTCCGATTATGGTCACGACGCATTTTTGGTGGAACAGTTGAAGCTGGCGCGATTGCTGGAGGAGGGGGACGGGCGATGAAACGGTTGCGGCTCGGACTGCTGGGATGCGGTGTGGTCGGCGGCGGTGTCGTGGAGGGGATTCATCGAAATGCGGATCACATCGCCGCTCAGACGGGAGTGGAGGTCTGCATCACCCGCATCGCCGTGCGCGACCTGTCACGCCCGCGAACGCCTCACGTGCGACGCGAGTGGTTGACGGATGACTGGCGTCAGGTATGCGAAGCTCCGGATGTGGACGTGGTGGTCGAGGTGATGGGCGGGCTGCACCCGGCGCTCGAGGCCACCCGCCTGGCGCTGGTTCGAGGCAAGCACGTGGTCACTGCCAACAAGCAGTTGATGGCGCTGCACGGGGAGCATCTGCTGGCCTTGGCCGCGGACAGTGGCCGGGAAATCCTTTATGAAGCGAGTGTCCTCGGTGGGATCCCGGCCATCCACAACATCCGCACCTATTTTCGCGCCACCCGCGTGCAGCACCTGCGGGGGATCCTGAACGGCACATGCAACTACATCCTGACCCGTATGGAGGAGGGGCTGGAGTTCGACGAAGCGCTCCGCCAGGCGCAGGCGGAGGGATACGCCGAGGCTGATCCAACGCTGGATATCGACGGCTGGGATGCGCTCTACAAGATCCAGATCCTCGCGGCGCTGGCGTTTCATGAACGTATGGATGTCACCGCGATTGCGCGCGAGGGGATCCGCAGCGTCAGCGGACAGATGGTCCGGGAGGCACGCGCGAGGGGTCAGCGGGTCCGCCTGGTGGCTGAAGCGGAGCGGACGCCGTCAGGCCGAGTGACCGCGCGCGTGGGACCACAGTGGTTGGATCCGGCGGATCCGCTGTACAATGTGAACGGAGTCCAGAATGCGCTGTGCGTCAGCGGCGACCTCGCCGGATCCATCCTGCTCGCAGGACCGGGGGCCGGACGGTTTCCCACGGCGAGCGCCGTGATGGAGGACATCGTGAAGCTCGCGGGTCAGGTGCGCGATGTCAGACGGATGGACCTGCCGCTGTCGGTCAGCGCCGGCTAAGGGGCGGAGGCGCAAGCGTGGGTAGACCATCGGAAGAGCGCCGGACCATCGATGACTGGGCGCGCGAATACGGCATGGTGGTGCTGGATTACGACGGCTTTGACGGCATCGCGGATCCCGCCACACCCATCGAGCGCCAGTTGTTTACGAGGGCCGAGTTCGAGCGGGGGATAGCGTCGTGCACGGTGGTTTGGCGTCGGGGCTCGTCGAGGCCGCGCGAGAGCCGCGCCGCGCTGGATGATGCTCGGCATACGCCGGAAGCATCCCTCAAGGCGGAGGATGCGCCCGCTGCTTCGGCTCGGCAGCATGCGGGCCAGCGTACTCAGCTCGGTCCGTGGCGTCGCCGGAGTCTGATCCTGTTCACCTTGCCGACGTTGGCGGAATGGCTGGTGTTCAGCCTCCTGCAGCAACTGCGCGTGCGGCTGAGGATTCGCTGGTGGTGGTCCGCAGCGCTGCTCGCGGCGGCCCTATTTGTGACGGGTGTCGTCCCGGGAACCACGCTGCTGTCGGGGCCGCTGTTCGTTTGGTACGAGGTGATTCGGTGGGGGATTGGCTTGTTCATGGCCGCCCTCGGTCACGCCGCTGTATCCGTGCTGGGCGGAACCGCGCCTTCGTGGACGGGTACACCTCGCTTTCTCCAGGAGATGGTGTGGTTCGGCACACCCATGCCGGACTATTTCACGCCGGCGCGAGCTGTGACCAGCGGCGCTGTGCTCGGTGTCGGAATAGGCGCCTTCCGAGACCTCTGGCAGCGGCTTCGGACCCCCGCGGACGAAGGCAACGCAGCGCCCTCCGAGCGTGATGCGGGCGGAAGCTCATGACGGGATGGCCAATCCGGTTTCTTTCTCCGCAGGATTGACACGGTGTCATTTCCCTGATAGCGTTGTCATGTAAGCGTTTCATGCAGATCTGCGGGGAATTTGAATAGCGACAGGAACCGTCCGATTCCGGCTCCGGGCCTGACGCGAGTGGAGGCACCAGCATGACAAAGCCTTACTCCAATTTGACGGAGTTGCTCGAAGCCAGTGTTACGCGGTACGCGTCGCGACTCGCGCTGCGTACGCCTAGCGCGCAGGGATATGATGAATGGACGTATGCGCGGCTTTGGCGCGACGTGCGGCAGGTGGCCGGACGCCTGCACGACTGCGGCGTGGCGTCCGGTGACATGGTCGGGGTGCTCTCGGAGAGTCGCGCGGCATGGGCGATATCCGATTTCGCCGTGACCAGCCTGGGCGCCTGTGTGGTCCCCGTGTACCCCAGTCTGCCTGCAGGACAGATTCAGTACATTGTGGCGCATGCGGGGATGAAGGGCATGTTTGTGCAGAACGAGGCGCAGTTGGCGAAGCTCTTGGCGATTCCTGAGGAACAGATCCCCAGCCTGCGTTTTCTCGTCCTGTACGACGATGACATTCATCCAACCACCCGCGCGGAGGCGGCTCGCCGCTGGGTCCTGTACGATTTTTCGGAGTGGTTGAACGCGGCCGACGCCTGGACGGAGGAGGCGTGGTTGCGTCACGTGCGGGCGGTGGGACAGGAACAACTCGCCACCATCGTGTACACCTCGGGCACGACGGGTACGCCCAAGGGCGTGATGCTCAGCCACGACAATCTGCTCAGCAACGTGGAGGGCATTCAGCAATACGTCAAACTGTATCCGGACGATGTGTCCCTCTCTTATCTGCCGCTATCCCACATCTTTGAGCGAACGGCGGGCTTGCTGATTCCCCTCGCTGCGGGGAGTCTCATCGTCTACTCCCGCGGCATTGCGGATGTCCCCGAGGAGTTCCGGACCGTGGCACCCACCACATTCACCACAGTACCGCGGCTGTTGGAAAAGGTCCATGAGCAGGTCTTGAAACGCATGGCGGATGCTCCCGGCTGGCAGCGGTCGCTCTTCCAGCAGGCTGTGGTGGCGGGCACGCGCGCAAGAGTCCAAGGGCAAGCGGTGCCGAGTTGGCGCCTGCGTCTCTACGACAAGCTGGTCTTCAGCAAGATCCATGAGGCGGTCGGTGGCCGCATGCGCATGGTGGTGGTCGGCGGTGCACCCATGCCGCGGTATGTCGGTGAATTCTTCACTGCCGCGGGCCTCACGGTCGTCGAAGGCTATGGTATGACCGAGACGTCACCGGTGGTCTGCGTCAATCCGCCGGATGCCGTGCGCCTGGGAACTGCAGGAAAAGTGCTGCCCAACGTGGAGGTCAAGATTGCCGAGGATGGGGAGATCCTCGTCCGAGGTCCCAGCGTGACGCGCGGATATTACCGCAATGAGGAAGCCACCCGCGAAGCGTTTACGGAGGATGGATTCCTGCGCACCGGCGACATCGGTGAGCTCAGCGCCGATGGCTACCTGAAGATCACGGATCGAAAGAAGAATCTCCTGATCCTATCGACCGGCAAGAATGTCACGCCGGCACCGATTGAGGCGGAGATCCTGCGCAGCCCGTACATTGATCAGGTGCTGCTGGTCGGCCACGGCTACAAATTTGTCAGCGCGATTGTGGTTCCGAATGAACCCGCGGTGCGCGAGTGGCTGATTGCGCAGGGGCGTCCCGGCGTGCCGCGGGAGCGCTGGAGGCATGACGAAGCGCTTCAGGCGTTCCTTCTGCATGAGGTGGAGGAAGCCGTGAAGTCGTTCGCGAGGTTTGAGCAGCCGAAGAAGATCATCATTGCGGAACCTTTCACCGTGGAAAACGGCATGCTGACGCCGACGTTGAAGGTGAGGGCGCGGCAGGTCCTGGATGCGTACCGCGAGGACATCGAAGCGCTCTACACAAGCGCAGCGGCCGCGCAGGAGATTGCGGCTTCGCATGATCACTGAGTCGTCGAAAGTGAAAGGACGGGGTGCGCCCCGTCCTTTTCAGTTCTCGGGCCAGCGGTAGCGGCCGATAAGCAATCACACACCCGTGCGGCGCTCGAGCAACCTGAAGAATTCGGCGCGCAGCGTGGCATCGTCGCGGTACTGTCCGCGAACCGCGGTCGTGACTGTGCGCGATCCGGGCTTCTTGACCCCCCGTGCACACATGCACAGATGCTCGGCTTCCACCAACACCATGACACCGTGAGGCTTAAGCACGCGGTCGATGCTGTCCGCAATCTGCTCGGTCATCCGTTCCTGCACCTGCAGGCGGCGGCTGACCACCTCCACCAGGCGGGCGATTTTGCTGAGTCCGACAATCCGATCCGCCGGCAGATAAGCCACATGCGCCGTGCCAAAGAAGGGCAGCATGTGGTGTTCACACAGGCTGTAGAAGATGATGTCGGCCACGACAACCGGACCATCGGTTTTTTCCTCGAACGTGGTGCTGAGCACGCTGTCGGGATCCACCGTCATGCCGGCGAGCAGTTCCTCGTACATTTTGGCCACGCGCAGCGGCGTATCCGCAAGACCTTCACGGCTCACGTCCTCGCCCAGCAGGCGAAGGATCTCGCGCACATGAGCCGCCACCGCTTCGATCCGCTGTTCGTGCGCCGTCTCTGTCTGGTTTACAGATGAAGTGATCATGCCAGCCTCCTTGCTGCCACCGGCGAGTTCATGCACGCGCATGCCGCCGGCCGCTGTGGCACGTTTGCCGTCTGTCCACCCTATTATACCCGAACCCTTCGCCGGCGGCCGCGGCGCGAAGGGCGCTTGTCCTGCAGAAACACACCGTGATAGGCTAGAGGGTGCTGCACGCGGAAGGAGGAGAGGGATGGAACCGGCATCTCGTCTGCTGACCGGCTTGAATCCGGAACAGCGCAGAGCTGTGGAGACGACGGAGGGGCCGGTACTCGTGTTGGCCGGCGCCGGGAGCGGGAAAACGAACGTGCTGACGCGCCGGATTGCCTACCTGATGAGCGTGCGCGGCATCCCCGTGCATCAGATCCTGGCCATCACCTTCACCAACAAAGCGGCCAAAGAGATGCGAGACCGGATACGGGGGCTCGTCGGGGACGCGGCCGACGACCTCTGGATGGGTACCTTTCACAGCGTCTGTGTGCGCATCCTTCGGCGGGAAGCGGAGCGGATTGGGTACACCCCCCATTTCACCATCGTTGATCAGGAGGACCAGCGAGCGCTCGTCCAACAGGCACTCCTGGATCTGCATCTCGATCTCAAAAAGTTTGACGCGTCGGTGATCCTGAGCGTCATCTCGCGCTGGAAGAACGCCCTGCTGTCGCCCGAGCGCGCGCCCGGCGAGGGACTGACCGAGCAGGTGGCGAAAGATGTCTACGCGCTGTATCAGTCACGCCTGTTCGGCGCCAACGCGATGGATTTCGATGACCTCATCCTGCAGGTCATTCGGCTTTTTGACCAGCACCCGGATGTGCTGAATCAATACCAGGACAAGTTCCGATACATCCATGTGGATGAGTATCAGGATACGAATCACGCGCAGTACCAACTGATCCAGCGGCTGGCGGCACGCTATCAGAATCTGTGCGCCGTCGGTGACTCGGATCAGGCCATTTACGCGTGGCGCGGCGCCGACATCCACAACATCCTCGATTTTGAACGCGACTTTCCACAGGCGCAGGTGATCACGCTGGAGCGCAACTACCGCTCCACGGCGCTCATCCTCGAAGCGGCCAACCACGTGATTCGGAACAACCGGCAGCGCAAGGATAAGGTTCTAAAGTCCGTGCGCGGCCCGGGTGAGCGAATCCGCGTCTGCACGTTCACCGATGGCGAGGATGAGGCGCGGTTTGTGGCCGATGAGATCCGGGCGCACGTGGAGGCCGGCGGCCACTATTCCGACTGCGCCGTGCTGTACCGGGCCAACGCCCAGTCGCGCGCCATCGAGGAGGCGCTGCTCAGCCAGGCGATTCCGTACACCATCGTGGGCGGTTGGTCGTTTTATGATCGGCGAGAGATCAAAGATGTGCTGGCGTATCTGCGGGTGCTCGTCAACCCGCGGGACGAGATCTCGCTTCTTCGCATCATCAACACACCGAGGCGGGGCTTGGGCGACCGGGCGGTGGACGAGCTGCTGGAGTTCGCGCACCAAGAGGGAATCTCCCTGTTCGAAGCGCTCGATCACGGCCGCGAAGCGGGCCTTGCGGAGAAGGCGGCCGAGGCAGCCAAAAGCCTGCACGACACACTCTCCGAGCTGACGCTGTGGATGGAAGGCATGCCCGTGACCGATTTTCTGGCCGAGGTGTTGCACGCCACCGGCTACCGCGCGATGTATGAGCAGAGCGGCAAAAAGGAGGATCTGCAGCGGCTCGAGAACATCGAGGAGTTGTTCAGCGTGACGAGGTCCTTCGATAAGCGGCGCGGTGCCGGGGTGGCGGAGTTTCTTGCGGAGGTGTCGCTGCTGAGCGAGATCGACCGGACCAAGGACAGGCAACGCGATGAGGTGCGGCTGATGACTTTGCACGCCAGCAAGGGCTTGGAGTTTCCGGTCGTTTTCCTGATTGGCATGGAGGAAGGTGTGTTTCCGCACGCGCGTTCGTTGGATGACGAGGCGGCGTTGGAGCAAGAGCGGAACCTCTGTTATGTGGGCATCACCCGGGCGATGGACAGGCTGTACCTCACGCACTGCACGGAGCGCACGCTGTATGGGCAGGTGAGTCTGCGTGATCCGTCCCGCTTCCTCAGCGAACTGCCCGAGCACTGCATCGAACGCCTGTGGCTCACGCGGGACCAGCAGTACGACTGGCACGTCGGCGACAAGGTGTTGCACCCCCGCTTTGGCGAAGGGATTGTACTGGAGCTCAACGCGGGTGCCGACGGCGAGGAACCGTCCATCACGGCGATGTTTCATCCGTCCATCGGTATGAAAACGTTCCCCAAACGTCAGGCGCGGCCAGTTGCCAACGCGACTGGGGCCGGATTGCGCTAAAGCGGAGGCCAGGCGGGCAGAAGGGTGCCGCCTCTTCGGCCGCCGCGCCGGCCCCGTGGCGGTGAGCGGTGTACCTCGGCATTGACGGGACGTCGGTGAGGTGATACATTGCAGTAAAATCGACTGAAAATAATGACATCCATCACCCGGCCTGCGGGGAACGCATGGGCGCATGCGGTTGGGTACAAGGGCAAAGGAGGCGAGGACATGGCGCGCGTGTTTAAGACCACAGGGCTGGGACTGGACGCGGAGAGTCTACCGTATCGGCTGTTCCAGAAGGCGAAACGGCTTGGCGTTTGGGACCCGCGCGACATCGATGTCAGCCAGGACGTGGAGGATTGGCGCACCTTGACGGAGGAGCAGCGCGAGGAGACGCTGCGCACAGTCGCTCAGTTCCAGGCGGGCGAAGAAGCGGTGACCCTGGATCTGCTACCGCTGATCTACGCGATTGCGCGGGAGGGCAGGCTGGAGGAGGAGATGTACCTCACCACCTTCCTGTTTGAGGAGGCGAAGCATACCGAGTTCTTCCGGTTGTTCCTCAACGCGGTGGGTGAGACGGGGGATCTGTCGGTGTACCACACCCCGAACTACCGGCGGATTTTTTACGAGATCCTGCCCGAGGCGATGAACACCCTGCTCACAGACGCCACGCCCCAGGCTATGGCCAGGGCATCCGCCGTGTACAACATGTACGTGGAGGGCGTGTTGGCGGAGACCGGCTACTTCAGCTTCCGCAACGGGCTCGGGAAGCTCGGCAAAATGCCCGGTTTGTTACGCGGTGTGCAGTACATCGCCACGGATGAATCGCGTCACATCGGTTATGGCACGTATCTGTTGCAGAGGCTCATCAGCGCAGATCCCAGACTGTTGGACGTGGTGCGAAGCGTCCTCGAGGAGTTGGCGCAACTGCCGCTAAACCAGGGATTGCCTGAGCGCGAGGTGACACCGTTTGGGGTACCCACATCGTTGGTGCAGGAATATGCGCAATCGCGCATGCAGCAGCGGTTGGCAGTGCTGGCGAGGGCGCTGAGCCTGTCGCCGCAAGAAGCTGAGCGCGTGACGGAGGCGGAATTGGGGATCGAGGAAACGGTCGAGGGGTGATCAGGGCGTTCATTTATCCAGATGCGGCGCGACCCGCCGCGGCACCCGGCGCCGGGCCGCGCTGTACGGTGGTCAGGTTCCGGCACCAATCAGCTTTTTCACAAGCGGAATTTGGCCACGATGGTGCGCGGTGTGGGCGATGGTGTACGCAATCAATTGGCGCTTGTTGACTTCTCCGACGCCGAGTTTCGCTGCGAACGCGTCGAGGTCGTGCTCTGTCAGGCGCTCGAGCACCTCTTGTGCATAGGGCAGAACACTCTCCCAGTCCTTGCGTATCTGCTCCAGGTCCCAGCTCTGCGCCCTGAACGGTGCCCCAGCGTCCACATCGGGGTTCTGACCGGCCAGAACGGCGAGGAAGCGCTTTTCCACCAGGGCGGTGTGATGCACGATGGACGCGATGTTATTCATGTTAGGTGCCGGTTTCTGAACCCACTGCTCCGGCGTGAGATTCTCCACCATGCGGTCGATGGTCGCATGAATCATTTTCAGCAACGCGAGTTGGTCCGCCACTTCCTTCAACACGACAATCACCTCACACCCTTGGACTCACTATCTATCATGACAAATGCGCCAGGACCTGGCAACCTCCGTGATACGGATGGCGACCCGGCGCGGGGTGCAGACATCCATCGTTTCATGGTAGAATATCCTGCGAAATGATGCCGCTTGGAGGAGAGCAGGGGGAACGTCTGTGTGGTATTGGATCATCGTGATTGGGCTGCTGGTCATTCTGATTGGCGGTTACACCGCGTTGTTTCTTTATGCCCGAAAACGGCAGCGAGCGTTTGAGGAGCAGTACAATGCACTGAAGGAACGTCGCGAACTGTTTGTGCTCAACAAGAAGATTGTGAAGGAACGGCCGCAAACAGGATGGATGCGGTTTGCCCGTGTGAAGACGTATCAGGTGACGGCGCGCGTCCCTGTCTCCCAGACCATCCGCGGCATCCAGATGAACCGGATGCAGGTGATGACCTTCCACACCACCAAATCGGAGTGGGAGAAGATCCAACCCAATCACAAGTACAAGATGGACATCGCCGGCAACTACATCGGTTACGTGGTGGCTCCTCCGCCGACCCGGGACAGCAAGAAGAAGGACAAAGACGCCGGCAATGGGAAACAGGACAAGAAGCCTGCCAAGCGGTGGCGCTTCTTTGGCTGAGATGGGAAGGAAACGCAGGTGTTGCCGCCAAGGACGCGGCAACACCTTTCATTTTGGCTGGGCATATGTTGTGGGTGTGCCAGACCCACGCCCACACAGGGAGGTTGTGCCTATGCCAGACCGCAAGCGAGCGCGACCTGCGTCCGCCGGCCGGAGAAAAAAGAAGGCGGCACGCCCGGCAGCCAAATCCGCCCGAGCGCGGCGGATGCCGGACGCCACGCTCATCGTACGGGACAGGACGCCGCAAGACGACGAATTCATCCTCCAGTTGACCGAAGAACAGTGGAGAACCATGCCCCAGCCGGGTGCGCCTGCGTTTCCGCGCGACGTGTTTGCTCGCTATCTGCAATCGGGGATGCCCACCCGCGTCGTGGAACGGGGCGGTAAGCGAATTGGCTATTACTCCTACGTGGTGGGGCCGGATGCGAGGCTGCACGTGAGCGCCTTCATGCTGGAACCCACGGAGCAAACGGATGGCGTGCTTCAGACGGTCCGCGAACACCTGGAAGGTGAGGCGCGGCGCTATGGGGTGCGGGTGATGGAGGTGTTGATTCCGGCCGATCACGCCCGCGGCACGCAACTCGCCGAACGCCTCGGCTTCCGCGAGGCCGTGCGGATGCCGCAAGGGCTTGTGGTATACCAGCGAGCGGTGCCCGCCGCGACCGGGGACGCGGGGGCGGCTGCGGCGCCCATGCCGGGTTATGAGGGGCCTCTCCCGTGATCCGGGTCATGGCGCATACGCCGGCGCCCCAGCAACGACAGGCAGGAAAGCCCGCCCAAGCCGATGATCACGTCGACGATGCGCGTCGCGGGAGCGCTCACACCGCCCAAGGCCGCGCTGATCACATCATAT
The DNA here is from genome assembly GCA_023511725.1 of Alicyclobacillus sp. Taxonomy (GTDB): domain Bacteria; phylum Bacillota; class Bacilli; order Alicyclobacillales; family Alicyclobacillaceae; genus JAIMAY01. Next base: position 51,770 of record JAIMAY010000010.1, read on the forward strand.
TGGAACAGTCCCACCATCAGCCAGTTCAAGGCACCGACAATGGCCAGCACCAGGGAAATCTCGTTCACAGCGTCCCCTCCTCACCCGGAGTATGCGCGGGTGGGGAGGGGGGCATGCGCTCCGGTGTCCTGCTCGCTGCGCCGGTTGGGGCTTCGGAGCCAGGCATCCGAGCCTTGAGCTGTGTCAGCTCGTACACCAGCGCATGGTGGAGCTTCTGCAATTCGGCTTGGGCGGCCTGCAGTTCGCGCAGGGCCTGCTCGGTGCGCTGCAACCGCTCGGCCAGATCTTGCGGGGCGCTGGCGGCGCCCTGTCCGGTCGCCATCTTTCCTTGTGCTCCTTTGCCCGCGGCGCGGCGACGCTTGCGGGCGCGTTGTTGCGGTGCGCGCACCTGGGATCCGGAACGCGTTGCAACCCGCGGGGACGTATGGCCCTCGAATCCCTCCATCCCGGCACGTTGTCGCGCCTCTTCCCATGCTTTGAGGAACATCGGGATCCATTTCAACCTATCCGGCCATTCTGCCACGGCTATCGTCTCCCTCGCACCGCTATGCACGGCGAGATCATGGTATCCTATGGTGGAAAGGCGGTGGCCGTCCAGGACACCCGCCCTAGGCCGAGGGTGCTTGCAGGAGGACACCTTTGCGCGTTATGCTGTAAGATAACGCGGGAGGGATAAAGCCGTGTCAACGGAGGACAAAATCAAGGAGGCGCTGGAGTCCATCCGAGAAGCCATTCAGATGGACGGTGGGGACGTCGAATTCGTGGCGTACAACGAGGACACGAAGACCGTGTATGTGGCGCTCCAAGGATCCTGCATCGGGTGCCCTGCCAGCGTCCTGACGCTGAAGATGGGCGTAGAGCGGGCCATTAAGCAGCAGGTGCCCGAGGTGGAGCACGTCGAGGCGTATTGACGGTGCTGCGCGCAGCCGTGCGCAGGCAGCGTGTCGGTGGCGCAGGCCATGAGATTGCAACAGGATGAAGGAACACCATCGGCGCGGTGACGAGGGGCCACCGCGCCTTTGTTGCTGGATCGGGGCGTGACGCATGGACGTTCGCGTACAGGGCGACGGATTGGTGCTGACGACCGACGGGCAGCACGGCGAATGGAAGGCGCAGGACTGGCTGCAGTTGGGGATGCGGTTGCCATCACGCTTCACCAGGCAACTGTTTGAACAGCACAGGGTGTGGCTGGGAACGGTTCGCCTCACGCCGGATGCGGTGGTGCCGCCCGGGCGGCGGATCCATCTGCGCGGCGGCGTCGAAGCCGATGCAGGTTTGAGTTTCCGGCGGGCGCTCCAACCCGCCGAGGTGCTGTGGGAGGACGAGCATTTCTTGGTGGTGAACAAACCGGCAGGGCTGCTGATCCATCCCGGTACGCCGGAGGACACGGACACGCTGGATCACCGCGTGGCGGCGCTATATGCCGTACGCGGCGAACGGCGCCGCGTGCTGCATGCGCACCGGCTGGACAGGGAAACGAGTGGCGCCGTGCTGTATGCCAAACACGCTTACGCCGCGCGAGCGGCGGATGCCATGGTGGCAGGCCATGAGGTGACGCGAGTGTACCTGGCGGTGACGGACAGCGTGGTCCGGCCGCAGGTTGGGACCATTGTGGCGAACATTGGGCGAGATCGGCATGTGGCGGGTCGGTACCGGGTGACAGCACGCGGCGGGATGCCGGCCGTGACCCACTATCGCACCCTGGCCGCTGCGGCGGACGGTCGCGCGCTCATTCTCTGCACCCTGGAGACCGGACGGACGCATCAGATCCGCGTGCATCTGAGTGCGCGGGGTGCACCGGTGGCTGGGGATGCGCTGTACGGTTCTCGCACGGCCTGGCCCGCTGGACATGCCCTCCATGCGTGGGAGTTGTCGTTCGTCCACCCGTATACAGGGGAACGTGTACGGGCCCAGGCACCGTTGCCCACGGCGTGGCGCTCGTACTGGGCGACCGCGGACTGGCGGTGGCAGGTCGAGGAGGTTCGCCTGTGACGCAGCGGTCTTCACCATCCGCCGGGTTCGTACGGTTCATACGGCTGTTGGCGGGGTGTCTGTGGCGCAATGACATCGCGTCGCTGGCGGCCGTCATTGCCTTCTACGCCCTGTTCTCGGTGTTCCCGATGCTTTTGCTCCTGCTCTATGCGGCGTCCTGGCTGGTGCCCAGGTGGCAGAGTCATCCTTTGCTCCTGTCGCTGCTGCACTCCTACTTTCCGACGCTGCCGGATGAGATTGTGCGGAACTGGGACACGCTTTTGGCCGCCGGCGGCAAACTCGGCGTACTCAGCGCCATCTCCCTGCTGTGGTCGGCGGGCAGCGCCTTTATTGCGATGCAGCAGGCGCTTGACACCCTGTGGAGCGTCAGCACCCCGCGTTCCTATGCATCACGGCGCCTACTGGCGTTTATGATGCTGCTTATCCTGCTGGCCCTCACCGTCCTGTCCGGCCTGGGCATGGCGCTCGTTGTGCCGCTGCGGGCGGCGTCGTGGTTACCGGGGTGGATACGCGTGCTTCATGGCGTCTCACGCCTGCTCTTCCCGATCTCGATCTTCCTCGGATTGCTCGTCTTCTATCGCTTTCTTCCATCTCGCACCATGGCCTGGCGGCATCTGATTCCGGCCGCATTGATGGCCACCGCCGCGCTGGACGCGGGGCGGGCTGTGTTCGTATGGTACGCCGCGCACCTTGTGACATACCAGTTGGTGTACGGCAGCCTCGCCGCGGTGATGCTGTTTGTGCTGTGGGTTTACATCGGGAGTATCCTGATGCTGTTTGGCGCTGCGGTGGCGTGGTCATTGGAGCAGTGGTGGGAGGCGGACGCCGAATGACGCCCGCCGCAAGACCTTCGCGTGTGGAGAGGGTGTTCGCGCTAGGAGATGCGAGTCGTCTGCATGTGCACTTTGGGAAACACCTCCACGCGTACATTGCCTCGCAGGGCGGAGGAGACCATGCAGGCATGTTCAGCGTGCTCGGCCAAAGTGATCAGATAGTCCTCGTCGCACGGCTGATCCACGACAATGGTCGGATGGTGCTCAATTCGGTCGAAACGCAGGCCGTGATCCCGCACCACGTAACCGTGAGACTCCAGTTCAATCTGCACGACGGGCACCTCTCGGTTCGCGTACAGTGTGGCGAGCGTAATCAGGTAGCAGCCGGCGGCCGCGCCGAGCAGCAGTTCTTCGGGATTGGTGCCGATGCCCGGTCCGCCGAGATTGACCGGGATGCTCAGCTTAGTGGAGAGAGATTCGCCGGTCAGTTTGCCATGGCCGAGGCGGCCACCCGACCATTGGGCATCCATCCTATAGCGAACGATTGTGGTCATCGCGGTCTTCCTTTCTCCTGATGGGCAATCTTTCGATCACGCGATCACGACCCAACACAACACCCTCGGCGGCGAATGAGCGGGACTTGATCGAAACGAACGAATTGTACCTTCATTTTAGCGCCGTTTGACGCGAAATACCAGTTTTCATTCGTGAAATCCAGAGGTGAGCGAGTTTGGACGAGATTGTCCTGCGCGGCATGCAATTTTACGGAAGGCATGGTGTGAATCCGGCAGAGAAGGAGATGGGTCAGCGATTCATCGTTCACCTGGTCCTGGGGCTTGATGTTCGAGAGGCGGCGGCATCCGACGATGTTCGGCGCACCGTCAACTATGCGCAGGTGTATCGGGTGGTGCAACAGCTCGTGGAAGGGGAACCGGTGCGGCTCATAGAGACGCTTGCCGAGCGTATCGCGGGACATCTTTTGGATAGATTCCCGCGGTTGCTGCGCGTCCAGGTGGAGGTCGAGAAGCCCGGTGCGCCGATTCCGGGCATCTTCAGCACGGTGTCCGTGCGCCTGGAACGCCGGCGGGGCGAGGGCTGAGGGTGCCCCTGATCCGTTTTACGGCCGGGTCATCATCAGGTAGCCGATCACGCCCAGCAACCCGATGGCGACCAACCCCACGCACCAATTGCTCGTTCGCAGATGACGGATTTCATCCTCCGCGATGCGTTTGCGGGATGCGGAGATCTGATCCAGTTCGCGCATCAGGACGAAGCGGATGAGGACGAACACCAGCAGGTAGAGGACGATGCTCACCAGCATCCAGGTCTGCGTCAGCAGGTGCCAGTTGGTGAGGGCAATCAGCCCGGCGCCTGTGAGCCACACCACCCAGTCCGCACCGCGCTGTACAGGGCGCCAGCGAGCGAGGAACGTGCGCACGTCGTCGACGCTTCGCAGCCTGGGGATGGCGAAAAAGAGGCTGATCTTCACAAGCACAGCGCTGACGTGAACGATGATCAGTGCGAAAAACCCGGCCGGCATTCACCACCCCTCCCGTCACGGTCGCATTGTATCACAGCGCAAAGCGCTGCCGGTAGCGTCGGCAGGCGGCGTAGTAGAGGGCACAGCGCGGTCCGGCTTCCCAGATCCAGCGATGGGCCCGCCGCGCCAGCGGCACCTTCGTGGCTTTCGGATCCGATAGATACATGGCGAGCAGCCCTTCGACCACGCGGGTGTGAAGCTCTCGGCCAGGGTGGGGGGCGGATCGCAATCGGTCAGCGGCGCGCCAGGCGTCTCCTCCGATGCGGCGGATGCGCCGAAGCGCCGTATCTCCTGTGGCATAGCAGCGGACGAAGTTGAAATCACCCTCCTCGGCGTCCTCCTCCAGGTCAATCAGGTAGTCGAGCAGAATGTGAAAAGCGCAAATGGCTGGGAAATACGCGGAAAACACGGCACGGGCGACCTGGTCGGAGAGCGGCTGGGTGGCGGCGGCGAAGAGTGCGAACATGCCGAGGGTGGAGCCGCTGGCGGCGGCGAATTCCCACCCGTACAGCCCTGGAAACATCGCGGCGTAATGCGACCACCAAGCCTCCAGCCGCAGCCGGCGGATGTGCGGGTGCGCGTGTTTGAACGTCTGCAGCTCGCAGTACCGCCGCATGAGCCAGCGTACATACGGCAGCGCGGTGGAGAAGCCCGGCAACTGCCGGAGCACCTCGCGACAGGTCTCGACGAGCGCCGCGAGGTAGCCACCGTCGTCCTCGCCTTCCGTGTAATAGGCAGCGCGCGGTGCCCACGGTTCGATGGCGTCGCGCATCGCCCGGTGCAGTCGCCATGTGCGGCGCTCGCTGAACGTATCGGCACGGTCCGTGAGGTTGTCCAAGTAATCGCTGATGGTCTGCAGGGCGACAATCAGGCGCGTCAGCGGCTGCAAAGCGTCGGGCGCAAATGCGGCGTAGACGCTGCCGCCATCGGCGTGAAACCGTTTTTGGTGAAGGCTGGCGAGCGCCTGCTCGCGCAGCCAAGGATGAGGGATGGCGGACGCTCGCGCTCGCCAATGATCCAGTTCGGCGGCGGCCGCGGGCGTGACGTCGCGCCACAAGCGGAGCAGAAACGGCGTGACGGCGGGTGGTATGTAGGGCATGCATGTACTCCTCTCTGCCGAGGGGGCATGGTGGGGCGAGCGCCAGAAGCTGGCGAAGCGTCGCAGCTTGTAGGGTTCCACCCTGGGCCGCATGCATTCGTGCGGGACCGCTGGACCCGCCCCGGCCGTCAGCGCGGTCGTGGCGGGTCAATCAGCAGGCTGGCCGCCGTGCGTGTCATGTGGGCCAATCGGCGCGCCGTCCGCCGGTTGATATAGCGGCGCAGGGCCGGGGGGAGCGCAGGTGCCGCGGCGGCTGGGGCAGATGGTGCCGACGACGCGGCTGGGCTGGCGCTGGACGACTTGGCCGCTTTTTCCTCTGCCCCCTTGTCGGCGGTGCTGGCCGCGCTTGTCGATGGCGTTCCCAGAGACGGTGGCCATGGGCCCAGCAGGCCGCGGCGCCGGGCTCCGCGGTGGATCAGCGTGGCCATCTCGCGGACCTTCTCGTCCTGAGCGATGGAGAAGGCAAGAGATCCCATCTTGATCAGGGTGTCCAAGCGCATCGGCATTCCTCCTTTCCCGTGCAAGTTATGTTATCGTGAAGGATATGGACACGGCGGCGGGGGCCGTCGTCGCCTGCCGACAGCGAGAGGAGAGGACGGACCGGATCATGGAAGTGCAGACGGCGGAGAGACACGCTCGCCTGCTTGATGTGGTGGAACAATGGCGGCGAGAGGGGGATGGAGAAGGCGCAGATAGGCTGGCGCAGGCCGCGGTTCGCATGGCACGCGCTCACGAACCGCAGGTGGTGCTGCAGGTGGTGTTTGCCGGCCTGTTTTCCGCGGGGAAATCCAGCCTGCTCAATCGCCTTACGGAAACTGCACTGCGCGCTGTGGGGGCGGTGCCCACCACTGCGGAGCGCGCTGCGCTGGACCTGCCCGGCAGCGGCGGGTGCGTGCAGTTGATCGATACGCCCGGTGTGGATTCCACCGATGAAATGCATCGCAGGATCACCGAGGCCGCGTTGCAAGAGGCCGACGTGGTGGTGTTGGTGATGGACTATCAGCACGTCGAGGCGGAGGCCAATCTGCGCCTGGCCCAGAGCTGGCAGCGTGAGGGGCGGCCCTTGTGGCTGGTCATCAATCAGATTGACAAGCACCTGGACTTGGAGGGGCCGTTTGACGCGTTTCGGCGCCGCATTCAACAAACGTGGACGAATTGGGGCATTCGGCCGGACGCCGTGTTCTGCGTGAGTGCCGCTGGAGATCACCCCGTGAGCGAACTGGAACAACTGCGCGAGGCGCTGCTCGGGTTGCAGGACCAGGCGCATGAACTCGCGCCGCGCGCAGCGGCGGCCGAGATTCGAGAGATCATCCGCGAGCATGTCGCCCGGGTCATCGAGGACCGGCGGCAGACGGTGGAAGAAGCCGTGTGGTCCGCACTGGGTTGGCTCCCCTATGACCAGGCCGAGGCGGAAACGCTGCTCGCCGAGCGCACGGCCAGGTTGGAGGAAATCGAGCAGCGGCGCATGGCGGATCGACAGGCGCTGCATGAGGCGCAGGAGGCCGCGCTCGCCGCCTGGTTGCGGCTGATTGAACTGGCGCAGATCTCGCCTCACGATACCACGGAACTTGGCCGATCCTATGTCGAGAGCCTGCGTCCGGACTTCAAGGTCGGGTGGTGGCGATCCGCGGATCGTACGGCAGCCGAACGCCGTCGCCGGCTCGAAGCGTTTGCGGAGGCGCTGCGTGAGAAGGTGCGGACGAACCTGGTATGGCCCTTGCAGAACCAGCTTCGCGAGTTCGTGCAGGAGACGTCCTGGGCGGATGCAGGCTGGTTGGCCGACGTGGATGGGGTCGCCGTCGAAGTGACGGAGGCCGCGCTCGAAGCGGCGGTCAAATCCGGCGCGCTGATTTCGGATCGCTATCCGTATCAGTACGTGAAGGATGTGACCGCGGCGCTGAAGGGTGAACTGAGGGGCAAGCTGCAGACGATGGCGGAGCAGTGGTTTGCCGCCGCGCTGGCCAAGGCGGCGGAGGCAGCGGAGGCGGATGCCGAACTGGATGTCCTCCGGCAGGAATGCGATGCGCTCCGGGCATGGCTGGCGCTGGATGCGGCCGCACTGGCGGAAGAGGAGAGGTGGATGCAACAATGCGGCGTGTGAGCAGCGGGGCCACGGCAGATGTGGCCATCTCGGTTGACCAGGCGCTGCGCGTGCTGGACGAGGCACACGCGACTGTCGGCGGCCTGCGCGGGCTGGAGGGGTGGCAGCGTGAGGCGGTGGCGCTGCGGGATCGGCTGCAGACCCGCAGGCACACCGTGGCGGTGTTCGGGGCCTTCTCCACAGGAAAATCTTCACTGATCAATGCACTGCTGGGCCGCCCCGTGCTGATCTCGTCGCCTCATCCTACGACGGCCGCCGTGACGCGCGTGAGCCTGGGTGCGGCGGATACATCGGCGCGAGTGGAGCTGAAGAGCGAGGCGCAGGTATGGGAAGATGTGCGCCGCGCGTGCGAGCTGCTGCATCGTCCGGCAGCCTCCCTGGAGGCCGCCATTCAGCAGGCCGGGCGCATACGACTGCCGGACCTGCCTGCCGCGGCTCGCCCGGCGGGGGCGTTTCTGCAGGCCGTCGCCGCCGGTTGGCCGTCCATGCGGGATAAACTCGGGCAAACGCTCGAGGTGCCGATGGCAGAGTTGCGAACGTATACGGCGGAGGAGCAGACCGCGGCGTTCGTTTCCCAGGTGGATGTGGTTTGCCAAGCGGGCGAGGCGGACCCAGGTATTGTGTGGGTGGACACGCCCGGGGTTGATTCGGTGCACCGCCGTCACACGGAGGTGGCCTTCGACTACCTTCGGCATGCGGACGCGGTCGTGCTGGTGCTGTACTTCACGCACGCCATGTCGCGCGCGGAGAAGGACTTTCTGCTGCAGTGGGCCGGGGTTCAGGATGTGACCGGGATCGACAAGCTGTTCGTCGTGATCAACGCCGTGGATCTGGCCTCGTCCCGCGAAGAGCGCGAGGCCGTACGGGAGCGCGTGGTTCAGGAGCTTCGGCACGCGGGTATCGCCCGGCCGCGGGTGTTCGAGGTCTCCAGCCAGCTGGGGCTGGCCGCGGCGATGTGGTCGCACGCGCCGGGAGATCCGCAGGTCGAGGCTCTTCTGCGGCAGCGCCTGCGGCTGACCCCGGCCCATCCGCTGCCGGACCTTGCCTCGCTGCACCAGCAAGCCGGCGTCGAGGCGCTTCGCGAGGCCATCACGGAGCATGTGAGCACGACGGCGGACGCCATGGCCGTGGACGCGGTGGCCCGTTCGCTTCGCGAGGCCATCCGCATCACGGAGCAGCGGATGCAGCAGCTACGGATGGCTCGGGAGGCGGATGCAAAGCAGCGTGCGGCATTGGAAGTGCGGCGCGAAGCATGGCGAGCTGCCTGGCAAACGCAACGAGACCAGGTGGTGGCGGGCGCTGCGGAGGAGATGCGCGCGCTCGAGGGCCAGTGGAAGGAATTGGTCTTCCATATGGGTGAGCGGATTCGGCTGCGGCTCCCCGAGCTCTTTAAGGAAGCCTTTTATCCTGGCCGTTTTCGCGATCCCGCCACGGCTCGTCGTCAACTCGCGGAGGCCGCAGAGGAATGGATGGCTGCGCTGGCGCGCCAGGTGGAGGTGGAAGGGCGAACGTACGCGTTGCGCATCGCCTCGCAGGTGGCCGCGCAATTGGACAGGATTCGGGATGCATACATGCGGGAAGCGCTGGCGCTGGGTGTCATGCCGGGCCTGCCCAGCATCCCGTCCGCTGACCAACTGGCGGATGGCATTCACATCCCCGAAGTCAGGCTCATGCCACAGTCGCTCAGCCGTGTGTTGGGTCACTTCCGCAGTGCACGCCAGTTTTTCGAGGAAGGCGGGGCGCGGCGGATGCTGGACGAGGCGGAGCCTCTTTGCATGGCGCAGGTCAGGGACGCCATTGCCACGGTCACGAAGAAGGCGGAGGACGTGGTGCGAGACCACCTGCGCGAAACGTGGCTCGCGTGCGGGGATGCCGTGGCGGCGGCACTTGACGCAAGCACCACGGCGGACGAGGCGGATGAGCCTGCGGCTTATCAGCGTGCGGCGGAAGCCCTGCGCCGTCTTGGTGAGGTCATCGGATTGGGATATGATGAGCCCATGGAGGGATGACCGTTGGCGAAGTGGGAAGAGCATGACCCCTGGCGGCGTGGAGGACGAGGGGGTTCGGCTGCCGTTTTGACGGTGGCGGGCATCGTGATCTTCGTGGCTGGCGTGGCGGCAGGCAGCACCATGCAGCGGACGCGGGGCACGGTCCCCGCACCGACGCCGCCTGCGGTGTCGAACACGCCGAGCAGTACCAACACGGCGCAGGCGGAGGAGCCACCGCAGACCGGTGTCGGCGGCAATACCACCGTCGAGCCGCCCATCGCCGCGGCGGCCGGGACGGTGATCACCCGCATCTATAACGCGGCGAAGGACGGCGTGGTGACCATCACGGCGGTGAGTCAACAGGGGAAGCAGGCGCCGCAGGAGTCGGTGGGCACCGGCTTTCTCATTGATACAAACGGCGATATCGCCACGAATGAGCACGTCGTGAGCGGAATGAAAACGGTATCCGTGCGGTTCGGCAACACCACAGTGACGGGCACGGTGATTGGAACGGATCCGCTGGACGATCTCGCCGTCGTCCGCATCCAGCCGCCGGCAGGCATGCATCCTCTCTCACTCGGTACGAGCGTGGGGCTGCAGCCGGGGGATCTGGTCGTGGCCATCGGCAACCCGTTTGAGCTGACCGATTCGGTCACGGCCGGCATCATCAGCGGCCTCAACCGATCCATGCCGACGGAAAGCGGACGCGTGATGAGCGGGCTGCTGCAGACGGATGCGGCGCTCAATCCCGGCAATTCCGGTGGTCCCTTGCTGAATGCCGACGGGCTGGTGGTCGGGATCAACACGGCCATCGAAAGTCCGGTGGAGGGATCCGTCGGCATCGGCTTTGCCATTCCCATCGACCGTTTTCGGCAGGTGTTGCCGCAATTGCTGAAGGGCGAGAAGATTGACCATCCCTGGCTGGGCATCTCCGGCGAGGACATCACGCCAGGGGTTGAGCAGCAATACCACCTGCCCGTGAGCCAGGGCATCCTCGTGATCAGCTGCGTGCCCGGTGGACCGGCCGCGAGCGCGGGCCTGCACGGGGATTCGGGCGGTGAAGACCAACCGAAAGGCGACGGTGACATCATCACGGCCGTGAACGGCAAGCCGGTGGCCAGCGTCGCCGACCTGACGGCGGCCATCTCGGCCTATCCGGTGGGCACCACCGTCCAGCTGACGGTGCTGCGGCACGGGCAGACCATCGAGATCAGCGTCAAACTCGGCGCCTGGCCCGCCAACGGCGTGAAGTGACGCCTCCCGCCACGTACAGCCAGCCTGCGAGGGCGGAGCCGGAGGTCCAGAGGCCGGATCGGAGTGCGGGGAATCGGTACGTCAGGGTGACGGTGTGCGTCCCCGCGGGTACTCGTACCGCCGTCAGGAAGCCAAGGGCGGCCTCGACGCTCGCAGGATGGCCATCCACGGTGGCTGTCCAAGACGGGTCATACGTCTGGGACACGACGAGGACGCCGCCTGGGCCCGTGACCTGCCAAACCTGGCGGGTCGGCGTCCAGGCGGTGGATTGCGCCTGACCCACCGCGGTCTGTGGCAACGGGACCGAAGTATCGGCGCTTACCCAGCCGGGGAGCACCGTGTCCGGGTTGCGCCAGACGGTCTCATGGGCGGTGCGCAGCACCGGCGTCCAGGAGGGGGCCTCCAGCCGCGCCCAGGGATGTCTCTCCAGAGACGTGCCCTCGCCCTTCACCTCCACGCTCTCCAGCCACATCCACCCCGTCCAGTTGTCGTTCTCCACGGTGATCTGCAGCGGTTCCCCCTGCGCCTCCACGCGCACGTCGACCGTGGGCACGCTCTGGCTGACGCTGGTTCGGAACGCGTGGGTCGTGCTACCGGATCGCACGAGAATCAGGACATTGGAGGCGTTCACACTCCAGGGCACATTGAAGGTGAAGACGAGATCGACCGGCCCCTTATCCGCGGGGAATTCGCCAGTCCAGGCGGTGGGGCCGGTGCTGCCCACGCTGAACGGCGGCGTGCTGTTGTCGGTGACGATGTATTCGACACCCCAGGCATCCGCGGTGGATCTTGGCTGGGCCAAGAACGTCTGATCCCCCCACTGCAGGTCTGCGTAGGCCGCGTACCAGGCAGGGACGAGCGAGTCTTCGCCGTTCAGCATGGGAATGCGCCACGTGAGCCCCTTGTCCTGGCTGACGCTGCCGGTATCCAGTGAGGCAGCGCGCACCCACGGCGTATCGGCTGGCAGATGCTGCTGGAGATACTTCTGGACAGGCGTCGGCTTCACATACTCGGCGGGCGCCCAGAACACGAACGACGCGAACGATCCGCCCCATAGACCAGCATCGGCGACGCCGAGCAGGCACCAGGCCCGTACACGGAAGTCAGCGGACAAGGAGGCCGGTAGGGCGGTCAGCACTACGCCCAGGCACCACAGCGCAGGTATGATCCACGCCCACGACGGCATGGTCGGGGTGGGGTAGCGGAGGACGTGCAGTGCGATGACGGCGAGGCCGGCGGCTGCGGCGCATCCTGCCACCAGTCGGCGGCCGTGATCAGCCTCGCGTGGTTGCCCGAGCCACCGCGCGCAGCCGGCGGCGGCGGTACCGGCGAGGAACAGGCTGGCCGTGAGCATGTAGCGGCCGGGATCGCGGAAGAAATCAAAGCCGGGCACATGCGTCAGCACTGGCGTCAGCGGTCCGTAGCCCCCCAGTGCCAGCAGGACAAACAAAATGCCCGCCAGGCACAGCCCGAGGAGCCGCCGGTCGCCGGCGTTCAGCGGTTGCCGGGTGGATGATGGAAGCCTGCCCAGTGCATGCGCGGCGGTTTGCACCGCGGCAGCGGCAGCCAGAACCAGCGTGACAATGCCGAAGTACGCCCCAACCTCCCAGAAGTTATCGCCCAACCATGACCATGATTCGAGCCATGCGTACGGTTGACCGGTGTAACCGCCGCCAAACGGGAGCGGGATGAGCCACTGCAGGAGGGTCCACGGTGCGAGCGAGCCTTCGAGCAGGAACCAGGCTGCTGCGCCCATGCGATTGCTGTACACGGCGAGGTCCGCGGTGGGCATCCACTGCACGGCCGCCATCAGCACACCCCACAGCCCCGCGCCGATGAGCTTGAGCCATTCGCGCCAGGGCTGCGCTTCGTCCATCCAGCGGCGGATGATGCACTGTGCCAAGCACTGCAGCGCCGCCATAAAGCTGACCTGCGGATGGCCGGCCAGTATCTCCATCGCGATGCAGATGGGGAGCACGATGAGGCCACGGCGCCGTCCGTCCCATGCGCTCTCCAGCGCCCAGCCTATCCATGGCAGCCACATCGCGGCCTGCCACATCTGCGTGTGGATCTGATGCTGAAATAGGGGGGCACCGATCAGCCAGGCGACCGTGCCCATCACGGACGGCCCACGAGCGCCGCTCCAGCGCCGCAGTAACAGGTATGCGCCCAGCGCGCCCCACACGACGTGCACCGTGTAGCTGACCTTCAGCGCGGGGACAATCGGCAGCAGTGCAAAGATAAGGTTCGGAGGATACCACGGACCACTCTGGCCCGCCGCCAGAAAGGGTTGACCCCCGAAACTCCAGGGATTCCACAGCGGCAACCAGCCGTGCCGGTAAAACCATCCCAGCAGGACGCGTTGGGGTGCGTTGATCTGGGACAGGTCATCCAGTCCCGGGGCTGGTGCCCACGGCCACCACCATGGCCAGTAGGCGGCGAGGCCAAGAATGATTGCCATCAACGGGGGCAGCAACGAACGCCAGCGTGCTTGAACATTCCATGCCATCATGCCACTAGTCTACCGTGAACAGGCGGAAAAAGGCACCCGTCTTACCATCGGGAGGCACTGGCGTCTGTAAGTCACACGCAGCTTCCCATGGTATAGTGGATGCATAAGAGGAAGTTACGATGGAATTCTCGGGGGAGGTCGATGGGGTGGACCTGCTGGGCATTCATCACGTAACGGCGATGTCCGCACGCATTCAGGAAAATTATCGATTCTACACGCAGGTGTTGGGCCTGCGGCTCGTCAAGCGCAGTGTCAACCAGGACGACGTCCGGGCGTACCACCTGTTTTACAGCGGTCATCGCTTGGGTTACCCGGGCAATGACCTCACCTTTTTCGACTGGGACATTCCGCCGGAACGGCGCGGCACGCGCAGCATCACCCGCACCTATCTGCGTGTCCCCAGCCGTGAAGCGGTGGCGTGGTGGGCGGATTGGCTGGCGGACCATGGCGTGTTGCATCAGGGCATCGAGGAGGTGGACGGGCGCGCCGTGATCTATTTTGAGGATCCGGAGGGTCAGCGCCTCGCCATCATCGACCAAGGCGATCTCGCTTATCCCCACGAACCCTGGGAGAGGAGCCCCGTGCCCGCGGCGTATCAGATCCGGGGGCAGGGACCCGTGGAACTCAGCGTACCTCGCCTCGGCCCTACGGATCACGTCCTCTCGCAACTCATGAACCTGCGTCAGGTTCGCAGCTACCGCCACCCACACAGTCCGCGGCACACGGTGTACGTCTATGAGATGGGACCGGGAGGTGCGAACGCGGAATTGCATGTGGTCGAACAGCCGGATCTGTCCCCGGTGTATCCCGGCGCCGGTGGCGTTCACCACGTGGCGCTGCGCACCCCAACGTACGAGGAGTATGAGGAATGGGTCCGGCGGGTACGCCGCGCGCGGGTACCGAACAGCGGACCGGTGGACCGGTTCTGGTTCCGCAGCCTGTACTTCCGTGAGCCGGGCGGGATCCTGTTCGAGATCGCCACGGACGAGCCGGGGTTTGTCGTGGACGAGGATCCGGAGACGCTCGGTGAGAAACTTGTATTGCCTCCGTTTCTGGAACCGCGCCGAGAGGAGATTGAGGCGCACCTCAAACCACTGACGACAGACTGAGCCATCATGCTGCACGGTCGTGGACCAGCCGGCTCCGAGACAGCTCGTCGTGCGCCACGACCCGTGCAACGTGGCCGCTGTTCGAAGTAAAATTTAGACTGACTTTCGATGCAGTGCGTGAAAACCCGCATTCAGCGTCGCGGTAACGCCGACCCCAGGATACGTCACTCGCTTCCACCTCGGTACACGAAGGGCCGGCGCTTCCGCCGCTGTCCCGCGTACGACTGGTGGAACATCTTCAACAGCGCGCGTTTTTCCAGACGGCTCACGTACGAGCGCGAGATCCCCAGTTCGTCCGCCACTTCGTTCTGCGTCCACTCGCGCCCGTCATGAAGCCCGAAGCGAAGCTCTATCACGCGCCGCTCGCGCTCGTCGAGGACGCCGAGCAGTTTCATCATGCTGCGGATCTCCAGGCGCTTGGCCACTTCTTCCTCGGTTTCGTCCGGCTCCGATCCGAGTACGTCGCCGATGGTGATCTCGTTGCCCTCTTTGTCCGTCCCGATGGGGCTGTAGAGCGAGACGTCCTTGCGCGTCTTCTTCAATGCGCGGAGCTGCATCAGGATCTCGTTCTGGATACACCGCGCCGCATACGTGGCAAACTTGGTGCCTTTGTCCGGCTGATACGTTTCCACGGCCTTGAT
>JAIMAY010000047.1 GCA_023511725.1 Alicyclobacillus sp.
GGGTCCCATGCGGCGAAAACTCCCGAACCGTGTCAGGTCCTGACGGAAGCAGCACTAAGGGAGACCTTTCGGGCGACATGGGCGCACCTGTTTTGGTTCCTGGTCAGAGAGCGCGTTTTTGTTTTCGTGCTTTTGTGGGATGGACGCACTGAACGGCGCCGCCCCGTGTGCGCCCTGCCCTGATCAGCCAGTGCCTGCGTCGAACCGCGTCGATTCGGCGCTGTTTTCAGGATCTTTTGTCGACAGGGCAGGATTCTCCCGCGTCACCATCGAAAAGCAAGGCACACAACGGGTGAACGGGGTGAGAACAGTGACAGAGCAGCCGGTCGACGGGCGTTTGCTGCCGCTCCTGAAGGAGCACTGGGAACTCGTTCAACGCCTGAACATGGGCATCGCCTTCGTGGGTGAGGACCTGCGCATCACCCTGTGCAACCCCATGGCGGGTCAACTGCTCAACACCCAGGTTCCGCTTGGGGAGCCGTGGCCTCTGGACGTCTGCCTGGATCCCTCCTGCGAGGAGTACAGATTCGTCCTGGATTTGTCAGTTTATCAACGTGAGTATCGGAATTTTGTGGTGACATGGGAAGACAACGGACGTATCCGGCATGTCCTGATCGACTCCTTTAAGCAAGAATACGAATCGGGAGTCGTGGGGATGTATATGGTGATGAAGGATGTGGCGGATTTCACCGCACTCGAGCAGCAGATGCAACGGACGGACAAGCTCGCCACGGTGGGCAAGATTGCGGCGGGGATCGCGCACGAGATCCGCAACCCGCTGACGACCATCAAGGGTTTCCTGCAGATGATGGAACACCGCTTCCGCGCGCAGGAGATGACCGCCGAACTGCAGTACATCCAGGTGATGCTCGGGGAGATTGAGCGCGTCAACTCGCTCGTCAGCGAACTGCTGCTGCTTGCCAAGCCGCATCAGGCGCAAAAGCAGCCGTGTTCGCTTCGTTCGCTCATGAATGACCTCAATCCGCTGATTGAGTCGCAGGCGCTGCTGCGGGGTATCGAATATGAATGCGCGGTCGACGATGTTCCGATGATCATCGGGGATGCGGCGCTGCTGAAGCAGGTGATCCTGAACCTCGTCAAGAATGCGTTCGAGGCCATGGAGAATGGTGGGATCCTGCGTGTGCGGATCAGCCTGGCGTCGGACGGGCGCGTGCAGTTGGACGTGTCGGACACCGGACCGGGCATCCCGTATTACCAGATGGACAAGATCTTCGACGCCTTTTACACCACCAAGGAGAAGGGGACAGGCCTCGGCCTCCCCATCTGCCAGCGCATCGTCGCCGAGCACGGTGGCGAGATCCGCGTCTCCTCCAAAGGTTTTGGCACCACCTTCTCTGTGCTCCTGCCGGCGGTCGCGTCGCAGCTTCCGGTCGCGAATTGAGCGGGGCCGAGCCCTGGGCAGCCCCGCTCGCCCACCATCGGCCTGCCTCACTTCCTGTCTGACGTGTCTCCCCGAACATACTTGGTGTCTTCGCCTCCCCCGTGGTACTGTTAGAGGAGGAATGCCGTCTGCGGACGGCGCGAAAGGAGAACGGATGCCGTTGTCCTATCAGGCGCTTTACCGTTCCTGGCGGCCCCAGACGTTCTCCGATCTCGTCGGTCAACCCCACGTCACCCAAACGCTCCGTAATGCCATCGAGCGCGGCCAGGTCGCGCATGCCTACCTGTTCTGCGGCCCGCGCGGTACCGGCAAGACCAGCGCCGCGAAGGTGTTGGCGAAGGCAGTCAACTGCACGGCTCGGCAGGGCGCGGATCCCTGCAACCAATGCGCAGCGTGCCTGTCCATCCAAAGCGGCGCAAGCATGGACGTGGAGGAGATTGACGCCGCCTCCAACCGCGGCGTGGACGAGATCCGCCAGCTTCGTGACAAGGTGCAGTACGCGCCGGCGGAGCTTACGCGCAAGGTGTACATCGTGGACGAGGTGCACATGCTCACTCCGGAGGCGTTCAACGCGCTACTGAAGACGCTGGAGGAGCCACCCGGGCATACGTTGTTTGTGCTGGCGACCACCGAACCGCACAAGGTCCCGGCGACCATCGTGTCGCGCTGCCAGCGCTTTGATTTCAGGCGGATTTCCCCCGAGGTGATTGTGGACCGTCTGCGCCAGGTGTGCCAAGCCGAGGGTTGGCAGTGGGAGGAGGACGCGCTCTGGAAGCTGGCGGAGGCGGCGGACGGAGGTCTCCGCGACGCGCTCGGCCTGTTGGAGCAAACCGGCGCGTTCGGGCAGGGCCGCATCACCGCGCACGCGGCGGCGCACGTGGCGGGTGGCGTGGAGACCGCTGCCGTGCTATCGCTGGTAACGGCGCTGGCGGCCCGCGATTACCTGCCCGTCTTGCGCCAACTCGGCGATTGGTACGCCGCCGGCAAGGACCCGCAGCGTATCCTGAACGACATCTTGCAAGCCCTGCGCGATTTGTTTATCGTGGGGTTGACTTCCGACGGCCAGGAGCCGGCCGCTGCACGGCCCGGTTTCGCCGAAGCCGCCCGCCGCTGCTCGGTGCCGTGGCTGCTGGCCGCGATGGAGAAGCTCGCGGACGCTTACATGCATCTCCGCTATGTGGATCAGCCCCGGCTCGCGCTCGAGACAGCGCTCTTGTCGATCCCGCCCGTGGCCGCGGCCGCTTCACCGGCCTCAGCAGAGACGGCCGCGCAGGTGGACGGCGCACCCGCGCATCCTGCCGCTTCATCGGCCTCGGCGGAGACGGCCGCGGCCGCTGCGACGAGCGCCGCCCCCCCGACGGACACGGGGACCGGCTCCAGGGGGCAGATGGGTTCAGCGTCCGCGCAAGATAGCGCACGGCCTCCGGCGGTGCAGCGGGTGGCCGCTGCCCAGCGAAAATGGCGCGTCCTGCAGGAGCTGTACGAACGCAGTTCGAAAGAGGCGCTGCTTGAGATCCAGGACGCCTGGTCGGCCATCTTGCAGAGCGTCAGGTCCCGGCGGATGCAGACCTACGCCTGGCTGATGTTCGGTGAACCGGTGCTGGCCACCGGCGACGTGGTGGTCCTCGCGTTCGCCAGCAAGGTGCACCGCGAGGCGGTGATGAAGCCCGACGAGCGATACGCCATCGAGGCAGCGCTGGCAGACACGCTCGGTCGTCCGGTGCAGTTTCTGGCGCTGGTCAAGGATGACTGGGAAACGTTTTGCCGCCGGTTGGAAGAGCAGCAGCGGATGGCGGCGCCGCCCAAAGAGGATGTGGTGGACCGGGCCATCCGTTGGTTTGGTGCGGAACTTGTCGAAGTTGTCGATGACGGAGAGGATGACGGCCGATGAACATGAATCAAATCATGCGCCAGGCGAAGAAGATGCAAGAGGAATTGATGAAGGCGCAGGAGGCGTTGCAGCAGCAGACGCTGGAGGGAACCGCCGGCGGCGGTGCCGTCAAGGTGACCATGGACGGCGCGAAAAACGTGCGGGCGGTGGAGATCAGCCGGGACGTGGTGGATCCGGAGGATGTCGAGATGCTGCAGGATCTGATTCTGGCCGCCATCCAGGATGCCTCCGCCAAGGTGGACCAATTGACGCAGCAGACGCTGGGCAAGTACACGCGCGGGCTGAATCTGCCCGGGTTGTTCTGAGATGTGGGGTTATCCGGAGCCGGTCAGCCGGTTGGTGGAACAGTTCATGAAACTGCCGGGCATCGGGCCGAAGACGGCCGCCCGCCTGGCCTTCCACGTGCTGACCATGCCCCAGGAGGATGTGTCCGCCTTCGCACAGGCGCTGCACGACGTGAAGACCAAACTCACCGAGTGCCAGATCTGCTGCAATATCACGGAGGCCAGCCCATGTCCCATCTGTCAGGACAGCTCGCGCGATGAGAGCGTCATCTGCGTGGTGCAGGATCCGAAGGACGTGATGGCCATGGAACGCACGCATGAGTTCCATGGCAAGTACCACGTGCTGCACGGCGCCATCTCGCCGATGGAGGGGATTGGGCCCGCCGAACTGCGCATTCGGGAACTACTGCAGCGCATCGCGGACCATCCCGTGCAGGAGGTCATCCTCGCCACCAATCCCAACGTCGAGGGCGAGGCCACGGCGATGTACCTGTCCAAGCTCCTCAAGCCGTTCAACATCCGCGTGACGCGCATCGCGCACGGTCTGCCCGTGGGCGGAGATCTGGAATACGCGGATGAGATCACCCTCGCAAAAGCGCTAGAAGGCCGCCGCGCGCTGTGATGGCGCGCGGTTTTCTTATCTGATTCCTCCATCCCGCCAATCACGGACACCCCTGCAGGACAGGCATAAAATGGACGTCATAAACCTCCCCGGACTTGTCTATGATCTACTAACTCTGTCGGGGAGGGGAGACCATGAGGCCGGTCGGTCGTATGCCCGCCAAGGATCCGGCAACGCCTGTTCCTGTCACCGTCCTGGACGGTGAGACGGGAGAGGTGGACGTCCATGCCTTCCTGCGAGAGTTGCACCGGTCGAAGCGAGAACTGGAGATTGCGCAGCGCCAGTTCGATGCCGCGGTGGATCCGCTGCTGATTGACGACATTCTGTACCGCCTGGGTGCAGCGGAGAAGCACTACAATTACATGTTCCAGTTGGCGCGACGGCTCGGTGTCACCGTGGACGGGATTGACTGGACGGCTTACGAGTGAGGGCTGGGGGGTGTGCCGTGGACAAGTACCATCTGCTCGCCTGGGGGCTTGCCGGGCTTGCCGGGGCCGTGGTGCTGAGCGTGTTTTTCAAGGCACCCGGCGCCGCGCTGTGGCGATTGGTGCGCAGCGTGGTCGTCGGTTGCCTGCTGATCCTGGCGGTCAACTGGGTGGGCGGCCATCTGCACTATCACATGCCGCTCAACCCCGTGACCGCGCTGGTGGCTGGCTTTCTCGGGATACCAGGGCTGGCTGCCATCGCCGTGGTGCAGCTGTGGGTCATGCCCGGTGCCGCTGTCTGACGCGGCCACCGGGCTCTTTTTTATGTTCTCACACGCCCGGGCGCACCGGCTGCAGGCGCTGTGCCAATCGCGCCAGCCGACGGCCGATGCGCGGCAGTCTGGCCAGCTCGTCGGCGGTGGCGGCGCGCAGCCAGATGGCTGCGATGGTGTATGCACCGCCACCCACCGCTCCGGCGACAAGGATCTGCAGCCACGACAGGACAAGGCGGTGTGCCTCGCCCCAGCCGCCAGCCAGGTGCAGGACAAGCTGGCTGGTGAAGCCGAGCACCACGCACAGGATGACGGAGGCGATGGCGGGCGGGATCGCCAAGCGCCAGGCGGAGAAGCGGATGCCGCTGTACTTCTTGACCGCGAGTACGTTCAGCGTCGACGAGCAGAGATAACCGATGGTCGACGCCACGGCCGCGCCCATGATATGAAAGGGCGGGATCAGGATGAGATTGAACAGGGTTTTGATGCCAATTCCGATAAACATGTTGCGCACCGGCCGGTACATCTGCCCGAGCCCCTGCAGGATGTAGGTGGAGATCAGCTCGAGGCTGCTGAACACGCTCATGAACGAGACACTCGAGATGATGGCCGCGCCTTCGTCGCTTCCGAACAAACCGTAGTCAATGGGCACGGCCAACACCAAGAGCACCGCGGCGGCGGGAAAGGTGAGAAAATATTGAGACCGGATGGCGCCGGTGATTTGCGTCTGCAAGGCCTCGCGCCGGCGCATGGCCACGGCGCTCGCCACCGCGGGAAGCACGGAGGCGCCGATGGCGAACGCGAACGACAGCGGAAGCTGGATCAACTGGTACGCATAGCGTGACAGTATCCCGTACTGTCCGGTCGCATCATGAAAGGACATGCCTGTCCACATCAGGAGGTTTTGCACCATCAGCGAATCGACGAGGCCTGCAATGGGCACCACCATCGCGCCAAGGCTGACCGGGACGGCGATGTGCGTGATCTGCCGAAGCAAGGCACCCGTCGAGCCCGTGGCTGCTCGCGAGTCGCGCCGCCTTCCCCAGCGGCGCAGGAAATCGCGGCGCACCGGGACCACCGCGACAACCAGCAGCAGCGCTCCTGCCGCCGCGCCCACGCAACTCCCGAAGGTCGCGGCCGCTGCGCCCTGCGCGATGGTGCCTCCCGCTTGCTTCACGGCATACGCGCCGATCACGATAGCCGCCACACGCGCTATCTGCTCTATCGCCTGCGAGTAAGCGGACGGCTCCATCCGCTGGAACCCCTGCAGGTATCCCCGCAGCCCACTCATCCACGGGACAATCAGCAGGCTGAACGCCAGCGCGCGGATGGACAAGGTGAGCGTCTCCGCGGCCTGATGTGGATCACGCAGCGCCACCAGTGCACTGTACACCGGCGCCCCCACCCACATCAGGAGAAACGCGACGACGGAGGTGAGCCACAGCACCCGCATGGTGATCTGATAGATCCGCTCGACCTCGGCGTAACGCCCGAGCGCCAGCCGCTCCGACACCAGCTTGCCCATCGCCGTGGGAAAGCCGGCGGTCGCGACGGTCAGCAGGATGACATACAGCGCATAGGCGTTGGAGTAGATGCCGAGACCTTCCTTACCGATGATCCGATTGAGCGGAATGATGTAGATGGCCCCGATGAACTTGGCCAAGGTCACGCACGCCACCATGATGGCGGCGCCGCGAGCGACGCTCGGGCTGCGCGTGGCGGCCACCCCCTTCCGCAGCATTATAGCATGCTCATCCCGCCCAACTCCCCGGACCTTTCGCCGAAACCGAACATGCCGTGCCGTCATACCCTGTAGGAGCCGTCAGGGCTGACCGGGTGTGCCGGGGTGGCCCGTGAACATTTCCGCCCCGCCGGACCGGAAGGGGGAAACCGGATGGGTTCGCACTGGATCACGCTCATCGCCATCGCCGTCGCCTCCAACCTCGACAACGCCGGTGTGGGTATCGCCTACGGGGTGCGCCGCATCCGCATCTCCTGGCTCGCCAACCTTGTGATTGCCATCATTTCCGGTCTGGCCACCTGGGCCTCCGGCTGGTTGGGCCGCGCGCTCGTCGCCTACATGCCCGGTCGCGCCGCCGCGTGGATGGGCGCCGTGGTGATGGCTGCGGTGGGGCTGTGGGTGATGTCGGAACCTTGGCGATCCCGCCGCCCGTCCCGCCCGCCCCGCACCGTCGTCGCCCGGATCCTGCGCGATCCGGTGACGGCCGACTTCGACGGATCCCAGACCATCAGTCTGCTGGAGGCGTTGGTGCTGGGGGTGGCCCTGGCCGTCAACGCGTTGGTCGGCGGATTCGATGCTGGGATCCTGCAGATGGGCCTGGTCTGGGTCGGTGCCGCGGTGGCCGTGTGCAGCTTCCTGCTGCTCGGTCTGTCCGCCTATGTTGGCAGGCGATATGCGGCCGCGTGGTTGGGAGACAAGGCGACGTATGTGGCTGGCGTGCTTCTCATCGTGATCGCGCTGCACCAGGTTTGGTAGGGGTATAGGCTTCGTGTGAGCCACCCATACTGGTTGCTAGACGACACAGAGGCTGCGGGCACGCACGGTGGCCCGAGCAAGGTGGGTGTGAGCGTTATGTCGGACTTGACCAGCGCAGCGTCCGCAGCGCCTGCGCCGTCTGCCGAATGCATCATCTGCGGGCAGTCGGCGGCGCGCGGGATCCGGATTGCAGGACAATTCATCTGCGAGGATTGCGAGCGAGAGATTGTGCGCACGGATGTGACCGATGCGCGGTATCATCTCTTTATCGAACGAATGCGCTGTATTTGGTGGAATATGGTGTGACTTGGTGCCCCCGGCGGAGCTGGCGCTAAAGCGAGCGCTCCGCCGGGGGTAACCGTGTCAGATCCTTCAGCCGAGGTTGGACGGCGCGAACGTGTGACGCGGTTCGCGGCGTGCGACACCCGTGCGGTAGGCAGCCTCCGCCACAGCGCGGCTGATGGCCTTGACCACCTGCTTGTTGAACACGCTCGGGATGATGTATTGCTCATTGAGCTGGCTTTCCGGCACGCACTCGGCCAGCGCGTGCGCGGCGGCCAGCTTCATCTCCTCGTTGATGTCGGACGCGCGCGCGTCCAGCGCGCCGCGGAAAATCCCCGGGAAGCACAGCACGTTGTTGATCTGGTTGGGATAGTCGGAGCGACCCGTGGCCAGGATGCGCACATACGGCTCCGCTTCCTCCGGCGAGATCTCCGGGTTCGGGTTGGCCATCGCGAACACGATGGGATCCTTCGCCATTTTCTTCACGTGCTCCACCTTGAGGACACCGGGTCCGGAGACACCGATGAAGACGTCGGCGCCGTCGATGGCGGCGGCGAGATCGCCCCGGCGTCCCTCGGGGTTGGTGTGCTCCGCATACCAACGCCAGATGGGGTTCTCGTACTCGCGGCCGGATTCGATGATGCCCTGCCGGTCGACGCCGATGATGTTGCGCACGCCCGCCGACAGCAGGATGCGGGTGCAGGCGACGCCGGCGGCGCCGATGCCGCACACCACGACGCGCAGGTCCTCCAGGCGTTTGCCCACAATTTTCACCGCATTCAGCAGCCCCGCCAGCATCACGACGGCGGTGCCGTGCTGGTCATCGTGGAAGACGGGGATATCGAGCTCCTTGCGCAACCGCTCCTCAATCTCAAAGCAGCGCGGCGAGGAGATGTCCTCGAGATTGATGCCGCCGAAGCTCGGCGCAATCGCCTTGACGATGCGGATGATCTCCTCCGTGTCCTTCGTGTTGAGGCAGATGGGGAAGGCGTCGACGTCGGCAAACTGCTTGAACAGCATGGCCTTGCCTTCCATCACCGGCATGGCCGCCTCCGGGCCGATGTCGCCCAGGCCGAGCACGGCCGTGCCATCCGTGACGACCGCGACCGTGTTGCGGCGGATGGTCAGCTGGAACGACTTGGACACGTCATCCCGGATGGCCTCGCACACGCGGGCGACGCCGGGGGTGTAGACGCGCGAGAGGTCATCGCGGTTTTTCACCGGCACCTTCGCCTGCACCTCGATTTTTCCACCCAGGTGCAGCAGGAACGTCCGGTCCGACACGTTGATCACGCGGATGCCGGGGCGACGGGACAGCGCCTGCACCACCTGCTCGCGATGCGCCTCATTATGCACATTCACCGTGACGTCGCGGATCACGCGGGTCTTTCCGACGTGGATGGTGTCGACAGCGATGATGTCGCCGCCCGCTTCGCCGATGGCCGTGGCGATCTCGCTAAAGGCGGCGTTGGAGTCGATTTCCAGACGCAGGATCAGGCTGAGTCCGGTCGGTTGATAGAGTGCCACGGCGATTCCTCCCTGTTTGAATCCATCGTCCCCCATTGTATCATTAGGGGCGTCGACGTCCAGCAAGCAGCGGGCGCGGGAGAGGAGGCGTGCGGGTGGTGAGCGATGCGGTGGCCGGATCCTGGACAAGCCTCGAGGAGATGCCCATCCTCGCGGCGCTGGTGCGCCATGTCCGCAGGGCGCGCTATCCCCTGCACGTTCCCGGACACAAGCAGGGCCGCGTGATGCCGCGCGCTCTGCTGGAATGGCTCGGCCCTGCCGCGGCGCTGGACCTCACGGAGTTGCCCGGTTTGGATAATTTTCATGCACCGCAGGAGTGCATCGCCGCCTCGCAGGCACTGGCGGCGAAGGCGTACGGATCAGACGCGTGTTTGTACAGCGTGAACGGATCGACCGCTGCGCTGATGGCTGCCATTGCCGCGGCGGCCCCTGGGGGAAGTGTGCTGCTTCCCGGTCCCTTTCACCTGAGCGTCTGGCGCGGCCTGGTGCTGGCGGACGCTACGCCGGTGTTCACCGCTGTCCGCTGGGATCCCGAGCGCCTCACATGCCTGCCGCCGGCAGCCGAGGATGTGGCCCGGGCCCTCGAAGCGCATCGAGGCGTGTCGGCGGTGCTCGTCACGTCGCCCACCTACCAGGGCGCCATCGCGGACGTGTGCGCGTTGGCGAAGGTGGTCCATCGGCGGGGGGTCCCCCTCATCGTCGACGAGGCGCACGGCGCTCATCTTGGCCTGCATCCCGCGCTTCCGCCGCACAGCGTGAGCGCGGGCGCAGATGTGGTTGTCCACAGCGTGCACAAGCTGCTGCCCGGTTTGACGCAGACGGCGTGGGTGCACGTGACAGGACCGCGGGTCGAAGTCCATCAGCTGGCGCGGGTGCTGCGCTTTCTGCATACCACCAGCCCGTCGTATCTGCTGCTCGCGTCCCTGGACGCGGCGCAGGCGTGGTTGCGTTCCGAGGGGCCGAGGGCGGCGGAGACGGCACTCGGGGCGCTGCAGGTGCTGAATGACCTGCCGGGTCGCCGTCCCCCGGCCGGCGTGTACTGGGACCCGCTGAAGCACTGGGTGCCCACGGGCGATGAAACCATCAGCCGCAACCTCGCGGGCGCGCTCGCGGCGCAGGGTATGTTTGTGGAGTACGCGGATCCGCTCGGCGTTCTGAGCGTGTTTGGGCTCGGCTTGTCGAGGCGGATCGCGGACCTTTACGCTGAAACGATGCGGACCGCCTGTGCCACCATCGGGCGGCTGCCGGTGGAGGTGTCCGGCGTTGCGGCGGACGCGGCGAAGGTGCTGCTGAACGGCCTGAGCGAAGCGCGACTGGAGGTGCGTCCGCGCGCGTCGTGGCAGATGTGCGTCGAGCAGGTGCCGCTCGCCGAGGCGGTGGGGCGCCTATGCGGTACGCTGGTGACACCCTATCCCCCGGGTGTCGCGGTGCTCCTCCCGGGCCAGCGGCTGGAGCACTGGCACGTCGAAGCGCTCGAGGCGCTGGGCGCCGCCGGCGCCAGTGTGCACGGCGTGGCGCAGGGGCGGATCAGCGTGCTGACGGAAGGTCAGGGAGGAGGCGGGGACGATGCCCTTCATCACGTTTGAGGGTCTGGACGGCGCCGGCAAATCGACGCAGATTGCGCGACTCGCGCAACGTCTGACGGCGCAGGGGCTGCACGTCGTCTGCACGAGGGAGCCGGGGGGCACCGACATTGGCGACAGGCTGCGTGAACTTTTGCTCGATCCCGCCCAAACCCGCCTCGCCCCCCGCACGGAAGCCCTGCTGTATGCGGCGTCGCGCGCTCAGTTGGTGGCTGAGGTGATCCGCCCGGCGCTGGCGGAGGGGGCGGTGGTGCTGTGCGACAGGTACGTCGATGCGAGCCTCGCCTACCAGGGCGCGGGGCTGGGGCTCGGTGTCGAGGCGGTGGCTGCGGTGAACCGGTTTGCGACGGACGGTCTGACCCCGGATCTGACATTCCTCTTCGATGTACCCGTGGCGGTGAGCAGGGACAGGATTTCGCGGGACATGGACAAACGCGGCCCGGATAGAATCGAACGGCGCAGCGATGAATATTTTCAGCGTGTGCGGACGGCATTCCTCCGCATCGCCGAAACGGAGCCGGACAGGGTGGTGCGTCTGGAGGCAAGCCGGCCGCCGGAGGTGCTGGAGCAGGAGATCTGGGCGCACGTACAGAATTGGTTGAGCAAGCACGACCGGGGGGCGATGCGCGAATGAAGATGATCCTGGCGGTGATTCAGGATAAGGACAGCCCCAAGTTGACGCAGAATCTGGTCAAAGCGGGCATCCGCGCGACGAAGCTGGCCAGCACGGGTGGATTCCTGCGGGAGGGCAACACCACGTTCCTGATCGGCTGCGCCGACGAGGAAGTGGAGAGCGTCCTGCGCGTCATCCGCGAGGTCTGCCGGGCGCGGGAGCAACTCGTCACGCCGCTGTCTTCGGCTGCCGGCGCGACCGACTCGTACGTGCCGTTCCCCGTGGAGGTCACGGTGGGCGGCGCGACCGTGTTCGTGCTGAACGTGGAGCGTTTCGAGAAGGTATGATGCCGGCTCCGGGCGCGGGAGCGGCCGGCCTGGCGCCCGGCTTGGCCGGCCGGCTGTTGGAACGGGACCTGCGCAGCGGGCGCGTGGCCCACGGGTACGCGTTTTACGGCGAGCCGGGCCTGGGACAGGACGCGGCGGCCCAGGCCTGGGCGGCCATGCACGGGCGCGACTACGTCCTGCCCGATGACGTCAAGCGCATGGCCCCGGCCACGCTGGCGCACCGCCTGATCCTGCGCGCCGAGAGCCAGTTGCGCGGCCGCACCGCCGAGGACATCATCCGCGCGGTGCTGGAACAGACCGCGGTGCCGCTCGTGGAGGAGCCGGCGCGCCGGTAGCCCTCACCCCCGGCCTCTCGCTGGCCTGGGGCGGGAGGGGCGAATGATCATTCGCCCCTCAAACGAGCTGCCGTGGGTTCTCCTACAGCCAGCCCGGCCCCTCTCTCCCGCGCTGCGGAAGAGGGCGAAACGCTGCATCACCGGCGCTGTCCCAGGCGCCGTCTTCCCCCTCCGCGGATGGGAATCCTGTCCCAATCCTTGACAGTATCTGGCTCAAGCTCTATACTAGGTTCAGACTAAAGTTATCGGCGATGGTGGCCGGCGCCGGGTGGCGCATTCCGGGAGGGAACGCGGCCCTGTGCCGGTTGCTGAGGAGTGGTGCATGTCGATCGTGAACCTGTTCAAGAATGTCGGGCGGGACGTAGTGACGCCGGCCGAGCTGCCGGTGCTGCCGGTGCGCGACACTGTCCTGTTCCCGCGCATGGTCATGCCGCTCCAGGCCGGCCGGCCCGCCAGCCTGAAGGCGCTCGAGGCCGCGCTGGAGAAGGACCAGTTCCTGCTCGTTGTGGCGCAGAAGGACCCGAGCATCGACGAGGTCCGGCCGGATGACCTGCACTCGACGGGTACGGTGGTGCGGGTGTTGCAGACCGTGCGCATGCCGGACGGCACCGTGCAGATGCTGGTGCACGGGCATCATCGCGCCGTGATCCTGGGCGTCACGCAGACGTCCCCGTACCTGCGCGCACACGTGCAGCGGGTCTACGAGGACGTCGAGAAGACCATCGAGGTCGAGGCGCTGATGCGCCAGGTGGTATCCCAGGTCGAGCAGTACGTCGAGAAGAGCCAGGGCGTGCCGGCCGAGGTGGTCACGCTGGTGCGCAACGTGGAGGAGCCCGGCGCGCTGGCTGACATGATCGCGCTGGCGCCGGAGATGGACTTCGCGCAGCGGCAGGACCTGCTGGAGACGTACGACCCGGTCGAGCGCCTGCGCAAGGTGGCCGTGTTCCTGGGTAAGCAGCTCGAGATCCTGGATCTGCGCCACAAGATCCAGGCCGAGGTCCAGAAGGGTATGGAGAAGACGCAGCTGGAGTTCCTGCTGCGTGAGCAGCTCAAGGCCATCCAGCGCGAGCTGGGCGAGGGCGACCCGGAGGCGGCGCTCGTGGCGCAGTTG
>JAIMAY010000011.1 GCA_023511725.1 Alicyclobacillus sp.
GCCAAACCTCTCTACGACAATACACCAGCCTAAGTGGGGGCTCGTCCCTACTAACTTATGAGTCTTGATATGTATGTCGGCGGATACCCCAATACTGGATCGTTGAGAATGGCGTCGAGAATTTGATGGCATTCATGAAGCACGTGGAGCCGGTTGGCATCAGTAGTAAATCGGGAGGGAGGGAATTGTTTCGTTTCTGCGTGTCGCTGTGCAAGTCTGGCGTAGACATCCAAAGCACAATGTTTCGCTGGATTTTTGCCCACCTGTACGGTTACGAGGCAGCGAAACGGTGGACCGTCTGGGTCAAGGCCGAAGCTGCGGAGATGCAACGTACGACCCATTATGCGAGGCATTACAGGAAATGGGTGCAATCAGGACCGTATCCCGTATGTGCATTCGTGCGAGTATCTCCGGAAGACCCCAGTTCTTGTGCAATTTGGTTCCCCGAGTATCCGTGTGTCTCCTCGACTTTGAAGACCGAGAACCCGCATTACATCCAGCATACAGGAACATATTAACTTAACTTAACTATTGCATGCTTGTATTCTCTTGCATGCTCTACGACGTACTGACTGTCTTGTCCGAAGGTCCAAAACTTTTTCCAGTTGTCCGCGAGAAAGCCGATATTTTGTTGTCGTTTCTCTTCGATTATGCCGATACTCTGTTGTCCAGAAAAATGGTGGCTGTGGTATCATGAAGGCGATTTTCTGCACACTATGCCGATACTTTGTTGTCTAAAAATCGTGGCGATCGCCCCAAAAGGCGATAAAGCCGATACTTTGTTGTCCTGAAAACCGATACTTTTTTGTCCTTGGACATGATCGAACGATCCAGGTTCTCTGTCTACGAGTCTGTCTCTGTCCATAACGTCCGATAATATATATTATGTTAACTGATAACGATCGCCGGTCATAGATTCGCATTTGGCCATTCGGCCCCGGTTCAGGAGTGACACGCTTGATCTACACCGACGGTATTCACCTTATCTCCTCCGACAGCCTCGAAGAGCTCCACGCGTTCGCACGGCGCATCGGTTTGCCGGCGCGCTGGCTTCACGCGTCCCCGCGGCATCCGCACTACGACCTGCTTCAGCCATGGGCACTCGATAGGGCCTTGGCCGCCGGCGCCCGGTATGCGAGTTCACGCGAGTTGGTTTGCGTGCTGAGGCGAGCCCCGTATCTGCGTTCAACGTCTCACTAGGAAGGCGTCTCACAAGGAAGGCGTCTCACAAGGAAGGTGCCCGGCCCCGGTCGGGAGAGCCCTTCGCGTGCGGAAGCTGCACGTGAGGGGCTCTACACCGACGAAAAGAGGCGGTGGCCCGTAGACCGGCAAGGTCGGCGGGACTCAGCCTTCCTTGGGCAGGATGTCGTGATCGACCCAGCGTTCACCGTTCATCTCGGTGAGGAGGTTGACGGCGACGCGGGCCCCATCCCCGGCAGTGATGATGGTGTGGACGCTGACACCAGCGACGGTGCCGGCCGCCCAGATGCCAGGAATGTTGGTGCGGCCCTGCGCATCCACCTCAATCACCGTCTTAATGCGCGGTTCCGTGGCTGGCTTGGTGACAAGACCAATCTTTTCGGCGAGATCCGTCCACAGGCCGGTGGCGAAGATCACGTAGCGCGCCTGATAGGTTTCGCCGTTTTCACCGGAGAGCACAAACCCATCCTGCTGCTTCTCGATATTCGTGATCTTGGTCTCCACCAACTGGGCACCGGCGTCTTGCGCCTGCTGCTTTCCAATGTCGACCATCTTCGGACCCTCAATCGACGGTGCGGCATAGTGGTTGTGGATGAGAGCACGCCGTGTCACGCTCTGTCCGGAGTCGAAGAACACCACGCGCTTTCCCGCGCGCGCGATGAAGATGGCTGCGCTGGCACCGGCGGGCCCAGCGCCGAGAATGGCGACATCGAACGTTTCCGCCATCCTGATCCGCCTCCTCTGTTCATCATCTTTGGCAGCCGCCAGATTCCCAGGCGGCGGCTCGTTCGCGCCTTCCGCGGTTGCGATCTTCGCTCGCTGTTAGAAGGCGCGCAGGTACTGCTTCGGCACCTCGGGTTGCACACCGAGCGCCTGTGCCGCGTGGATGGGCCAGTACGGATCACGCAGCAGACCCCGTGCAATCGCGATGAGGTCAGCGTCACCGTTGCCGATCACGCTCTCCGCCAGCCCCGGATCATCCAACATCCCCACCGCAATCACCGGCGTGCCCAGGGTATCCTTGAAGGCTCGAGCGAATGGCACCTGATAGCCCGGGTAATTCCCCGGCTTGCGCCTGCCCGCGGGTCCCTCGCCTCCAGAACTCACGTGGAAGATGTCGACGCCGGCTTCCTTGTAGCGAGCGCACACCTGGAGGATGTGCTCCAGGTCATAGCCACCGTCTGCATACTCCACGGCGGATACCCGCATCAACAGCGGCATCGCGGCGGGCAGCTGGGCCTTCACCGCTTCGATGACCTCGCATCCGAAGCGAGCCAGGTCCCGACCGTACTCGTCGTCGCGCTGGTTTGTGAGTGGCGAGTGGAATTGGTGGATCAGGTACCCGTGCGCGCCGTGGAGTTCAACGACGTCTACCCCCGCCTCGACCGCGCGCCGAGCCGCATCGGCGAACTTCTGCACCATCGCACGCACTTCCTCCGTCGTAAGTGCGCGCGGTGTCTTGTAGCGTGAACCTTCGTAGCGAATGGGCGACGGTGCCACGGGGACCGCCGCGTCTTCGGCCTTGCGGCCCGCATGAGCGATTTGGATCCCCACCTTCGCGCCATGGGCGTGGCAGGCATCGACAATGCGGCGGAAGGCCGGGATGTGCTCATCGGACCATAGGCCGAGATCAAAATCCGTGATCCGCCCATCCGGTTCCACATCCGTCATCTCGATGATGATCAGGGCTGCACCGCCCACGGCCCGGCTCGTATAATGCGTGAAGTGCCAGTCATTCGGCTTGCCATCCTTGGCTGTGACCGAATACTGGCACATCGGAGCCATCACGATCCGGTTTTTGAGTTCGAGGCCTTTGTACGCAAACGGTGTGAACAGATGCGCCATGGCCTTTCCCCTCCCCTCGTCTTATCGTCTTAGGCATGAACGCCGCCGAGGTCCATGATAGAAGAACGCATTTTCAAATTCAAACGCAGCGGCGCCGATCCCGCTCGGGATCGGCGCCCTCCGTCCAAACGTCTCTTACCATGACACACCTCGCCGATATGCGCCTTGGTTCTAGGTTCTGGTTGTACTGCTGCGTTCAACCGCGGCTCGCGTGGTAGTAATCGAGCAAGCATGTGCGGATCCAAGCCTCGTTGCCATGCTCATCGACATCCTTTCGATGCTCTGGCGCCTGCGACATGCGCGCGTCACTGGGCGCATAGGTCTGGGTGCTCGCCGTGGTACCGTGCATCTTCTGGGTCATGGTGTTCCTCTCTCCTCTCCCGCACCGGGTCCCGTACTGATATATAACAGGTGCTTCTTGATTGCTATTGTATATAACACAGCGAAAAAGTCCATACCCTTCGGCGGATTTGGAGATTCGAAATTCTGATGCTTTCACATTTTCTTCATCGATATGGGAACGATATCGTCGGATGATCCTCATACGTGAGGAGGGGTACCTGACATGCAGTGGCCATGGCAGCGGGAACAGCGGGAAAACCGTGACCTGCAGCGTCAGTTCGAGCAGTGGCTGGACGAACTCACGGCAGACGGGGCACCGTGGACCGACGCGGCGCCTCCCGATGCCGCGGACGCGGCGGATACGCCATAGGTATGAGACTGAGCGGCTGACGCCTGTCGGAGGCAACAGCGCAGGCCGGTGTCCGTGGGGGCGCCGGCCTGCGCGTTGTACAGAAGGTCAGCCTGCCACTTCGCGTGTGACGCGCTGGATCACCGCATCGGGGATACGGAACACCACGCCCGAAGGATCCGCGTGCACAGCGTCCACCATGCCGCCCAGAGCGCCTTTGTCGAGATGGAACTCGGCAAACGTGCTGGGCAGCCCGACTTCCTCACGCAGGCGTCGCACGTATTGAATGAAGTAGTCGAGGCAGGCGCGGGGCTCGGCAGGCGCTTCCGTCAGACCCAACGCCGATGTGAAGGCGTGGATGCGCGGCAGGTAGAAATCCGGCAGTGCTGCCATCACATTCGGCAGCAGCACGGCATTGGCGAGCCCGTGTGGTATGCCGAACTTCGCGCCAAATGCGTGCGCCATGTTGTGCACGGGGATGGCGTTCAGGGACAGGCTGAAGGCCGTGATCGCCATCGTGCTCGCAATCAGCATGTTGGACCTGGCATGCAGGTTGCGACCGTCCCGCACAACCGTTGGCAGGTGCTCGACAATCATCCGCGCCGATTGAACGGCATAGGCGTCGGTCATCGGGTTCGCTTGGGGCGAGAAGAATCCCTCGATGGCGTGCGTGAGGGCGTCGAACCCGGTGAACGCGGTGATACGCGGCGGCAGTCCCACGGTCAGTTCGGGATCCAGCAGGGCGATGTCCGCATTCACGAAGGGGTTGATGAGATTCACCTTCACCTTCAGATCATCGTGGAACACGACGGCGATGGGCGATACTTCAGCACCTGTACCCGCGGTGGTCGGCAGCGCCACGTGGGGGATGGGAATGTATTGCGCGTTGGGCCAGTATTCGAGCACGTTGCCCAACAGACCTTCGCGGATGTCCGTGAGTCCCCGGTGGACCATCCACTTGACGCCCTTCACCGTATCCAGAACGCTGCCGCCGCCGAGGGCAATCAGGCTGTCGGCGCCACTCTCCTTGAACAATCGCGCCGCCCGGTTGATGATGGTGGCCTTCGCGTCCTGTTCCACCTCGTCAAACACAGCTGCCAGCTTGACCTCGCCCGGCATGATCTGAAACAATTCGGTCACCTTGTCGGTGATGCCCGCCTGCGTGAGTCCCTTGTCGGTCACGAGCAGTGCCCGCCTACCGCCGAGGCCTCGCACTGTCTCGGGCAGAAGGACGCGCGAACCCGCCCCACTGGTGACGGTGGTTCGGGCCGAGAATTGAAACAGCGATTGAACCATCGGCATGCTTATCATCACCCACCCTTCGAAGCGATTGGTCACGTGGGTCCATCACGGGAACAGGATGGTATACCACGGACGATTCGAGACCTCATGCACCAGCGACGCGTGCACATGCTTCAGTTGGGTGTATTCGTCGAGCGCATACTTCCCGATTTCGCGCCCAAACCCACTCTGCTTGTAGCCGCCGAACGGCGCATCGCTGCGGAACATGTGCCAATCGTTGATCCAGATGGTGCCCGCCTTCAAATCCCGCGCCAAACGATAGGCGGTGTTGAGGTCTCCTGTCCAAATTCCTGCCGCCAGGCCGTAGATGGTATCATTGGCGATGGCCACCGCTTCTTCGGTGCTCTTGGCGCGGATCACGGACAGCACCGGACCGAAGATCTCTTCCTGGGCAATCTTCATTCGGTTGTCCACATCGGCGAAGATGGTGGGCTCGACAAAGTACCCCATATCCAGCGGTCCCCCGCGCGCGCGCTGACCGCCGCAGACGAGCCGTGCGCCCTCCTGCCTGCCCGATTCCACGTAGCCGAGGATGGTCTCGAGTTGGGACTGCGAGATCACCGGTCCCATACCCACGGTTTCATCCAGCGGGTTGCCCAACTTGATCCGGGACGCCATGTCTGCAAGCCGTTCCACGACCTCATCGTAGATGGCCTCGTGCACGATGACCCGCGTGCCGCATTCACAGACCTGACCGGAATGCAGAAACACGCCGAACAGGATGCCGGGTATCGCCAATTCCAAGTTGGCATCCGGCAACACAATGGCAGGCGATTTGCCGCCCAACTCGAGCGTCACCCGCTTGACGCCGGTGGCCGCGAGTTGCATAATCCGACGCCCGACATCCGTGGAGCCTGTGAACGCAATCTTATCCACCATCGGATGGGTGACCAGCGTTTCGCCCACGCTCGATCCCGGCCCAGTGACGACGTTAAACACTCCCGCAGGCACACCCGCTTCCGCGGCCAACTCGGCGAGTTTTAGGGTGGACAACGGCGTGCTCGAAGCCGGCTTCATGACGATGGAGTTACCCATGGCCAGGGCCGGGGCTAGTTTCCACATCGCCAGGATGAGCGGGAAGTTCCATGCGGTGATGGCCGCGCACACGCCGACCGGCTCACGCCACACCTGATTGTGACTGGGTCCCGGGAATGGTTGCACCGGAAGCGTCTCCACATACTTGTACTCCAGCGCGAACTTGGCCGTCTGCTGGAGCAAGTCGACAATCTGAAGCAGATCTGCGCCGGCAACGCGCCGTACCGTGGCGCCCGACGCGATGATCTCGAGAAATGCCAACTCCTGGGCGTGCTCCATGATCTTCTGTGAGAAGCGAATCAAGACCTTCGCGCGTTCTTCGGGTGTAGCGCGTGACCAAACGCCGCTGTCAAACGCACGTCGAGCCGATTCCACAGCGCGGTTGACATCCTCCGGCCCCGCCTTTGCGACGCGGGCGCACGGCATGCCCATGGCGGGATTGATCACCTCAAAAAACTCGCCGCTTGTCGCTGGGGTGTATTGCCCGTCGATGAACAGGCCGAACTCGGGCAGCGATGGGGCAACCGACATGTGCTTCCCTCCTCGTATCGCGCTAGTGCGCCGCTGTGCAGCGCTTTCACAGGACGCCGAGCTGGTCCTCGGGGATGCGGTAAAGTTCGTCGAGTGACCGGTCTTTGGCGCGCGCGATCTTCTCCAGGCGCAACTGCAGTTGCTTGGCGGAAAAGTTCATCAACTCCGTCTCATCCACGGCCAACGGGTCCGATGGATCATCATCCGCAAGTCCCTCTTGATTGAGAGCCATGGCGAGCGGAGCGAGTTCCATCAGCTTGGCCTGGATACGGTCAAACAGGGCTGGGTTTTCTGCGACGAGGCGCTGGAGCAGGAACGTGCCGTAACCGATGTGACGGGATTCGTCCTGTTTCAGGTAGGCGATGCCCTTCATCAATCCGGGCATCAGGCCGTTTTTTGCAAGGCTGTTATGGAAAGACCAATACCCGGTTTCCGCCAGTACACCTTCGACGAACATGTTGTACACCACCGAGGCGTCGGCCAAAGCCTCGGGGGAATCATCGTGGAGCAGGCGCTGCATGGTCTCGGGCAGAATCTCGTAGAAGATGGTGCGGTACGTCGAGGAGTGGTACACGGACAGGTCATCCCTGACACCAAGGGCGTTGAGAACAAGGCGGAAGAATTCGGTGTGTTTCGCCTCCTCGAACAGAAACGTGGTGAGGTACATTTCCTCCTCCAGGCGTCCCTGCCTTGCAATGGCCATCATCATGGGCAGCAGGTCAAGGGTGACCGCTTCCTCCCCCGCCTGGAACTGGGCTATCAAACGTACCGTGCCCTCCTGCTGGCGGGGCGTCAGCTTGGCCCAATCCTGCACGTCTTGAGACAGGTCGATGTCCCGGGGATCCCACACCCCGAGCTTCTTGGCCTTTTGGTAGAGACGAAATGGAAGGATGTCCTCGCGCAAACCTCGCGGACTGGTGGTGATCATCTGCTGGTGGTGCACCACAACCACCTCACCTTCGCCAGGATAAGTGCCTGAGTGTACTGGTCAGTCGCTCAAAGTATGAGATGGAGAACCGCCGCTGTGTAAGCCTCATCCCTCCCTTTCCACAGAATCTTGGGCACTCTCATTATACGTGAGGATGAGACAATCGTCGATACATTCCGGCGAACCTGCCGAAAAAACTGGCGCGCTGGCCCTGGGCCAGTGCGCCGCTCAAGCCATGAGCAGTTCTTCGGCGGAAAGTTCCGGCTGTGGACCGAATGTGTAGGATGGCGTCTGTGCTACCACGTGAGCGTGGAAAATACTCGTCAGCAGATACGCAAGTGTAGACTCGGCCCCCTGATTGGGGTTCACACCGTGCGCGGTCAATCCATCGCAGCATGCGCCATTGGCTTCATCCGCAACGGCCACCCCGAGGTCATTCTCGCCGAGATACCAGCGCATACAGCGGAGCACATGCTGCCGGTACGCGTCGTCACCGGTCGTATGCCAGGCAGCGGCGCAGGCGAGCGCGAGCTTCATGATCTCGAGCGGCTGTTGGTCCCATTTGCTCACCGATGCCGGGGTGGCCCAACCCTGATTGCCAATGGGCCGAAGGTGACCTTCGGGGGCCGTCATGAGTTGTATCAGGAAAGCCAACGCCTCCAGCCCGACGGTTTCGGCCTGTGCGTGACCGGTGACCTGACCCACATACAGCAAAGACCACGGCAGGACCCCATTGCCATACGTCATGGTCGGCTCAAACCAATGCCATCCCTGTTTGCGGTGTTCTGCGTACAGGGTGAGCAGGCGAGCTTCCAATTCCAAGGTCCAGCGCTCCAAAAGCGGTTCCATGGACTGGAGGAAAGGATCCTGGCGGCCACTGCGCCGTTGCGTTGCCCACAGCAGCGCGCACGCTGCCGCGCTGTACGCGATGCCTCGCGCGTACCGAAGTCTTTCCACCACCGGCAGACCACGCCGAAGGAGCTGTGCCACGGCGGCTCGCCGACCTGTATCGGGCAACAGCACATACGCCACTGCCAGCGCCCACAGCGCTCTGCCCTGACAATCATCGGAAGGCGTCTCGGGTTCGGGACGCCGGTCGTAACTAAAGTTGTTGTGAAAGCTCCCGTCATCGGTTTGTGCCCACGCGAGAAATGAGAGGTAGATGTCGGCGAGGTGCTGGAGGGTGCGTTTGGTTTCAGTATCGTCCAAGCGTGCCGCGGATGCGTGGCTCAGCGATTCAAGCACCAGCCATAGCGCCCGCGCATTGTCGTCTGTGGTGTACCCCTCGGAACGGCGCGGAATGGCCCCGAGGCCGTGCTCAATCAGACCTGTGTCATCCGTCATCCGCACGAGATGGCCAAAATTAACGGGAAACGCCCGCAATGCCAGCCACCTCCTCCGCCTTGATGGTTCTAGCGAGCCGCGACAGGTGATCATACAACTCGGCGTGCACGCGTCCTACCTGCGGCCACCGCATCGATGCGCCGATGCTCGAAATTCGCCGCTGCCACAGGGCTCGCTCCTGGGCATCGGACAGCAATGCGGCCATGCGGTCTGCCCATCGCGACACGTCTCCATACGGAATCAGCAGCGGATCGCACCCGTCTAGCAGATCCCTGGCGTACGAGTACGGCGTGGTCAGCACGGGGCGGCCGAGCCCGACGGCGTACGCCAGCGTGCCCGACGTCACCTGTTCCATGCCGGGGTAGGGCGTGACATAGACATCGCAGGCCATGAGATAATCCACCAGTTCATCCTCGTCCACGTAGCGGTCGATGAACATCACGTGGTTCTCCAGCTTGCGTTCGCGGATCATGGCCTGCAGTTGCTCACGATACGCTTCGCCTTCCGACTTCTTGATCTCCGGGTGGGTCTGCCCAATGACGCAATACAACACCTCGGGCACCCGCTGAACAACGGTGGGCAGGGCTTCGATGATCAGTTCGATACCCTTGTTGCGGCTGAGCAAACCGAAGGTCATCAACACCCGCCTGTCTGTCCAGCCCAGACGTTGCCGGATCAGCGTGCGCTGCTCCGGTTTGGGCACGGGCGTACCGTGAGGAACGAAAAGAATCTTGTGCTCAGGGATACCGTACGCGTCGCGCAGATAACCGATGGCCGTCCGGTTCATGACAACCACTCTGTCGCTGCGCAAGGCGATCTCCCGCTGAATGCTGCGATGCGGTTCCGCAGGTTGTTTGAAGACCGTATGGAATGTGGTCACCAACGGTTTGCGCAGCCGTCGAACGAAATCCAGGATGTAGGCGCCGTGCTCGCCTCCGAAGATACCGAACTCGTGCTGCAGGGAAACGACCGACACGCCACTGCGGTTGATTCGTTCCGCCATCTCGGCATAGGCTGTCCGTTGCGCCTTGATGAGCGGCCATATGTCCCGGTCCACCGGAGCTTCGTCCAGCGAGTCCACCATCATGACCACGGTATCCCGGCCCGACCAATCGTCGAGCCCTCGGATACTCTGACGCAGATGGTGCGTATAGGTCGCCAAACCGCAGCGGCGGGGTACGTACGTGCTGACATAGGCCACCCAGGTCATTGGTTCGCGCTCCTTCCTGACATCGGTCGCGCCGGCGCGTCTCCTGTCGGCACAAGACCGGCATTCCTCACCGGTGTTGATGGGAGAAAAAAAGAGAAGAAGTCCGCATGAGTCCTCTTCTTCGATCCAGCGGGATCCACCAGTGGTATTCCCCAGCCGTCCGGAAAAGTTTCATGTCAGCGCTTCTTCTCTTGGCTGCTCTTGGCCGTGGAAACTAGCAGGTTTATTAGCACTCGCAAACCGCGGCTGCTACGTCCAGTATAAAAAGCCCCGCCGGTTTTTGCAACCGGCGGGCGCATCGGGGACGAACGAATGACGGGATGACCCTCTGAATGAACGTCAGAGGATGCGGCGTGCGCCGATGTAGCGGGCAGCCCAGTAGCTGTTGTGGATGCTCGCGATGGTGACGCCCTCGTCCTGCGCGTCAATCATTTGTCCGTTCCCGATATAGATACCGACGTGTGTCGCACCCGGCGCGTAGGTGCTGAAAAACACGAGATCTCCGGGTTCGAGGTCCGCCATTGACACAGGCATCCCTTCCCCGAATTGATCCAAGGCCGTGCGTCCGAGTCCGATGCCGAAATGTCGGAACACGTATTGCGTGAAACCTGAACAGTCGAATCCGGTCTGAGGCGATGTTCCACCCCACGCGTACGGAATGCCGATAAAATCCTCGGCGTACGCGATGATCTGCGATGCGGTCGCGTTGGCGCCTGCACCCGGGAGCGATACGCCGCCGGACCGCGAAGCCATGGACCCCGACTGTGTGGCCATCCTCTGCTGAATCGCGCGCGTCTGCTCCTCTATCGCCTGCATCTGGGCCTGGGTCAGGTGAATCTGGCTTTCCAACACCGCCTGGCGCTGCTGTTCCTGCTGCACCTGCGTCTTAGCCTGTTGCAGCGCGCTTTGCTTACGCGCGAGCAGCGTCTGGTACGTACGCTGCGTGGCCTGCAGGTCGGCCTGCTGCTTGTCCAATTGCGCCAAGGTCGCCTGCCGAAGCTTCTGCTGCTCAGCTATCTGCGTTCGCAGGTCCAGCAACTGCTGAGCCAGCTTCCGGTTCGACTGCGCCACGGTGGCTATCGCATACAGGCGGTTGAGAAAGTCGTCAAAGCTTGTCGCTCCGAGCAGGACCTCCAGATACGGGATGCCGCCTGTCTCGTACATGGCACGAAGTTGTGTCTCGAACTGTTCTTGCGTGTCCGTCAGGCGTTGCTGGGTGTCCGTCAGCGTCTGTTGCAGCGTGGCCAACTCATGCTGCGTTGAGGCAATCTGCGCCTGATTCTGTTGCATTGCAGACTGTAAGGACGCGAGCGCCGTTTGGTAGGCGGCGACGCTCTGTTGCAGGCTCTGAACCTGCTGCTTATCGGCCTGCATCTGGTTCTGATTCTGTGCGGCCTCGGCCTGCAGGGCCGCGAGCTTTTGCCGCTGCGCGGAGAGAGAGTCCGCCTGCGCCGCCGGAACCCATCCGGCCATCAGCGCCAGTGCCGCGGCCCATGCGGAGGCCGTGCGACTCGTGCGTGGTTTAAAAATGAACCCACTCCCCCTCTCTGGCTTCATGTCATGCGTGAGGATCTCGGCGCTTGTACGCCGTCTCCTCTACGCTAGTTCGACACCCTTCGCTGATCTCCTCCCCCTCACACCGAGGGAGTCATACCATCGGTGAGGCACTGCACGATCCGCTCGAACGCCATCGCCCGGGACGCCTTCACCAAGACCACGGCTCGTTCGGGTACCAACGCTTGCAACTCGGACAGGAGCCTCTCCACATCGGCAAACCACAGCACCCGCGTGGACGACGCCTTCGCCGCTGCGGAGCGTTCCGCGGCTTGCGCGATGTGGCGGGCTCGGGGGCCGACCGCAATCAGCGTCGTCACGCCCGCTTCGACGGCGGCGCAGCCCACGTCTTCGTGCCCTTCCTGCTCGTAGGCACCCAATTCCAACATGTCTCCCAGGATGGCCACCGACGGACGGTCGTCCGCGAGGGTTCGCAACACGCGAAGGCTTTCCTTGACTGACGCGGGACTGGCGTTGTAGGCATCGTCTAAGATTCGGCGATCCGCCGATCCCTCGCGCAGGTTGAGCCTCCCAGCCACAGGCGCTATCGTTCGCAGCGCTTCCGCGCCTAGGGACAGTGGCACGCCGTGCACAGCGCCCATCAACAGCGCCGCCAGCGCGTTGCGAACGTTGTGAGCGCCGTGCAAGGGAAGAAACACACGTGCCGTGTGGCCCAACACGGTGGCTTGGAATGTGGTACCCTCCCACCGGACCTCGATGTCGCGGGCCTGGGCGTGCGGGGCATCCATACCGTACCACAGGACGCGGGCCCGGGAGCGGGATGCCATGCGCTGCAGCCAGGGGTCTTCGTACCACAACACCGCTGTGCCGTCCGCGGGCAATGCGTCCAACAACTCGGCCTTCGCATCGGCGATGGCCGCCTGACTACCGAGCAGCTCGATGTGGCTATGGCCGATGTTCGTGATCACGCCCGCCGAGGGTTTGGCGATGGCGCAGAGTGCAGCAATCTGTCCTTTTCCGCGCATGCCCATCTCGAGCACCATCGAGCGATGGGCAGGGGTCCTGCGCAGAATTGTCAGCGGCAGCCCGAGTTCATTGTTGTAGTTGCCTTCCGTGGCCAGACAAGGTCCGAGGACGGAGAACACGCTCGCCAACAGGTGCTTGGTCGTGGTTTTCCCATTGCTCCCCGTCACGCCGATGACAGGACCGGTGAAGGCTTGTCGTTCTGCGGTCGCGAGACGTTGCAGGGCGGCCAGCGGATCATCGACCTGGATGACGGCACCGCCAGACGGCATCGCTGCTGGCCGCACTTGAACGAGTGCCGCCGCAGCCCCGCGCGCAAAAGCGTCCGCCACAAAGTGGTGGCCATCGACGTGTTCCCCGCGAAATGCCACAAACACGTCGCCGGCCGCCACGCGCCGACTGTCGATGGACACGCCGGTCACGCGTGCCTGTGCATCGCCGTGCACCAGCGTCCCGCCGGTTCGCTCGCAGAGAGTTTGGACCGAAATCGGCTCCACGTCGGCTCCCTCCTTCTGTCGCCTCCTGATTGTAGCATAGGCGTTTTTGTCCACGGCATGGACTCATCGCACCTAAAGCACCTTGTGTTTCACAGGTACGTAGATATAATCAAAGGGAATTCGCAAAGGGGATGACATTGTGGCCAGTGCCAGAAAACTGCGTGTGGTGGTCTTGTTCGGGGGCCGTTCAGGCGAACACGAGGTGTCGATTCAATCCGCCAAATCCATCATTCGAGCCTTGGATAGAAATAAATACGATGTGATGCCCGTCGGAATCACGCGGGATGGGCGATGGTTGGCCGGCTATGAGGCCATTCCTGCGCTGGAGGCCGCGGCTCAGGTGGCGCTCGGGACGGCTGACGACGGAGCGCGGATGGGTGGCGAGATCGGCAGCCCCAGTGTGGTCCCGGATGGTGGCACCGTATCGCGCGACGTCGTGCCCCTGGCGTGGGACACATGGCCCCAAACTGTGGACGTGGTCATCCCGGTTCTGCACGGTTCGTATGGAGAGGATGGAACCATTCAGGGCTTGCTGGAGACGCTCGGCGTTCCCTATGTCGGTGCCGGGGTTCTCGCGTCCGCCGTGGGTATGGACAAAGTGGTGATGAAGACGCTGTTTGCGGCGGCCGGACTCCCCCAGGTCCGCTACATCGCGTGCTTGCGCAGCGACGTCGAGCGGGATCTGGACCGTGTCGTGGACGATGTGGAGGCTGAACTTGGTTACCCCTGCTTTGTCAAGCCGGCCAATCTCGGTTCCAGTGTCGGGATCAGCAAGGTCAAGCGCCGGGAGGACCTCCCAGCGGCACTGCGTCTCGCGGCACGCTACGACCGCAAGCTGATCATCGAACAAGGCGTGGATGCGCGCGAGATTGAGGTGGCCGTCCTCGGGAATGATCAGCCCATCGCTTCGGTGCC
Organism: Alicyclobacillus sp.; assembly: GCA_023511725.1. Lineage (GTDB taxonomy): Bacteria > Bacillota > Bacilli > Alicyclobacillales > Alicyclobacillaceae > JAIMAY01. The sequence goes on from JAIMAY010000011.1 coordinate 14,037, forward strand.
TGGCGAGGTGGTTCCGGCCCATGAGTTCTACGACTACGAAAGCAAATACATGGATGGGCAGACCACGCTCATCATTCCAGCGTCGCTGCCGGAGAGCACAGCCCGGACCATCCGAGAACTGGCGTTGCGCGCCTTCCGCGCCATCGACTGCAGCGGGCTCGCCCGCGTCGATTTCTTCCTCGAGCGCGGGACGGATCGGGTGCTGATCAATGAGATCAATACGATGCCAGGGTTCACCCAGTTCAGCATGTATCCGAAGCTGTGGGAAGCCAGCGGCATCCCGTATGCGGAGTTGCTGGACCGGCTGATTGCACTCGCTTTGGAGCGCCACGAGGAGCGACGTCGGTCCGATGTGGCGCTGCACCTCTGCCCTCCTGCCAACCACAACTGAATTTCGGGACCCGATGGACTTCGCCGAGGCAACGGAAGGCCCACCTCCCGTTGCCTCGTTTCGCAGCGAAGGCTTCCCGCCCCGCTCAGACCACAGTCGTGGTCGTGCAGGTGGTCGTGGTGTAGGCTGGGACCAGCAGGAAGAACAGTACGAAGATGATCAGGAACACGACGGCCCACCGGGTGTAGCCACCGAACACTCCGTACATTCTTCATCCCTCCTTTGTGCTGGTTGCTACAGCCTACGTCAACGGTTGTCGTCTCGCGCGGGCGAGTGTCCTTCCTGTGCGCCCATTCCCGGCGCCGGTGAAGTCCCCTGAAAAGTCCGACATGCACAGGAGCCTGTCTCACACATCGCGTGGCGCGGACGAATCCGTGCGAACCCTCGGTAGCCTCGCCTCAAAACGGGCCGTACGCCGGGGATGCGCCAGACCCATCGTAGCCAACGCCAGCCAGGAAGCTGGAGGAGCGCCACCAGGACGGCATCTGCTCCTCGCCACACATGCCCCTGGGCATCCACCGTATGGAGTTCCGTCAGCGCATCCTCCAGGTGGATGCCCCTCGACGCGAGCGCGCCAGGGGTCTGCAGCGGCGTGAGCTCAAGCTGCCGCTGTCCGTCGCGTGCCTCGAGCCAAGATGCGAACCGGCAGCAGACAGGGCATGCTGCATCGTACAACACGACCACCGGCCGATCCGTTCTTCGCGTCGCTTCCTCTGTCACCCACGCTACCCCTTTTCGCGGCATCACCGCGGCCAGCGCACGGGGACCGGCAGCCTGATCACAGGCCGCGGGTAGGATGGCGTCGGCGGCCGTGGGACGGGTCGCAAAATGTGCGGTAGGCCGCAGTATGCCAAGACCACATCGACTGCATACGGTTGATTCATTGTGGACATGAGAATCCCTCCGCTCCAGTGGATGCACATCCCTGGACGGAGGACACGGCGCTTGTCCCGCGCCCCTCCCGCGTAGGCGAGAGGCGGTCAAGCATCGGGAAACAGGTCGTAAAACGCTTTGTATCGTTCGTCGCGTGCCGGGGCGGACGCCTCTCCCTTGGTGCGAGCCCCCGTGGAACGTGCGCGCGAATCGGGATCCGTGGCCCCTCCCCGCTTAGCCCGGTACTGTTGGCGGTATTGTTCCAACTCCTGACGCGTGCGAATGCGGTGCCGCTGCCACTCGTAGAGAATCCGATCAATGTAACGAAAGCTGAACTTGTTCGCCAGTACCGCTTCCCGCAGAGCTTCGGTGATTAGCCACTCTGGATAGGCGTCATCGTCCAGCCAGCGCCGGATTTGTTCACACTCCAATGCGGATAGCGGCCGACCGAACTCCTCCTCAAAGAGCGTCACCGGGTCTTTGCGCCACTCACCAGCATATGGCTGCTGTGGATCGCGACCGCGAAGCCGTTGCCACAGCGGCTTCAGGTCAAAATAATTGCTGCGCGTGCCGTCATCGTCCAAGCGTTCGCCGATGGCGAGAAGTCCGCGCGCAACCAGCCGGCCGATGATTTCCGAGATGACCGTCGGAGAGGTGCTGCACAGCACGCTCAGGTCGTACGGTGATAAAAATTCCTTGCCCTCCAGCTGCTGCGCGCTGAGAATCTGCAGCAGCACCACGAAGTCCTCGGCGGATATCCCGAGTTCGGGGAACTGGTCCAAAAGCGCGCGTGGAACGCTCACGAAGCCGCGGGTGAGGAAATCGGCCCCTCCGCCCTCTCTCTCGGCGGGACGCATGCGTCCCCCTCCCTCAATGAGCCCAGATACCTACAAGATTAAGGATACAGCCGATACAGCATCCTCGGGAACGGGATGGCCTCGCGCACGTGCTCCAAGCCGCAGATCCATGCCACGGTCCGCTCCAGCCCAATACCGAACCCGGAATGCGGAACGGAGCCATACTTGCGGAGATCCAGATACCAGCCGTAAGCCTCTTCCGGGAGTTGATGTTCTTCAAACCGGCGCTTCAGGAGATAGTAATCATGGATGCGCTCACTGCCGCCGACGATCTCGCCATAGCCTTCCGGTGCGAGCATGTCCGCACACAGCACCACCTCTGGCCGATCCGGGTCCGGCTGCATGTAGAATGCCTTGAGGTGTGTGGGATAGCGCTCGATGAACACAGGCTTGTCGAACTGCTCCGCGATGGCCGTCTCATGCGGCGCGCCGAAGTCGTCGCCCCACTTCAGGTCATGACCGTGCTGGTTCAGCCACGCCACGGCCTCGTCATAGGTCATGCGCGGGAACGGCGGGACGACCTTGCTCAGCTTATCCACATCTCGCCCGAGTGTACGAAGTTCCGGCTCGCAGTTGTCCAACACATGTTTCACCACGAAGCTCACGAACTCCTCCTGCAGGCGGAGGTTATCCTCATGCCGGAAGAAGGCCATCTCCGGTTCGATCATCCAGAACTCGATCAGGTGCCGCCGCGTTTTCGATTTTTCCGCGCGGAACGCCGGCCCCATGGAATACACCTTGCCTAGCGCCATGGCGGCCGCTTCCAGGTACAACTGGCCGCTCTGCGTGAGGTAGGCGTCCTCATCGAAATAGCGTGTGTGAAACAGCTCTGTGGTTCCCTCGCAGGCGGCGGGCGTGAGGATGGGCGGATCCACACGCGTGAACCCATGACCATCCAGGTACAGGCTCATCGCCCGCATCACCTCAGCGCGGATCTTGAGAATGGCGCGTTGGCGCGGTGTACGAATCCAGAGATGACGATGGTCGAGCAGAAAATCGACGCCATGCTCCTTGAGGGTGATGGGATAGTCATGCGAAGGACCGATGAGGTTCACGTCGGTCACGGTCAATTCGTAGCCCGACGGCGCACGTTCGTCCGCTCGCACCACGCCGTCGACCGTCAGTGAACACTCCTGCGTGAGTTTGTCACAGCGAGCAAAGATCTCGTCACCCACTTCCGAGCGGACCACGACGCATTGGATCAGCCCGGTACCGTCTCGCACCTGAAGAAATTGGATCTTACCACTGGAACGCTTGTTGTATAGCCAGCCCTGCAGCCGGACCGTCTGGCCCACCCAGCGGCCGATCTCGCGAATCGTCACCACCGGCGTCACATGCATCCCTCCGTCGTCGGCGCGTCTTCGATGAACAATGCCATCCGGATTATAGCATGTCCCGCTGCGGTCCGCGGAGCAAAAAAAAAAGACCAGCCTACCTCAGGGGCAGGCTGGTTCCAGTGCCGGCGCCGCTTGTCCGTCCGTTCGCACACTTCGCAACCAACGCCGGAATTCGTCTCCTCCAATGCTCTCCTGCTCTACCACACGCTGGGCAAAGGCTTCAATGGCCCTGGCGTACGGTCGCAGAAGTTCTCGCGTGATCTTCTCCTGCTCTGCAAGGATGTGCCGGACCTCGGCGTCGAGCACGCTCTCGGGCAGATGCTCTTCATCCACGATGCCGATCCGGGACAGGCCGCACGTCACAATCGTCCGCGCCAGTTGGGATGCCTGCATGAAGTCGTTCTGGGCACCCGTACTACGGTTGCCATAGTGGAGTTCCTCTGCCAGGCACCCGGCCAACGCGACATTGATCTGCTGCTGAAGTTGCTCCAGGGTGTACAGATACCGGTCGTGCTCTGGGATCTGTCGCACGAAGCCCAGCGCTTTGCCGCGCGGCGCAATGGTGATGTGGGAGACCGTGCCCGGGCGCATCAACTCGCTGATGATGGCATGCCCGAGTTCATGGACCGCCACCCGCTGCAACTCTTCCTCCGTGGGTTTGCGGCCGGTGCGTTCACCCATCAGAACCTTGTCCACGGCGTCCCGGAACATGGTTTGGGTGATCTCCTGCTCGCCCTGCCGCAGCGCGATGATGGCCGCCTCATTCACCAGCGCCTCGAGCTGTGCGCCGGAGAAACCATACGTCTCCCGCGCGATGTGCTCCAGGTCCACCCCTTCGGCCAACGGTTTGCCCTTGGTGAGGATGCGAAGGATGTGAAGTCGTCCTTCTTTATCGGGCAAATCCACCCGAATCTGGCGGTCGAACCGGCCCGGTCGAAGCAAAGCGGGATCCAGCATATCCGGACGGTTGGTGGCCGCAATCACGAGGATGAACGGCGACTGCGTTGTGCTCATGCCGTCCATCTCCGTCAGGAGCTGGTTCAGGGTTTGATCGTATTCCTGATGGCTGTGCTGGCCACGCCGTGCACCAACGACATCAATCTCGTCGATGAAGATGATGGCGCTGTCCTTATTTTCCCGCTTGGCCAGTGCGCGGGCGCGCCGGAAGAGATCCCGTACGCGTTGTGCGCCAACACCGACGTACATCTCCACAAACTCACTGCCGGAAGCCGCGAGGAACACGGAATCCGTGTACGTGGCGGCCGCTTTCGCCATCAACGTCTTGCCCGTTCCGGGGGGCCCCGTCAGTAGGATCCCCTTCAGTGGCCGAATGCCAAGCGCCTTGATCCGGTCGCGATAGCGAAGAAAATCCAGCGCTTCCATCAACTCGCGCTTGGCCGTCTCCTGCCCGCCAATCTCATCGAAGGACACGCGATGCTGCATCTGGTTATCGCGGATCCCCGCCGGTACCACCTGACGTCGGTCCATCAATAACCACAGCGTTCCAGCCACGGCAGCCAGGAACAGGAGCGGCAGAATGTTCACGCCAAGCACGGCGAGAAAGATCACCACCGCGATGCCGATACCGAGCAGTGCCTCTCGAATCATGATGCGCCACCCCCTTGGCGGAGCGCGTACGGCAGCACATGGTACAGCTCGTGGTCTCCGGATCTCAGTTCGATGTAGAGATTGTGCTCATCCATGGTGATCTGGGCGTCCATGCCCATTTTTTGCGCTCGTTGTCGAACCGTGTCTATCATATCGGCATAGTGCCCCTCGGCTACGCCCTGCAAGATGTAGGGCAGGAGCGACTCGTAGGCGTTTTGGAGCGCCCCGTCAGCATTGTCGACCAGGACCACGTTGGCGCCATCGCCCAGGGCATCTTGGACCACCTTGGTGACATCGTCGTAGGTGGTCTGCAGATCATGTACCGCACCCAGTTGGACGCGTACGGTTGCCGGATGTCCAGGAGACACCTGAACACTCTCGACGCCGGGAATGGCGCGGAGTTGATCCGCAACCGGGTCTATCACATAAAAGCGCTGATAGGCTTGATAGCCACCGATAAGCAGGGCCAGGCTGATGATGGCGATCACCACCAGCGGCACAGGACGAACCCGCTGCATGACGACGCCTCCTTCTACACTTCTGGCTCTGTGCGTGCCCTCAGTATAGCACGCAGGACGGCATCAAGTTGACAAAAGATATTTCCATAGCCACTGGCCCGTTTTCGCGTCCACCAGCGCGTACCACGTCTGCCCCTTGGCATCCAGTGCGTGCACCTCGTACACCACCTGCGTCTGGGCGTGGAGATCAGCCACCAAGGTGGCATTCAGCCAGCCGGGCACGCAGGAGAGGACCTCGTAGCCATGCCCGCGCGCCTGACGTTCCACCGTCTGCTCGGAAACGAGATCGCCCGTCTTCACTGCATGCCATGTCCAGGGAGGGCCGCTGACGAAGACGGTCCAACGGTTCCCCCATGCGTCCTGCCCGGCAAAGACCTGCTCCACGCCGTCCGCGGTGAACACCTGGTGCTGCTCAATATGCTGCAGCGGCGAATGGTCCAATGCGAATTGAGCCGCGGAGGTCTCCACTTCCCATTCCGGCTCGAGGTGAAACCACAGCGAGGTTCCGGCTGCGACGCCTGCGACGACAAGCAGCCCCAGCACAGTGGTGGTCGCCCACTGCCATGTTTTCATAGCCACCGCCTCAGGAACGATACAGCGTCAGCGTCATTTTGTTCGGGTGATCCGGAGACTTTGCCAAACCGAACACGACGCCTTTATCTTTCAGGTTGCGATTCAGAAAGTCCACAAGCAGATACAGGTCCTCGGTGGCGGTGATCTCCAACGTGCCCAGAATCTGCAGTCCCTCGCGCTGCATGCCTTCACCCATCCTTTCGCGCCGCGGTATCCTCGAGTTGCGTCTTCAGTGTGCTGAGCCAGTCGTCCGCGGTGAAATGGTAGCGCAGCGGGGTGATGGCCACGCCGCCTTGACGCACCACGCTGACATCCGATGCCTCGTTCCCGTCGTCGATCAACGCTTCTCCGGCATAGCGCCATACCGCCGTTTCGTCATCTCCGGCAATGCGGCGAAATTTGTCCTTGTACTTTCGTGCGCCAAGCGGAACGACGCGCCACGCGGCGGTATGCGGATGGGAACCGGGCAGATTGACGTTGACGAAGGTGTCGGGTGGGAAGTTCAACCGGCTGACCGCCTGGACGATCCGCACCGCAGCGAGCGCGGCATCCTCAAACGGGAACGGCGGTCCCGCGAGCGATAGCGCAACGGCGCGCAAGCCTTGCAGTGCAGCTTCCCCGGCCGCCGCGACGGTACCCGAATACAGCACATCCGTCGCGAGATTGGGACCTTCGTTGATACCGGACACCATCAGATCGCACGGCTTCCCCCCGACCGCCTCGCACACCGCCCATTTGACGCAGTCGACGGGCGTGCCGTGGATGCGGTAGGCCGTGATCGATCCGGGGCCAGGCCACGACACTCGCTCCACGGTGAGCGGGCGGAACAAGCCGATGCTGTGACTGGACGCGCTTCTTTGGCTGTCCGGCGCTGCCACGATGATCTCTTCGCACAATGGCGCAAGGGCATTCACCAAGGCGTGAATACCCGGGGCATCGATACCGTCGTCGTTGCTGACCAAAATTCGCAAGCGGTTACCTCCTTTAAACAGGGCACGATGCCTGTGACCCCGCATTCCGCCTCCTCTGCCACCATTGCTGCATCATACGGGCTCGGCGGTCGTCCATACTACGGATACCCGGCGCCCGGCCTTGGTCGATGGGCCGACGATGGGAGGTGCAGGCGATGCGTGAGAAGCCAAAACCGTCCACGGTGGAAGATGTGCGAACACGCGCAGTCGCCGGCACCGTTCGGCGCGCCGTGCTCGACATGTGGCTGGACGCTCTGGAAATGCAACCAGCCGTCGATAGTCCCGCGTGGCGCTCGCCTCTACACAGCATGCGGTGTCTGTAAAGCCCGTCACACGGGCGCCGGGGCTCTCAATTGCTTGACCAACCGGCGAACTTCAAAACGAATGCGCTCCGTGTCCAAGGTGGTCAATTCACCTCGGGACATCAGCGCACGCCCGCCGACGAATACGTCCGTCACCTGTGCCGCGCTCGCGCTGTACACGATGTTGGAGATGAGGTTGTGGATCGGCAGCAGGACGGGGCTGTCCAGGTCCAGCAGCACGATGTCGGCGGGAGCACCGACCTGAAGCCGGCCATGACCGGGCTCCAAGAAGACCGCTTTGGCGCCCTCGCTGGTGGCCATGGCCAACGCCTCCGATGCCGTCACCGCGGTGGCATCCAATCCGACGCCTTTGTGAAGCGTGGCGGCCAAACGCATCTCTTCGAACATATCGAGGTTGTTGTTGCTGGCGGCGCCGTCCGTGCCCAGCCCGACCGTGATTCCGGCCCGCAACAGGCGCGGCACGGGGGCAATGCCGGAACCGAGTTTGAGGTTGCTCTGTGGGTTGTGCGCCACATGCACATTGTGCTGGGCCAAGATGGCGATATCATCCTCCGAAAGGTGCACGCAGTGCGCGGCGAGGACAGGGCGCGCGAACAGGCCGAGATCGCGCATCAACGCAATCGGTGAGCGGCCGTGCTCGCGAACACAATCCTCCACTTCACCTGCCGTTTCCGAGAGGTGGATCTGAATGGGAAGATCCAGCTCTGCGGACAGCTCCGCCACTTGCTCCAGATAGCGTGGCGGGCACGTATACGGCGCATGCGGTCCCAGCGTGACGCGGATGCGGCCGTCCGCGGCACCGTGCCATGTCCGAGCGAACTGGCGAGTCCGGGCCAAACCTTGGCGACCTGCTTCCTCCTGCAGTCCGACCAAACCCACGGACAGCACGCCGCGAATCCCGGCCTCGGCGACGGCGCGCGCCGCATCGTCCATAAAGAAATACATATCCGTGAAGCAGGTGGTGCCGCTCGCAATCATCTCCCAGCAGGCGAGAAGGGTACCCCAATACACCGCATCCGCGGTCAGCTTGGCCTCCAGTGGGAAGATCCTATCGTGGAGCCACCGCATCAGCGGCATATCATCACCGGCGCCGCGCAAGAGGGTCATCGCCGCATGACCGTGGCAGTTGATGAGACCGGGTATGGCCACGGACGTCGGACGTTCGTATACGTCCATGTCTTCTGTCGATCTCGGATAGCGGCCGCTGCCGATCTCGCGAATTCTCCCGTTTTCCATCACGATGTACGTTGGCGCCTCGTCCACATGGTCCGCGTCGCGTACCACGGCGCCAACGTGAAGCAGGGTTGGCTTCAAGGCATGGCCTCCTCCCTGGCCGCATGTGCCTGTACAAAGCTCGGTACACTTTGTGGATTGGGGCGGTGGATGATCCCGCACTCCGTGATGATGGCCGTAATCAAGTCGTGCGGCGTAACATCGAACGCCAAATGCAGCGCTCGCGTCTCCTTGGGGGCGATGCGCTGTCCCAACACGTGGGTGACCTCACGCTCGTCCCGTTCCTCAATGGGAATGTTGGAACCGGAGGATGTGGTGAGGTCGAAACTGCTGAGCGGCGCCGCCACGTAGAAGGGCACGCCGTGGTACCGGCACAAGACGGCCAGTGTATATGTACCAATTTTGTTTGCCGTGTCTCCGTTGGCTGCAATCCGATCCGCCCCGACCACGACGGCATCCACCAAGCCCCGCTGCATGAGTACACCCGCGGTGCTGTCTGTGATGAGTGTATGGGGGATCTGCTCCACCGCCAGTTCATAGGCCGTAAGGCGTGCCCCCTGCAGATAAGGGCGTGTCTCGTCGACGTAGACATGCAGCAGTCGCCCTTCTTCATGCAGGCGACGGATCACACCGAGTGCGGTGCCATATTCCACGGTGGCCAGGGAGCCCGTGTTGCAATGCGTTAAAAGGCGCACCGGCCGGGTGAACAGCGCCGCGCCGTGGCTGCCGATCCGGCGATTGATGGACCGGTCCTCATCGGAGATGCGCTGCGCTTCCGAGATCAGCGCTTCCGTGAGGGGTTGGCCCTGAGCGCTTGCCCGTTGAGCCGCGCGACGCATCCTCTTCACGCCCCAGCGCAAGTTGACCGCCGTGGGTCTGGCGTGCTCGAGGAGCTGAAGTGCGGGTTCCAAACTATCCACGGTCGGCGTCTGCCCTGCCGCTTGCTGCCGAAGCGCCTCCAGGACCACGCCCCAGCTTGCTGCGGCGGCGATGGCGGGCGCTCCGCGGACGACCATGTCCCGGATGGCCTGCGCGACCTGCGCGGCGTCACGGAGTTCCACCCATTCGGAGGTGTCCGGCAAACGACGCTGGTCCAAGAGCCGAAGGGAATGCCCCGTCCACTGCATGGCGGAGAGCGCAGCGTTCATGATGGATCCCCCTTCATGCCGAGCGTCGACTGTCCACCCACCGCGTGAGGGCAGCGGCAATCGCGTATGCCGTCCATGTGAAGAAACGTCTCGAAGAACAATTCCCGCACCCGATGGACGTTGGCGCGCATCTGCTCCACGACCTCCTCGTGCGTGAGAGGCGCAGGGCTGATGCCCGCGGCATAGTTGGTCACAATGCACACAGTGGCGTAGCACATCTCCAGTTCCTTGGCCAACACGACCTCAGGCACACTGGTCATGCCCACCACCGAGCCACCCAAGCGCTGGTACAAACGGATCTCCGCCTTTGTTTCGAACCGGGGACCCTCCGTACAAACGTAGACGCCGCCCTCCCGCAACGGGATGCCGAGCCTGTCCCCTGTCGCCCGCAGGTGCTGGCGGAGACGGTGACAGTACGGATCGGACATGTCCACGTGAACGATGGTGCCCTCGTCATAGAACGAACACGGTCGGCTCTTGGTGAAATCGAGGAAATCGTCAACAAGAACCAGCGTCCCCGGCGCAATCTCCGGGTCCAGTGATCCGACCGCAGCTGTCGCCAACACCTGAGTGACGCCGAGTTGTCTGAGCGCCCACAGGTTGCCGCGATAGTTCACCCGATGTGGAGCCCACTGATGATGAGGTCCATGGCGCGGAACGAAAGCCACAGGCTTGCTTTCGTACGCGCCGATGATGACTTCGACCGCGCCGTAGGGTGTATCCAACGTGATCGTCTCGGCGTTTTTGAGCAGGGCCGGGTCATACACCCCCGTGCCGCCGATGATGGCATACTCGGCGATGGACATCGATTTCCCTCCCGAACACCCCGATTATACTGTACCGGCCCTGCGGTTGCATCGCGAACAGGCTCAGGTCGGCACCGGGACGCTTTGAAAAAAGGTTACGATGGGGGTGGGATCGAGCGGGGTGAGTTGCCTCAACAGGTCGCCTATCCGATGCACCCGATCCGGCACGTTACGAATGGTGAAGTCCTCCGGGACGGCGCCAGCCTCCAGCTCGTCCCACCGCAGCGGTACAGCCACTGTCGCGTGGCGTGTGGCCCGCGCGCTGTAGGGAGCGATCAAGGTGCGATGAGCGCCGTGCTGGGGATAGTCGACGTACACCTTATCGCCCCGGTCTCGCTTCAGTCGCTCCAGCGTCACGCGCCTTGGCAGACGTTCCTTCACGCAACCCGCGACCATACGTGTGAATGGCTTCCATGCCGCAAAATTCGCGTTGGGCACGACAGGGATCAGCACCTGTACACCGGTCGCGCCGGACAGTTTGGGAATGGACGGGACACCGAGCTCATCCAGGACATCCCGCACGGCCAGTGCCACCTCGCGTACGGGTTCGAAGCCGGGCACCGAAGGGTCGAGATCGAAGGCGACCCAGTCGGGGTTCGCCGGATGGTTCAAGCGGGAAAAACCTGTATGCAGTTCCAACGCGGCGAGGTTACCCAGCCACAACAACGTGGCCACCGAGTCGGCTAGGACATAGTGTATGTCGGCGCCGCGCTCCTTGGACCAGATGGCGGCTGTTCGCACCCATGACGGCCGGTGTTCCGGAGCATCCTTTTGATAAAAAAAGCTCCCACCTACGCCGTCCGGCCACCGGATCAGCGTCAATGGCCTGTCCCGCAGATGCGGGAGCATGATCGGCGCCATCTTGGCCAAATACTCTAGGTAGTCGATTTTTCGAATCCCCGCCTCTGGCCACAGCAGCTTGTGTGGATGAGTGATTTCCACAGGGTGCTCGGCGATGAGCTGCACGGCGTTCCCCTCCCCTGCTCATGTTGTGTGCACGCACCTGGCACGTCATACGGGAAATGGAGAAGCGCATGAAATTGGATCCGGTGATTCCGTTCGAGCCCGTTCGAACCGATCTGATTCCCGACGGTCCGTCCTGGACCGCGCAGATCAAGTGGGATGGTGTGCGCGTCCTGGTGTACTGGGACGGCGTCGATTGTCGGTTGTTCAATCGCCACCGTCGCGAGCGAACCCTACAGTACCCAGAACTCACCGAGGTGACCGCATTCGTGGATGCCAAGAGCGTCATTCTTGACGGTGAGGTGATTGCGCTGCGCGATGGGCGTCCGTCGTTCTACGAGGTGATGCGCCGCGACAGGGTTCGCACGATGGGCCAGGTTCAGCGTGCCTTGGCACGGACACCCATCTATTACATGGTGTTTGACATCCTCTACAAGGATGACCGCTGGCTGACCGCAGAACCGCTTCGGTGGCGCCAAGAGGCGCTGCAGGAGGTGCTTCGTGCACATCCGCGAGTGCTTCGCGTGGAAAACGAGCGCAACGGCATGGCGCTCTTCCGGGCCGCGGAGGCGCAGGGTCTCGAGGGCATTGTGATCAAAGACCTGGAGAGCACCTATCGCGTCGGCGGCAAGGATGGCCGATGGCGGAAGAAGAAGAGTTACCGGGATCGTTATGCCGTGATCGGCGGGTGCGTATTAAGGAATACGGAGCGCGCCGCCTCGGTGCTACTGGGGTTGTACGACGAAGACGGAAGACTTTGGTACATTGGGCATGCGGGCACCGGCCGCCTTCCTGAAGAAGGCTGGGTTGAGTTGACGCGAGCGCTTCTGCGCCATACGCAACCCAGCTCGCCGTTCGTGAACCTGACCCGCTATCCGGAGGCCACCTGGGTACAACCCACGGTCGTCGTTCGCGTGGCCTACATCGAGTGGCCGTCTGGGCATACACTGCGGCAGGCCAGCATTCAGGGGGTCGTGGCCACACCACCTGGGACATGCCGGCTGGAACCTGGAGATCCACTTCCGCCGTGACGGGAGCGTCACGACGTCTTGCGCCGTCGTTTGGGACGCTGTGGTGCGTTTTCCGCCTGCGCGAGGCGAATGCTTTCTTTGAGCGCCTGCATGAGGTCCACGATGTTGTCCGGCTGCTCCGCGGGACGCACGACCGCGGTGCCCTCTCCCGCAGCTTTCTTTTGGATCAGTTCCATCAGCGCTTCGCGGCGCGTATCCTTGTACTTCTCGGGCTGAAACGGGGCAGCCAGCTGGTTGATCAGCGTGACGGCCATCTCCAGTTCCTGCTCCTGCACCGCAGCCTCAGGGATGGCCGGCAGTTGCGTCACGGAACGCACCTCGTCCGGCCAGAACAGGGTTTCCATCACCAATACATCCCCGTACACGCGCACACAGGCCAGGGTCTCCGCGCTGCGCAGCACGGTCTTCGCGATAGCAATCTTCGCTGTCTTCCGCATCGCCTCGGTCAGCAGGCGGTACGCCTTCGCGCTGCTCCCGTCGGGCGACAGGTAGTAGGTGCGGTCAAAGTAGATGGGGTCGATCTCGGCCAACTCCACGAAATCCTGGATGTCGATGGTGTGGGAGCGAGGCGTGTCGAGCTGACGCAGGTCCTCCTCATCCAACACCACGAACTCATTCGGCCGGATCTCATATCCTCGCACAATCTCGTCCCATTCCACGGCCCGATTGCACACCGGGCAGGTTCGTGTGTACTGAATCGGGGTTCGACATTCCCGGTGGAGATAGCGCAGTTTCACGTCCTTGGACTCCGTGGCCGCATGCATGCGCACTGGGATGTTCACCAGACCGAAGCTCACCGCGCCTTTCCACACCGTGTGCATATCCGTCTCCCCCTCGTCCCGCTGTCATCTCCCCTAGTGTGACCGCGGGCCGTCAGTGGGATGCTGGATGCGTCTGCAAGAATGCGCGAACCCGATCCATCAGGGCGGCGTGGGTGTCGATCACGGGCCGAACCCCTGGCAGCGACTTCACAAACACGGCGCCATAGCGGGCGGTCATGATGCGCTTGTCGTACACGATGACCACACCGCGATCATCCACCGTACGGATCAGGCGACCGAACCCCTGACGAAAGCGCACCACCGCCTCAGGCAGGCTCAGCGTCCAAAAGGCGTTCTGGCCAGAGCGTGTCACCAACTCGGCGCGAGCCTGGGTCACCGGGTGTGTGGGCGGCGTGAAGGGTAGGCGGACAATCGCCAGGGCACGCAGTTGGTCACCGGGAAGGTCAATGCCTTCCCAGAACGATTGCGCACCCAGCAGCACCGAGCGGGGATGAGCGCGAAACGCACTGAGCAAACGGGATCTCTCGCCGTCCATGCCCTGCGCGTACAGGCGCATCCCCATGGCCCGCAGGCGACCGCGCAGGCTCGCCGCCACCGCCCGCAGCAGCGCATGGCTGGTGAACAGCACCAGCAGCCTGCCACCGCTGGCATCGGCCAGGTCCGCCAAGGCCTCGGCCAGCCACGCTGCGGTGTCCCCAGCCTCCTGCGCGCTCAGATCAGGCACATCGTTGGGTACACACAGCATCGCCTGGCGCTCCAATGCAAACGGGGAGGCCACGGTGATGGTGTTCACGGGCTTGTCCAGCGCCGTGAGTCCCAGAGATTTCGTCACGTAACGGAATTCACCGCCCACCGACAGGGTGGCCGACGTAAGAATCACAGCGCGCTTCGTCGCAAACAGGCTGTCACGGAGAATTTCCGCGATATCCAGCGGAGCGCGCCGAATGGCCAAGGCGCGGAGGTCCGGGCCCGGCTGCTCTACCCACGCCACCCATGCGTCGCTTGGTTCCAAGGCGCGCACGAGGATGTCCACGTGATTGGAGACTTCACGCAGGAGCCCGGCCGCGTCGAACACTCTGCCGTCGCTGGCGTCGTCATCGTCGCCCCAGCTGCCAAGGATGGACTCCAGGCGCTCCACCTCGGCCCGGATGCGTTCGCCGTATATCGCCACCTTCTGGACGGCTTCCACGAACGCGGACCAAGCCGGGTCCATCGAGAGCTTCTCGTCGAAGCGGCGCGGTGTGCCATCCTTGGGCAGAAGCGCGTGGGCGCAGGCGAAGGCATGGTCCATGGCGGGCCGGAGTTCCGACACCGTTTGCCGCAACGTTTGAAGCACGGGCAGCAGTTTCACCGCATCGCGGTGCCCGCTGAACACGGTCTCCATATCGGCCAGGAGACCTGGAGTGCGACCTTCTCTCACCAGACGCCCCAGAGTACTGTGCACGCGGGCAGCCTCCACGCTTTCCCCCAAATGATCCGTGGCAGCCTGCTCCAAGTGGTGCGCTTCATCCAAGATAAGTTGATCATACTTGGGCAGTACGCGGTGGTCCGCCCGGATGTCCGAGAGCACGAGCGAGTGGTTGGTGATGACGACGTCGGCGCTCTGCGCCTTCGCTCTCGCGCGAAAGTAGTAGCAAGGCTTGAAAAACGGGCACCTGCGGCCGATGCAAGTCTCAGATTCGCTCTGAATGCGTTGCCAGAGCGCGCTGGCCGCGCCACGCGGGGCCAACTCGTCACGAATCCCTTCGGCGGTGTCCACCAGCCAGCGCAGCACGGCCATGATGGCCTCCGCTTGTTCTGCCGAGGTGGTGAGGTCCACCTGATGAACTTCCGATTGCACTTTTCTCATGCACACATAATGATTGCGTCCTTTGAACAGCGCGATGGTGACGTCGTCACCCATCACCTGTTGCAGAACGGGAACATCTCTGTCACGCAGTTGATCCTGCAGAGCGATGGTGTGCGTGGCCACAACCACGCGCGTACCGGTCTGCTTGGCGTGCAGGGCTGCTGGGATCAGGTAGGCCAACGATTTGCCTGTACCTGTCCCCGCTTCCGCCACCAGGTGGTGCCCCTGCTGGAGGGCGTGCGCCACCGCGATGGCCATCTGCTGCTGACCAGGTCTGGACCGGTAGGACGGGATCACGCGGCGGATGGGGCTATCGTCACCGAAATACTGATCCACGAGGCGAAGCCACGCCTCCGCAGGCAACGCCTCGCTGGCATCGACCCGATGCTGCACTTCGTCCCGGGAAGGGGTAGGCTCGTCGGGTGCCCGGAAGACGATGGCGTCCACCCGCTGCGCGTGCGCGGGGAGCGCATCGCCATGGTGAAGCCGCCGGACGTCCGCCCGCTCCCTGAACCATGTGGCGGTGGCTGGGGAGATGCGAGCCCCGACGTGCGCCAGCTGCTCCAGCGTGTGAACCGGAAGCGTCTCTGCGATGACACCCAGCTTCTGCCACAGTTCGAGCAGGACCTGGACATCCGCCGCCGCCCGGTGCATTGGACGCGTGGGGAGCGCAAGATGGTGCGCCAGGGCTTCCAGGCTGTAGTCGGTCAGCCCTGGCAGGAGGATGCGGCTGAGCACCAGCGTATCCGCCGCATCGTCCAGCCGCAGGTCCCAAGCGTCCAGGTTCTCCGCGACGCGCCGGAGAAAGGCGAGATCGAACGATGCGTGATGCGCCACAAACGCCGCGTCCGCCGCAAACGCTCGAAACTCCGGCCAGATGTCGGCGAGCTTCGGTGCTGCGCGCAGATCATCGTCGGTCAACCCCGTGAGCTGCCGAATCTGCGGTGGCAACGCGTGGCGAGGTTTCACCAGCGATGAAAACCTCTGCTCCGCTGCGCCGTCGCGCCAACGGATGGCGCTGATCTCGATGATCTCATCCGTCCGGGGATCCAAACCCGTTGTCTCCACATCGACGAGCAACCAGTCCAACACCCGTGCCTCCCGCCCTGTGCTGCCTTCATTCTAGCAGAGGTCAGCGGGACGTTTCACAGGATTCCGCTGGTTGCCCGGGGCGAGCCGCGGCTCGACGTGCGGCGTCGGCGCGCCCCATCCATTCCGCGATGGCGGCGTTGGCCGGGCCCAGCACTCTCGCGGCCTTGAAGTAACGTAGCGCCTCCTCCGCCTCCCCATTCTCCAACGCCAGTCTTCCGAGGTAGAACAGGCTCAGCCGCTTGACAGGGCGACGGGGGTCGCGCAACGCCTGAAGGAAATACGACCTGGCATCCTCTCGCTCCCCGCCGCCTGCCTGGATGGCTCCCAGCACCAGCATGGCGAGGGCCGGGTCAGCGCGGCATTCGAGCGCCCGCGAAACGGATGCCTCCGCCTTGTCGTACTCCCCGTCGAGGCACTGCAGAACCGACAGCGTCAGCCAGTCGGAGGCGTCCGCCAGGTGCAGCGCGATTCGCTTCTTCAGCCGAGCACGCGCCTCCTCTTCCCTGCTTGCGCGCAGCAGCAGACGAACGTACAAACGGTGCAGGGTGTCATCGTCAGGGTGCTGCCCGCACCAGCGGCGACAGTGCGACAGGGCTCGGTCGATCTCGCCCGCCGCCGCCAACGCACGCACATACGCGACGGCCAGCCCCGCATGCTGGGGCGCGTGGGGGAGGTAGGTATGGCAGACGCGGCATGCGGCGGAGGGATCTCCGCGCTCCACGTGCACCAATGCCAGCAGCGCAGCGGCATCCACGTCGCGCGGCTCCTGTTCCAAAGCGCGCATAGCGGCCTGTTCGGCCGCTGCCCCGTTGCCCAACTGTAGGTAACACAGTGCGAGGTTGTACCACGCGTCGCCGTACTCCGGTGTCCGGCGCACCACCGCTTCCAAGCAGGCCGCCGCTTGGTCATAGGCGCGGACCTGCGCATGGTTCCACGCCTCCACCTCGTCGCACGCGTTGAGCAAAAGCGCATCCCGGGTGCGCGCGCGGACGGCTGCCAATTGGCTCATGGACAGTCGCCGCCGCCCCTGCGCCGACAGCGCCGCCGCGAGATAGATGCGGGCCACCAGGTCGTCGCTGTCCTCGACCGCGGAGGCGAAGCTCTGGGCGGCCTCCGCATACATCTCCAGGTCGAGGTACCCCATTCCGCGACGAAACGCCAACTGCGTCGGATGCGGGGCGGCCATCACGAGCTGTTCGAGCGTCGGGTCGGCGTCCGCATGCTCGCCAGGGACAAACCATACCGTCAGCGGGGTGGGGGCGTCGCCAGGCATCTTCAGATCCACCGCCGGCTCCGCGTCCGTACTCGGACCGGTGAGCTGAAACGTCTGCTTGAGTTCCTGGATCCGCTCATCGAGCAGCAGCCAGCGGTCCAGGATGCGTGTGCCCCATGCTTCGAGATCGTCCAACTCCTCCGCGAGGTGCCGGCGGAGGTCCTCATCCGCGTATTCGAGTTGATCACGAATCCTATCCACGGCACGGTACAGGTGGGCGAAAAAAGTGTCCAACATAAAAACGCGCCCCCTTTTCGCTGGGAACATGTGTAGCGTGTTCCGAAAGGGGACGCATCATGCAGCTTCAGCCATGGCGTGTGGCTCAGAAGAGCACTTCGCCGCTGGGGATGGAGAGGCGCTCACCCGTGTGTGTGCGGACCAGCAACCGACCGTCCGGAGAGATGTCGATGGCGAAACCTTCCACCAACCCTCCGGGCGTCTGCACCCGAATGTCTCGGCCCAGCGTGTGGCAGGCGCTTCGCCATTCGTCGATCACGGCCGCGAATCCAGCCCCCCCCATCGCCAACGCCTCGACCATCGGCTCGAGTTCTCGCAGGACGTCGGCTGCGAGCTGCGTGCGGTGTACGGGCCGTCCACTCGCGGCGAGGATGGACGTGGCAATGTTCGCGAGTTCATCCGGGAACGCCTCGTGAGGAACATTGGCATTGATGCCGATGCCCAGCACCACGTGCTGCACCTCTTCGCCGTCCGCTCGCAACTCGGCGAGAATGCCGCACACCTTGCGTTCGTCCATCAGCAGGTCGTTGGGCCACTTGATCTGCACCGGGGCGTCCGTTTGGCGCAGAATGGCTCGACGCACGGCCACGCTGGCCAACAAGGTGATCTCCGCCGCGCGGCTGAGCGGGATCTGACGCCGAATCAGCACCGAGAACCACAACCCGGTGTCGGGCGAGAACCAACTCCGGCCGCGCCGACCGCGCCCCCCTGTTTGCGTTCCCGCCGCAAGCACGGTGCCATGCGGCAGTGCCGGAGACTGGGCGAGATGGGCCAACGTTGCATTCGTGGAACCGATGACCGGCGCATACAGTACGCGTCGTCCAAGCGCGCATCCGGCGGGTAGCCGGCGGCGCAGCAATGGCTCCAGCACAATGTCGGGCACATGCGTCAGGCGATAGCCCCGGTGCCGCACGGCCTCCACCGTAAACCCGAGCTCCTCGAGTGTCTGGATGTGCTTCCACACGGCGGTCCGGCTGACGCCTGTGATGGCGCTGAGCTCCGCGCCGGACACCCAGTCGCCCTCCGCGTCCAGCAGACGTTCCAGAATTCTGTCGCGCAAATCCTGCGACTCCCACGTTGTCAGCGCGTGTTCCGCCACGATGTCCTCTATCCTTTCTTGGCAGCGTGTCGCTGTGCCTTCGCCAACAGTGCGTCCCGCTCGTTGGGCAGCCGTCCCATCAGGACCTCCTCCGCCAACTGGTTCAGCACCCTGCCAATCTCGGGACCCTGAATCTCTTTCGGGAGTTCATCTCCGCGCAGCGCCAGGTCACGCAGCGACCAGAGGGGTTGGCGCAGGGCGGCGCGGCGCGCTCGCCGCCACAGCGGCAGCGAGCGCTGACCGGCAATCGCATCCAGCAGACAGGACGCCATCTCGACGGGGCGGCGGCCATTGGCCCAGAACCACCTTGTCCAACTCTCTTGGTCATCCGCTGACCGGCCGGACATCGCGCACGCGGCCTGCGCCACCTGAGTGGCCAACCGCACTGTGGTTCTGGGCCATGCAAGCAGTTGCCCCGCGCGGCGAACATCGCGGGCCGCCTGTCCAGCCCCGACACTCCATGCGCACAGTGCCAGTGCCGCGCGTTCGTCAGGGTCGCGCCACAGGCAGCGCATCCGTTGCCAGGCCGGACAAGGGCGACCGTGGGTGAAGGCGGATCGCCAACCAGGGAGGGGATGGGGCCAGAGGTCGAGCCAGGGTCCATCCGCCAACAGTCGGCTGATCCGCTCCCAGTCACTTTGGGCGATACGCAGCCACTCCTGGCCCACGCGTTCCAGGGCGACATGCCGGAGGACGGCCGCCAGCGCTTGCATGGCGGCTAGGGTCCGCGGCTCGAGGTCAAAGCCCAGCTGTGCGACAAACCGCAACGCGCGCAGAATGCGCAAGCCGTCCTCACGGAATCGTTCCGCCGGGTCCCCCACGGTTCGGATCAGCCCGTGGGCGAGGTCGGCGCGGCCACCGAAGGGGTCCGTCAGCCTGCCTCGCATGTCCAGCGCCATCGCGTTGATGGTGAAGTCCCGCCGGGCCAAATCCTCCTCGAGTCGATCCGTAAACCGTATCGCATCCGGGCGGCGATGATCTGAGTAACCGATGTCCACCCGGTAGGTCGTGACCTCCACCCAGCAGTCGCCGGCCTTGACGCTGACCGTACCGTGCTTCAATCCTGTTGCCAACGTTTTGTCGAACAGCGCCATGACCCGCTCCGGCCTGGCGTCCGTGGCAATGTCGAAGTCGTGCACCGGCGCGCCGCGCAGTAGGTCGCGCACGCAGCCCCCGACGAGGTGGGCGCGGTGTCCATGCTGTTCCAATCGCCGCAGGACGTTCAGAACCGGTTCGGGCACACGTCCGGTCACATCCAGGATGGGGCTGTCATCCGCCAAGCGCCGTCACCTCGGCCACCGCCTGTTCGTAGACGCGCTCGTACTCGGCCACCTTATCCTCCACGTGGAACTGCAGCACGGCTCGCTCCCGCGCCGCCTCGGACATGCGGCGGTACAGCGCTTCGTCCGTGAGCAGGCGCACCGCTGCATCGGCCATCTGCGTCGTTGCGCCGACGTCCGCCAAGAACCCTGTCACACCGTCTTCCACGACCTCGGGGATTCCTCCCGCTCGCGAGGCGATCACGGGCACACCCGAGGCCATCGCCTCCAACGCGACGAGACCGAAGCTTTCGCGCTCCGACGGTAGGAGAAACAGGTCTGCCGCCGCCATCAATTCGGCGACCTCGTCCTGTTTTCCGAGGAACAGCACCTGATCAGCAAGGCCCATCTCCATCGCCAGCCGGCGCGCGCGCGGCCATTCCGGACCTTCACCCACCATCAACAACTTGGCCGGCAGGTGATTCGCCACCTCGCGAAAGACGTCGAGCACATCCGGGATGCGCTTCACCGCGCGAAAGTTGGACGCATGGATTAAAAGCCGTTCATGACCTTCCACGAAGCAGCGGCGAACATGATCGTGCGTGCGGGGGCGGAACACCTCCGGATCCACGAAGTTGTGGATCACCGTGACCGGGCGGCGCAGGGGGAACAACTCCCGCGTCTGAGCGGCCAGGTGGTGGCTGACGGCCGTGATGACATGGCTGCGCTCGAGCCCAAGCCGGATCACGCCGTACAGCGATCTGTCCTCCGCAAGCACCGTCACATCCGTGCCGTGCAGTGTCGTCACCACCGGGATTCGGCGGGGAGCCAGCAGTTCGTTGGCCAGCAGGGCGCAGATGGCGAAGGGCAGGGCATAGTGGACGTGCAGTACATCCAGCCCGTACTGTTGCGTGATGTCGGCCATCAGCGCGGCCAGCGCGAGATCATGCGGCGGCGTACGGAACACCGGGTAGGTCGGCGTCTGAAGCTCATGGACGTAGAGATTGCGGTAGAAGCTGCCCAGACGGAAGGGTACGTCGGTGACGATGAAGTGCACCTCATGCCCGCGCCGGGCCAGCGCCTTCCCGAGTTCGGTGGCGACGGCGCCGGAACCGCCCAGCGTCGGATAGCAACTGATCCCTATCTTCATCGATCGAGCCCGCCATGCACTGTGGTTCGCCAATTGAAGTCCCCGCGCTCCAATGCCCGAATCAGCCCTTCCGCCGTCGCCAGGTTCGTTGCCACGGGCACATTGTGCACATCACACAGGCGCAGCAGCGCGCTGATGTCGGGTTCGTGAGGCTGCGGTGTAAGCGGATCACGAAGAAAGATCACCAAGTCCATCTGGTCTTCCGCAATCTTGGCGCCAATCTGCTGGTCGCCGCCGTAGGGCCCAGATTGCACCCGATGGACGGTGAGCCCGGTGGCGTCCTGGATGCGCAGACCGGTCGTGCCTGTGGCATACAGTTTGTGCTGCGCGAAGATGTGGCGGTAGGCAATGACGAAATCCACCAAGGCATCCTTCTGCCTGTCATGGGCTATCAGGGCAATGTTCATATCGGTATGTCTCCCCTATACTCGGATCCACGTCTCACCACAACAGGTGCTCCAGTCCGTACACCAAGCCTTGAAGGGACATCACGCGTTCACAGGCCAGCAGGACACCAGGCATGAAGCTCGTGCGATGCAGGGAGTCGTGGCGGATGGTCAGGACCTCGCCCGTACCCCCGAAGATGACCTCTTGGTGCGCCACCAACCCAGGCAAGCGGACGCTGTGGATGCGCACCCCGTGTTCCGCCAAACCGCGCGCGGGCGAGTCGGTCTGCTCCGTGTGTTCCAGCATGCTGGTCGCGGCTTGCGCTGCCGCATCGGCGCGTGCAGATGCGATGGTCTGGGCCGTCCTCCGAGCCGTTCCCGAGGGTGCATCCCGTTTCCCATCGTGGTGCAATTCGATGATCTCAACCTGCGGGTAAAACCGCGCGGCCTCGGCCGCAAACCGCATCATCAGCAGTGCGCCCAGCGCGAAGTTGGGGGCGGCAACCCCGCCGAGCCCCGCGTCCCGGAGGGCGGCGTCCCAACGGGTCACATCCTCCAGGGTGTAGCCCGTGGCACCAATCACCGGCCGCACGCCGGCTGCGATGGCCGCATCCACGTGGCGCACGACGCTGCGTGCGTCCGTGAAATCGAGCCATACATCCGGCTTGACGCGTTCCATCAACGTGTGCGGATCTGTCTCCGCCACCACACCCGCGTCCGGCTGCGAGGAGGGCGTCCGAAAGAGAACGCCGACCACATCAAACCGCTCATCGCCGCGCAGTGCACGCACCGCCTCGCTGCCCATCTTCCCGTGTGCACCCGCCACGACCACACGGATCTTCTTGCCTAATTCCGTCACGATTCCACCTCCCCCGGCCCTCGGCCTGACGATGTGATGCGCGTCCAGCGATGCTTATCACGGGTTTCGAACTTGTCCATCACCGCGTTGAACGCTTGCTCCAGGTCAATGTTGAGCCGGTTCGCCAAGCATGTGATGACGAACAACAGGTCACCGAGTTCCATCGCGATACTGCCCTCGGGCTCGTCCGGCTTTTTCCGCTTCTCGCCGAACTCGTGGTTCACTTCCCTGGCCAGTTCACCAAGTTCCTCCGTCAAACGAACGACGAGGCTCATGGGCGGGAAGTAACCTTCTCTGAACTGCGAGATATACGCGTCCACGCGTTGCTGCATCTGCCGCAGCGTCAGATCATCCGGCATCACTTGGGCCGCCTTTCCGCGAAGTCGTTTCTATTATAGCGGACAGGCTACCGCAAACATAAACGGACGACCATCCCAGTATGATGTATTGTCCCGCGGACAGGCGATTCCGGGAACAGAAAGGGAGTGGCATGTGATTGAGTGAGGTGCGCAGATCCAGGTGGTCCACCCTGTTGCTCGCCGCCATGGTGGTCATCTTCACCATCGCGCTGGTGGTGTATCCGGAAGAGGGATTTCAGGCCGGGGTCGCCGGACTTAAGGTATTTCTCGATGTGGTCTTCCCCTCCCTGCTTCCGTTCTTCATCCTTTCCGAACTCATGCTGGGGTTTGGCGTGGTTCACGGGCTCGGGGTGCTCCTGGAACCATTGATGAAACCGTTGTTCAGCGTGCCGGGGTGCGGCGCATTCGCCCTCTCCATGGGGCTGGCGGCCGGTTATCCCATGGACGCCGTGATCACGGCCAGGTTTCGTGAGACGGGGATGTGCACGCGCATCGAGGGCGAGCGGCTTCTGGCGTTTACCAACACGGCCGATCCGTTGTTCATGTTCGGGGCCGTTGCCGTCGGCATGTTCGAGTCGCCGGAGCTCGGGGTGCTGTTGGCCGTGGCGCACTATCTGTCCGCCTTCCTCGTCGGTGTGTCCTTCAAGCTCTGGGGACGGCGCCAGGAGGCGGGAACGCGGCGCAATGAACCCGCACCTGCCGTGCGCGGGATTTTTCGGAGAGCCTATCGCGAGATGATGAAGGCACGGCGGGAGGATGGGCGCACGTTTGGGCGCCTCTTGCATGACGCCGTCACGGAATCCATCAACACCCTGCTGATGATCTGTGGGTTCATCATGTTTTTTGCAGTGCTGATCGAGATCCTGCGCGTTTCGGGGATCATCCGCGTCTTGGGCTGGCCCATCGCGCTCATCTACCACGTCTTCGGGATTCATCAGACGTTGGTCAATCCGACGCTCGCTGGCCTGCTTGAAATTGACATCGGCACCGCGCAGACGGCGGCCGCGGTGGCACCGCTGCTGCAGAAGGTCGCCCTGGCCAGCGCCATCATCGCCTGGAGCGGATTGGCCGTTCACGCTCAGGTCGCTTCCGTGCTGACGCAGACGGACATTCGGATGTCGCCCTATTTTCTGGCCCGTTTCCTGCACGCGGTTCTTGCGGCCTTCTTCACCGTGGTGTTCTGGGGGCTTGGACTGGGTCGGCCCGTCGCACAGACGCTGGCCGCGGTGGCTCCCGCCTGGGCGGCATGGGCACAGGGCACGGGGCCGGTGCCGTGGTGGCTGATGCTGACATCCTCCATGCGCACGTGGATTTGGCTGGTGGTCGCGTTGGTCGCCGTGTCGTTGGTGTTCGCACTGGTGCGCCGCATTGGGTCCTCGCTACGCTATGCACGTGCTCGCACCTGAGACGCGCATCGACCACAAAGCCCCGCACCTCCTTCCATGGGGGATGCGGGGCTTTGTCATGTGGATATCGCACGTAGCAGCTCAGTGGAGTCGACTGTGACGAGGCCATCTCAGCCCCACAGCGGTGGGAACCACTGATGCCAGAAGATCTGATCTGCGAAGACGATGGCCGCCAGCGCCCAGGTATACAACGCAAAGATGCGCATGCGCGCGGTGCGGACCAACCACAGGGTGCCGCGCACGGCCAGATAGCCGGCGACCAATGCGGACAGCATCCCGATCCACACCGCGTGACTGGAAAAGTCTGCCCAAAGCGCGGGATGCTCCCACAGTTCCTCAGCTTCGACGAGCGTGGCGCCAAGGATGGCCGGGATCGAAAGCAGGAAGGAAAAACGCGCGGCACCCTCCCGCGAGAGTCCACGCCACAATCCGCCGGCAATGGTGAGGCCCGAGCGGGAAAGGGCCGGAAGGATGGCTGCGCCCTGCAAGGCGCCAATCCACAGCGCATCCTTGTAGGACATGCTCCCTTCCGTCTTGGCGCCGGCCTGCACCTGGTCCATCCACCACAGGATGGCACCGGTCACCACGAACTCAAACCCAACCGTGATGCCGCTGGAGAATAGATTTTCAAAGAGGTCTTCGAACAGCGCTCCGATCAGTGCGGTGGGGACGAGTGCCACTAGGATGCGTTTGGCTTCTGGGCTGGCGGGATGGCGAATCAGCCAACCCACCTCGTCGCGAAAGGCCCAGATGACAGCGAGCAGGGTGCCCAGGTGCAGGAAGGTGATGAACCACAGCTGATCACCTGAGATGTGCCAGATCCGCTGCAGCAGGACGAGGTGGCCGGAACTGCTCACCGGCAGGAACTCGGTGATGCCCTGCACGATGCCAAGGATCATGGCTTGGACAGGGGTCATGGTATCCCTCCGATTCTGTTGTCAAGGTACACGGACAAGGTCCGGTTAGTTCATGTATATGGACGGGCTCACAGGACATGCCGGTCTGGACATGAAGCGCCACCGTTGTCCATATGGTGAAGT
Source organism: Alicyclobacillus sp. (assembly GCA_023511725.1). GTDB lineage: Bacteria > Bacillota > Bacilli > Alicyclobacillales > Alicyclobacillaceae > JAIMAY01. The sequence continues at coordinate 39,460 of JAIMAY010000011.1, forward strand.
GGAGGGATACGCGTGTGGCGCGGGTGGAATACCAGTGAAACCGTATCGGCATTGGCTGTGGCCTGCACCTATGTGGGCACGGTGGTGGGCGCCGGGTTTGCTTCCGGGCAGGAGATTCAGCAGTTCTTTGGGCGGTTTCAGGGATTTGGATGGTTGGGGGTGGCTGCCGCCACTGCCCTCTTTGCATGGCTTGGCTACCGCCTGATGTGGTTGGGGTGGTACAGTCGTGCCGCATCGTACCGGCAGGTGAACGCCATGCTGTTCGGCCCCCGCATCGGTGGCTGGATTGACACAGCACTCAGCGTGATGCTGTTCGGTGTGATTGTCGTGATGCTGGCCGGCGCCGGCCAGTTGGCGGTGGAGCGATTGGGTTTGCCGTTCTGGGCCGGGGTATGGTGGACCGTGGCGTGCACCTGGCTGGCGTCCGCGTTTGGAATTGCCGGGGTGCTGCGCGCCAACAGCATCATTGTCCCAGTGATGCTGACGTTTGTCGTGTATGCGGCGTGGGCGACGCTGGGAGGGGCGGGATCGACCGCGGCCAGCGGCTGGCGCTTCCCCCCACATCCCGGTGCCGCGGTTGGTGCCGCCATATCCTGTCTGCTGTACGTGGCGTACAACCTGGGTTTGGCATCCGGGGTCCTCATCCCTGTTGGAGCCGCGATGTCGAAGCCGCGCACGCTTCGCGCGGGCGCCGTCGCCGGCGCCTTCATCCTCGGCGTCATGCTGACGCTCATTCTGTGGATGCTGCATCGTCACGCGCCGGCAGCCTTGGGCTATGAGGTTCCGATGGGATATGTGGCAGAGCAACTGGGCTCCGTCGGATCCATGCTCTTCACGTTCGCCTTGTGGGGGGAGATCTTCTCGACACTGGTCGGGAACGTCTTCGCCCTGTGCGCACAGATTCGTGAGTATCTGCGCGTCCCCATGCCGTGGTTGACCGGCGCACTCCTGTGCCTGGCGCAGGTGTTTTCCTGGTTTGGTTTCGCCAAATTGGTCGCCTATGCGTACACCATCTTCGGCGGTATGGCGCTGGTGTTCCTCATGGCCCTGGTCTGGGTGCGCCGCGATTTGTCCTGAGCGGATGCCATCGGTATAATCAGCTTGCCTGCACGGAGTGTTCGACCTGTCAAGGGGCGTGGCGCATGCGGCAGATGGTATGGAACTGGGGTCTCATCTTGGTCGGCGCACTGGTGTACGCCGTGGGACTCAATGCCTTCCTGGTGGCAGATCATTTGGCGGAGGGTGGCTTTGTCGGCATTTCGCTGCTGCTGCTGTACAAACTCGGAATCCCGGTGGGAGCCACCTTTCTTGTACTCAACATCCCTCTTCTCGTCATCGCCTGGCGTCTGTTTGGCCACGAGTTTGTGGCCAAAACGGCGCTGGGCGTCGCATCCGTCTCCCTGTTCAGCACCCTGACTGCACGCATCCAACTCCCAACGCATGATCCGCTGTTGGCCGCGCTGTACGCCGGCGTGGTGACCGGATTCGGCCTTGGACTCATCTTCCGATCCGGAGCCACCACCGGCGGCTCTGACATCATCGCGCGTCTGGTGCGGCACTTTCGCGGGGTGCACATGGGACGCACACTGTTTGCCATCGACGTCATGGTGATCCTGCTGGTGGCCGTGATCATCGGCAGGGAGACGGCCATGTATTCGCTGGTGGCGCTGTTCGTGGCCAGCCGTGTGGTTGACTTTGTGATTGAAGGCGCGAGCCGTGCCAAATCGGTGATGGTCATCTCCGACAGGTACCAGGACATTGCCGACATCATTCACCACAAGCTAGGCCGAGGTACCACGCTCTTCGTCGCGAAAGGCGGTTACACGGGCCGATCCCGCCACGTGGTCTATTGCGTTGTTTCTCGCGAAGAGGTACACCGCCTGCAGCAGTGGGTATCCGCGGTGGATCCGCGCGCATTTGTTGTGGTGGGCGATGTGCATGAGGTGCTGGGTGAGGGGTTCACATTCGATACAGATGACGCGGTGACTTCGCCTCCCGAAGGCGCGACCCGACCCGAGGGATGATCGCTGACACCGGCGGATAGCGCCGTATCCTGTCTTACGCCGAGCGCAGCAACGGGCAGGAGCGCTGGCACTCCCACCCGTTGCGGATGCCATGTCAACCCATTTCTTCGTGGTATCAGGAACCCTTCTGCTGCGCGAGCCACTGAGCGACCTTCTCAACGTCACTTTCGCTCGACAGCCCACCTTTCGGCGGCATTTTCGGCGGGCTCCCTTGCGTGATGAACGACTTCAGCTTGTTCTCGTCCCAGTACTTGCCGATGGCATAGATGGGCGGTCCGAACCCACCCTCCGCCGACTTGCCGTGGCATCCCGAGCAGTTCTGCTCAAAAATCTGGTAGCCCGGCATGTCGGTCGCCGTGAGGTGAATCTGAGACGCCGGGATCTTGGGCAGAGACACCAATCCCGCACTCAATTGCCCCTGACCGCTTGCGGCGGCCACTTCAGCTCTGTGCTGAACCGCCGCTTCGTTGGTGAGCCAGATCACCAGAAATGTGGTGAGCACCATCGCACCGGTGGCGAGCGGACGCTTGTACGGATGGCGCGTTTTGCTGACGTCGAGCCACGGCGTGAACAACAGCAACAATGTGGCCACGAGCGGCACCAAGACGGTGCCAAACACGATGTACTGGCCCGGATAGTATTTCAGGATCTGATACAGGAACAGGAAGTACCAATCCGGGACAGGGATGAAACTCGTATCATCCGGGTTGGCACGTGGGCCGAGGTCCACCGGGTTGAACCAGACCCATAGAATGAATGCCAGGAGAAAGACGGCCCCCACAATCCACTCTTTCAAAAGAAAGTTGGGAAGAAAGGGTTCCGTACCCGGATTCCTCAACTGATGGTGCCGATACCGCGGCGTCCCCGGGATCCGCTCTCCTCCTGCAGCCACGCTCCATTCAACCTCCCCTCATCGGACACAAGCCTCGTGCGTGCCGCCGGAATCACAGCGGACCCGCGATGTGTTGAGCGCGAATCATGATAAAGTGCAGTGCCAACAGCACGAGCAAGGCCGCCGGCAGGAAGAAGACATGAATGGCGAAGAATCGGGTCAGGGTGAGCGCACCCACCGTATGACTGCCCAGCAGCAGGGTCTGGATGTACGGCCCTATCCACGGAATGGAGCCGGCAATCTGCGAACCCACGGCCGTCGCCCAGTACGCCTTCTGGTCCCAGGGAAGTAGGTACCCGGTGAACCCAAAGGCCAGCACCACAAAGAAAATGAGGACGCCGACCACCCAATTGAGCTCTCGCGGTGCCTTGTACGCGCCGGTGAAGAACACGCGCAGCATGTGCAGGAACATCATGACGATGACCAAGCTTGCGCCCCAAAAGTGCATGCCGCGTACCACTTGCCCGAGCAGCACCTGGTCATCGATGTACTTCACACTGTACCAGGCATTGTTGATATCCGGCGTGTAGTACATCGCCAGAAACATGCCGGACAGGATCTGGGTGGTGATGACCAGGAATGTCAGCCCGCCAAAGCAATACACGAACGCGGACATCTTCACCGCCGGGTTGACATGTGCAGGTACCTCATGGTCCGCGACGTCACGCCACAGCGGAGTGACATTGAGGCGCTCATCAATCCAGTCGTACGCCTTCTTCAGCATGCGTGTCGAATCACCTGCCCCGAGCGAAGATCAGTCTTGGCAGCGCTTGCACACCGGGCGAAAGACGCAGTGGCTCGATGCTATCACTGGCACGGCGGCATTCGTTTCCCGAGCGCAACGTGATGCTGCACGCTACTCGCCATTATCGTAACCTTCGCTCGTTTTGTGTGTCAAGCAATGGCAGTCCCACGGGCAGCCTTGCGTCGCGTGGACGGGCTAAAGTTCGGAAAATGGTCGTATTTCCGACCACAGGGTCTGTAGCCTGTCCGCCCCGGCCTGTTCCATCCGCGACCACAGCCGATGCCCTTCCGCTGCCGCTTGGTTCGTCCACGCCTCGGCCATGCCGAGGGCCGCATATTCGGGCGATAGCCGGTATGCGTCGATGCCGACGCAAAGTAAAAAGATGGCGTCCGTCAGTCTGTTTTCAGGCACGCGCCGGCGAAGCCATTGCCACCAGTCCCATCCGAGCCAGCGCACACGCTCTCGAGCAAGAATGGCGGTCTCGTCAAGCAACCTTCGCTCCGTGATCCACAGCCCGGCTTGGAGGTGGATGTCGCAGCTCGCCTCGGCGGCCTGGAGCAACCACATGGGATCCGCCGCATGCGCAATCTCGCCACCATCCATCCATGCGGTGCGACCTCGGTACCTGTCTCGAAGCCGCCGTCCAAGTTCCGCGGAAATCCAGTACCCTGCCCCCCGCGGCACGGCGACGTCGAGAGGCGTCATGCTTCCCGTCGTGAGGATCAGTGTATCAAAGTAATCCGTCAGAGACTGGAACTGAAAGGGCGTGGCGACCTCGAAACGAATGACGTTCACCCTCTTCCCCGCGGCTGGTGCTGTTTCAAATGTCCATTATAGTTGTTTCGGACGCGTCCTGAAATGGACGCCGTAGACAAAAGAAAGACCCGCCTCTGCGGCGGGCAGTTCATGACGCGCGGGACGGCGGACGGTTCAGTCGGTCGGATACATGTGGACACATGCATGGCCTCGGCCGGTATCCCGCCGAGGCACGATGCTACGCCAGAATTCAGCTTGTCAGAGAAGAGTCGAATTCAATCAGACGACGGCTCGCCTCCAAAAACGCTTGCCGGTCTCCCTTGTCCAACGCTTCATCCACGGCGGCCATGAGCTGATTGCGCTGATACTGGCGCAGTGCCTGTTCAATGACCCACTCCGCCTGCAGGGTGATCATCTCTCTCACGGCCGGCTCCAATTCTTGTGGTGTGGTCTCCTCGAGCACGGAGGCGTACGCAGGACACGTGGCCCGGTCCTTGAAGAACAACCCGATGTAGATGTCCTCGTCGGGATGCTGGTACAGGTCGAGAAAAGCCTGTTCCACGTCCGTCGATACAGGCTTGTTCCGCCGATAGTAGCGGAACGGCGCCACGGGTACGCATGTCGTCGAAACGACGATCACGCGCGGAAGTTGGCGAAAGTTTTCGACGAAATGCAGACGGCGCAGGACGTTTTCCCTCGTCATAATGTACCGCAGCAGCATCTCGGCTTCTCTGCTCTGCAACTGGTAGTTGGCCAGAAACCAACGGAGGAAATGCTTTTTCTCGGCGACTGGAACCGTGCTACCCATGGCCGTCTCCTCCCTGAGTGGCTGCATCCGATTGTCCACGAGGTTCCGACGTGCGACCGACAATAATACGAATGCTTTGTGTATTCTATTCGAGGACACCTTGGAGTTTTCCTGCCGACGCCACCCCCTGGACGCCCGAATTTTTGCAAAGAATACTTGTGAACCCACCCAGGAGGTGGGATCCCCGGCAGCACCCGTCACGACGACAGCACGCCATGCGCTTCCCACCACCGTTTATCCCAATCCCGGAGTGCACGCTCGACGTTGCCAGGAATGGCCGTCTGAGCGTATGCATGCAGGAATTCCAGCCATTCCGACAGCCGGTGACCGGCTTTCAGGCCGTCCTGCACACTCTCTTCTGTGATCCGGTAGATCCGCAGTGCTCCCCCTTGGTGCAGGGTGGCGAAGTGGGAGAGTTCATTGAGAATGAACGGTGTCTCTCCCGTCACGGCGATTTCGAAGTTGGGTTGCACGATGAGGATGCGCAGCGGTGCTCTGTCCTCGTCGCCCGTGCTCGGGAGCGCATCCGGTGTTATCAATTGTTGACCGAGTTTCGTGATTTGAAACCAGTCTCTTCCCGTTTCGTCGTGTCCCCGACGGATCAGTCCGAGGTGCAGCATCATTTTGAGGATGCGCGAGTTCCACACCTGCTCTCGCGTGTCATAATAATACGCATTCACCAGCGGTCCCAACGCCTGCAACATCGACGCGCTTTCCGTCCATCGGGTCCCGACATGGGCCAGCAGTTGGATAATCTGCGGCAAGCGAAGGATGGGCCGACGATACAGAGAGACATAAAACTTAAACAGCGCCCGCTGCTTTTCCACCGCGCCGAGCCGCATCCATTCCGCGGCTTCGTCGGTGACCGCCAGCCGGCCGTCATCCCGCTCTTCGATGTAACGCTGTGCATAGGCGAAGTCGTAGATCAGCGCAAGTCGGTCCGGGTAATCATGAAACCGACGACCGTATCCGAACCTCCAACCGCCTTCCAGCGGTGCCTCGCGGATCTCCAAAAGTTCCAGCAGCTGTTGCAGGTTCCGCTTGTACATCGCCCCATCGACGGTCAGCCGAACGTCGTGGTGCGCCGTGTATTCGAGGAGGACATCGAGATCGCGTGCCAGAGCATGCTCTTCGTCCTGAAAGACCACGGGCCCTTCGTCGCTGGTCACGACTTGCTGTGCAAAGTGGCCGATCACGCAGGCGCGCAGCCGCTGCTTCAGTTCCTCCGGGATGCAGTACTGCAACCGCCCGCGGAAGCGTGTGGTGGGAAACAACCATCCTTCCGAAACACAGTCACCAATGCTGTCTTCGCTCAGCCCGGATGCCCGGAATAAGCCCTGCAGTTCTTCAGCAGAAAACGCGGAGCGCGGATCCAAACACAACCGAATCAGGGCTTGTTCGCGTCGTTGGTGCCAGGCGCTCACCTGCGCGTCGAGGAACGGGCGAGACCGGAACGCGAAAAGGATCTCCTGCAGCAATGCCAGCTTCGAGTGCCGTGAGCCTGGAAGACCGTAGTGATCAGCAATCCGGCGCAGCGTAGTGATGTCCGCTGTGTTGAGACATTCGGCGAGTTTCATGCCATGACCTCCTCGGGTGCAGTGATGTCGGTGACGGATTCCGCGCCTTGAACCTCGTATTCGTACCCTTGTTCCGTCAAAAACATCTGTCGCCGGCGCGCCTGTCTCTCCTCGACGGTGTCGGCGGACACCAGCGTATAAAAGGTCGCCATGGTGTCGCCTTGCGGACGCAGCAGGCGGCCCACACGCTGCGCTTCCTCCTGCCTTGACCCGAACAGGCCGGACAATTGAATCCCGACCGAGGCAGAGGGCAGGTCCACAGCCACATTCCCGACACGGGACAGGATCAGCGTTCGCACAGCCCCGTCGCGAAACGCCTCGTACAGTTGTCGACGCTCGGACTGCGGCGTGTCGCCGCTCACCAGCGGCCATCCGGTGGCCGCGGACAGGCTGCGAAGTGGTTCCAGATAGTGGCCCAGGATGAGCACGCTCTGCCCAGCATGCCTTTGCACCAGACGCCTCGCCACCGCCAGCTTGTTTGGGTTGTGTGCTGCCAGCTTGTGGCGCTCGCGTGGGCTTGCGCGTTCGTAGCTCAGCCGTAGGTCTGGAGGAAGCGGAACCCGAAGCTCGATGCATTTCAGTTTGGCGAGGTAGCCGGCGGCCTCCAGTGATCGCCATGGCAACCCGTAGCATTTCGGTCCAATCAGCGTGAACACGTCCGCTTCCGCGCCATCCTCCCGCACCAGCGTCGCCGTAAGTCCGAGCCTGCGTACGCCCTGAAGTTCCGCGGCCAAGCGAAACAGCGGGGCCGGGAGCATGTGCACCTCATCGTAGATGACGAGACCCCACCGCGACGCCGTGAAGCGGGAGAGGTGGACGTGATGACCGCGGCGGTCACGGGCTGCAATCCGGCTATAGGTGGTGATGGTGATTGGGGCGAGATCGCGCCCCCTGTATAGCTTGGCCGCATCGGGAGGAAGCTGGAGAAACCGCGTGATGGCGCTTAACCACTGCTGCCCCGCGGCTTCATTCGGAGCGACAATCAATGTCGACTGGCCAACCGCCACCATCGCGCCGAGTCCGACGAGCGTTTTGCCAGCGCCACACGGTAGCACCACGATGCCGCCTCCCCCACCACGTTGGAGAAAGCTATGCAGCGCATCCTGCTGATACGGGCGAAGCGGGTCACCATCCCGCCACCCGATGAGGACTGCCGTCCCGTCGTCCATCCCCGCCTCGTCCATCACGGGCCAACCCCGACGCGCCAGCAGTTGCTTCACCGGGCCGCGCCATGCCAGGGGCATGCGCCGTCCGCGCAGGTCAAAACCGTTCTCAAGCAGGATCCGTTCGCTGGCGGCAAGCGCCTCGGAGTCTCCAACGAGCTGCACGCACTCGTCCACACGCTGCAGCCGGAGTCTCCCCCATTTGCCCATCTCCCGCACCACGAGTTCTTGCACGCTCAGCGGCAAAGGGGGCTTTGCGCGGGCACGAAGCAACTGCAACACCTGCCGTGCCGTCCACCCAGAGGCTGCCGCCTGCCAAAGCGTCACCGGCCGGATACGGTATCGCAGCACGTGATCCTGCTCGCTCACAAGCTCGGCAAAGGCACCGACGCGCTCAGCGTCCGCCGTCAGGTCCGCGGCGGCATCCGCGGCTGGGATCCACACCGTTCCGTCTGCCTGCACGAACCACACCGTTTGCTCTCACCCCCGAGCGGTTGGATTCCGCAAACGCCGACGCTAGCGGATCGCAGTTCGCCGTTTTTTCTTTGGTTGTTTTAGTATCACCGGTTGGACTGGGCATCTATACCGATGCAGGTACGCAGCGGAAATGAGTCCAGCGAGGGAACCATCCTGGGGAGACCGAGTTTGGTGAAGATGAGCGTGTGTGGAGCGGAACAAAAAAAGTGGGAATCCGCTTTCATCACGGATTCCCCAAGGACGTTGCTAGGAGTGGAGAGAAATCAGAACACAACACCCTTCGTCTTCAAGAATAATCGGCCATGGAAGCGCTGTCAAGACAAAATTTTCTGCGACGCGCCCAATTTTTCAAGGCGGTCGCTGTTCATGATGGCGTCGGCTGCTCATTCGCCGGACGGGTCCAGCGTCGGTTCGCCTCCTGCGCTGCCTCGAGCTGCGCCGCGAGACCGTCCGCATCATCCTCCTGCAACACCTGTCGCCAGCGCTGAAGCACGGCCGTCAAGTGATCCAAGTATGCGACGACCGCCTGGCGGTTGGCGCGTAACGTGTCGGGCCAAAAGCCCGGTGGCGATGCGCTCAGCCGCGTCACATCGCGGAACCCCGGTCCTATCCATGCGCGCCAACTATCAGCGCAAGCGCCCGCCAGGCGGTCGGAGGCGAGCATGGCGCTCAGCGACGCGAGGTGAATCCCGTGGCTGACCGCCGCCATGGCCACATCATGTTCCTCCGCTGAGACCACGGGCACAGGCTGCGCCCCCAACGCTTGAATCACGGGCAGCACCTGCTGCACCGCCGGGTAGCCAGTGAGGGTAAGCCACGTACATCCCCTCCACAGCCCGGGATCCGCCGCCCGTGGCCCGCCTGCTGCCTTGCCCGTCATGGGGTGGGTGGGCGCGAACACGGCATCCAGCCCGGCATGGGACGCCGCCTGGCACAGGGGAGCCTTAACACTGCAGATATCCATGACGATCTCGGCATGGCGTGCCACCTGCGGCAGCAGGCGCGTGGCTGCAGCGACGGGAACCGCAAGCACCGCGAGTCCGAACCGGTGTTTCGCTTCTCCTGTCAACTCCGCCAGATCTTCCAGTACGGCGTCGAAGACCGCCATGTTCGCAAGCGCATCCCGATGAGCCTGATGGTTTTCCACGCCCACCAGATGAACATCGGGCCACACGCGTCGCAAACCGGCTGCGAGTGAGGTGCCCATCAGGCCACAACCAACGACCAGCACCCCGCCGCGAAGCAGCGGCGGGGTCTGGGCCGAGTCCCCTCGTATCTCAGCTCGGCTGTCCGGCATACACCGAACTCTCCACGGCGCCGAGCGCGCCTGACACGCGGCGCACTTCATGCACCATCTGTTCGAACTCCTCGAGGCGCAGTGACTGCTGACCGTCGGAGAGCGCCTCCGCAGGGTTGGGGTGAATTTCCACAATGAGACCGTGTGCGCCCGCGGCAATCGCGGCGCGCGCCATCGGCGTGACGTAACGGGCATTGCCGACACCGTGACTGGGATCCACGATGATGGGCAGATGGGACAGGTGCTGGATGACCGGCACCGCGTTCAGGTCCAGGGTGTTGCGCGTGTACGTCTCAAACGTACGGATGCCGCGTTCGCACAGAATGACATTCGGGTTCCCTGCATCGAGGATGTATTCGGCGGACATCAGCCACTCCTCCATCGTCGCCGAGAGCCCGCGCTTGAGCAGCACCGGCTTGTTCGTTCGGCCAACGGCCTTGAGCAGCGGGTAGTTCTGCATATTGCGGGCGCCGATCTGCAGAACATCCACATACTCCAGCATCATGGGCAGGGCTTCCGTCTCCATAACTTCCGAAACGACGGGCAAGCCCGTCTGTTCGCGTGCCTCGGCGAGGTACTTCAATCCCGTTTCACCCAGACCCTGGAAGGAGTACGGAGAAGAACGCGGCTTGAACGCACCACCGCGGAGCATGTGTCCTCCGACGCGCTTCACGAAGTGGGCCACTTCGAGGATTTGCTCGCGCGATTCCACCGAGCACGGCCCGGCGATGATCACCGGTTCACCGCTGCCAATCACGTGATTGCCGACCTGCACCACCGTATCCAGCGGATGGAAGGCGCGGCTCGCGAGCTTGAACGGGTTGCTCACCTTCATCACTTTTTCCACGCCAGGGAGCGACTCCAGCGGCAATTCCAGCACGCGTTCCTTCGGTCCAATCACGCCCACGATGGTCTTCTCCACCCCTTCGGAGATGTGCACGCGAAGCCCTTTTCCCTGCAGCAGCCGCACGACCTGGTCCAATTGTTCCGGCAATGCGCCTTCCTTCATCACGACGATCATCTCTCTCCCACTCCCTTGTCTGCATTTGCACCGGTGCCCGCGGATTCCGGCACGGCGTGTATCGCCTCAGCCAAGCTGGCTGCAAAGCGGTGAAGGGTGTTGATGGCCCTCTGACTTGGGTCGTCCGCGTTCGGTTCGGCCGACCGTAGCTGCTCTTCAAGTTTGCGGATAAAAGCGCTACCGACAATGACGCCATCCGCGAACGACGCGATGTGACGCGCTTGCTCCGGGGTACCGACGCCGAATCCCACAGCCACAGGGACGGAAGCGTGGCGTCGAGCCGCCGCCACCAGTTCTTCCAACCTCTCCGAGAAGCGGGCCCGTTCCCCCGTCACGCCGAGGGAGGAGACGCAATACACGAAGCCACGCGCGCTGGCGCAGATGGCGGCCACGCGTTCTTCATCCGAGGTAGGAGCCACCAGCGGGATCAGCGCCAGCCCGAACCGGTCTGCCGTCGCGCGCACAGCCTCGCTCTCCTCAAACGGCAGGTCAGGGACGATGACGCCGTCCACGCCGGCGCTCTTCGCGTCGCGAAAGAAGCGCTCCGGCGTATACTGGAGGAGCGGATTGACATAGGTGAACAGCACCAACGCTTTGTCGGTGTGCCGTCGAAGTTCCTCCGCCAGCTCAAAGGCTTTGGGTAGGCGGAACCCAGCGCTGAGCGCCCGCACGGCGGCGGCTTGGATCACGGGGCCGTCGGCCAACGGATCCGAGTACGGAATGCCAATTTCGACCACATCCGCCCCAGCCGCCAAGACCGCGCGAAATAGATCCAGGGAGAGGTCGAAGGTCGGATCGCCCGCCATCAGGAACGGGATCAGCGCTTTGCCGGTACCGGTGTGAAACGCATGCTCAATGCGTGTCATGGCGCGCTCCCCCTTCTGTCAACTCCGCCACCTGCTGTACGTCTTTGTCACCGCGTCCAGACAGGCAGATGACCAGAATCTCATCCTTGCCTCGCTGGCGAGCCTCCTTCATGGCCTGCGCCACGGCGTGCGCCGACTCGAGCGCAGGAATGATTCCCTCCAGCCGCGACAACAGGAAGAAGGCCTCCAGGGCTTCAGCATCTGTGATGGGCACATAGCGCGCCCTGCCTGATTCATGCAGCCACGCGTGCTCCGGGCCTATGCCAGGATAATCAAGTCCGGCCGAAATGGAGTGTGCAGGTGTCACCTGCCCAAACTCATCCTGCAGGAGATATGTCAGCGCGCCGTGCAGAACGCCATGCCGTCCGCGACCAATGCTGGCCGCATGCTGCTCGGTGTCCAGGCCCTTGCCTGCAGCCTCGACCCCAATCAACTCGACGCTCGTATCTTCGATGAACGGATAAAACATGCCCATCGCATTGCTGCCGCCGCCCACGCAGGCGATGACAGCGTCCGGGAGCTTGCCCTCCACCTCCAGCATCTGCCGCTTCGTCTCATCGCCGATGATGCGCTGAAAGTCACGAACAATGCGCGGATATGGGTGCGGGCCCACCACCGAACCGATGATGTAATACGTATCTTCCACGTGCTCCACCCAGTGCCGGATGGCCTCGTTGGTGGCGTCCTTGAGCGTACGCGTCCCGGATGTCGCCGCAACCACATCCGCGCCAAGCATCCTCATGCGGAACACATTGAGCGCCTGGCGCCGCATGTCCTCTTCGCCCATGAACACCGTGCATTCCAAGCCGAACAAAGCAGCAACCGTTGCCGTGGCCACCCCATGCTGTCCGGCGCCCGTCTCCGCGATGACACGCTTCTTGCCTGTCTTCACCGCAAGCAGTGCCTGGCCAATGGTGTTGTTGATTTTGTGAGCACCCGTGTGGTTCAGGTCTTCGCGCTTGAGATAGATGCGCGGTCCGCCGAGATGTTCCGTCAAGCGGCGTGCAAAATAGAGCGGTGTTGGGCGTCCCGCGTACTGCCGAAGATAGTACGAGAGTTCGCTCTGAAATGCGGGATCCGCCGACAGCCGTTCATAGTCCGCCTCCAACTGGCGTAAGGCGGGCATCAGTGTCTCCGGAACGTAGCGGCCGCCGAAGGGGCCGAACCGCCCGTGACGGTCCGGGTAGTCATGAGCACGAGTTGTCATAGCTGTCCATCACCTCAATCAGCGCCCGGATCTTGTCCGGAGATTTTCGCCCGTCCACCTCGACGCCGGATGAGACGTCCAGACCGGCAGGGCGTACGCATTGGAGCAACTGGGCCGCGTTCTCGGGGCGGATACCGCCTGCCACCCAGACGGGCGCCGTTGGAGCCAGGGCTTCCAGGAGATGAGGCAAGCGCGTCCAGTTGAAGCTTTGCCCATGGCCGCCGGTGACCGTCGGGGCCGCATCCTTGGGCGGCGCGGCGTCAAGCAGGACGGCGTCGATCACGCCCGCATACCGCTTCGCCGCGTCGATGACATTGCCGGGGGTCTCTTCCGCGACCGGCAAGGCCTTCCACACTTCCAATCCCGCCGTCTGCAACTGTCGGCATGTCGCCGGCGACTCGCTGCCGTGCAGTTGCACAGTGCGAAGCCCGCAGGTACGCGCGATGTCCAACACCTCGTCCGGGGGGAGGTCGACAAAGACGCCTGTAGCTCGCACCCTATCCGGGAGATGTTGGATGATCAGACGCGCATCGGCCGGGGCCACGTAGCGACGGCTGGCCGGGACGAACACGAATCCGACATGCGTGACGCGCGGATGATCCGTGAAGCCAAGATCATCCCCCGGCCGGAGGCCGCACACCTTCAGCGCCGTCATGGGGCACCGCCTCGAACAGCCGCACCCAGCGGCACGCGGAGTGCTGACAGCCGCTGTTCCAGCAGTGGGGTATGTGCAACGCGCATCAGGGACTCACCCACCAGGATGGCGCGCGCGCCAGCTGCAGCCATCCGTGCCGCATCATCATGACCTTGGATCCCGCTCTCCGCAACCGCCAGGGTATCCGGCGGCAGTTGGGCCAAGACGCGCTCCGAGGTGGCCAGCGAGACCTCGAACGTGTGCAGGTTGCGGTTGTTGATGCCAATGACAGCCGGGGCCGCCGCCATCGCCGCCTCCGCCTCTTCCTCATCGTGGACTTCGACCAGCGCGGTCAGCCCGAGATCGCGCGCGTACGCCGCCAGTTCGCGCAATCGCTGCGGCGTCAGCGCAGCGCAGATGAGCAGCACGGCATCCGCGCCGGCCAGCCGGGCCTCCTCGATTTGCACTTCATCGATGATGAAGTCCTTGCGCAACACCGGCACCGAAACGGATGCGCGCACGGCCTTCAGGTCCTCCAGCGTGCCCCGGAAGAACGTCTGGTCCGTCAGTACCGAGATGGCCGCCGCACCGGCCGCTGCGTACCGCTGCGCCGTCCCCACAGGATCAAACGCCTCTGCAATCTGTCCCTTGGAGGGGCTGGCCTGTTTGACTTCGGCGATCACGTTCAGACTGTCACCGGCCGCAAGTGCTCCCGCAAAGTCACGACACGGGGGAAGCTGCTCCAGGCGCCGCCGCCAGCCTGCGTCGCGCTGTGTGCGAAGCGCATCCACCTCTTGCCGCTTCACTGCGAGGATGCGTTCCAAAAACGTGGTCATGGGGCCACCTCCGCAGGACGGAGCTGTTGGGTGAACGTGATGTAAGCCTCGAGGGTGCGCGCCGCGGAGCCATTGTCGATGTGCTCTGCCGCCAAGCGTACGCCGTCCGCCATCGACAAAGCCTTGCCGGCGGCAAACAGCGCTGCACCCGCATTGAGCAGAACCGCGTCGCGCGCCGGTCCCCTCTGCCCAGAGAAGACGGCGCGGATGATGCGCGCGTTGTGGTCCGCGTCGCCGCCCTGCAGGGCCGTGACGGGTGCTGGCGTCAGCCCGAGTTGCTCCGGACGGACGGCGTAGTGACGAACCTCACCGCGCCGTACCTCCGCAACCTTGGTCTCCCCCGCGAGTGAGAGCTCATCCAACCCGCCGGCCCCATGCACCACCAGGGCGCATTCTGTGTCCAAGCGCGCGAGTGCCTGTGCGATCTTTCCCACCAGATCTGGCTTGAAGACCCCCAGCACTTGATGGGATGCGCCTGCCGGATTGGTGAGCGGGCCAAGGATGTTGAACACGGTGCGGAAACCGAGTTGCCGACGCGTCTCCGCGGCGTGCTTCATCGCCGGATGATATACAGGCGCAAACAGGAAGCAGAAGCCCGTAGCCTCAAGGCATGCTTGGGCCTCGGCCACGCTTAAATCCACACGTGCACCCAGCGCCTGTAAAACGTCAGCACTGCCACTCTTGCTCGATACGGCGCGGTTGCCGTGTTTCGCCACGGGTACGCCGGCGGCCGCGCACACAAAGGCTGCTGCCGTGGAGATGTTGAACGTGTCCGCGCCATCTCCA
Source organism: Alicyclobacillus sp. (assembly GCA_023511725.1). Classification (GTDB taxonomy): domain Bacteria; phylum Bacillota; class Bacilli; order Alicyclobacillales; family Alicyclobacillaceae; genus JAIMAY01. The sequence goes on from JAIMAY010000011.1 coordinate 54,549, forward strand.
CCTGTCCCGCACGTGTCGAGTACGGGCCGCGAGGGGTGAAGGCGGATCGCATGCTGGCGCATGGCCCGCGCGAAGCCCACGATTTCCTCCACAGTCTCGCCGCGAACCGCAATGGCGGCGAGGAGTCCAGCAACCTGAACTGGCGTCATCTGGCCGGACATCAACAGGTGCATCACCTGCTCCGCCGTGGCCTCGTCCAGGGTTTCACCCGTCGCGACGCGGCGCAGAATCGCGCTCACTTGAAGCGCTGGCTCATCGGCCGCCTGCTGGCGGTACAGTTGGGTGCTCTCCATCTCTGCTCGTCTCCTCTCTCATGCCTACTGTCTCCACTGGGAAGCTGGCGAGAACCGGTGCGCGGAGGCGTAGCCCTGAAGGTCCGGTGGATATAAAGAAATCCACACGTCAGAGCCGCCAAGAGCCGCTCCGACCTGCGGATTTCGCAACCATCCGAGGTCATGATTCCCCTGTTTACAGGACTCAGCTCGGCTCAACTCTGCTGCACTCGTCTCGTCTCAGCTCATCTCGACCGACCACGCCATGAAAGCCTGGTCGCCACTCGCTCTCGCAGCGCTGGATCAAGGCTTGCTTGCGAGAGTCGTTGTAATTATCCCCATGATACGTGCTCATCGCCGCCCCGTCAACCGCCAGTTGTCACGCATCCGCGATGTCAGGACGGAGTTGGACCGCATCCCCTAGGTACACGTGCACAAGTTCATCCTGCGCCTTGTCCGTATTCACATGGAGCAGCACGCGCACACAGCGCTCCAGCGCACCGGGTACATCCAGTTCGCGGGCGCACATCAGCGGTACCCATTGCCATCCTGGCAGGGAACGGACCGCCTTGGCTGGAAAGGCCGCGTTCAGGTCGGGCGTGAGCGTCAGGATCACGCTGGCGACGTCGTCCACGTCAATCGCGTTCGCCTCGACGATGCGCAGCATCAAATCACGCGTGGCTGTGTAGATGGCCTCGGGCGTGTTGGCGGGCACGGTGTTGGCCCCACGAATACCTCGAACGCGCATCATTCCGCCTCCTCGCCGGTGGTCGCGGCCTCCCACATCGCCGCCACCTCCTCCGGGGTCATGTCCCTCACCGTTTCCACCTGGCCGATGGCACGCGGCAGTACGAATGTCCAGCCTGTGCCACGGTGCTTCTTGTCCACCTGAATCGCCCGCGCCACGTCTTCCCAGGGTAAAGCCGGGGGCCGGGTGGGAAGAAGGTGCGCGTCCAGCACGTCCACTATCCGCTGTGCGTCCTGGGCTGGCAGCAGGCCGCGCTGGACGGCCAAACGCGCCTCCAATGCCAGTCCGATACTGACAGCTTCGCCGTGGTTGAGCGTATAGTGGGTCAACAGTTCCACGGCGTGACCGAGGGTGTGTCCCAGGTTGAGCCACATGCGTATGCCACTTTCCCGCTCGTCCGCCTCGACAATTCGCACCTTGACCGCAACGGCCCGCTCCAGCATGAACGTCACCACGCGGGAATCCTGCGGTGGTTCGGGCAGCGGACATTGTTCGAGGATGGAGAACAGTTCAGGGTCACCGATGATCCCATGCTTGATCACTTCCGCCATGCCGCCGCGCCACTCCCGCGGGGGGAGTGTGACAAGCGTGTCGGTATCATACAGAACTGCCCGTGGTGGATAGAACGCCCCCACCAGATTCTTGCCGCGCGGAAGGTTGACCCCGACCTTGCCGCCGATGCTGCTGTCATGCGCGAGCAGCGTCGTCGGGACCTGTACCCAACGGATACCACGTAGGTATGTGGCGGCGACGAATCCTGCAAGATCACCCACCATGCCTCCGCCCACCGCGACGATCACGCCATCCCGCCGCACGCCAGCATCAAGCAACGCGTTGTACAGACGCTCTGCCTGAGCCAGCGATTTGCTCTGGTCCCCCGGGGCCACACTGGCCAGTTCCGCATGCCATCCCGCGGCGGTTAGCACATGCGCCACGTGGTCCGCGTGGCCTAGGGAACGCACTGTATCGTCCGTAACGACGAGAACGCGGGCGTCGGGCTGTATCCCCGTGGCCTCCAGCACATCAGGCAGCCTGCGCCGGACACCGGGACCAATGTGCACATCATACCCGCCCAACTGAGACTGGACACGAAGGACGGTGGTCATCGCTTCGCCACCCGGCGCAGGTAGGCCGCTAGGTTGTCCTCGATTTCGTCGACAGAATCTCCGCCAAATTTCTCGAGAAAGGCGTCGGCGATAACCCAAGCCACCACGTTTTCGGCCACCACCGAGGCGGCGGGCACGGCGCAGTAATCGGACCTTTCCACGGCGGCGGGTTCCGGCGTCTTCGTGGGCATATCGACGCTCATTAACGGCCGGTAGAGGGTGGAGATGGGCTTCATCGCGCCGCGCACCACGACGACTTCCCCGTTGGTCATGCCGCCTTCGAGGCCGCCGGCGCTGTTGCGGGATCGGACATAGTGTTGGCCGTCATGGGCAATGGGGTCGTGCACCTCTGAACCAAACCGGCGTGCCGCTTCAAAGCCTAGGCCGATCTCGACCCCCTTGATGGCGGGAATACTCATGACGGCGGCGGCCAAGCGCCCGTCCAGTTTGCGGTCCCAGTGCACATGGCTGCCCAGACCCGGCGGGCAGCCCTTGACCCGTACCTCAAACACGCCACCGACCGTATCCCCCCGCTCGCGGGCCTCGTCGATGCGGGCCACCATCTGCGCCGACGCTTCCGGGTCCGCGCAGCGCACCGGCGAGGCGTCTGCCGCACTGATGCGCTTCGCCCAGTCATCGGGCAGGTGCTGCGCGTGAATACCGCCTATCTCCACCACGTCCGCGCTGACCTCCATGCCAAAGTGCGCCAGCAGCTGCCGCGCTAGTGCACCGGCCGCCACCTGGGTTGCTGTGTTGCGCGCACTGGCGCGCTCGAGGACATTGCGCAGATCCTCGTGGCCGTACTTGAGACCGCCCGCCAGGTCCGCATGCCCAGGGCGCGGTCGCGTCACGCGCTTGAGGTTTTCAGGTGGATTTCCAAAGACCGCCATGCGGTCTTGCCAATTTCGAAAATCACGATTGAGGATGCGCATGGTGATGGGAGATCCAAGCGTTTCGCCGAAGCGCACGCCGCTGGTGATCTCGACCTCATCGGCTTCAATCTGCATGCGCCGGCCACGCCCATAGCCCTGCTGGCGGCGGCGAAGCTGCTCGTCAATCACCTGTTTCGACACGCGCAGGCCGCTCGGGAATCCTTCGATGATCACAGTCAACTCCGGACCGTGCGACTCGCCCGCGGTCAGGTAACGAATCACGGGTGTCTCTCCTCTCCTCTTTCTCTCCACTCCCAGCTCGCGTCGGACGCTGTCAGGAAGGATCGCTCACCGGGTGAAATTTCTCTGTATTATAGCATGTTTCGCTCGGCTGTCAGGGTGTCGGCACGTTTGCCGAGAACTGCCACCAGCCTGGCTGTTTCGTCCACGTCCTCGAGTTGTACGCGAGCCGCATACGGAGACGCAGCAAGCACGGGCATACCCACGCCGATTACGGGCATCCTCGCTATCCTCAGCGCCGTCCCGGCGTCCGAGCCATCCTCCGTCAGCACCGCTCGTTGCAACCGCCGTCCCGCCTCGCTCGCCACCCGCTCGGCGAACTGTTGCAGGGCTTGCGGCAGCACGAGCAGCGGATCCCGCAGCCGAAGGACCGGGCCACCGCCCAACCGCGGTTCGTCGCCGCCTGGACGGATGGGGATAGGCTCCACCACAATCGTCAAATCTGCCGCAGTGCTTTGGACCACCGTGCGGATGCCGCGGTGTCCGGTCTGACGTTGCACGACCAACGCCAAGGTCACGCGCTGACCCGCCTGCGCCAGTTCCGCGTACGCTGCCAGTGCTGCGGTGACCGCGGCGCGAGGGCCCACCGCACGTCCCGCGATGCTTCCCTCCCCCAACTCCACCGCATCCTCACCAATGACGCCCGCCAATCCCACGCTCAGCTTCTGCGGTACGGACTCGCGAAGTCCGGCCGCCACGTCTACGCTGAACTGGGACGCTTCCCAGCGGTCCGCTGGCGCCTGTGGATCGCGAAGCAGGAGTCCGACCGTCCCGTCGACGAAGCGCACCAGCCGGCCCGCCCACTGCGCGGGCGCATCTGGACCGATGGGCGCCACACGTTCGTGCCCGTCCGCGTCTACGTCGAGCACCATCACACCCGGTTCGTCCACCGGCGCGCAGATCAGGACGTGAGGTCCTTGGCCATCCTTTTGCGCGTAGCCGTTGCCGAGCGCGTCGCTCCACGTGGCATCGGCCGTCGCCGCCGCATCCTGCAGCAATGCTTGCACCAATGCGTGCTCACTTCCCGAGGGCGCAATGAAGCGCGTCCACTTGAGCAGACTGTCCCGCCACACCGCCTGATTCGTCATGCCTTCATCCCTCCGCTTCCGGCGGGCGGTGTGAAACCGCCCTCGGCAATCTCTTGGAGCAGTGCCAGGACCATGCGCACGGTGGCATGGTAGTCGTCCATCGAGATGATCTGTACGGGTGCGTGGATGTAACGCACGGGCACGGAGATGGACCCACCCATCACGCCCCGCCCAGACACCTGGATGGCACCGAAATCGTTGGATCCACCCTTCACCCGTCGGAGTTGATACGGGATGTGATGCTTTTCGGCGACGCGGATCATAAAGTCGAGAAAACGCCGGTCCGCCACCGTCCGGCTGTCGTACACCGTGAACGCAGGGCCGCCTCCGAGTTTGGTGCCCTCACCGTAGCTCGGTGTACCCGCCACGTCGTAGCAGACCGTTCCCTCGAGCGCGATGGCGATGTCCGGCTTCACGCGCTTTGCCGCCACCTCCGCGCCGCGCAGGCCAATCTCTTCCTGCACGGTGAACACAGCCGTGATCGGCAAGAGCGGCCGCGCCTTCAAGACCTCCAACAGCACCGCGCACCCCACCCGGTCGTCGAACGATTTCGCTTTTGCGCAGCCATCGCCGAAAGGCTCAAAGGCGGTCGCGAACACCGCCACGTCGCCTGGCTGCACGACCTGGCGCGCCTCCCGATCGTCGCGGGCACCGATGTCGATGTACAGGTCCTCGATGCCGGGCACTTTGGATCGCTCAGCCCGCGGCGTGAAGTGAACGGGCTTCCAGCCGATCACGCCCCACACCCTGTGGGGTCCCACCCGCACGGGCTTGGAAAGCAGGACGCGCGGATCAATTCCGCCGATGGCTCGAAAGCGGAGCAGCCCATCGCCATCCACGCGCACGATCATCAGACCCACTTCGTCCATGTGCGCGTCGAGCATCACGCGGGGACCGGTATTCGCACCATGCACCTCGCAGTACAAGGAACCCAGGCTATCGGTGAAGATGTGATCCGCGTATCGAGTGGCATGCGTGCGAATGACATCGCGGATCTCATCCTCAAAGCCGGACGGACCCACGGCCTCGGTGAGTTCTTTCAAAAGCATGTGAGTCCCTCCACTTCCTCGCGGCTCAGCCGAGCCAGATAGCGTGCAAGCAGGCGACCGCAATCCACCACGTCGCGGTAGTCGGCCACCTCGACCGAGGTATGCATATAGCGGATGGGCACACCCACCAGGCCGCATGGGATGCCCTCGGCTGCCAGTTGAATCACGCCAGCGTCCGTACCCGTGGTATCCTGGGTCGTCTCCAACTGCCACGGGATACCGTGGGCTACCGCCGTGTCGCGGAGTGCTCGGAACACGCGCGGATGGATGTTGGGCCCCATAGTGATGGCCGGCCCACGGCCCAGTTCGAAACTCATGTGGGGTGGGAGCCCCGGGGACGTGCCGAATGTCACGTCGATCACGATGGCCAGATCCGGCCGATACTTCTCCGCCACCGCGCGCGCCCCGGCACTCCCGAGCTCCTCCTGCACGGTGCAGGCCACCAGAATGTCGGCGGGATGGAGGCGAGATCGCAAATCCTCGAGGCATTCCAGGACAACCGCGAAGCTGATGCGGTTGTCGATGGCACGTCCCGCCAGCCTTTCGCCCAACAAGGGGATCGGTGACCTGCGCACGGTGATCCGATCGCCGACGCGGACAGCAGCACGCACCCGCTCCTCGGACATCCCCAGATCTACGAACAACTCCTCCAGCGCAGGCGCTGTGTCGCGTTCACCCGGAGCCATCAGATGGGGGGGCTTAGCGCCGATGACGCCGACGAGTTCGTCCTTCCCGTGGACGGTGACTTCTTGACCAATCAACACGCGCGGGTCGAAGCCGCCGGCCTGCACCATGCGCAGAAAGCCGCCCGGCTCGATGGCGGAAACAAACAGGGCAATCTCATCCATGTGCACCGCCAGCATCACCCGCGGGCGAGGATCCGGTCCTACGCCGCGTCGAAGCCCCACCACATTGCCGAGCCAGTCGGTGTCCATCTCGTGCACGTACGGGGCCAAGGCATGCTGCAGGCGCGGCCCCATATCCGCGGCCTCGCAGCCCGCACCGCCCCAACCTTCCAGCAGCGCCAACAGCGTCTGCCGGTGTCTACCGCTTGTCAACGGCGTCGCCTCCCTTGCGGATCCTCTCGAGATGTTCAAGAAATGCCTGCGCGTCGGACGATTCGAGCATACGGGTGAAAGCTGCGTCGTCTCCCCCGATTTCTGTCCACAGGCGGCGGATGTCCTCCGGCGGTTCGGCGCGGGCCACGTGCTCCGCGCCCGTGACGGGATGTTTCCAGGCCAGCATCGCCGCATGAAGTGCTTGTCGCTGGATGGCGGAGCGCACCCATGCCTCTGCCGCCACGGCATCCACGGTGACGGGCAGGGGCACGCGACTGTAGCCCCCGCCATACACGCGCTCGCCCACCAGAGGTTTGCCGATACTGGCCATATGCAGTCTGATCTGGTGCGTGCGACCGGTTTCGAGGACAAGCTGAACCCATTCGATGGCTACGTCGCCCTTGACAGGTTGGCGCGCCAAAATGCGGTAGTGTGTGACGGCGCGCTGACCATCGTCGGACACCACGCGGCGCGAGGGATGGGCCGGATCGACCGCGATGGGGAGGTCAATGCATTCCCACGGCGATGGTCCATCCAGCGGCCGGCTGTCCCCTGACCAGACCCACGCCCAATACACGCGATGCAGATGGCCATGCTGCAATGCGAGGTCAAACAGATGATGCGCGTGGGCGTGCTTCGCGAACATGATGAGGCCCGAGGTATCTCGGTCGAGTCTATGGACCGAATGCGGTGTGAAGCCTTCGCCGAGATAGTACCGCACACCGGCGAGCAGGGATCCCTGCTTCTCCTTGGATGATGGGTGCGTGAGAACCCGCGCGGGCTTGTTAATGACGAGGATCTCGTCGTCCTCATAACGGATGTCCAGGTCCATCGGTTCCGGTTCGACATAGGACACCTCGTCGGGCAGGCGGACAGAGATCTGATCTCCAGTCTCGACCGGATCCTTTAACCGCGCCGGTTTGCCGTTCTTGAGTACACCGCCTGTCTGAATGAGTTGCCGAATCAGCCGTTGCGATGCTCTCAACTCGGTCTGAAGTACGGATCGCAGTGGCTTTCCCGCATCTTCTGCGGCAATGGTGAGTTCATACTCCAAGCGCATCCATCCCCATGACGTACAAGCGTTCCAAGTCCACCTTCGATTATAGCGGTTACAGTCGTGGAAGCCGAAGATGAAGGGCACTTGCATCAAGCTGCATTGGGGCATATAATGGACAGTGTCCAAGCCATCCGATGCATGCGGACGTAGTTCAATTGGCAGAGCGTCAGCTTCCCAAGCTGAATGTTGCGGGTTCGAGTCCCGTCGTCCGCTCCAAGATGAAGGGGTATACCGCGCAGATGCCATATCCCGCAAGGGATTATCGAATTGGCATCTGAGGGGTATACCTTTTTTGGTGCCCTCCCGCGCCGAAATGGCGAGGTTCAGCCTCCTTTGACACGAGTGTCAGCCTCCTCGTTGGTGCCGTTAAGAACACCGATTCGGGAGGTTGTTTCTGTGTCGTATGCCACGGAATTAGCTCAAATCCTCTCCTCTGTCACGAAATCGTCACAAACCCCGATTCGTACTGTCGAGGACGGCATTTGTGCGTACGTCATTAACTACGCTCGTCGTGGCTGTTCCATGCGGACCATAAGAAATGCCTATGTCGATTTGAAACGGTTCGCCGAAGATGTCGCGTACCATGAGAACGCAGGCCGTCCGGTATTGGTCACGGATGTCACACGTCATGTCATTGAGGCGCACTTGTCACGTCTCGCTATTGGCCAAGAAATTAAGTGTACACGAAAGCCAAGTCCTCATACAGTGGAGCGCCGCCGACGAGTCGTGAAGGCATTTATGCGTTGGCTTTATAGCGAGGAATACATCCCAACGGACCCGACGAAAAAGCTTTCGTCAGTGCCCCTTCGTGAACGCTTCCCGAGTGTCTGGACGCTAGATGACGTGGACCGTTTCTTACATACGTTTGATACCACCAGCATCTTGGGACATCGCGACTATGTGATTGCCGTACTTGCACTGAGCAGTGGGCTGCGTGCGGGCGAGTTGGCTCACCTGCGGCCCATTGATGTCGATTTAAAATCCAGAACGCTAAAAGTGAGTGACAAAGGCAAGACTGGCGCGAGGACTGCCGTGATGACGATTGACGCAGTAAAAGAATTGTCCCGTTGGCTACGCAGGCGACAGCGTGAGCTCAACCTCCCTGACGATGCTCCCCTCTTCCCCCGCATTGGTTCCAACGGGAACATGGTATGGGTAAATCATTTGGAGCCGATGCGGGCTTCGTCCATCAGTTACATTATCGCTAAACATGCCGAGCAGGCCGGGATTCGTAATGCGAAGAAAGGTGCACATGCCCTTCGTCATACGGCTGCTACATTCCTAGCACAGAATGGAGCGTCAGCATTTGACATACAGCGATTCCTAGGACATTCGAGTATTGAGATGTCTCAACGGTATGTCACGATGTCAAACGAAACGGTTCAACGGAGAGTAGAAAAGGCCGGGGTTTTGGCGCAGTTAGAGAGGATTAGAAGAGAAAGAGTTGATTCAAACCAAACGGAAGTCCAACTGAAGAACATCCTTAGAAGCCGTTAAAGAGCGAACGAAATGTTGACTCGGCCCCAAAAAGGTGGCCGAGTCGATCAACATTAGAAATTGACAGCTTTGTCAGTACGAGAACACTGGAGGTTTTGCAGACCTTACAGTTGCGTTTTCGGCGTGTTTTCGAGTGTTACCGCGTCCCCAAAAACCTTGATGGGACGCGGATTTTTTATGTTTGAGTGTTACGCTGTACAACCGTGATACACAACGTATTTCAGGTTTTGATGCGCAAATTGATGCGCAGAAAACCGACTGCGCACGTAATTTGGTCGCCGAAGAACTGTGCTAGACACAGTAGATGCGTCTTAATATGGCGTAATACCTATAGAAGACAAATACCCGATTGAGTCGTTCCAACGGGTTCGTCGAACAAATCTGTCGCCAATGCTCTCGCGGAGAGGCCATGTAGGCCAGTACATCATCCTCGACTTCTTGCAGAATCACCATCGCCATCGGAAAACCAGATCTGTAATTGGTTGATAACGAGTCGTAGCTGTTCCCTCGCTGCCTCCTGGCTTGGTTGCGCAAAGACTGTGCCGGCGCTAAAGTCTCAGGTGGTGGTGTAAAATTCACTGCCTGAATTGACGAGAAAGCCACCGAGTGCCATCTACGTAAGTGACACCAACAACTTCGTAGAGGAGGCACTGGTGGCTTCAATGGACAGGATCGCACTTTTGAAATGGTGTCGCAAGGTCTGTGTCCAAGAAGGTGATGTCGATTTCCTTCGTGAATGTCTAAAAGTGCTGGCAGAGGCCCGTGATGGATAGTCTCCAGCAGACCGTGAAACCTTTTTGATACACTATCCCCATTCGTACATTCCTTCCTCATGAAATACCACCCGAACCAGTCTCATATGTGTCGTAGAAGTTGACTTCTACGTAAGTTAAGGGGCGCGCAAGACAAGTTTGAGGGAGGAGGTTGCTTCAACACGTCCTTTCCTTATTTTATCAAGTGACAAAAGATAAGTGACTACTGTATCATAATCTACGTGAGGAATAACTCACAAAAAAGAAGTAAATAAATTATTGGAAGGTGAGACGTTGTGGGTTACGGTTTGTTGGTCATTCGCTTAATCGTTGGATTGACGTTTGCCGGACATGGCACGCAGAAATTGTTCGGCTGGTTTGGTGGACATGGACTTAAAGGTACGGGTGGATGGCTGGAGTCCATTGGCGTTAAACCAGGCATCTTGATGGCGCTGGTTGCTGGATTGGCTGAGTTTATCGGCGGTTTGCTCTTCGCCGCAGGATTGTGGCTTCCAGTCGCAGCAGCACTGATCGTGATTACCATGTTGGTCGCAATTTTCACGGTACATGGGAAGAATGGGTACTGGATTACGCAAAATGGCTTCGAGTACAACTTGGTTCTAATTGCAGTTGCTATCGGCGTCGCGCTCATTGGACCTGGTGTATACGCACTTTAATTCGAAGAGGAGTGAGAACTTATGAGTCGAGGGTTTTGCAGATTTCTGAGCCCATACGGTACAAGGGTTTTCAGGCATGAAGAAAGGACTTCACCCCTGGCTTGAAGTAGTTTTGAAGCAACCCCAAACCAAAACCCCCAAGGGAGGAAGTCCGCTTGTATCTTCTGCAAAAACCCCTGTTTTCCTTTGAACAATGGCTGGAAATTGATTC
>JAIMAY010000048.1 GCA_023511725.1 Alicyclobacillus sp.
CGACGGAACTTCGAGAAGTCCGGCTTCCGCTTTTCGAGGAATGCGTTTTTACCCTCCTGCGCCTCTTCCGTCATGTAATACAGCATGGTCGCGTCGCCCGCGAGCATCTGCAGTCCCGCCAGGCCGTCCGTATCGGCGTTGAAAGCCATCTTTAGGAAGCGAATGGCAATCGGACTCTTCTCCAGGATTTCCTTGGCCCACCGAATCCCCTCTTCCTCCAGCTGTTCCAGTGGGACCACGGCATTCACAAGCCCCATCTCCAATGCTTCCTGAGCGTTGTACTGTCGGCAGAGGAACCAGATCTCCTTCGCCTTCTTATGCCCGATGATGCGTCCGAGCAGCGTCGCGCCGTATCCCGCGTCAAAGCTGCCCACCTTCGGTCCGGTCTGGCCGAAGATGGCATTGTCCGCAGCGATGGTGAGATCGCACACCACATGGAGAACATGGCCACCGCCAATGGCGTACCCCGCCACCAGGGCAATGACGGGCTTCGGCAACGCGCGGATCTGGCGCTGCAGATCCAAGACGTTCAGGCGCGGAATCTGGTCCTTGCCGACGTAACCGCCGATGCCGCGAACCCGCTGGTCTCCGCCGGAGCAAAAAGCCTTATCGCCAGCTCCACGCAACAGCACCACACCCGTGCTCTCATCATCACGGATGTGGTTGAAGGCATCGATCATCTCCATGATGGTCTCGGGACGAAATGCATTACGGACCTCAGGGCGGTTGATGGTGATCTTGGCGATACCCTCCGCGCGCTCATAGATGATATCCTCGTAGTCTTTGACCTTCTCCCATTGCAGGCTCATCGACTGCGCCTCCTCCGCACGACGTGGCAACCGATCCTTTACGCAGAACGGCCCTCCCGCGCTTGTCCAAGCACAGTATAGCAAATCCGCTCCACGGGACCCAAAGCCATCCCCTCTACACATGAACTGGCGCCTCTAACACCGGTTCTCCCTCAGCAGGGCCACGCGATTCTGCTATCATGAAGACGGGAACTTATTTGCAGGAGAGATGATGGAATGAAGCAGTGGAAGATATGGTGGAGACTGCTGCGACCGTTCACATTGACGGCGTCCATCACCCCCGCGCTGGTTGGGACGGGGTTGGCGCTGACGGAAGGCCGTCTCCGCTGGGACGTATTCATCACCTTCTTGGTGGCATGCATCCTGATCCAGGCGGCCACCAATATGTTCAATGAGTACTTCGATTATCGCCGCGGCCTGGATGACGCCGAGATGGTGGGCATCGCGGGTACGATTGTTCGCGACGGTATCCACCCGGCCACCGTCCTGCGCCTGGCTTGGGTCTTCATGGGTGTCGCGGTGCTGCTTGGGCTGTACATCTGCTGGCACAGCAGTTGGTGGGTTGCGCTGGTCGGCGTCCTCTGCATGGGCGTGGCCTATCTGTACAGCGGCGGGCCGCTACCGCTGGCCTACACGCCGTTTGGCGAGATCGCAGCGGCGATTTCGATGGGCCCCGCTATTGTGCTACTCGCCTACTTCACGCAGACCGGACACCTGTCGGGCAGCGCTGTGGCGGCCTCCATCCCCGTCGGGCTGCTGATTGGTGCCATCCTGCTCGGCAACAACATCCGCGACATGGACAAGGACCGCGCGGGCGGACGCCGAACAGTTCCCATTCTGCTCGGCCGGCAGCGTGTTCGTTCGCTCTATGCGGGCGTGATGGTCGTCACATACGTGCTCACCATCGCCCTGGTGGTCAGCCGCCTGTTGACGCCGTGGGCGCTTCTCGTGCTCCTCACCGTGCCCACGGCCTACATGACGGCCATCCGTTTCTATCGCTACGCCGAGCCGGTGCAACTCCATCCGGCGGTCAAGGGTACGGCGGTCCTATTGTTCCGGTTTGGTGCCCTCATGTTCGTCGGGATGGCGGTGTCGGCACTGCTGCGGCACGGAGTGTGAGAGGTGTACCGGTTACGTGATCCACGAGGTCCGAAGTGCGGGGTCATACACCCCGCACTTCCTCCCAACGAAAGTCCGGCGACGTGGCGAAAGATACAGTGCAGCAAGGGAGTGTACCCTGTCTCCTTTGCATGCGTGGCTAACTCCACACGTGACCTCCTCCGGCACTTCGCAGATTGCTCCTACGGTAAGGTACTGTATATGTTTACCAACTGATAGGTTGCAGCGTCAACCAAGCCTGTAACCGACTGATTCCTCTCCAAATCGAAATAACTGACTCGGTAACTGCCGCCCGAAGGATCCGAAGAGGCCGCAATCACGATGTCACCGCTATGAAGTTCACCGATAACGCGACCACTCGCGTCCTTCACCGGCACGACGTAGGCTTTGATGTTGTCATTGCTGCGAACATCAACACGATACACATTGGTAAGTTTTACATCAAAGTATGGGACCCACCCTGTGTGAGTGCCGTCCGTTACCTCCAGCCATGGCGTAACGATGTTGCCGTTCGTGAACCCTTCCTGCCATTCCAAAACCTGAACCTTCGTATTGGCCGGCATGGTGTTCAACCGGTAGCCGAAGACAGCATTCCATGTCTGCGCATCGCACACGCCCGTTACCGGCAAGTTATGGGCGCCCTGAAACATTTTGACAGCAGCCTGAGTTTTCGGCCCGAACACACCATCGACTGTGCCTACGTTAAAACGAAGTTTATTAAGCTGTGTTTGCAACTCGCGCACCTTAGATCCTTTCGCGCCGTACCTCAGGACTTCATCCAGTCTCTCGTGCTCTCCGGTTTTCATGTCTGCGAAGTATGGCACAGCATTGTTGTAGACGTCATCCGACGCGATGGAACCCGAGGCGCCCTTCATTGGTAAAACAGGTTCATCTGTAACCGCAGGTGCTGCTTCTTGGTTCTCAACGGTATACTGCTGATAGCTGACGACACTATCACCGGCACTGTCCGCGATTTGTGACATGTACTTTGCAATGGCGCTACTCCAGTTTGGGTCTGTCGCGTAGTGCTGGTTCATCCCTGTCAACGTCGGCGTAACATACAGCGAACCGTCGGGGTCCAAATACTGGTTGCGAACAAACCACGCCTCGAACGCCAACATATATTGGTGATTCGGGAAGAATCCGGCATCATTGGTTGGATCAGAATCATAAGCGCCATAGCCAAAGAGATTATTTTTCTGTTTATAAATGTTACTATTTCCATATGCCGTCTCATGGATGGCGTGTGAGATGAGATAGTTGGCATCCACACCGTAGGTGTGAGCGGCCCATATGGTCCAATCACCCAAGCCATACAGTGGAGACCCGTTCGAAAGTAAGTATGCATCAATGACACCTGCCGTAATGGTGTTTGGTTCCTGGTGCCTCAGATCCACATTGAGAAAGTCGAGATTTGCGATGGCAGGTGTCTTATAGACCACATTTCCCTGATAGTCCTTCACGACAGCCTGACTATATCCATTGAGATCGGCCTTGGCGGCAGCAAGTGTTGGATATTGACCAATAACAGCGCCTTTGGCCGAATATGCCGTATAAGTAATCAAATTTCCGTAGCCGTCATAGACATGACCACCGAGCCCAGTCAATGCCTGTTCGGCATCCTGTTCGCGGCTGTACAGCCCAACCAAATTACCCCGCGCGTCCACAACCGCATAACCCTGTGGGTACCAGTCCCAGGACGAAGTGCTTCGATGCTGCGCGACTCCCAAGGCTTTGAGCACACCCATCACGTCGTCCACATTCGCCATGATGATGGGAGCCTTCGACAAGGGATCGATTACAGCCATCGTAGCCAGGCGTATCGTGATGGCCTCCTTGGCACTCTGCAGTGTGACAGAGAAATCTCCGCTACCTGTACCCGCAGGCGGCGCGAGTTTACTCGACGCCGTAACATGCAAGGAGGTGCTAGTCAACGAAACAGTGAAACCAGCCTGTTTCAAAGCCGTGGCGAGGCTTGGAATGGCAATGAAAGTCTTTCCAGAAATTTGATAAATTTCCGCACGGACCACATCGTGTCCCCGAACCTGTAGAGTCAGCGTGCCATTCGCTACAGGAGCGGCCGGGCCTCCCGACCGGGATGTCGACGGACTCGTCCCCCCGCTGGTCGTGCTGCCGCCGAAGAGCGCCTTCCAGGTTGCGGGGCCCACCACGCCGTCGACGGTGAGGTGATGGGCGCGTTGAAAGTTCCGTACCGCAGTCGCGGTCTTGGAACCAAACACACCATCGACCGTCCCGACGGCGAATCCAAGCGCATTCAATCGACTTTGAACTTGAGTGACCGCCGTCCCGCGACTGCCTTGTTTGAGAGCTGTGCCCGGAAACGCTGGCACGCCGGGCGGGTCCTTCTTCACGGCAGTCGTGGTGGTGGACGTTTTCGCTGCTCCGGTGGATGACGAGGAGGAGGACCGGGTGGCCGAGGAAGTCTGCTGCGTGCCGAACAACGCGCCCCACGTGGCCGCTCCGACAATGCCATCCGCTGTGAGATGATGCCCTCGCTGAAAGCTCTTGACGGCAGCCGCCGTCTTCGACCCATAGACGCCGTCCACCGTGCCCACGGGATAACCCAGTGACTTCAAACGTTGCTGCACCAGCTGGACCGCCGTCCCCCGGCTACCGACGTGCAGCGCGGAACCAGGATATTTGTATGTGGGCGCGGTGGCGGAGCTGGACGTGCCCACGGTGGTTCCGCCGCTCCTGGACGTGGATGCGCTTGCGGCGCCACTTAACGCGGCATCCAATGCCGCCCACGTTTTGGGACCGACGATGCCGTCGGCAGAGAGATGATGCGCCTTTTGAAAGGCCAGCACTGCCGACCTCGTCTGCGGCCCGAACGCTCCATCCGCGGCACCATGCAGATACCCGAGGCGAATCAGGACAGCCTGCAGTTGCTTGACCGCCGTGCCATGGGCACCGATTCGCAGCGTGGGCTGAGCCGCCTGAACCACTGCTGATCCAAATCCTCCCACCGCAGGCATGGTGGAACCGAGCGCAATGCTCACCGACACGACGATTCTCCACCCTGCTTTCAACGAGCCATCCTCCTTCTCCTGTCCTGAAGACCCAGATCTTGCACAACCATCCGGTAACTATCGAAATATATCGAATAGATACAGGCTGCGATGGCTGCGATATCTCGACAGCGAGATACTGAGATCGACAGGGTTCGTCTCTACTATAGCATTCACTTCCTCGTATGGCTACCACATCGAGGCATAGGAAACATAGAGATGCCGCACATCATTCTGCCACGGTGTGCTAACATAAGAGAAGGCTTGTGCAAGCAGACCTCAGGGTGGGCTAGGGGTGTCGATACGCGATGCAGCTCAAACTGTTTCAAGTTTTTTATCCGCAGGACTATCGCAATCAGCGATTGCCGGAGAGACTCCCGCTCAAGGTGCCCAATCGTCGGATTCGATGGCATCGATTTGGACAGTCGAACCTGTTTGGGGTCTTTATCCGAGGTGACGCCGACGAATACAACGAAATGCTGTCGTGTCTCGATATGCGCTATTGTCATACTCATCGCTTCAGCTACCGCGGTCTCTATCACGTGTTGTGCGCAGGCGTGAAGGCAGGGTGGCGGTTGCGGGATGCCATCTTCGATGACCGCCTCGATGCGCACGCGCAGCGAATGATCCGCGTCGTGCTGCAGAGCGCTGAAGCTTTACGCACCTCGGTGCAACGGGATTTTTTACTTCAACAGGTGGGGTTCAGTCTGCGGGTGTTCGAACGCGACAGGGTGACGCGCCTCCAGGGCGTTTGCCTGACCAAGGACGGCATATCCCTACGCGTGTATCGCAACGGGATGCTGTACGTCAACAAGAAGGCGGGACTGGATGAAGCCGACGCGCTCCTGGTTGGCGCCGAGCCATTGGACAGTCCCCCAGCTTCAGCCGTCAACGGGCTCACGTGATGGTTCATCCAGAGATTGGCGCAGCATCGCGAGCTCGGCCTCGGTTAGCTCGCGATATGCTCCTGGCTCCAGCACAGGGTCAAGATCAAGCGGTCCCATCCGGATGCGCTTGAGATACAGGACCGTGTGCCCGAATGCGGCGAACATGCGTTTGACCTGATGATACTTTCCCTCTGTGAGGGTCACCTCCACTTCGGAGGTCGCATGATCCGCCTGCAGGATGCGCAGCTGCGCAGGCATCGTGACGTAGCCATCATCCAGCCGAACACCTGTCTGAAAGGCGTCCTCCAGGTCTGTCCGCACATAGCCGCTGACGCGGACGTAGTACACCTTCGGCACGTGAAACCGAGGAAGCAGTAAACGGTGGGCGAGCGCGCCGTCATTGGTGAGCAGGAGCAAACCTTCGGTGTCCTTGTCGAGGCGTCCGACCGGAAACGGTTCGAACGCGCGGTGTTCAGGCTCCAACAGGTCCGTGACCACTGGCTGACGCTCATCGCGGGTCGCGGTCAGGACGCCGGAGGGCTTGTTCATCATGAGGTAAATGTGTCGCCGGTAATGCACCGACACCCCGTCCACCTCGAGTTGATCGCGAACGGGATCAATGTGCGCGCTGGCGTCGCGGACCACGGCCTGATTCACACGCACGCGTCCCGCTCGCACCAGCGCCTTGACCTCTTTGCGCGTACCGAACCCCAGATGCGACAACACGCGGTCAATTCTTTGCCTGGCCTCCCCCACCGCTGTACCTCCTCACGTCACCGGCGTGCATAGTGCTGCACAAGCCTGTCCCCAATCATCTGCATGATCTGGACCAAGACCACCATCAGCGCCGTGGTCACCAGCATGACGTCGGTTTGAAAACGTTCGTAACCGTATCGCACGGCCAGATCCCCCAGACCTCCGCCGCCGATCACGCCCGACATCGCGGAGTATCCCACCAGCGTCACCGCCGTGATGGTCACCGCCGCAATCAGACCGGGGCGCGCTTCGGGCAACAGGACCCGCCAGATGATCACCCAGGTTGACGCGCCCATGGCTCGTGCTGCCTCCATCACGCCCGGGTCCACCTCACGCATGGCTGACTCCGCCAGACGTGCGAAAAACGGCGCCGCCCCGATGACCAGCGGCACAATCGCAGCGTTGACACCGATGGAGGTACCCACAATCCATTCCGTAACAGGGATGACGGCAATCATCAGGATCACGAACGGCACGGAACGCACGATGTTGACCACGACGCTGAGCACCTGGTACAGCACCGCTTGCGGTCGCAAGCGCGGTGTGGACCACAGCACCAACAGGACGCCCAAAGGCAGTCCCAAGATCACCGTCAGCGCTGTGGCAATCCCGACCATGTACAGCGTCTCCCACGTCGCCTGCCATATCTCCGGCCAGACGATGTCCGTCACACGCTCACCCCCTCGATCCGGTCGTCACGGCCTCGCTCACCGAAACCCCCAACGCCTCGAGCAACGCCGCCGCCCGTTTCCACTGCTCATCCGTTCCTTGCCAATCCACCACGATGCGGCCGAAGGGTTGCACCTTGAGCCGGTCTATCCGGCCCTCCACGATGCTGAACGTGACACCGGCCGCTTGCGCCACGCGCATCAGCACAGGTTCATACACGTTGTCCCCGACAAAGGTGAGAACGGTCCGGCGCCCCATCAAAGGCGCGTGTCTGCCCGTCATTTGCCAACCCGCCTCGCGCACCAACTCGCGCGTCAACTCATGCCGGGGATCCAGCAGCACGTCGGCAGCCGTTCCCGTTTCGACCACACGCCCCCGATGCATCACCACGACACGGTCGCAGATGCGCTGAACCACGCTCATATCATGGGTGACCACGACGAGCGTCACCCCGAGTTCCCGCTGGGCGGCGAGCAACAGGTCGAGGATGGTTTGCGTCGTCTGTGGATCCAGCGCTGACGTGGCTTCGTCACACAACAGGACATCGGGGCCCGGGGCCAGTGCCCTGGCAATGGCCACACGCTGCTTCTGACCACCGGAGAGCTGCGACGGATACTTGTCTTCGAACCCTGCCAATCCGACCCAGTGCAGTACCTCGCGCACCCGTCGTTCCCGATCCGTCCGGGAGACGCCCGCCAGTCTCAGTGGAAATGCGACATTCTCCGCCACCGTCGCAGATGACAGCAGGTGAAAGTGCTGAAAGATCATGCCCATCCTGCGTCGCTGACGCTGCAGCTCGCGCTCCGGCAGCGTGTCGAGACGCACGCCGTCCACCGTAACGGTCCCGGATGACGGTCGCTCCAGCAGATTGATGCAGCGAAGAAGCGTACTCTTCCCTGCCCCCGAGTGGCCGATCAATCCCAGGATCTCTCCGCGCTCGACCGTGATCGACACATCGTCGAGAGCAACGGTCTCCCGCTGTCCCAGTCGATAGCGCTTGCTGATGTGTTCCAAACGAATCGTGACACCTCGCCTCCCTTCCGCTGGCCCCATCCGGACAATCCACAATTCCGGCATTCTAATGCACCGGAGAGCACATCGCAAGCACTTGACAAAAGCCGTATTGCTCAACTAACATTACTAACCGTTGTGCGAAGCACTCATCGTGGTGTGCAGCCATCATCACGTGCAGTTCCACAAACAAGAGAATCATACCCGGTTCGGGACTCTTATCGAGAGTAGGCGGAGGGACTGGCCCGATGATGCCCGGCAACCGGCACCCCGAGGTGCACGGTGCTAACTCCTGCGGACCTGCGTCCGAGAGATAAGAGGCCGCGCAAGCGAAGCCTCTTTCCTCGTGGAAAGAGGCTTTCTTCGTGAACGCCGCGCTGTACCGGGAGGGAGAGGAGAGCATCACCATGAACACCCGACGCATCGGATGGATTGTCATCGCGGCTGCCGCCCTGGCCGCATCCGCCGGCTGCGGTACGGCGGCGAATCAAGGTAACGCGACCGGCCAGACCGGATCGGCACAAAAGCCCATCGTTCTCCGCGTTGGCGCGACCCCGGTGCCACACGCCGAAATCCTCAATGACATCAAGCCCGTGCTGGCCAAAGAGGGCATTGATCTTGAGGTGGTCGAGTTCAACGACTACGTGCAACCCAACCGAGCTCTGGCCAGCGGCCAGCTGGACGCGAACTTCTTCCAGCACGTGCCCTATCTGAACGACTTCAACAGCAAGAACCACACGGACCTCGTTCCCACGGTGGCCGTGCACTTTGAGCCATTGGGGCTGTATCCCGGACGTAGTAAGTCGCTGAGTCAGATCCCGGACGGTGCCCACATCGCGGTGCCCAACGATACCACCAATGAGGCCAGGGCACTGCTGCTGCTGCAAAGCGCGGGCATCATCCGGCTCAAGGATCCCAACAGCCTGTCGGAAACACCGCAGGACATCGTCAGCAATCCGCATCACGTGCATATCGACGAAATTGACGCCGCCGCCATTCCGCGCGTGATCCAGGACGAGGACTATGCGGTGATCAACGGCAACTACGCCATCCAGGCAGGGTTCAAGCCGTCTGACGCACTCACCATGGAGAAGGCCGATTCGTTGGCCGCCAAGACGTATGCGAACGTGGTCGTCGTGCGGAAGGGCCATGAGCATGACTGGGCCATCGAACAACTGGACAAGGCCATTACGTCAGCCCAAGTCAAGCAGTTCATTGAAGATAAGTATCACGGGGCCGTCGTACCGGTTTTTGGCAACGCGTCGTCCCAGTGAGCTCCTTTGAATGGCCGGTCAGTCTCCATCTGACCGGCCACCTATCTTTCGTCTGCCAAGTGTTGTCGCAGCAATTGCGCAAACTCACCCTGCCCCGCAGCGACATCGCGTGCCAAGGCGTCACGCAACGCTTTGGCGAAGGCAGGCTCCGATCCGGACGTTGTGACCGCCACTTCCACCCGACCCCAGCGCACCACGGCAGGTACAATGAAGCTCCCTTGCTGTCCGTCCGACACGACGTTGGTCCACACCCTCTGTGCTTCCGCTTCCTCAGCAATCCGGGCATTCAACGCAGCGTCGTCGGTCGCGGCCACCGCCAGCCACGCCTCTCGGACATCCCCGGACAGATAGCGGCGGGCAATGTGTTCTACGCGTCCTTCCGCTACCTCCGCCGCCAACGGCTCACTCAGCGCCGGGCTGACCACGCGCACGCGCGCCCCTCGTTCCAGCAACCCTCGTACCTTGCGAGCGGCAACGCGTCCACCCCCAATGACCACGCACAGCCGTTCCTTGACACGCAGTCCTGCCAGGTAAAACCGCACCTCATTTGGCTCCCTTCAGGTCCGTCATCTCGCTCTGCACAGCCTCCAACTCCGCGGACATCTCCGCTTCGGCCCGAACCCGAGCCTCATACACCGATTGAAACGCAAGATACACCAAGATGGGATAGAGCAGCACGGCCATCCAGGGATCCAACCATGGCCTGAGGTTGCCTGACCACCCCAGGTCCCATCCCATCCGCGCCGCCACCACCACTGTACACAGGATCCACCAAGCATGTCGAATCCGAAACCACCACGCCTGATGCTGGGCCCACCAACCGGCGGCCAGGCCCATCCCGACCCCCAGCGCCTGCCACCCCCACATGGCGGGCTCGGCCAGGCAGAGCAGCGCCAGGATGACCAAGCCGCCACCCGCGACGCGCCACCTTGCAGACCTGGGCCAATCGCGGATAGACGAATCACCTCGCAGTAGCACAAACGCCAACAGGCACAAGGCGACGATGGTAAGAGCGTGAAAGTGGAACATCGTGTTCCCTCCGATTCATCTCCGACGGCCATCGTTTGTCCTCATAGAGTTCATTATGACCCGCGCGTGCGCGGTTCATAAGGGGAAGGCCCACACACCGCGGATGACGCAAAAACCCCGCCGCCTCCATGCGACGGGGTCCGGGCCAGGCATCAATGGAACTCCACGTCGATGGCTCGACCCTGTGTATGAGTCTTTTTGGGCAAGCGGACTTCCAATACGCCGTTCCGATAGCTTGCCCGTGCTTGGTTCTCATCCACGGGGGCCGGTAAGGGCACTGTACGGGAAAAACTTCCGGCGAAACGCTCGACTCGGTGCACATGGTCATCGTGCGCCTCGGTTCGCCGCTCGATGCGTCCGGATAAGTGGAGATGACCCTCATGCACCGAGATATGAACATCCTCCTTACGTTCCAACCCCGGGAGTTCCGCGGTGACGATCACCTCGGTCGGCGTTTCCCGTACATCGACACGCGGTATGTCGTGGAACCCCGGGCCGAACCAGGGGTCATTGGCCCAACGCGGCCAAACGGACGAGATGGCATCACGTTCCAACCATCGAAGCGGATCATAGGGAATCAGCGGCATTTGATCTCCCTCCTGGACTCGCACGTGGGGGTTCGTTCGGTGTTAGCATGTGCACGACGTCGGCATGAGATTCCGCGGTTGTCCGGGTGTAACTCGTCCCACCACTCCATACGGTAAAGCGAAGGCTCTGCCGCTCTGATGTGGAAAGGGTGATCACAAGTGAGGTTGGACACACTCATCAAACTTGGATCGCTGGCGTTCAGCGTCGCGCAGGACGACAAGGTGAGAGAGCTTCTCCGCATCACGCATCGCGGCATGAAGCGTCGGGGATGGATGAGCCCGCCGCTGCCCCGCCCGTACCCGGTTCGCCGGCCCCCGTATCCCTGGTGAAGACCCGATGCGGATATATGTAAAAACCCGCAAGGGGATCTCCCTTGCGGGTTACGAGCTTGGAGAAGCAAGTCTGTAAGCCGAGTTCTACCCAGAAGTGCCTCCGACGCCGTAGATGCCACGTCGCTCAATTCCTCATCCCACCTAAAGTTCCCGACGCTCGGTACAATCTGCGCAAACCAACTTACAGAGCGCACCCGCCAATGCTCTACAAGCTCCACACGGAGGTGAAGTTCTATGCTCCTAGAAGATGCCTTCCGCAAATTTGTGTCATACTTGCGGGTTGAAAAAGACTGTTCCAAGGCAACTGTCGTAGCTTATCGGAAGGATTTCGAAGACCTGTTGGAGTTCCTCCATGACCAACGTATCCAGCCGGAACTGGAGACGATAACCACGCCGCTCTTGCGAGAGTTTGTAACGTACCTAGCTGAACAGCGCAACCTTTCACCGAACAGTGTGCGGCGCAAGATCAATACCTTGCGGAGCTTTTTCAAGTTCGCTCATACCCAGGAGTACATCGACAAAAACCCCATCCTGCCCATCGTCCCGCCCAAGAAAAAACACACGCTGCCCATATACATTCCAGAGGACGAGTTGCAACGGCTCTTGGCAGCACCGCTCTCGCCGCCCCGGACCCGTAATTGGTTTCGGGACAAGCTCATCTTGGAGACGTTTGCCTTCACCGGCATCCGGCGGCAGGAACTCATCAATCTCGAGTGGCAAGACATCAACTTTCACGAGGGTACCCTCAAGGTGCGCAGCGGCAAGGGTGACAAAGACCGTATCATTCCTTTGCCGCCGTCGCTTCTCAGAGATCTGGAGGTGCTCAAGTCCATGCACCCGGTCACCGACCGCTCGCCCGTGTTTCGGAGCGCTGGCGGGGGTCGGATCAGCCCTTGGCCTTTGCGGCGCATGTTCGAGTTTTACATTCGCAAGGCCGGGTTGGGTGGCAAGGGATACACCATTCACAAGCTCCGGCATTCATTCGCCACCCTGCTGATTCAGCAGGGTGTCGACGTGGTGTCTGTGCAGGAACTGCTGGGTCACGCCGACATCACGGCGACAAAGATATACGTCCACACCGATGCCGGGCACTTGCGCCGCTCCGTACTCAGGCACCCGCTGCTGCACGAGCCAAGCCAAACCACCGAAGGTCAGGCTCACAAATAGCACGGCGATCATCAACCCGATGCTGAGGCACGAGACGAACGGCACTTTTCTGTCGACATCGGCGTGCACCAATCCACAGAAAGGAAGGAAGCATCCCATGCCTCACAAGCGTCAAGATGCAAACTACCTCCGTCGGCGCATTCGGGAGCTATACAAAACCAACACCGCAAGGCAGATCGCTGCGCTGCTGAGCGCCGATCC
>JAIMAY010000012.1 GCA_023511725.1 Alicyclobacillus sp.
GGACAAGCGGATGACCGGGGGTGAGACGATGAGCGCACCGAAGCCATCCACAATTCGCAGAACCGCTGGCGAGGCGCCCGCTTATCGCGTGCGGGTGCGCGTGGGGGATAGAGAGTGGGTCGCCGGCGAGGAAGCACCGATGGACGGGACACTTCATTCCGTCGCTGGGTCCAAACCATCTGTGAATGCTTGGCACCCGGCGCCTTCCCTGCACCAGGTGAAAGAACAGCCTTCGGAGGCGCCACGCCGGTCCCCGTCGATTCCCAGATGGTCCCGCTGGCTGCTGCCACTGTTGCGGCGGTGCGACGCGAGAATCGCCGCCGCATGCGAGGTTCTGAGGCCACTCATTCATCCCGCGGCCGTACGCACGACCACGGGCTTTCGGCCGCGCGGCCAAGTGCGACGGCTGCGTGACAGTTTTCAGACGGGTCTCATCCTCGGATTGGCCTTGGGGATCCTGAGTCTGTTGTGGTTCCATCAACTGGAACCGTGGCGAGACGGCGATAATTTGAACCAAGCCGTGACACCGTCGGTGGCCACTGCTCCCCAGGGAGAGCTCGAGGTGCCCGGCTTTTCCGTCCAAGCACTGACGGTTCAGCGTTTCCCGTCGGTGGCATCGGTGCCATCGTCCATCCGTCGACGGAACGACCTGTCCATCTGGACGCTCCCGTCGGGCCAGGTCTTGGCCGTGCAGCAGGTGGCCATCACGTCCTCACCCCTGAAATCGCATGCCAGTGGCGGAGCCACGGTGGTCCCTGTGAATCTCCCTGTCACGCGCGTGCCTATCCAGACTGGAACTGCCAGCCATGCGGATGCGGTGTCCGGTTGGCTGTATCAAGAAGCGGCCGCGCTGCGTGTGCTGACAGCGGTCGTGATGCAGGGGACCTCCGCTCAAGACGCGGAGCAGGCGCATGCCAACGCGGCGAAGGCGCGTCCCGCCGATACGGTCCTCGCGTCCACCGGATATGCGGACAAGCTCAACGCTTTCGCCAACGCGGTGGAGAAGGTGTACGGGGACTGGCAGCAGGGACGTACGAGTGCGGCGCGGACTGACCTGGCGAAGGCGTATCAGGCATGGCTTCAGTTGGCTGCGAACGGAGCGTGACAGGTGAAAGTTGGGGGAAGGATTTTGTCTCCCCTTGTCGAATGGTAGAGAAGTTGTGCCGTGCGCGCAGAGGAGGATCGTGATGCGGGCATCAGGATGGAGGACGGCTGGATTCGTGCTGGGCGGGGCCGTGATCGGAACCTTGGCGGGACAACTGCTTGCACAACAGGTCCCCATGCTGTCTCACAGCACGGTCGTCCAGTGGAATCCCGCAGGAGATCTGGCTGTGCTGCGGTACTCCCTGTCCATCACGCTGCGGGTCAATTGGCTGACGCTGATAGGCGCGGTGGTGGGGTTCATTGCAGCGCGGCGACTCAAGTAAGGCACAACGGTACAATCGTACGGCCACCTCTCCTTCACGTCATTGCAGGGACGCCATCATGGCGGTATCGTGCTAAATGACCGGCGATGACTCGAAGGGCGGTGGCTTGGGATGCATGCGGAGAATGGAAGCCGTCCCATAGAGGGACCGCGCGAGAGGCTGCGACGACTGGGCCCCCAGGCACTCCGGGATGATGAACTGTTGGCCGTTGTCATGCAGACCGGCACACGGCATGTGCCGGTTTATGCATTGGCCGAACGTGTGCTCAGTTCTGTCGGCGGGCTCCCCGGGCTGTTGGATGCGCCCGTCGAGGAACTCACCTCGATTGCGGGGATTGGTACGGCGAAGGCGTTGCAATTGGCGGCGGCCGTGGAGCTTGGACGGCGGATTGTTCGCAAGCCGGCGGGTGAACGATGGCCGATTCGTTCTGCCGAGGACGCGGCGGAGTATGTCATGGACAGGTTGAGGTACCTTAAAAAAGAACACTTTCTAACCCTGCATTTGGATACGAAGCACTGTGTCATCGGCGAGGAAGTCGTGTCGGTGGGCAGCCTCGATTCGTCCATCGTGCACCCGCGCGAGATCTTCAAACTGGCGGTGCGCCGCAGCGCTTCGGCCATCCTGTGCGTGCACAATCACCCGAGCGGCGATCCCACGCCGAGCCCGGAAGACCTCATGGTCACCCGGAGGTTGTGTGAGGCGGGCAGGATTCTGGGCATCGACGTCCTGGACCACATCGTCGTCGGTGACGGACGTTTCGTCAGCCTGAAGGCCATGGGCTACTGCGGTTGACGGCAGGAGTACGGCTAGAGGGGAGAACACGAATGTTTGCGAGCAGGGACATGGGTGTGGATCTCGGTACGGCCAACACGCTGGTGTATGTGAAGGGCAGGGGCATCGTCCTGCGCGAACCATCGGTGGTGGCCATCCGCACGGACACCGGCACCATCGAGGCGGTGGGAGAACAGGCGAAGCAGATGATCGGGCGAACCCCTGGCAATATCGTCGCGGTGAGGCCCATGAAGGATGGCGTGATAGCCGACTTTCAGACGACGGCGACCATGCTTCGCTATTTCATCCGCCAGGCGATGAAAAACAAGTCGGCTTGGAGCGGTAAACCGCGTGTCATGATCAGCGTGCCCTCTGGCATCACCGCTGTCGAGAAGCGGGCGGTCGAGGATGCGGCCATCGAGGCGGGTGCCAAGGATGCGCAGACGATTGAGGAGCCCATGGCGGCCGCCATCGGCGCTGGACTCCCGGTCGGCGAGCCCACAGGGAGCATGGTTGTGGATATCGGCGGCGGTACGACCGAGGTGGCCATCATCTCATTGGGCGGCATTGTCACGTCCCGTTCCATCCGGGTGGCTGGCGACGAACTGGATGAGGCCATCATCCAGTACGTCAAAAAAGCGTACAATCTGATGATTGGCGAGCGGACAGCCGAGGACCTCAAGATTACCATCGGCACAGCCTTGCCCACGGACAAGGACGAGACGATGGATATCCGCGGCCGCGATTTGGTCACCGGTCTACCCAAGACGCTGACCATTTCGTCGCGCGAGATCAGCGAGGCGATTGCGGATACGGTGGGGCAGATTGTCGACGCCGTCAAGGTGACGCTGGAGAAGTCGCCGCCGGAACTTGCGGCAGACATCATGGACCGCGGTATTGTTTTGACGGGCGGTGGCGCATTGCTGCGCAATCTCGATAAGCTGCTGTCGGAAGAGACCGGCATGCCGGTTGTGGTTGCGGAGAACCCTCTCGACTGCGTGGCCGTGGGTACGGGCAAGGCGCTCGACAATTATGATCTCTACCGGCGCAGGCATGCGGCGTCCAAGCGGCGTCGCGCGTAACGATGACCGCCGCGTCGGCGGACGGAAAGTGGGATGCGGGTGTCCCGATGGATAACGAGCCGCAGATTGTTCGTCCTGCTGGTGGCCGTGATTGTGGTGATTGCGGCGGCGGGGGTGACGGCGCGCGCTCGCGGGGCCCGAACGGCGTGGCCCCTGCGCGTCGTGATGGATGTACAAAACACGGTGTCGGGGTGGTTGTATCGCCCGGCGGCCTGGCTGAGCGGCGTGATGTCGGGGCTGCATGATCTGCGCACGCTGTACCAGGAGAACGCGGCATTGAAGAAGCAGCTCCTCAGTTACAGTGCGCTGCAGGCGCAGTTGCAATTGGCGCAGGAAGAGAATGTCCAGCTGAGCAAAATGGTCGGGTTCAAGACCAGCAATGCCAACCATTGGACGTTGGCCCCGGCACATGTGGTCGGGCGCGATCCGTCCTCATGGCGCGCCACCCTGACCATCGACGCGGGTACAGCCGTCGGGGTCCAGGTCAACATGCCGGTGATCAGCCCGGAAGGGGCACTGGTGGGCAAAGTCATCGCCGCCGGACGCCTGAGCAGCACCGTATCTCTGATCACCGACGCGCAGTCGGGCGATGGCGTGTCTGCGCTGGTGTTGGCGGACAACAATTCGCCGGTGTTCGGGATCGTCACGGGCAGTGAGGGCGGTCCGACGCCGCTCAGCATGCAGTTTCTCTCCGCCGTGGCCAACGTGAAGGTTGGTCAATCGGTGGTCACGTCGGGTTATAGCGACATCTTCCCGAAGGGGATTCTGATTGGCACGGTGAAGCAGGTGGGCCAGGGCATGCCAGGGTTGACGCGTGATGCCGCCGTACAGCCGGCTGCTGACCTCGACAATCTCCAGGATGTATTCGTCATCCTGCGGGGGCAGGGTTCATGAGCGCTGTCAAGGCGTTCCTCTGCGTGTGGCTCGCACTCGTGGTGGACGCCACGTGGTTTCAGTTGCCCGGCATTCAAGGGGCAGCCCCCAACCTGGTTCTGGTCACCTTGGTGATCTTGGCTTCCGTGCAGGGTGCCCGACGTGCGCTCATCATGGGGGTCCTGGTGGGGCTTATCGAGGACGCGGTGTACGGGCCGTTTCTTGGTCTGGACAGCCTCGCGTATGGCGCCGTGGGCTACTTTGCGGCCGTGTTGGTGGAACAGTTTCTGCATCGCAACCTGCTGGTGACGTTCTTGGCCACGTGCGTCCTCACGTTTGCCCAGGAATGGTTCGACGCGGGGCTCACCTATATGCTGGGGATGGCGGCGTTGGGGCTTCGCTCCGTGTTGGCGGCCAGCTTGTGGCACATGTTGGTGAACGGCCTGGCTTTGCTCGTGCTGTACCCGCTGTTGCGCGTGTGGCTGACACCTCGCCGGCGATCCCGTTACAGCGACGGCGCCGAACAACCCAACGCGTCTTGACGCATTTGCTGCCCGCCGTAAGGCGGGCATTTGTACGTTTCACCAGGTTTTTGCATACGGCAGGAGAATCCGGGATGATCGCGAATATGTCAAGCCGGATTCGCCGTCTCGCGCAGGAGGGAGTCGCTTGACCACACCGTTGAAAGAACAGTGGAAGGCCGGTCCAAAGCCGCCGGTGTCCGTGAAGGGCACGCGTGACGGACTGCTGTTTTTGCTCAATGAGGAGTGCAGCGTGGATGAGATAGAGGCGCGGTTGCGTGAACTCCTGCACGGCGAGTCGGCCGGATGGTTTGACGGTCCCGAGGTTCACGTGGCGGTGGACTATGGGTCGAGGCAACTGACACCGCACGAGCAGCGCCGGTTGCTCAGCGTCTTTCTCGAAAAGGAGAACTTCGTTCTGCGAGAATGGGGAAGCCGTACACAGGCCAGACACTCTCTCTACAGCCACCGGGAAGGCGCTGCGTCTCCCATCATCCACTGGGGGACGGTTCGCAATGGCCAGCATGTGGCCGCGGAGGGTGATGTGGTCATCATCGGAGACGTCAATCCCGGCGGTGAAGTCACAGCGACGGGCGACATTTTTGTGTTTGGCCGGCTGGCGGGCATGGCGCATGCGGGGAGCGAAGGGAACCGCCGCGCGGTGATTGCAGCGGCGGAATTCATGCCGATGCTGCTGCGCATCGCGGACACGTATGCTCGACCGCCCGAGATCGACGGCCGACCGCTGTACACGTGGATGGAGTTTGCGTATCTGAGCGAGGAAGGCATGGCGGTGGATAAAATTCAATTTCTGCCGAATCTGCGTCGACAGGGCTGATGTGAGGGGAGCATCCGATGGGATCATCGATTGTTATCACGTCTGGCAAGGGCGGGGTGGGCAAAACCACGTCCACGGCCAACATCGGTACGGCATTGGCGCTGCTGGGGAAGAGCGTATGTCTCGTGGATACCGACATCGGGCTGCGTAACCTGGATGTCATCATGGGGTTGGAGAATCGCGTCATCTACGACATTGTGGATGTCTCCAATGGCGAGTGCCGATTGGAGCAGGCGCTGATTCGAGACAAGCGGTTCGAGAATCTGGCGCTGCTTCCGGCGTCGCAGACCAAAGACAAGACGGCATTGACCGCTGACGCGGTGAAGCGGATTGTCGGCGAGCTGAAGCAGCAGTTCGACTACGTCTTCATCGACTGTCCGGCAGGGATTGAACACGGCTTCAAGGTGGCGGTAGCTGGTGCGGACAGGGCCATTGTTGTGACGACGCCAGAGGTTGCCGCCGTACGTGACGCGGACCGAGTGATTGGCCTGCTGGAGGCCGAGCGCTTGCACAGCCCCAAGCTGATCATCAATCGTATTCGGCCGCGCATGGTCAAACAGGGGGACATGCTCGACATCGACGAGGTGGTACAGATTCTCGCCATCGACCTGATTGGCATTGTTCCCGACGATGAGGTCATCATCAGCCAGGCGAACAAAGGGGAACCCGCCGTGGTGCGCCCGGACTCCCGCGCGGCGATGGCCTATCGGGATATTGCGCGGCGGATCCTCGGGGAATCGGTACCGCTCATGTCGCTCGAGGAAAAGACCGGGTTTTGGCAACGGATGCGCCGCCTGATGGGCGGGCGTGCCTGACGACCGTCTTGCGCTGACCGTCACCATGCGGGCAGCATACTTGTCCTGCCATTCGCATACGTATCCTTCGGAGACAAGCGGGAGCGTATGCGGAGGGGATGACGGTGGCTGTTCGGCGATGGTCGCAGGGACGCTTGGCGCAGTGGAGCGAACGCTGGCGAGGAATATCCACCAGGAAGCCGACCCAGGCTGCCCAGGCGGATGATCCGTGGTTGAAGCTGAGTGCCGAGGAAGGGACGGGATTCCGCGAGGATCTCTATCGGCGTGACGAGCAGGCCCGGCGCTGGGAGGAAGCCTGGCGTCAAGGGAAGACGGATACACACCATCCAGCCTCTGCACCGGGCTGGTTGTACGAAAGCTCGCCGTACGGCGTGGCGGATGAGGATGGGACGCTCCGGGAAGTGGACAGCCGGCATTGGCGGGTGCTTCCGGCTCGTGCGAAACGCATGCGTGTACCCACGCCCAAGACGGCATCTGCGCATTCCAGATCGCCGATGTGGCTTACGCAGTCCGCCGTGGCGATCACGCTTCTCGCCGCCGTCGTGTACAGCACGCACGCGTTGAATCCTGTGGCGGGTTGGATCCGAAGCGCGGCGGCGTATGCCACATCGGCGGACTACACGCAGACGGCGTGGCCAGCGCTGAAACGCGTGTGGTCAGATCTGGAATCCCGAGCATCGGCCTCGGAGGAAGCGTGGTTGCCACCTCGCGCGCAGGCGCCGGTGAACGGTATCATCTCGTCCGATTACAGTGATGCACATCCGGCCATGGAGATCACGGCGGCATCCGGCGCGCCGGTGGTCGCGGTTGCCGCGGGCACGGTCACCGAGGTGAAAGCGTCGGGGCGCTTGAACACCGTGGTGATCAATCACGGCAGCGGTATCGGGGTGGCCACGTACGAGGGGCTGACAAGCGTTTCGGTGCGCACCGGGGAGTATGTGACCGAGGGTGAGGTGATTGGTCGCCTGCCCACGGATCACCCCGTGTTGACCTTTTCACTCGCACAGAATGACCAGCCCGTCAATCCTCACCAGGTCATCCCGTTCCCGAACGGTTCCGCATGATTCGACGCCGATTCTGGCGGATGCTGGTGCACCGGCGGCGGGCAGGGCACATTCGTTTGCATCCGCTCTTCGTCGCGCTGATGGTTGTGGCGGTGGCGGCGGGTCTTTGGCAAACCGCCGTCGTTCTGTTCCTGCTGGTCGTCCTGCATGAGTTGGGACACGCGGCCGTGGCGCATCATCTGGGATACACCGTCGAGGAGGTGTTGCTGCTTCCCTTTGGCGGTGTGGCGAAGCTGGGTTACGGCAGGATTGGGTTTGCACCAAGGCACGAGGCGCTGATTGCGGTCGCGGGTCCGCTCGTCAACCTGGTTATGACCGGTTTCGCGCTTGTGCTTCGCGCGGTGCATGTGTGGAGTGCCTCCTTTACGCACCTCGTCAACACCATCAATCTTTGGATTGTGATTTTCAATCTTCTGCCGGCTCTGCCGCTGGACGGGGGTCGAATGCTCAGGGCAGCGCGATCACGGCGGATAGGGTATCTCCAGGCCACGCGGGAGGCGACGCGTATGGCATTTGTACTGGCCACGGTACTCGTGCTGCTGGGCGTGGTGTCGTTTTGGGCGGGGTATCCACACCTGGGTGCTCTCATCTTAGGCGTGTTTCTCCTGCTCAGTGCATGGGAGCAGCGACGTCAAAGCCGCATGGAAGCGGTTCGCTTTCTGGATGCCAAGCGCCGGCAGCGATGGGCACGGCCGCAGACCGTGCGCGCCCTGGCGGCTCCCGAGGAGGCCACCATCCGCGATGTGGTGGAACGCTTCGCGCCGGATCGATACCACATGGTGTACGTGCTGGATGAGCAACGTATGGTGCGGACCGTGCTCGAAGAGGATGAGGTCCTGGACGCTGTGTTCCAGGGGCGCTGGCTCACGCCCCTGCGAGAGTGGTTGGAGAGATAAAGCTCATGGCGTGATCACGGTTGCCACTGAACTCCCTGCTGTGTTAACATAGATGAGCGTGTGTACAACCGCACGAAACACGGCGCTGCAATCTCCGGACGGAGAGCCTGTTTCGGCGAGTCTGCAGAGAAGGAGACGTGACGATGTACGCCATCATCGAGACGGGCGGCAAGCAGTACCGCGTGTCGCAGGGAGACACCATCGTTGTCGAGAAGCTGCCCGCGGAGGTCGGCAGCACGGTGACCCTGGACAAGGTTCACCTCGTGCATACGGGAGAGAAGCTTCAGGTCGGCGCACCGTATGTGGCGGGTGCCAAGGTTGTGGCCAAGGTCGTGGAGCACGGGCGTGGCAAGAAGATTGTGGTGTTCAAGTATAAGCCGAAGAAAAACTATCACCGCAAGCAGGGTCATCGCCAGCCCTACACCAAACTCACCATCGAGGCCATCGAGGTTTGAGCATGATCCGCGTTCACGTCTCGCAGCGCGAGGGTCGCATCACGGCGTTCACGGTGTGCGGCCATGCGGGCTATGCGCACCACGGTGAGGACATTGTGTGCGCGGCCGTCAGCGCCCTGACGCTGAATGCGGTGAACAGCTGTGAACGTCTGCTCGGCATCCGGCTGGCCTGTCGGGACGACGGGGAGTGCTTGCACTGCGAGGTGCCGATGACCCGTCAGGATCCAAAGGTCCAGTTGCTTCTGGCGAGCATGGTGTTCGGCTTAGAACAGACGGCGGAGGCTTATCCCGAGTACGTCCGGGTTCGGGTGACCGGTGAAAAACCGGGCGACGATACGACAGACAGGGAGTGATCAGGATGTTGCGGTTTGACCTGCAACGGTTCGCCCATAAGAAGGGTGTGTCGAGTACCCGCAACGGCCGCGACAGCGAATCGAAGCGGCTGGGTGTGAAGCGGTTCGACGGGCAGTTTGTGACCGCCGGTTCCATTCTCGTCCGTCAGCGCGGAACCAAGATCCATCCGGGCAAGAACGTGGGTATCGGTAAGGATGATACGCTGTTCGCGCTGGTGCCCGGACACGTGAAGTTCGAGCGTTTCGGTCGCAACCGCAAGAAGGTCAGCGTCTATCCCGTGGAGCAGCCCGTGGCAGCCACGGTCGAGGCGTAAGACGGATTGAACGCGGATCAGAATTGACTTACAGCGGCTTGGCAGATGCCAAGCCGTTTTTTCGAATGGAGGCCCACCTCGATGCCGTCCCTTCCCTCACCACAAGAAGCGTTTCGGCGACACCGACATGATGTTCTGAATGAACTCCAACTCATTCGTGCCTATATTCAGATGGGTCGTACAGGCAGTGCCCTGCAGGTTGTGGATCGGTTGGCTGCGTGGTTGGGGACGCTGTCCCAGTGGCAGACTGCGTTTCCCACTCAACCTGAGACGATGTGGTGCGCCAGCCAGTGCCCCCACCTGCGCCTCGTCGCGTGCGAAGGTCCGGTGGGTCAGGGGGACATCGGGCGGTTGTGCGAGGCGTGGCTTTGGCTGGACGAGGCCGCGGCTGCAGCCGGATGCTACGCGGACGTGGCGCTGGCCTGGCGGCCCGGTGAGGGGTATGAGTTGCTGCTGCATCCTGCTGAGGAAACCCGAGGCGCGTGGGAGACGATACTGACGTCAGCGCCCGCGTGGCCGGGGCTGCGTGTCGCGCTCACCATCTGGCGCGACTGACCGGAGGTGTTGGCGATGTTCGTGGATCAGGCGAAAATCTACGTGAAGGGCGGGGATGGCGGCAACGGCATCATCTCCTGGCGGCGGGAGAAGTACGTTCCGATGGGTGGCCCGGCCGGCGGGGATGGTGGCAAAGGTGGCGATGTCGTCCTGTTGGTGGACGAAGGTTTGCGAACGCTCATTGATTTCCGCTATCAGCGGCATTTCAAGGCAGAGCGCGGGGAGAACGGGCGGCCCAAGAATCAGCATGGCAAATCCGCCCCGGACCTTGTGGTCAAAGTGCCGCCCGGCACGGTGGTGCGGGATGCGGAGACGGGAGAGTTTTTGGGCGATCTCGTTCACCACGGTCAACGCCTGGTGGTCGCCCGCGGCGGCCGGGGCGGCCGCGGCAATGCGCATTTTCTGTCCGACAAGAACCGCGCGCCGGAGATCGCGGAGAAAGGAGAGCCGGGCGAGGAGCGCTGGATCCTGCTGGAGCTGAAGGTCCTGGCCGACGTGGGCCTTGTGGGGTTTCCGAGTGTCGGCAAGTCCACTCTGCTTGCCTCGGTGTCGCGGGCGAAACCGAAGATTGCGTCCTACCACTTCACCACTCTGACCCCGGAACTGGGTGTGGTGGAGGTGGAGGAGGGTCGCAGCTTTGTCTTGGCGGATTTGCCGGGTCTCATCGAAGGTGCGCACGAGGGGCATGGCCTTGGGCATGAATTCCTTCGCCACATCGAGCGTACGCGCGTCATCATCCACGTCATCGACATGGCGGCGGTGGAGGGGCGCGATCCGGTACAGGACTACCACGTGATCCGCGAAGAGTTACGTCGGTATCGCGCGGAATTGGCGGATCGGCCGGAGCTCGTGGCGGCCAACAAGATGGACCTGCCAGGTGCGGAGGAACACCTGCAGCGGTTCCGCGAGGCGCTCCCCAACCTCCGCGTGTTTCCCATTTCCGGCGCCACGGGACAGGGGGTGCACGCGTTGATGCGCGCCGCAGCTGACCTTCTGGACCAACTGGGGCCTGTGCCCACGCTGGTGGAGGAAGTGCCGGAGACCCGCAAGGTATACCGATACGAGCCGTCGGAGGAGCCCTTTGAGATTCGCCGCGACGGGCCCGTGTTTGTGGTGTCAAGTGCGCAGTTGGAGAAATTGGTTCAGATGACGAATTTCGACCAGTACGATGCCGTCAAGCGCTTCCAGCACATCCTCGCACGGCGCGGCGTCGACGAGGCGCTGCGGAAGGCCGGTGCGAAGGAAGGCGATGTGATCCGCATTGGCGACATGGAGTTTGACTTTGTCGAGTGAAGGTGCAAGCGGAAAGCCTCCAGCTCGTCCCGTGCGTGCCTCGTCAGCCCCGCCCTGGGCGTCGGGCGACCTGGTGTCGGATCTGCTCCACGAGGCGGAAGCCGCATGGCCGACGGAGGCCGCGGGGTTCCTTGTGATGCAGCGGGGAGATCACGCAGACGAAGGCCGAGTGATGCTTCGCCCGCTGGCAGGCGAGGCGTCCTCCGTGTCGTTCAGGGCGCACCCGACGGCGGTGCTGAACATACTCCAGGCCGTTGAGGAGACTCAAGCGCAGATCATCGGGACGTACCACTCCCACCCCGACGGCGCCGAAGCGTGGTCGGTGGCGGACCACGATTGGCTGTGGTGGGGGCGCTGGCACGCCCTGATGGCGAAGCGGCCCGAAGGTTGGATGGTGTCTTGGTGGACGGTGGAGGCGGCACCACAAGGAGGGTCGGCGGTTGCGGCAGGCACCGAGGTTTCGGGTGGAGCGCGTGCTGAATAACAATGTCGTGATCGTCCGAAGTGAAATGGGCGAAGAGGAGATCTGGCTCGGGCGCGGTTTGGGTTTCGGCACACGCCCAGGGGCGTACCTCCACTCGGACGATCCGCGCTTGGAACGGCGGTTTCGCAGCGCGGAAGGTCACCCTTCGGAGCCGCTACCCCCAGCGTCTCGCCCAACAGCCTGGGACCAGGACGCCGCTGACATGGAGGATTGGCTGCGTCCGCTGCTGCCGCCCGAAGTGACGCACGCCGATTCACTCCGTGCCTTGGCCACGCATGCGCGGGGTGCGGTGGATAGATTACGGGCCGGGATCCCCATTGACAATCCATTCATGGGTGAAGTGCGGCTTCTCTATCCAGATACCTGGCAGGTGGCCGAGCGCATCGCTCGCGCGTTGACGGTCCGTTACCGAGTGGTGCTTCCCGATGAGGAGGTGGCATTCCTCACGCTGCACGTGCAGGCGCTCCTCAAGCGCGGGGCGCGCAAATCTATGATGGAGTCCATACGAGCGGCCGAGCGGGCCTTGAAGCTGCTCACAGCGCGGGCCCCGCAGTTGCTAGAGACCGACGGCCTCCATATTCGTCGGTTGCGCACGGAATTGCGGCGCGCCTTTGAGCGCATGCTGAACGGAGAGCGTCTGAGCGGGCTCGCCGTGGATCGCGTGGAAGCCGAGGCGACGGCGTGGCTCGGTTTGGCGGAGGAGATGCTGCGCGCCGGACTTCCCACTGCTGCGCCAGACCGCATGGAGCGTGCGCACTTGGCGCTTTGGTTGGCCCGCATGGGTGCGCTTGCAAACGCGCGGCCGCCTACGGTAGAACCTCCGTGAGATCGCGTGTTACTGTCCGATGCGGGCAGGCATGAGCGGTGCGTCGGCTCGTGCCTGCCCGTTTTCGTTTTGTTCTCCGCAAGTTACCCGCTCAGGGATGGCGACACGCGCTCGCCGACTCTCATCATCCTCAAGGAGGTCTGACTATGCGTGAAGCGACGGTGACCATTCGCAATCGCAGCGGGCTCCACGCTCGCCCAGCATCCCTGCTGGTTCAAGAGGCGTCACGGTTTCAAAGCCAACTCTCCCTGACAAAGGGGGATAAAACCGTGGACCTCAAGAGCATCCTCGGCGTCATGTCGTTAGCCGTTATGGCGGGCGATACCGTCACGCTGCGCGCCGAAGGTCCGGACGAGCAGGAGGCGCTCACTCGGCTGGTCGAACTCATTGAATCGGGGCTCGGGGAGGGCGCGTGATGGTGGAGCAAGAGCGCCTGCTGACCGGGCAAGGGGTGAGTCCCGGCGCGGCGTGGGCCACGGCTCGCGTGGTGCGCCGGGCCGTCCAGGCGTATCCCGCTACGGTCGAGCCCGCGCAGGTGAACGAGGAGCTCGAACGTCTGCAGGCGGCCATCGCGTGGGTGAACGAGCAACTGGAACGCCAGAAGGCATGGATGAGCACGCGGGCGGGGGAAGCCGATGCTGCAATTCTGGAGGCGCATCAGATGTTCTTGGCCGATCCCGCCTATGTTGGAGAGATGCAGCGTCGGATTCGCGAGGAGAATCTTTCTGCGGCCGAAGCCTGTGTTGGCGTGACACACGCCACGTCCGAGATGCTCGCCGCTTTGCCGGATGAGTATCTGCGAGCGCGCGCCGATGATGTGCGGGACGTGGGGGAACGCTTGTTGCGTGCTGTACTCGGCGACGAACAGGACCAGGATCTGACGGGCATGGTGGTGGTCGCCGAGGAGATCACGCCGTCGATGCTCACGGGTCACACGGGGCAGCCCGCAGGTCTCGTCGCCGTCCGCGGGAATCGTACGGCGCATGCGGCCATTCTGGCGCGCAGCCTTGGGATTCCGGCTGTGTTCGGCGTGACGGACGCCATCGACGCCATTGCCGATGGCGACACTATCCTCGTCGACGGGGATGCGGGCGAGGTCTGGGTATCACCTTCCCAAACCCGTGTGGAGGCAACACGCGCACGGCTGGAGGCGCGACACCAACGGCAGCGGCGCGCTCAGCAGCATGCCCACGAGGCAGCCGTGACCCAGGATGGGATCACGATTGAGGTGTTCGCCAACATCGGCCAATCCGACGAAGCGGAGCGCGCACGGTCGGCGGGCGCCGACGGCATCGGCCTGATGAGGTCCGAATTTCTTTACATCGACCGATCGCGCTGGCCCGACGAGGAAGAACAATACGCTTGGTATCGGCTCGCCTTGCAGCAGATGGCGCCGCGACCCGTGATCATTCGCACCCTGGATATCGGTGGCGACAAGCCATTGCCGTATGCCGCGATGGCGCCGGAGGATAATCCGTTCCTGGGGGTGCGCGGTCTGCGCTATGGCTTGGTTCATCGCGACGTGCTGACCCCCCAGCTCCGCGCTTTGTTACGGGCAGCGGTTCACGGCAATCTGTGGGTGATGGTGCCGATGGTCACCACAGTGGACGAAGTTCGAACGGTCCGTGCAATCGTGGAGGAGGAACGTCTGAACCTGCAGGCACATGGTGTGCAGGTGGGCGAGGTCCGTCTCGGCATCATGGTGGAAACGCCGGCTGCGGCCGTGATGGCCGATGTTCTGGCTCGGGAAGTGGATTTTTTCAGCATCGGCACCAATGATCTGACGCAGTACGTGATGGCGGCGGACAGAGGCAACGCTGGTGTGGCCCACCTCTACGCACCTCATCATCCGGCGGTGCTGCGCCTGATCCGGCAGGTGTGCCAGGCGGCGGATCGGCAAGGGATTCCTGTGGGCGTATGCGGCGAACTGGCGGGGGATCCGCTCTGGGCTCCCATCCTGGTCGGACTCGGTGTGCGCGAATTGTCGATGGTCCCCTCGGCCATCGCGCAGGTGAAAGAGTTGGTGCGCAGTGTGTCCGTGAGCGCCATGCGAGAGCTGGCAGACGCCATTGTGACATCCCCCGACGCAGCGGCGGCGGAGACTTTGGCCAAAGATGCGCTTGCCCGTTTGCTTCCCTGAGGCCGCATGAGCCTCATCTGATTCTGCAAAACGATCTGCTTTCATATTTGGGGAAAACAGGAAGCCGACGGTTCATCCCGAATATGTGTCTTCACACTCACCGCTGGGCGGTAAAGGAGGAGACAACAGGGTGGATGAACAGTCGGCTGTTTCGTTGTTGTCGGATCTTTTGAGGCAGGCACTTCAGCAGCGGGCGACGGACGTGCATCTGCGAATCGGTGCATCAGATTGGTCTGCCGACTTTCGCGTGGGCGGCGACCTGCGGCAGGTGACGTCCGGGTCGACGGCGGGGCCCGCGCTGGCACGGCGGGTGAAAGCTTTGGCCCGCATGGACGTCGCTGACAGCCGCCAGCCCCAGGACGGCGGATTCCACTGGGAGGATGGCGACCACTGTTGCGATGTCCGCGTAGCTGCGCTACCGACGGTCTACGGTGAAGCGGTGGTGCTTCGGCTGCTTCCCAAACTGAGTGGTGCAGTGGACTTTACGGAGTTGGGTATGACTGTGGAACAGGCGCGAGATATCCGGCAACTTCTCAGTCTTCCATCCGGCCTGGTCCTCGTCGCAGGCCCGACGGGAGCAGGTAAGACGACCACGCTCTACACCATGATGCGTCAACTCGCCGCGTGGCGACGGCGCGTGGTGAGCATCGAGGATCCCGTGGAGATGATTCTCCCGGATTGTCATCAGGTTCAGGTGCGCGAACGAACGGGCTTGACCTTTGATGCGGGTCTGCGGGCCCTGCTGCGTCAAGACCCCGACGTGATCATGGTATCGGAGATTCGCGACGAAGTGACCGCCCGCACGGTCCTCCGGGCGGCGCTGTCCGGTCACTTGGTGCTCAGTACGACTCATGCCCGGGATGCGTCGGGGGCTGTGCTGCGTCTCGAAGACTTTGGCCTGTCCAGATTCGTGGTGCGCGATGTGCTGCGTGCTGTCGTGGTGCAGGTGTTGCATCCAGCGCTCTGCGTGCCGTGCGATGGTCGTGGGTGTGAAGCCTGCTTTCACACCGGCTGGTCACCGATACGCCGGGCTTCATTCCAGATCATCCGGATGGATGAAGCCCCGCGCCCGGTCCCAGAGGGCCGCGTGGCCCGGTTAGTGGGCCGTTCCTCTCGCGCCTCGGCCGGCCGGTGATGGCATGGGATTGATGATGAGACAGAGGCTCCGAACGGGCAGCCGGGTGCGCGTGCATGGCATGATCAGACGAGGTATGGAACAACGGCGGTGTCGTCGAATGCTTCCGGATGTATGCCGGCACCTTGCACAATTGCTGGAAGCAGGCATACCGCTGGCGGATGCGGTGAAGGTGTCGGCCTTTCGGGCGGGATCGGGTGCTGACCAGTTGTTGGAACTCGTGGGAGCCGCCGTGAACCAGGGTGCGACGCTGGCGTCGGCATGGGACAGGTGTGCCCCGAGGCTTCTGTTGCTCCTCCTGAGTGTGGGAGATGAGACAGGCCGGCTGGCTGAGATGCTGGCGAGTTGGGTGCGATACGTCGAGCGGCGCGAGGCATGGCGGCGGCAGTGGGGCCAGTCGCTCGCTTATCCTGCAGTCGTGTTCACTGCCTGCGTCGCGATGACGGTGTTCATCCGCAGCACCGTGCTCCCGGTGTTCGCCCATTTGTACACCTCGCTGGGCGGAGATGGTATGCATCTGCTGGTGCGCTTTCAGATGCTCATCGACGCGTTTCTGGGGATTGTCAGCGGCATGACCTTGATCAGTGTGGCGGGCATTGTCACTGCCGTGCTCGCGGAGCGGCGGCAGTGGCCTTGGTGGAGCCGCGTCCGGACACGGCTACCGGGATGGCGGTGGTACAGCATGGACAGATCGCGCACGCTCTGCCACATGTTGCGGATGCTGTTGCAGGCCGGCGTCCCCATCGTACAAGCCTTGACCGTGCTGCAGGGCTCCGACGAGCTGTGGGTCACCCGTGCGGTGGCGCCCGTGTACGTCCGTCTGCTCGGCGGTGCTCGTGTGGGCGACGCATTTATCTCCGGCGTGTGGGCTGAGTTGATCCGGCCCATCTTGGACGTGGCGGATAGGACCGGGGATCTGGCGGGGGCGCTTGAACGCGCCGAACGCGTCCTGGATGCCACGTTTGAAAGGGAGTTGCGCGCGTTTCTCAAGATCCTTGAGCCGATGGCCATTTGCGTGCTCGGTGCTGTGGTGGCAGGTACCATGTGGATGTTGTTTGTGCCGATGTATGAGTCCTTGGCAGGTCTGTCGGCAGGCAGCGCTGCCTTGCCTTGACATTCTGGTTGTAGGAGGAGAGATGGCGATGCGGGTGGTATTGGATGAAGTTAAGCATCTGAAACGGACGCCGTCACGCGCGGAAACGAAGAGAGCATCCGCCGGCTTTACGCTGCTCGAACTGACGGTCGCGGTGTTTGTGATTTCTGTGATGGTAGCGGTCACGGTGCCCCACTTGCTCGGAGCGAGTCAGCGAGCGCAAACCACCGCTTGTGGAGAAAACCAACGGACCATCCGCGCCGCGCTGACGCAGTACTACTTGCTCTATCATGCCTATCCTTCCGGCAACACAACGCAGCAACTCCAAATCCTCAAGAGTCAGCAACTCCTTCAGTCCATCCCGAAGGAACCCGCGGGCGGCAACTACGTGATACAGGATTCTGATCCGAACAACGTGACGGTTTCCTGCGATGTTCACGGTACGTTGGGCAATGACGACTGAGCGTCCGCCGCGCACTTTCCGCTTGACGGGCGGCTTCACGTTGCTGGAGTTGGTGATCGCGTTGGCCGTGACCAGCGCTTTGACGCTGACCATACTTCCCTGTGTTCTGCGCTCGTACGGTCATTGGCAACTGGTCGCCACAGCGGAACGACTGGCATGGAAGATGAGGTGGGCCCAGACGCAAGCCCAGGTGACGGACCAAGGTGCAGTTGTACGGTTGTTTCCCTACACTCCGCAGTACTGGGTCTACGTTGGGGGCGACGTGGTCAGTCAAAGCACCTTTGATCCGGGGGTGATGTATCGAGGGGGGTATCTTCAAATGTCGTCGGGGTTCATCGCCTATGATGTGCTAGGCACCTCGACCGTGGGCGGGGTGGTGTCACTCGTCGACGGATCGGACCAGGTGGATGTACATCTGTACATGGGATCGGGGCTGCAGGTGGTGGGGGATGGGCCGTGAATCTGGTGGAAGTGGTGGTCTCCATTTGCATGGTGGCATGGGTGGCGGGCGCCACGTTGTTGAATGTGATGGAAACCGCAGTACTGTGCGAGAGGACGCGGGATATGCAAACGGCCATGGTGGCCGCCGATGCTGCGGCGGAGATGGTCACGGCGGGAGCCACGGCTCCAGCGAGTTGGACCGATGCAAGCCGGTCTGCGGTCGTGACCTGTACCCCCGCCCCTACCGACCAGGGCACGCTGCTTCATGTTCATGCGGAAGTTGGCGGCGTCGGGCAGGATGTGTGGCTGGTCGTGTCCACGCCTTCGCAATAAGGCAGAGGCACGGGATCAAGGCGATGGCAGCCAAGGACCATGGTTTTTCACTCGTGGAGGTGTGCGTTGCTGCTGCACTGTCCGCCCTGTTGGTCGTGGCCCTGCTTCCCGTTTGGACGGATGTGTGGCAGTTCTCTGCCATGATCCTCGGGGACAGCGAAGCCGACGCTGTGCGATTGTCCATCCACCGCGTTCTGCAGCAGGACGCCCACGCGGCGGTGTCAGCTTCTGCAGCGAACGGTGTGTTGCACCTCACGCTCGTCGACGGCACGGTGTATACCTACCAGGTGAACGCATCGAGGCAGTTGGTGCGGGTCCGTACGGGAGGCGGAACAGCGGTCATCGGGGTTGACGTGCGGGCGTTTGAGCCGACATGCCAAGGTAACACCGTGACTGTTCGCGTTTCCGTGGCGAACGCCGGCCAAGATACGTACGTGTTCACGTTGTTGCCCAAACGCTGATGCTGCACAGGAGGGAGAAGGATGCAGGCGCGTCGATGGAAGGTGTGGAATTTGCCTGCGTATCGAGATGCGGCATCCGTGGAAGGCGGGCATGTCCTCCTGGCGACACTTGGCGTGCTCATGGCCATGACATTGTCGGCCCTGACGGTGTACGATGTGATTCATAAGGAGAATGAGGTCGTCCTCCTGACCGCCTCCGGTGATACGGCGTACTGGCTTGCTCGGTCCGCGGCCCTGGCTGCGCTTCGTCAACTCCAGTCCGGGCAGACACCGGCGGCGAATTCGACCATGCAGGTACCCGACGGCAGTGTTCATATCACCTGTACAGCGCAATCCGCGCCGTCCGGGGTCACGTGGACCATCCGGGCGAATGCACGAGCGGGCGGCGCCGTCGAC
This sequence comes from Alicyclobacillus sp., assembly GCA_023511725.1. Taxonomy (GTDB): domain Bacteria; phylum Bacillota; class Bacilli; order Alicyclobacillales; family Alicyclobacillaceae; genus JAIMAY01. The sequence continues at coordinate 19,030 of JAIMAY010000012.1, forward strand.
ACGGTGGTGGTCACCTACAGTGCTCTATCGCACAGCGTGATCGGCTGGCAGGACAATGCCCCGGGTTCCTGAGTCGTCATGTGTCGAATGTGGTAGGATGACTAGAGAGGTGGGCGGAATGCGTCGGGTGGCGCTGGTGGGCCCGATGGGAGCGGGAAAGAGCACCGTTGGGCCGCGTCTCGCCCGGCATCTGGGCGCGGAGTTTGCAGACCTGGATGACATTGTGGTCGGGGCAAGCCGGCGCAGTATCGCGGACTGGTTTGCCCGCTCGGGCGAGGCATGTTTCCGTCAATGGGAGAGCCACTGCCTGCAACAGCTCACCCGGACGCGCGGTGCCGGGCTGGTCTTGGCCACGGGGGGCGGGATTGTCCTGTGTGCCGAGAATCGCCAGTTGCTTCGCCACCAATGGTTCACGGTGTATCTGCGCGTGCGCTGGGATGTCCTGGTTCTGCGGCTGGAGCAGGCGCGCGAGGGCCGACCTCTGCTGGCGTCCTCCAACTGGCGGGAGGCGCTGCAGCGGCTGCTCAACGAGCGTGATCCGCTGTACCGCGAAGTCTCCCGCGTAACCATCGACGTGTCCGATCTCGATGTGAACCAGACGGTCCAGCAGGTGGCGGAGGCTGTGGTACACATGGACCTTCCTCACGCCGACCCGACACAGGAAGACGGGTGAGAGCCGATGCATCACATACGTACACTGCTGCCGGACGACCGGGGGGCACGCACCATTCACGTGGACACGCTCCGGGAGCGCTTGCCGGAACTCCAGGAATGGGCTGTTCCAGATCACGTCATCCTGCGTGAGCGCGCGATGTTGGTTGAGTACTTGCGGCAAAGACGAATCTGCGGCGCCTGCGCGGGTTATGATCAGTGCGGCAAAGAAGGGGACATGAAGGGATTCACGCAACACCTCCAGTTTGACGGGCGCCAGTTGTCCGTGGCGGTGCGGCGGTGCGCGCCGTACCTCCAGTGGCTCATGCGCCGGCGGGTCGAACAATACGCTGCGCTATCCGGCGAGATGGCTCAGGACCGGACCTTTACGCTCGCCAACTTTCCAATCGAACAGCGGCAGAAATATCCCCGCCTGATGCGGTTTGCCGAGGACTTTGCGGAGGGCTTCTCGCCAGGCACCCGGGCGCCTGGGTTGTACCTGTTTGGCCCTCCTGGGGTAGGGAAGACGCATCTGATGCTGGGTGTCTTCAACCGCTTGCGTGAACGAGGTGTGCCGTGCCTCGTCATTCGGGCGGACTCGTTTTTCGACAGGTTGCGTCACCTACTGGCAGAGGGAGCCGACATCGAGCCTCTGCTCGATGCGTGCTGCAGCGTGCCCGTCTTGGGGATCGACGAATTTGCGCAGGAGCGCGCCAATGACTTCACGCTTGAGAAGTTGTTCCGGATCGTCAACCATCGTTTTCACGCGGGGCTTCCCACGTGGTTCACCAGCAACTTTGCGCCACCGGACATCTACCGAAAAAACGGTGCAGACCTGTTGGAGTCTGTGCCTGCACTGCGCAGCCGGGTGATGCAGATGGCGAAACTGGCGAGATTGGACGGTCCGGACGCGAGACAGCGTAATCTGCAGTCCCTGACCTGATCATTGAACGAGTCCAATGAGACCCAGCTGCACAATGTCACCTTCTATCCGCGGCGAGATGGTCCGCTCCAATTCGGCCAATTTCCGATCACGCTCCGCCGCGAACACTACGGCATCCTGCTCATCGGTGTCGCGGATCAGGCTGTCGTAATAGAGTCGCACGTGCCGCATCTCTGCCTGAAGACGAGCGCGCGCCTGGTCCGCCCATGCCCCGGGCTTGTCGGCGGCGCACGCCAGCAGCCGCTGCTGCGCGAGCCTTAAAGCCTCCATCAAGGGAACACGGGCACGGCGTAGTAGAGCGTGCGGATCCGCCGGCTTCATGGTTCGGGCTTCGAGCAGCTGCGTGAAACGGACCACGGTCTGGCCGGTCACCAGACAGACACCGATGGAAACCCACCGTTGTTCCACCAGGTCACACCGGTAGGAAATAATGCCATTCACCACAAGCCAGGGGATCAGTTGCGCACCCTCCGTGACGGGTTCGGCGGCACAAACCCATCGCCCACGGCTGTCCAAGGATTCCAAGATCTTCTGCAATCGAAAGCTGCCCAGCGTCAGCCATTCGGCCGTAGGCGGCCGAAAGAACATGCGCTCAATCTCGCTCGGATGGGAGGCTTCGAATTTCTGCCATGCCTCGTCCCGTAGCCGCTTGTTCTCTCGTTCCAGCGCCGTCTCGTTGAAAGCGAGCCGCAGAATGGTGTTGGGGACCTGTTGACCTGTCTGTTCCACCCACAGCCAGTAGTACGGCCGGTCGGTGAGTTCCTTGTCCACGTCCCGCGGCAGCTCGTATTCTCGGTAGAAGTCGGACTGAAAAACGCAGGGGGCGCCCACCGCACGGAAGTAGGCATCACAAAACTGCAGCCGTTCTTCCGGCGTCTCGAGGCCCAGATAGCGTTGCTCCACCATTTACGCAGGTCCTCCTTGCGACCGTGAAGGCCGTCGATTCGACTGCGTCAGTCGATCCATAAAGCGCTGTCCGGCCGCGTCGAGCCGCTGCCGCAGGTCGGTGTCGTTCTCGGCGGTCATCGCGGCCTCGAGAATGTCCGCCTCCAGTTCCCGCAGGAGCGCACCACCGTCGCCCAAAATGTGATCCAGTTCGCCGATCACGGCCTCGAACATGCGAATCTTCTCTTCGAGCAGCTGGACGATGTGGGATTCTATTGTGTTCCGAATGGCCAGGTGATAGACATACACCTCGCGCTCCTGGCCCAACCGGTGGATTCGGCCAATGCGCTGTTCCAGCCGCATCGGATTCCATGGGAGATCGAAGTTGATCATGTATCGACAGAACTGCAGGTTGATCCCTTCCCCTCCCGATTCCGTGGCAACAAGGACCTGCACGCGCCGTTGAAAGAGGTCCTTCATCCAATCCTTTTTCCCACGGCCGAAGCCGCCGCGAAATGGCACGGCGCTGATCCCAGACCGCTTCAACATGTACAGCAGAAAATCTTGCGTGGCGCGATACTCGGTGAACACGATGCACTTATCGGGAATGTCGCGCAACATGCGAAGAACGGCCTCAACTTTGGTGTAGCGCTGAATCTTCGAGGCAAGATCCAACAGCGCCTCGATGCGCGCTCGGGTCTCCTCGCGCTTTGTGCGCTTGTGCATCTTTTCCAACGTCACCATCGCCGCGTACGGGGAGCTGCAAATCTCGCGTTGCAGCGTGATGAGCGGAAGCATGGAGCCGTGCGCGGCCTTGCGCAGTTCATACTCCTCGCGCAGAAAATGTTGCACGGCCTCGTACAGCGCGCGCTCTTCAGGGCTGAGGTCAAGTCCCACCACCTGCACGTGGCGTGGCGGGAGGGTTGCACCGCCGTCCATGCGGCGGTTTCGAATCATCAGCGTCGAGACGGAGGCGCGCAGTTTTTCGGCATCCTTCGCCTCACGGCTGGTCACCATGTGCGTCTCGGCAAACTCGCGGCCACTTCCGAGATGCCCCGGGCGAAGCAACGTCACCAGTGTGTGTAGTTCGCGCAGGTCGTTTTGCATGGGTGTTGCGGTCAGCAGCAGCATGAATTTGTTCGGGATAGCGTTTACAAACTGCCAGTTTTTCGTCTTGGGGTTTTTGAGCTTGTGCGCCTCATCGACAATCACAAAGTCCCAATCCGTGGCGAGGACAATGCTTCGGTGCGGCTCGCGTTTCGCCGTGTCCAGCGAGGCCACGACGACATCGTGCTGGGTCCACGTCCACTCGTTCCGCTGCGCGACGCAGCCGATGCGAAACTTCTCGTTGAGCTCGCGCGTCCACTGCAGCACGAGGGATGCAGGGACCAAGATCAAAACCTTGCGGGCCAATCCGCGAAGCATGTACTCCTTGAGGATGAGACCGGCTTCAATCGTTTTGCCGAGCCCCACCTCATCGGCGAGAATGGCTCGACCGCGAAGTTCTCGAACCACACGTTCCGCGGTGCGCACCTGGTGGGGTAGGGGTGTAAACCCCTGAAGGTGTTCAAGCGCCATCAGTTTGTCGATGGAGCCGGCAAGTCGCGCCCGCCGCCCGATCTCGCAGAGCCGAAACAGATCCCAGTCGGCGTCGGTCGGCGCCGGCCAGCCATCCGGTCCGGCCTGCAGCCAGCGGATGGCCCAATCGTCGTTCCAGACGACCGGCACGCTGGCGGAAATAGTTTGCAGATCCGCGCCTAGGTCGATGCTCATGACAACCCTCCGCTGTGCGTCGTCTTTATAGACTGGCCGCACAACAGGGGCATTTATGCGCGCGACGCCAGATGGGGTGTTTCGTTCAGTCCCCCCAGGCGCCATGAGGAGCCATCATGGATCAATCGAGTGACACTGGTGTTGTCAATCCAATCCACGGCCACACCAGTGGCCAGCCGAATCAAGCGGCGCAGTGCCCCGCCGTGGGTGACGCACAACACCCGCTCGTCCCGCCACGCTCGCGAACCGTCCAGAAACCTCGTCAACCTGCGCGACATCGCCTCTTCGCTTTCCGCTCCTCCCAGGTGCGTATGTGGCAGCCGTTCAACTTCGTGGCGTAACCTGCCTTCCGCAAGGCCAAAGCACCTCTCCCGCAGGTCCGAGGTGTATTCAATGGGTAGTGCACGGCCCGCGGCCAGGATCTCTGCCGTTTGTCGCGCGCGCAGCAGGTCGCTGCTGACGATGCGGTGGAACGTCACACTGTGCAACGCCTCGGCCAGGCGGGTGGCCTGATCCACGCCGGTCGAATTCAGTGGGACGTCCTGCCAGCCTTGGATTCGGCCTGCTCGGTTCCAGTCCGTCTCACCGTGTCGGACCAACCATAGCTCAACCATGGGACACCTCCTTCAAAGCCTCTCTCGGTGGGATAACAGTTTCAGCATATCCACCGATGTGTTACAATGACAACGATTTGTGTACCGCAGAGGGAGTGTTTTGTGCCGTGGCGGATGCGTTCCAACCCTATCTGCTGCTGATCAACGGACCGAACCTCAACCGTCTGGGGCAGCGAGACCCGAACACCTACGGCACGGAGACGCTGGCGGATGTGGAACGGCGGGTCCGGCAGGTGGCGCAGGCCGCCGGCGTGGATGTGCGCGCCTTCCAGTCGAACAGCGAGGGTGAGTTGATTGACATCCTGCAGCGCGAGGGGCCCGAGGCGATGGGCATCATTATCAACCCTGGGGCGTATGCCCACTATTCCTACGCGTTGCGGGATTGTTTGGCGGATTTGTCCACGCCCATCGTCGAGGTGCACATCTCCAACGTCCATCGGCGCGAGCCATTTCGCCACCAGTTGGTGCTGTCCTCGGTGGTCACCGGTCAGGTCGTTGGCCTTGGCACGCTGGGTTACGAACTCGCCGCGCAGTACCTGCTCCAGGTTGGTACACGTTCACGTTGAGGTGGGAGGTGAGCGTCACGTCCGCGCGAGTGACGCGATTGAGGGAACGACTGCAGCGTGACGGTCTGGATGCGCTGCTCGTATCGGGCCCGGAGAATCGCAGGTATGTGAGCGGCTTCACGGGAACGGCCGGTTCCGTTCTGGTGACCGCCGCCGACCGGCAGTGGTTCATCACAGACTTCCGGTACGTGGACCAAGCCAAGGCGCAGTGCCAAGGCTTCGAGATCGTCAATCAGGGCTCCTCGTATACCGATGCACTTGCCAACCTACTGCGCTCAGCCGGGGTGAAGCGACTCGGATTTGAGCAAGATATTCTTACCTACGGCGAAGTGGAACGTCTGCGCGTGCTGGAACGAGATGCCGATGTGGAGCTGGTGCCGACATCCGGGATGGTGGAGGCGCTGCGCCAGGTGAAGGACGAAGAAGAGATCCGCTGCATCGAGCGGGCTGCTGAGATTGCCGACGCGGCGTTCAAGCACATGCTGGAATGGCTGCGTCCCGGTGTCACCGAGGCGGAGGTCGCGCTGGAGCTGGAGACGACCATGCGTCGCCTCGGCGCGTCGGGTGCCGCGTTCACCACCATTATCGCCTCAGGGGTTCGATCATCGCTGCCGCACGGCGTGGCCTCGGATAAAGTCATCGAACGGGGCGATCTCGTCACGCTCGACTTCGGCGCGGTCTATGAGGGGTATTGCTCCGACCTGACAAGAACGGTGGTGGTGGGACCGCCGTCCGAACGTCAGTTGGAGATTTACCAGATTGTATTGGAGGCGGAGCGAGCGGCGCTGGCCGCCGCCCGACCGGGTATGACCGGCAAAGCGCTGGATGCCGTGGCGCGAGATCTCATCGCGTCTCGCGGGTACGGCGAGGCGTTCGGCCACAGTTTGGGTCACGGCATCGGTCTCGCCATTCATGAGGATCCCAGGGTTTCGCGCTTGGGCGAAGAGGTCTTGCAGCCCGGCATGGTGGTCACCATAGAGCCGGGGATCTATCTGAGCGGCTGGGGCGGTGTCCGCATCGAGGACGACATCGTCCTGACGGAGCAAGGCGCAAGGATTCTTACGCACAGCCCAAAGGACGAACTGATTCAGGTGGGCTGAGCAGGGTCACGATCAGGAGGGAACGCAGGTGATTTCCAGCAACGATTTTCGTCCGGGAACGACCATTGAGTACGATGGTCAGGTATACAGGGTCATCGAATTCATGCACGTCAAGCCCGGAAAAGGCGCCGCCTTTGTCCGGACCAAGCTGAAGAACGTGAAGACGGGCGCCGTCAAGGAGCAAACGTTCCGTGCGGGTGAAAAGGTGCCCCGCGCTCATGTCGAGACGCGAGAGATGCAGTACCTGTACAACGATGGGGATCTGTACACATTCATGGATACCGAAACGTTTGAGCAAATCCAGATTCCGCGTTCGCAGTTGGAATACGAGACAAATTTCCTGAAAGAGAACATGAATTGCTACGTGATCATGTATCAGGGGGCCGCCATCGGCGTTGATCTGCCGAACACGGTGGAACTCACCGTGGTTCAGACGGAACCTGGGATTCGCGGTGACACGGCCACCGGCGGTAGCAAACCAGCCACGGTCGAGACCGGGTATACCTTGCAGGTGCCGCTCTTCATCAATGAGGGTGACCGGATCATCATCGACACCCGTTCTGGGAACTACGTGTCCCGCGCGTAACGACGACCAAGGATGCGATGCCGCAGGTTTGACCTGCGGCATTTTTTGTGCCTGCTTTGCTGCCTCCCAGCGTGAACGCTCCGCGACATCCGTGTCCCCCACGACGTTCTGTCCCCTCTTCCCATCGCATATAGGACAAGGGGAGGCGGATCTGCATGTTCCACGTTGCTGATCGAATTGTCTATGCCATGGCCGGTCTTCGCATGATGTCGAGTGCGCTCGAACTCTGCGGTGCCTTGTTGATGCTGTATTTTGGGACCGCGGAACGCGCCCTTCAGGTCAATGCGATGCTCGCTTTCGTGGGACCGACGGTGCTGGTGCTGGTGACCGCTCTCGGCGTGACCGCGCTGGCAGGCGAGGTGCAGTGGCACCGGCTCCTGTGGATCGCCCTTGGTGTTTGCTGCATTCTGTACGGCGCCACTGGGGACTGAGCACGAGAGCCGGCCTGGGTCACGCTCGCGCTGCCGGTCGCCGCAGGAAGCTGAACACGAGCGCCATCAGCAGGATGAAGATCACGAGAAACACCACAATCCATCGGATGATCAGACTGAGATCCATGAGTGCATTCGCCTCCCGTCATAACTCTTCTGCCAGTAGATGCGCGGCGGGCGAAGTCTGAGACGGCCGTTGTCGCAGGCGGCATGAATGGAGGGGCGCGTCCATATACATGCAGTGACCAAGGAGGTGGACAACGCGTGGCCTCGGCGCCCATGTCAATCCGTCCCTGGTCTCAGGCCATTCGCGTACTGCCAGCGGATGTGCGCCAGCGCATCGAAGCATTGCCTTCGTCTATCCTGGAGCAACTCGAGGAGGTACGCCTGAGAATCGGCCGGCCGGTGCAACTGTACGGGGATCGGCTGGATGCGTACCTTGCGCAGGAAGGCGGTGTGACGGAGGATGCGACGCGGGCTCTGAAACTGGATGAGCGCGCCATTCACAGCGTGCTCCAGGCTGTCACGCAAGCATCGCTGTACGCGGTGGAAGAGGAGCTTCGCAGGGGATTTGTCACCATCGCCGGCGGTCACCGCGTCGGTGTGGCCGGCAGGGCGGTACTGGACGGACACGGCCACGTCCGCACGTTGCGCCGCGTGACGTCGCTCAACCTGCGGATCGCCCGGCCGTGTGAGGGTGCCGCGGAGGCTATCCGCCGATTCGTGGCCGATCCCGCCTCAGGCAGGCCCCTCAGCCTCCTCATCGTTTCGCCTCCGGGCTGCGGCAAGACGACGCTTCTTCGCGACATCGCGCGGCAGTGGAGTTCAGGCTCATGGGGCCGTCCAGTCAAGGTAGGAATTGTGGACGAACGTTCCGAGATCTCCGGTGCCGTGGACGGGATTCCGCAGTTCGATCTCGGCCCCCGAACGGACGTGCTGGACGGGTGCCCGAAGGCCGAGGGCATGTTGATGATGATCCGCAGCCTCTCGCCACAGGTGCTGATCACAGACGAGATCGGCCGTGCGGAGGACTGCGAAGCGTTGTTGGAAGCCACGCATGCAGGGGTCGCGGTGGTGGCCAGCGCGCATGCGTCATCGCTGGACGAATGGTGCACTCGGCCGCACATGCGGACGCTGTTTGAACACCGCTCCTTTGATCGGTACGTGCTTCTCAGCAGGCGACACGGGCCGGGCACCGTGGAGCGCGTGTACGACGCGGTGGGCAGGCCGCTCGCCACAGTGTGAGGGGGTGGCGCGGTGATCAGATTTATCGGCGCCGCCCTGGTGGTCGCCGCGAGCACCGGCATCGGCTTCAGGATTGCGGCGGATTATCGGCATCGTCCGCGTCAGATCCGCAGCTTGATGCACGCGCTGCGCGTGCTGCGGACCGAGATCGACTTCACCCTCACCCCGCTTCCGCTGGCCTTGGTGCGGACGGCGGAGCGAGCCGATGCACCCGTGGCCCATTTTTTCACTGTGTGCGCCGAGCACCTGGAGCTAGGCGAGACGCCTGCCGAGGCGGTGACCGCCGGTGTGGCGGAATTGCGAGGTCGGAGTGCTCTGCGGGGGCCTGAACTCGAAGTACTGAGCGCGCTCGGAGGTACGCTGGGAAACTCGGATCGGCAGAGCCAGTGCCAGCATATCGATGCGGCACTCATGCATCTGAGCCACGTCGAGGAGGAGGCCAGGGAGGCGCAGCGCCGTAACGAGCGGTTGTGGCAATACCTCGGATTTCTCTTCGGACTGTTGCTGGTGGTGCTGTTGTATTAACCGGAGGGCAGAGCGGGGGTGTGGCCGTGACACCGGAAATCAGAACCGTCTTTCAGATTGCGGGCATCGGCTTGCTGGTGGCGATGTTGCACACCATTCTCAAGCAAAGCGGCAAAGAGGAGTTTGCGCACTGGACCACGTTTGTCGGCTTCGTCGCCGTGTTTTTGATTGTTATAGGTTACGTGGACCATCTGTACACCGAGATTCAGCGCGTCTTTCTCAGCCAGTAACCGCCGCTCCGTGTGACGGATTCGGCGCCGAGCGGGGGGAATGCGATTGCACGTCCTGCAATTGGCCGGGATTGGTCTGGTGAGCACCGTGCTGATTGTGCTGATTCGGCCGCATGCACCGCAGATTGCGATGCTGCTCGGGCTGGTGGCGGGCATTCTGCTGCTCATCCCCGTCATCACGAACATCACCACCGTGATCAGCGCACTGTCCGATCTCGCGAACGCCGTGCAACTCGATCACGGTCTGATGGCCACGGTCCTCAAGATCATCGGCCTGGCGTACGTCATCGAGTTTGCCGCGCAGGTCGCTCGAGATGCGCAGGAGGGGGCGCTCGCGAGCAAGATTGAGCTGGCGGGGAAGGTCGGGATTGTCATCCTCGCCATTCCCATCATCACGGACGTGGTGCAAGCCCTGGCGCATCTTTTGCCGTGATTGGAAGGGGGGACGAACGTGAAGCTTGGCCGCTGGCGACACTGGCTGATCTGCCTTGCTTGCGCGTGTTTCACCATGGTGATGACACCGCATGCGCTGGCGGATACGGCCGGGCCCTCCTCCAGCATGCTGGGGCAGGCGGCACAGACGGTTCAGCAGGCGGCACAGCAACAGCTCGACCAGATCCCGACCGGCACCATCGACGGCTTTTGGCGCAATCTCGAGGCGCAATACGGTGGATATCTCCCGGACATCCAGGGCGCATCACTGGTGAGTGCCGTGCTGCAGGGATCGGGTCCGGCGTGGTCGCAAGTGGTGCACGGCACGTTGCGCTACCTGCTGGCGGAACTCGTGGACAACGCTCGGCTGCTCGGCAGCATCTTGATCCTAACTGTGCTCGCCGCGGTGATGCGTTCGGTGCAGACGGCGTTTGAACGGCAGACCATCAGTCAGGCGGCGTACGCGGTGATTTTCGCCGTCCTGCTGCTGCTCGCGGTGGGTTCTTTCACATCCGCCGTGGCCTCGGCGCGACACGCCATCGAAGGAATGAATGATTTCATGCTGGCCCTGGTGCCGGTCATGGTGGCGCTCTTGGCGGCGAGCGGCGCGTTGGCCTCGGCAGCTTTCTTTCAGCCACTTCTCATCTTCTGCGTTCACTTCGTCAGCAATGTCGTCTTTTTGGTGGTGTTTCCTCTCATTTTCTTCGCCGCTGTACTGGACCTGGCAAGCGTGATCTCATCCAGGTATCCGTTGACACGGCTGGCCAGTCTCTTGCGAACAGGCGGCGGCGCTCTGCTTGGCCTGTGCATGAGCGGTTTTCTGGGCGTGGCGGCGGTGCAAGGGGCGGGGAAAGGCATTGCGGACGGGGTCATTCTGAGGGCCACCAAGTTTGCGCTCGGTACGTTCGTGCCCGTGATCGGCAAGGCCGTGGCGGATGCGGCGGAGACGGTTGCCAGCGCCTCCCTCTTGGTCAAGAACGCCGTGGGCATCGCCGGGATCATCATCATTGCCTGTATCGCGTTGTTTCCGGCTATCAAAATCCTGGCCCTCTCGCTGGTTTACGGAGGCAGTGCGGCGCTACTGCAACCCCTCGGCGAAACCCCCATCATTCAGTGCCTTGGTGTGCTGTCCAAGAGCATGGTGATGATTTTTGCCACGGTGGCCGTGATTGGGCTGATGTTCTTTCTGGCCATCTGCATCCTGTTGGCTTCCGCCAACTTGGCGGTGATGATGGGATGACGGCGCTGGGACACTGGCTGAAAGAGTTGGTGGTGTTGGTGCTGCTGGCCGGCCTGACCGACCTTGTGCTGCCATCCGCGTCCCTGCAGCGGTATGTGCGGACGGTGCTGGGCCTTGCCATCATCGCCATGATCCTGCAGCCCATCCTGCCCCTGTTCGATGCTGCCTGGGCGCAGAAAGCCGCTGTCACCGCCAGTCAAGAATTGGAGAGCTCGGATGACGGAAGCGTCAACGCCACCGACTCTGCGCTCACTTCGTCGCTGGCGGCGGTGCAGAACGAGCAAACCGACGACCTTGTGGCGGATGCCATCCGGCGGATGGTGACGGAACAGTTCGGGCTAAACGTCACCGCGGTGCAGGTCACGGGTGCCGCGACAGGCGATGTACGTGTGTCCTTGACGGTACAAGGGGGGCACGACGAGGTCGAGCAACTGCAGCGCGCGATTGCACAAACCCTCGGTGTGGACCCTTCCCGTGTACAGATCCATGCGTCCTGAGAGGGAGGAGGGTCGTAGATGGATTTCAAGCCGTTGTTGCAGAACAAGTGGCTCCTTCTGTTAGGCCTTCTGGGGCTGGCATGCCTTGTTCTTGGAACATTTTGGAACGGAGGGAGCCATGCGACCGTCGCGACGGGGGCACCGGTTGCGGCCGGAAGTAATCAAACGCAGACTTCGGTGTCGGGGGGCGTGCCGGACAGTATCGACGCCATCACGCAGTTGGAAAACCAGTATGATCAGCGACTGGCAGCGATGTTGAAAAAGATTCAAGGGATCCAGGATGTGTCTGTGATGGTAACCTTGGACGCGAGCCCTCAATTGGAAGTTGCCAACAATGTACACAAGCAAACACAGACGCAAACCTCGGGCAACCAAACCGTTTCTTCGTCCACCTCGGAAGACGACCAGGTCTTCACGCAACGGACATCGGACGGCAGTAACGAGCCGTTCGTCGTGCAGACCATTCAGCCGCAGGTGAGAGGCGTCCTGGTGGTCGTCCGAGCGGATGATTTCTTCGCTGCCAAGGCCGAGATCATCGATGCGATTCGGAATGTCTTGGACGTGCCCGCATATAAGATTAGCGTGGAGCCTCAATAGGACAACGAGGATCGATAGGAGGAGACGAGAGTGGTCAAACGTCAAACCGTCTGGCTGTCCACCATGATGGTGCTGTCGCTGATGCTGATTGGCTACTACACCATGAATAACGGCAACGAGGTCACCACCGGAAGGAATCAGGGAACGTCGGTCAGCACCTCCACCACCAGCGCCACGGGATCTGGCGGGTCTGAATCGGGATCGGGCACGCAGTCGGGGTCCGGATCCACGGGTCAGACCAACACGTCCAGCACCGCGTCCGAGTCGAGTGACTTCTTCATCCAGATGCAGACGCAGGTGGAGCAACAGATCTCTCAGCAGGAAGATCAGTTGATGCAGGTGATCAGCAACAACAATGCGTCGAGCAGCGACATCAGCAACGCGGAAGCGCAACTGAAGGTGCTCACCGCGCTGGATGGCGGCATCAAGAACGCGACGGACATGATTCTGGCACAGGGTTACACAGCGTGCGCTATCGTACCAACGCCCGGGCAACTGGACCACGCCACCGTGTACGTGAAGGCAAGCAAGCTATCGGCCAGCGACGCGGTCAAGATTATGAATATCGTCAGCCAGCAACTCAATATCCCCATCAGCAATGTCGTTGTGAAGATGCACGCTTGAGGCAGCCGCCATCAGGTTGCCGGGCGGCAGGCGCCGCCCGGTTGTTTATTGTCCCTGGGAGCGCTTGCGCGTGTTCATGGAGGCACGGATTGGCGTGTGCTATACTAGAACGAGCGACGGATTCATGGACACGCCAAGGAGGCTCATTGCGTGCTGAAAATCGGTGAAATCCGTGAATTGATCCGATTGCTTGACGAGACGAATCTGAGTGAAATCCGCATCGAGACGGACGACATGAAGCTTCACTTGAAAAAACCCGAGCCACGCGTGGCGGAGGTGGCACCGAGCCAGGTAATGATTCCCGTTTCTTCGCCGGCCTCGGTGTCGATGCCTGCCGTCCCCGCGCCGGCACAGGCGGCGACCGAGGCGCCGACCCCGGCTCAGACGTCCGCGAACGCGCCCACACCCGCTGCGGAGGATGCGGGCAACTACCATCTCGTGAAGTCGCCGATGGTGGGGACCTTCTACCGTGCGCCGGCACCGGACGCTCCACCGTATGTGGAGGTCGGGTCGCGGGTGACAGAGAAGACGGTGGTTTGCATTGTGGAAGCGATGAAGCTGATGAACGAGATCGAAGCTGAGGTGTCCGGGGAAGTTGTCGAGATCCTCGCCGAGAACGGTCAGTTGGTCGAGTACGGCCAACCGCTGTTCAAGATCAAACTTGCGTGAGGGGACTCGGAGATGTTCAAGCGGGTGCTCATAGCCAACCGTGGCGAGATCGCTGTGCGCGTCATCCGCGCCTGCCGGGAACTCGGCATTGAGACCGTCGCGGTGTATTCCGAAGCGGATCGCGAGTCGCTGCATGTGCAGATGGCGGATGAAGCCTACTGCATCGGTCCCACACCCAGCAAGCAGAGCTATTTACATATTCCCAGCATCATGTCCGTCGCAACGTTGACGGGTGTCGACGCGATTCACCCGGGATATGGCTTTTTGGCGGAGAACAGTGACTTCGCCGAGGTGTGCGAGGCATGCGGCATCACCTTCATCGGTCCACCCGCGTCGGCCATCGAAACGATGGGCGACAAGGCGACTGCGAAGGCAGCCATGCGCAAGGCCGGGGTGCCGACAGTGCCGGGCTCCGACGGTCTGGTGGAAGACGTGGAGGAAGCCGTCCGGGTTGCGGATGAGATTGGTTATCCCGTAATCATCAAGGCCACTGCAGGGGGTGGCGGCAAGGGCATCCGCATCGTCCGTGATCCGGATACGCTGCGTCAGGCCATCGTCACCGCACAGGCGGAGGCGGAAACCGCGTTCGGCAATGCGGGCGTGTACATCGAGAAATACATCGAGCGAATGCGTCACGTGGAGATTCAGGTGTTAGCGGATCGGCATGGGAACGTCATTCACCTGGGAGAGCGTGACTGTTCGGTGCAGCGCCGGCTACAGAAGCTGGTGGAGGAGTCACCGTGTCCCGTGTTGGATCCGGAGACGCGCGAGCGCATGGGCCAGGCGGCTGTGGCCGCAGCGCGGGCCGTCAACTACGTGGGCGCCGGTACCGTGGAATTCATCTATGCGGGCGACGGTGTGTTCTATTTCATGGAGATGAATACCCGAATTCAGGTGGAACACCCCGTGACCGAATGGGTGACTGGCGTGGACCTTGTGCGTGAGCAGATCCTTGTGGCGGCTGGGGAGCCGCTCTCCATCCGGCAGGAGGACGTGCAACTCACGGGTCATGCCATCGAGTGTCGCATCAACGCGGAGGATCCGGATAGGAACTTCATGCCCAGCCCCGGCCGCATCACGGAGTATCTTCCTCCGGGTGGGATTGGCGTGCGTGTGGACAGCGCTGCGTATGCGGGGTATCTGGTACCGCCATACTATGATTCCATGATTGCGAAGCTGATTGTGTGGGCGCCGACACGAGAGCAGGCGATTGACCGGATGGTCCGTGCTCTGTCCGAATATCGGGTGGAAGGCGTCAAAACCACCATCCCATTTCACCTTCGCCTGATGCGTCATCCGAAATTCCGCGCCGGTGATGTAACCACGCGGTTTCTGGAAGAAAACGAGGTGTGAGTCGAGCGAGCAAAGGGGGCGGTCCGACCGTGGACGATCTCGATTTTCAATCGACCGAACTCGGCAAAATCCAGATTGCCGACGAGGTCATTCAGGTTATCGCCGGGCTTGCAGCGACCGAGGTTCCCGGGGTCGCTGGTATGAGCGGTACGTTTGCCGGGGGCATCACCGAGTCGTTGCTGGGCCGCAAAAACCTGGCCAAGGGGGTTCGCGTCCAATTCACCGAAGACAAGCGGTGCTCGGTGGAACTGTCGGTTTCCCTTCAGTTTGGAGTGAACATCCCGGAGGTCTGCCTTGCCGTTCAGGAGAACGTGAAGCAGGCGATTGAAAGCATGACCGGTCTGGCGGTGGACGCGGTTCACGTGCATGTCACGGGTGTGGTCTTCCAGGCCGAGAAGGGCCGCGGCGACCTCGCGTAACTGCCCGCCGCTGACAAGCGAACCCGCGGCTGAGCTCGTGGGCCCGGTTCGAGGGGGTAGCACGGATGACTGTGTTGGACCGCCTGTTGTTGGTGCTTCTTGCGCTGGCCGGCGTGATCGCGGGGGTGGGAGCCATCCTGCTGGGGGTGGCGGCCACCGGCGGGGCACCGCCGGCCTGGCTCTTATCCGTTCTCGTCCCCGGCACGGCGGTGTACTGGTGGATCGGTGGCGTCATCAGCGTTCTCCTCGGTCTCCGCTTCCTCGCCTACAGGTTGCGCGCGGCCGAGCCAGAACACGTCTCGCTTTCGGGCGAGCACGGACAGATCCGCATCTCCTACGAGACGCTGCGGCAGTTGGCCGTCCGGGCGGGTCGGGGTATCAAGGGCGTGCATGAATTTGATGCGCGCGTACGGATGGGACAAGCAGGTCTTGTGTTCTACACGCGGGTTCGCGCGCATCCAGACACGGATCTGGCGCAGATGAGCCGCGATGTCCAGACGGCCGTCAAGCAGTACGTGGAACGCACGGCCGGGGTGGCGGTGGAGCGCGTGATTGTGCAGGTCGCGGACATCGCCGGAAGTGCTCCCAGAAGTGCGCGAGCATGGGTGGAATGAACGATGGAACACCTCGAGGCCGCTTGGCGAGCGTTTCGCCAACTCAAACGGCGGTGGCATGGACTCATCGCCGGTTGCTTGCTGTGGCTGATCTGGATGGTCTTCGGCTTTTGGGCCACGCTCCTGCTCATCATTCTCGGGGGCGTGGGTTTTGTTGTAGGCCGCATCATGGAAGAGAACGAGTCATGGAAAGATGTGATCGACAAACTGCTCTCGGAGCGCTTCGACGGATGACGCATCCTGAAGCGCCATGGCGGCGATGGTTGGTAGCGCGGAGGAGGGGCTTCTGTGCGTCGGCATGAGGCGAGACAATGTGCGCTTCAGGCACTCTTTGCGGTCGATCTCGGCCGTTCTCCGGCCGAAACGGCCGTGGACCATGTATTGGCGGAACGCGAGGCGGACGACGACGGCCGGAGGTATGTACGGCGGCTGGTGGATGGCACGTTATCACACCGGCGCGAGATTGACGACCTGCTGGCGTCACGCATTGAGGGCTGGACGTTGGACAGGCTTGCGGCCGTCGATAGGAACATCCTGAGGTTGGCCGTGTACGAGTTAAAATTCGAGCCTGATTTGGATGTGCCGACGGTGATCAATGAGGCCGTGGAATTGGCCAAGGAGTTCGGGACGCAGGAGTCAGGCCGGTTCGTCAACGGTGTGCTATCGCGGGTGGTGCGCGCCCTTCCCGAGCGAACGGAGGGAGTGACGTGACCCCGCTGGTCCTCGGTGTGGATACGAGCAATTACACGACATCGGTGTGCGCGGTAAGCGTAACTGGAGAGCTCGTTGCGGAAGCGCGTCGATTGTTGCCTGTGCCGTCAGGACAGCGTGGCTTGCGACAATCGGATGCGCTGTTTTTGCATGTGCAGCAGTTGCCGATGGTGATGGCTGAACTGCGCCAGCAGCTCGGCGCGGTGACTGCGGCGCCCACGCCCTGGGTTGCGGCGGGAGTCTCGGTTCGGCCCCGGCCGTGGGCCAGTTCATACATGCCCGTGTTTCACGCTGGAGAACGGTTTGTGATGACGTGGGCACAGACCCTCGGCCTCCCCGTGGTGCGAACCTCGCACCAGGAGGGGCATCTTGCCGCGGCGGAGGCGTTCCTGCCTCACGCGGGGGCAGACCCGTTTCTGGCTGTGCACATCTCCGGCGGCACGTCGGACGTGGTCTTCGCCCGTCCAGCGCGGTGGGGATATCGGATCGAGATGGTGGGCGAAGGTGCGGACCTGCACGCCGGGCAGTTTGTGGACCGGGTCGGTGTGGCTATGGGCTTGCCGTTTCCTGCAGGTCCATCGCTGGAAGTGCTGGCCGCGTCCGCGCAGCGCCGTGATCTGCGGCTGCCAGGGGCCGTTCGGGGCGCGGCCATGAGCTTCTCTGGCCCGTGTACAGCCGCGCTGCGTGCGCTGGAACGAGGAGAGGAGCCGGCGGAGATTGCCTACGCGGTTCAGGCTTGCATCGCCAACAGCCTGGCGAAAGCCATCGCCCATGCATCCGCCCTCCATCCGGAGGCGGGGCGTGTGGTGATTGCGGGAGGCGTAGCATCCAACCAGTGGATTGCGGCGCGAGTGCGGCATCGGTTGCGGCAGGTGTGTCCGCGCTTGGAGGTGGCGTTTGCACCTGCGCGATACGCTTCGGACAATGCGCTGGGGGTGGCTCGCATCGCCGCACGCGGATGGGCTGCCGAGGTGGTATAATGGCCGCAGGCCAAGGTGTGAGGATGCGAGGAGGGACCGAGTTGACGCAGCGCGCCGTGGACGACAGACTGTACGACATCACCATCATCGGCGGAGGGCCGACCGGACTGTTCGCAGCATTTTACTGCGGCATGCGGGATGCGTCCTGCAAGATCATCGACAGCTTGCCGGAACTGGGCGGCCAGCTCGCCACACTCTACCCAGAGAAGAATATCTATGATGTGCCCGGATTCCCGAAGGTGCGCGCCAAGCAATTGGTAGAGTACCTGAAGGAACAGGCGTTCCAGTACAATCCAACCGTATGTTTGAACGAGCGCGTGGAAGAGTTGATCCGTCATGAGGATGGGCGGATTGAGCTTCGCACTGATCAACGCGTTCACTTTACGAAGGCGGTCATCATCTGTGCAGGCATCGGCGCCTTTACGCCACGCGAGCTTCCTGCGCCAACAGCGAAGGCATTCGAAGGGCGAGGACTCTACTATTACATCGACAACATTGAAGCGTTTCGCAATAAACGTGTGCTGGTGATTGGCGGCGGAGATACGGCCGTGGACTATGCGTTGATGTTGGAAGAAGTGGCGGCGCACGTCACCCTGATCCATCGCCGCGACGTATTTCGGGCACATGAGGAGAGCGTGAAAAAGCTCATGAGCTCGTCCGTGGATGTGAAAACATTCGTTGAGCTGCAGGCGGTGCACGGCTCCGAGTGGGTGAACCGCGTCACGCTGATTCAGAACAAGACGAAAGAAACGTTTGATCTCGAGGTTGACGCTGTGGTCAGCGGGCTCGGCTTCACCGCAAGCCTAGGTCCGATTGCGCATTGGGGCCTGCAGATTGAGGGCAATGAGATTGTGGTGAACACGCGCATGGAGACCAACATCCCGGGTGTTTACGCGGCGGGGGACATCGTCACCTACCCGGGGAAGGTGAAGTTGATTGCCACCGGCTTTGGCGAAGCCCCGACGGCGGTCAACAATGCCAAGACCTTCATTGATCCCAAAGCGCGTCTGTTCCCGGGTCATAGCAGCAATCGCAAGGAGTGAAGCGATTGGCAGTCATTTTGGATGGAAAGCGGATAGCGGATGAGATCTTGAGCGATGCCCAATCACGTGTCGAGCAGTGTGTACGTCACGGCGTGCGTCCGAAACTGGCTGTGATCCTGGTGGGTGACCACCCCGCCTCGGCCAGCTATGTACGGAGCAAGGCGCGTGCGGCCGAGCGCGTGGGCATTGCAACGGAGCTTGTTCGTTTGCCTGAGACGGTGTCCCAGGCCACGCTGCTGGCCGAGGTGGACAGGCTCAACGCTGCACCGGATGTGGATGGCATCTTGGTCCAACTTCCGCTGCCGAGTCACATCTCGGAACACGACGTCATTGAGCGCGTGGATCCCGCGAAAGACGTGGATGGGTTTCATCCGTTCAACGTCGGGTTGCAGGCCGCAGGGCGAGCACGGGTATGGCCATGTACACCGCTCGGCATCTTGGAAATGTTGCGCCGTTCCAACCTGCCCGTTCATGGGAAACACGCCGTGATTGTCGGCCGTTCGCAGATTGTCGGCCGCCCCATGGCGCGGGTGCTGCTGCAAGAGCACGCGACCGTGACCGTCTGCCACTCGTATACAAAGGATTTGCGTGCGTACACAGCGAGCGCGGATCTCCTGGTGGTGGCGGCGGGTCGCCCCGGCCTGGTTCGCGGGGATATGGTCCAACCGGGGGCTGTCGTGATCGACGTCGGCATCCATCGCGTGGACGGCCGGATTGTGGGGGATGTGGATTTTCCGTCCGTCGAACCCGTGGCTGGCGCCATCACGCCTGTGCCTGGGGGCGTAGGACCGCTGACCGTCGCCGCATTGATGCTGAATACGGTGGCGCTCTGTGAGCAGCGCAGACGGCCGGAGGGCGTCTCGTCATGAGCGTGATCGCGCCCACGGTTTGGACGGTCACTGAGATCACACAACTGATCAAGACACACCTGGAGCTGGACGAACGGTTTCAAAACGTCTGGGTAAGCGGCGAGATATCGAACTTCAAACATCACACGAGCGGTCACATGTATTTCACGCTAAAGGATGAAAATGCGCGCATCCGAGCGGTGATGTTCGCGGCGCGCAACCGGTCGCTGGGGTTCCGCCCCGAGGATGGCATGCGCGTGATCTGCTGTGGTCGCATCGGTGTGTATGAGCGGGATGGCCAGTATCAGCTGTACGTGGAGCAGATGCAACCGGACGGCATCGGGGCGCTCTATGTGGCGTTCACGCAGTTGAAGGAGCGACTGGAACGGGAAGGCCTGTTCGATCCCGCCCGTAAACGCCCCCTGCCGCCGTTTCCACGCCGGATTGGTGTGGTGACGTCTCCGACGGGCGCGGTGATCCGAGACATCTGCACAACGCTCGCGAGGCGGTGGCCCCTGGCGCAGGTCGTGCTGTCTCCGGCACTGGTTCAGGGGCCGGATGCGGCACCCTCGCTCGTTGCCGCGTTAGAGCGGCTGATCCAGCTTCCGGCGTGGGGGTATCCGCCGGTGGACGTGATCATCATCGGCCGCGGTGGCGGATCGCTGGAGGAACTCTGGCCATTCAACGAAGAGGCGGTGGCACGGGCGGTGGCCGCTTGTCCCATCCCCGTGATCAGTGCCGTCGGTCATGAGACGGATGTCACCATCTGCGACTTTGTCGCTGACGTGCGTGCGGCGACGCCGACCGCCGCGGCGGAATTGGCCGCGCCGCACATCCAGGAGATGCGACAGCGGTTGACGGACTGGGGGACACGCGGTAGACAGGCGCTGCAGTACCGCGTGCAAGAGGCGAGAAAGCGCCTGGCCGTGTGCGAGAACACGGTGGTGCTTCGCCACCCGGTGCGCCTGCTGGAGGGCCGGCGGCAGACGGTGGATGCGCTGGAGTCGGCTCTGTCTCGCGCCATGATTCAACGTATCGACATCGCGCGGCGCCGCTGGTTTGGCCTGTCGCAGCGACTCAGCGCCGTCGACATTCACGTGCGGCTGGCTCGTGCACGAGCGCGCGTGGATCAATGGCAGGCTGCGGCACAGGCGCTGGCGGAACGACGCCGGCTTGAAGCCTCTGCCCGATTGGATATGCTCATCGGACAACTGGAGAGCCTCAACCCGCTCGCCGTCCTTCGCCGCGGCTACAGCATCGTCTACAGACCTGATGGCGTGCGTGTCGTGAGCAGCCGCCGCGACGTGCGCCCCGGAGATCCGCTCCTGATCCAGTTTCAGGACGGCCGCGTTCATGCGCGAGTGACCCATGGAGGAGAGGATACCGATGGAAACCCAGCACGAGATGACGGCGGAGAACAGATCCGACTTGACCTTTGAGATGGCCATGCAGCGGTTGGAAGAGACGGTGCGTCGCTTGGAGTCGGCTGATCTCCCGCTGGACCAGGCCATCGCCGCGTACCAGGAAGCGATGTACCTGGTGAAGTACTGCAGGGAGCAGCTGGATCGGGCGGAACTCGAGATCGCCAAGCTGGTTGAACAGCCGGATGGGGTTCGTGTCGAGAGGTTCGGGGAGGGCGCCTGATGTCCATTGACGCCGCGCGTGAGTACCTGCAGACCCAGGGCAAGGCTGTCGACGCCTATCTTGCGCAGATGTTTGCGTCGCACACGCGCCCTGCACGGTTGTTCGAAGCGATGAACTACAGTCTTTTGGGCGGAGGCAAGCGCCTTCGCCCTGTCCTATGTCTCGCGGCGGCGCGCGCTCTCGGCCGTGACGAGGTCGAGGTGCTGCCGGTTGCGGCCGCCATCGAACTGGTCCATTGCTACTCGCTTATCCACGATGACCTACCCGCGATGGACAACGATGATCTTCGCCGCGGCAAACCAACGAATCATCGCGTATTCGGCGAGGCGCTGGCCATCCTCGCAGGTGACGCCCTGCTCACCTACGCCTTCGAGCAGTTGTCGCGTCCACTGGCTATACCGGCGGACCGGCAACTGCGGGCGATCCATGTGTTGGCGCATGCCGCCGGATGCTACGGGATGGTGGCCGGACAGGCGGAAGACATCCTGCAGACCGGGGGAACCGGTGACGCCGCAACCCTGGAGTTTATCCATCTTCACAAAACGGCGAAGCTACTGGCGGCGTCCGTTGAGATGGGGGCCATTGTTGCCGGAGCAGATGCCCGGCAGGTGGAAGCGCTGCGCGAGTATGGCATCCACCTTGGATTGGCGTTTCAAATCATGGATGACCTGCTGGATGTGATAGGCACCACAGAAGAGTTGGGAAAGAGCGCGGGCGCGGACCAGCAGTTGGACAAACTGACATATCCGAAGCTGTTCGGTGTGGAAGCGACGGAGAAGCTGGCGCATGATGCGGTTCTGCGCGCCAAGCAGGCGCTGCAGGCGGGCGGCATTGCATCCGATGTGCTGTTCGGGATGGCGGATTTCGTGATCCGCCGTCGGAGTTGAGCGCAATTTGCTGTCCAGCGCTGTTCAACCCAGCATACGAGAGCACCGCTGCGATTGGACAAGCCTGATCCGGCTCGCTCACGATGCACCGCCTGTGGCGGCAGATTTCAGCCGGCGAGCGAATTCGGAGCCGCCATCGGCGTATGCTATAATGACGTCACGTATCACGGGTGGCGCAGTATTCTAGTCAACCGTCCGTTCCTGAAGGCGGGGCTAAAAATCCGCCAAAGGGCACATCGATGAAGTTCCTGGTGTTGGCTTGAGGCGCCCAGCCTTGGGTTGATGCTGGGAGTTAAGAAAGTTGGGACGTCCGCAATGGCATGCGGATTCCCCCCAGCTTTCGCGGAGGCCCAAGTGCGTGGTTCCCTCGCGGAACTACGGCTTGGGGGATGAACCTGCATGCGGAGCCCATCTGTGTGCAGCGTAGCCTGCCTTGAGTGGCACGGAGGGATCATGGGGTTCAGGTGCCGCACCCTGGCCAAGGTGCGGCAGCCGGTGCCGTGTGAAATCCGTGTTGCAAAAGAGGCTAGGGAACGGGTGCGGTTGTCGCGGAAAACGCCTAGACTGTTCGCGGTCAGCGTGGCTCTTTGAGGATTGCAGTGTGGACTCAGTGGTAATCTAGTCTGGCAGACGGCGACGCTGCCAAGGGGTGCTGAAAGGGAAACCGCCTTTGCGGCGACGCGGGGTGCGCCCTTGGGAAAACCTACTAGACCTAAGCCACAACGTTTACTCAAAGAGCTGCCACCCGTGTCTGTACTTATCTCGGGCCGGAGGCCGATACATACATCATATGAAGAGGAACAGCGTGCGCGGCGCGTTGCCGTTCGTCTTGACCGTGGCCGTGCTGACCCTTCCCATCAGCGGGATCTTTGATGTTTCGACCATTTTTCTGGACAAAGTGCCCTGGTATGTGGGACTGGCCATCGTGGTGGGCATCGTGTTGATCGGTGCCCTTTTTGACATGCTCGGCGTGGCTTCTGCTGCAGCCAGAGAAACCCCTTTCCATGCCATGGCATCCAAACGTGTGTTCGGTGCCCGTCGCGCCATCGACATCGTTCGAAACGCGGAGAAGGTGTCCAGCATCTGCAGCGATGTCATCGGGGATATTGCGGGTGTGCTGAGCGGTGCAGGTTCCCTGGCGGTGTCGGTGCAACTGTCAGACGCCCTGGGTGCCGAAGGGTGGTACCGTGAACTGAGCGTGATTGGCGTCACGGCGCTGACGACGTCCCTCACGGTGGGTGCCAAGGCGCTGGGCAAGACCATCGCCATTCATGCCCCAACATCCATCATCTTGTTTGCGGCGCGAATGGTGGATACACTGACTCTAGCCAGATCGCGCGGCAACAGGCCGCGATCGAAACGGAAAAGAACGAGGTGATTGTCACGCTGCTCGATACCGTGCAGGATCCGCAGACCCTCAAAAGGCTGAGCGGATCGGAACTGTTACAGTTGGCACAGGAGATTCGAGCCTTCTTGATTCGTTCCGTCAGCGAGACCGGGGGCCACTTCGGAGCCAACCTCGGTGTGGTGGAACTGACCATCGCGCTGCACAAGGTCTTCGACAGTCCCCGCGACAAGATCATTTGGGACGTCGGTCACCAGGCCTATGTCCACAAACTCCTCACGGGCAGGCGTGAGCAGTTCGCAACATTGCGCCAATATAAAGGGCTTGCAGGTTTCCCCAAGCGTTCGGAGAGTCCGCACGACGCGTTTGGCACGGGTCACGCCAGTACCTCCATTTCCGCCGGCCTCGGGATGGCCATTGCACGAGACCTGCGCGGTGAAAACTACCGGGTGGTATGCGTGATCGGCGACGGCGCGCTGACTGGCGGCATGGCCATGGAGGCGCTGAATCACGCGGGGCACGTCGGTACGGACCTGCTGGTGATCCTGAACGACAACGAGATGTCCATCGCGGAGAATGTGGGCGCGCTATCCACATATCTCACCAAACTCCGGACTGATCCGGCCTATTCGCGCCTCAAGGCAGAGATGGAGCAGATGCTGAATCGTCTGCCCGCCATCGGGCCGAAATTGACCCGCTCGTTGGAGAAGGTCAAGGACGCCATGCGGAACGCGCTGGTGCCGGGACAGTTGTTTGAAGCGTTCGGCTTCAAGTATTTCGGGCCCGTGGACGGGCACGACCTGCCGACGCTCATCAACGTCCTGGAGGACGTGCGCAGAACGCGCGGACCGGTGCTTGTGCACGTCGTTACCAAGAAGGGAAAAGGGTACGATCCGGCCGAAAGCGCTCCGGATAAGTTTCACGCCTGGCCAACCCAGAGTAAACCGGGTGCCCCGCCGTCGTACACCAACGTGTTCGCGGACACGCTGATCCAGTTGGCCGAGCGCGATCCCCGCATCGTCGCCATCACAGCGGCCATGCCCAGCGGCACCGGGCTTTCGAAATTCGCGAAGCGATTCCCGGATCGGTGTTTTGATGTGGGCATCGCCGAACAGCATGCAACCACCTTCTCTGCAGGGCTGGCTGCCATGGGCATGCGGCCCGTATTCGCGGTGTATTCCACATTTTTGCAAAGGGCATACGATCAGGTCATCCATGACGTTTGCATTCAGAACCTGCCGGTCGTGTTCGCGATTGATCGCGCCGGCCTCGTGGGAGCAGACGGAGAGACGCATCAGGGTGTGTTTGATATCGCCTACCTGCGCACGGTCCCCAATATCACCATCATGATGCCCAAGGATGAAAATGAACTGCGGCACATGTTGTACACGGCGCTTCAAATCCCGGGACCTGCGGCCGTCCGCTATCCGCGGGCGGATGGCCTGGGCGTCGCGCTTGACGACACCCTGGAGGCGCTCCCCATCGGTCGTGCCGAAACGGTCCGGGAAGGCGACGATGTGGCGTTTATCGCGGCGGGGCCGATGGTTGAGGTGTGTCGCCGGGCGGCGGACATCTTGGCTGAACGGGATGGTCTGCAAGCGACCGTGGTGAACATTCGCTTCATCAAGCCGTTGGACCAGGAACTGCTGGCATCGCTCGCTCAGCGCATGCCGTTGGTCACTGTCGAAGAAGCTTCGCTGGCGGGCGGTCTGGGGTCCGCGGTCTTGGAGGTACTGGCCGATCACGGCATCCCGGCCCCGCTGCTGCGCCGGGGCATTCCGGACAAATTTGTCGAGCAGGGATCTCGCGGCGAACTTCTGAGAGACCTGCGGCTGGACGCCGAATCTTTGGCCGTCGACGCGGCCCAGTTTGTCCGCGCGTGCCGGAACAAGGCTTCCGTACTATGAACAGCGCGGCCATGGCGAAACGGTTTGGCGAAGGAGCGAAGACAGTCGATGACGAATAGGCGGAAAGTGCGGCTGGATATGCTGTTGGTAGAGAAGGGAGCGTTTCCAAGCCGCGAAGCCGCCAAACGAGCCATCATGGCGGGTCAGGTACGGGTCAACGGACAACGCGCGGACAAGCCGGGCCAGTTCGTGGATCCCGAGGTACGGATCGACGTGAACCGACCGGCTCACGCCTTCGTCAGCCGCGGAGGATTGAAACTGGAGCGCGCGTTGACGGTATTTCCTGTCCATGTGGAAGGCAGGGTCGTGATCGACGTCGGTGCATCCACGGGCGGTTTTACCGACTGCGCGCTCAGGCATGGCGCGACGCTCGTGTACGCGGTGGATGTCGGGTACGGTCAGCTGGACTGGCGCCTACGCAATGACCCGCGTGTGCGAGTGATGGAAAGGACGAATTTTCGTTACGTGGACCCCGGTCAGTTCGGCCCTCCGCCGGACCTCGCTGTGATGGATGTATCATTCATTTCGATTCGCCTGTTGTGGCCCAAACTCCTCGAGGTTCTCGCAAGGCCGGCTGACGTGGTGAGCTTGGTCAAGCCGCAGTTCGAGGCCGGCCGAGAAAGCGTCGGGAAAGGCGGGATTGTGCGGGATCCGGTGATCCACCTCCGGGTGTTACGCGAGATCGCGGAGTTCACACGGGTCGCTGGCGCCATCCTCGGCGGGGTTGACTTCTCGCCCATCACAGGCGGGGATGGCAACATCGAGTACCTGATGTGGTGGTCGATTCCGGCGGAAGCGGCTGAAAACGCCCCACAATTTCCTGATGAGCGCTTGTGTGATATTGTGCGTGCAGCCTGGCTTGAACACACTGGCCAGGACGTCGGTGGCGTACTTCGGCTCGGCGCTCATGGATGACGGAAGTGGCGACGGGATGACGGCACATGAGGCTTTTGCCATCGTGCTGGCGTTCGCTTGCCTGTGGTTGACCGGACGGTCCATCGTGTCACATGTCAAGGCGGCACGCCAATCCGCCCCGCTGGAAGGCCGGCGGACACAGGTTCGTGAATGGTTGATGCGTTCCGGCTATGACGTGTTGCCTGCCGTGGAGCCCGTGGTGTGGCGCGGTTACGTGGATGGTGAAATGGTGGAGCGCACGTCACGGGTAGATTTTATCGCCCGGCGAGCGGGTCATGAGTATGCGGTGGTGGCGGCGGATGAGGCCACCGTGGCGCAGCCCGCCGAACAGTTGTGCGCAGAGTGGTTCCCGGTGCGCACCGCCCTCGACGTGGCGGGCGTTCTTTTCGTGTGCCCGGAAGGCGAAACGGTGCGAGTTGTCGAATTTGAAGTGCAGCACCCGACGCGTGTTCGCCGTCGCCGTTGGGGGCGCCGTGCTGGGCTGGTGTTGGCCGGCGTTCTGATGGCACTGGCGTGGTTTCACGCGGTATGACGTCCTGGGAGGGGAGAGCGATTGCGACGGGTTGCGCTCGTGGCGAACCAGGATCGGCCGCGCGCTTGCGAGGTTCTGCCGTTGCTCCAGGGGTTGCTTCAAGAGCATGACTTTTCAACCGTCCTGTACAGGATTGGACGGGGGTTGCCAGACCTGCAGACACAGATGGATGGCCTCACCCTCGAAGGTGTAGAACTCGCATTGGTCCTGGGGGGCGACGGAACGCTGCTTGGCGTGGCGCGCGCCTTGGCGCCGTTGGGCATTCCGCTCTTGGGCATCAATGTTGGACATCTAGGCTTTCTCACGGAAGCGGATCCCGCCGATCTCGAGGAGACGGTCCGGCGCATCGCGGATCGTGAGTATGATCTGGAACGTCGACTGATGTTGGAGGCTGTCCTGGAGCGAGATGGCCACGTGTTGGAGCGCTTCGTGGGTCTGAACGACGCCGGCATTGCAAAGGGCTCGTTCGCGCGGATGGTGCGGATTGAGGCGTACGTGGATGATGTTTTTGTGGATTCGTACAGCGGCGACGGCATTATCGTCTCCACGCCTACGGGCTCGACGGGCTACTCCCTGTCGTGCGGAGGCCCGATTGTGATTCCAAGGCTCCAGGTACTTTTACTGACACCGATTTGTCCGCACACCCTGTTTTCCAGACCTTGTGTAATCGACGCCAACCAAGAGATTCAGCTGGTCGTCGACGCGGCGCATGATGACATCGGCCTTACCGTCGACGGACAGGTGGGCATCCGCTTGCAACCGCGAGACGTGGTTCGAGTTCGGCGAGCATCCAGCGATGCGGTGTTGGTGAAGTGGCGGGATCGAGAATTCTTCACCGTCTTGCGTCACAAGTTGCGTCACAACAACGGCCAAGCTTGATGTCACATCACGGGGGTCGTGCGCATGTTGGTCGCATTGAACGTGTCGAACCTCGCGCTGGTAGAACACGCCGAAGTTTCTTTTGCCGACGGACTCACCGTTTGGACCGGGGAGACGGGAGCCGGAAAGTCCGTGCTTCTCGAGGCCATCGGATTGGTCACTGGGAGCCGCGGTGATACGGATCTTATCCGCACAGGTGAACCTCAGGCCCGGGTGGAGGCATTGTTCCAGTTACCGGACGGTCACGCGGCTTTGTCTCTCGCAGCACAATGGGGAATCCCGACAGACGACGGAGAACTTGTCATCACACGCGAGCTGCATCGATCCGGCCGCGGGATCTGCCGCGTCAATGGACGCACTGTCACCGTTCAGATGCTTCGGGAATTGGGTGCGCTGTTGATCCAGCAGCAGGCTCAGCACGAAGACGTCGGTCTGACGAGAGCGGAGGAACAACTCCGCCTCCTGGATTTGTATGGGCATCATGGTCCTCTTGTCGATGAAGTTCGCGCGCTGTACGAGGCGTGGCGAGAGGCGGTACAGGCGTACGACGAGGTGCGGCGCGAGGCGCAGGAACGTGAGCGCAGAATGGACATGCTTAATCATCAAATCGAGGAGATTGAGGCAGCTCGCTTGGCACCAGGTGAAGAGGAGGCGCTGCGCGATGTGCGGCAGCGCTTGCTGCATGCGGAGCGCATCGTGAGCGGCGTCCAGGGTGCGTTGGAGCACCTGCAGGCAAACAGCGGGATTCTCGCGCGGCTGGCCGATGCCATGGAACGGGTCCGCGGTGCGGCGCGCCACGACGCCTCGCTCACCGAAACCGTGGGACTTCTGGAGACCGCTGAGGTCCATTGTCAGGAGGCCGCACATGTACTGAGCCGGTATTTGGCGCATTTCGACGCGGAACCCGAGGAGCTGGAACGCGTTGAGCAACGACTGCAGCTCATTCGTACGTTGGAACGGAAATACGGCTCCACGGTGGAGGACGTACTGGCTTACCTGGATAGCGCGCGACAAGAGCGGGAACGCTGGTTGCATCACGAAGATTATCTGGCGGATCTCGAACAGCGTGCGTCGTCCCTCCATATGCAGTTGCTTCAGGTGACAAAGCAGCTGCATGAGGCGAGAATCCAGGCGGCCCGTGCGATGAGTCGCGACGTTACGGAGATCTTGCGCACGCTGCAGATGCCTCACGCTGTCTTCGATGTCCGTGTTGAACAGCGCACGGAGGCGGGTGCGCCCGTGCCCGGTCCGGCCGGTGCGGATAGCGTCACGTTCGTGTTCAGTGCAAACGCTGGCGAGCCGGCTCGCCCGTTGGCGAAAATTGCTTCCGGCGGAGAGTTGTCACGGACGCTGCTCGCGATTCGTGCGGTTCTCGCGGAGTCCGAGCCCGTACCGACGCTGTTGTTCGACGAAATCGATTCAGGCGTCAGCGGTCATGCCGCCACGGCCATCGCGTCCCAATTGAGAGCCCTCGCAGCACACCGTCAGGTGTTGTGTGTGACGCACTCTCCACAGGTTGCGGCTGCCGCGGATCATCATTACCTGATCGACAAGGTGGAGGAGGCCGGAAGCGCGCGTACGACAGTTCGTCCGCTCGACATGGATGGACGGATCCAGGAGCTGGCTCGGCTGATTGGAACAGGGGAGAGCAATGCCGCCACGGCCCTCCGTCATGCGCAGGCGCTGCTGGAAAGTTACCGCGTCAACGCCTGAAAGCGGCCGCCGCAACTGTAACTCCTCAACATGAAACCGTCCCACCCGGGGCACGTTACAACCACGCACGGCAGGGAGGTGCTACGGGAAAGGGGGCGGATGCCGGAATGCAGGGTCCACGGCGAGGCTTCCTGCGCAAGTTGGCGGCAGTACTTGTGGCGTGCTTGTGTTTCACACCACCGGTCCAGCAGGCGCTGAACAGCCGTTCGGAAGTGGATATCCCGCAGGGGGACCGGGTCGTCCTAGCGTTATCCGGTGTGTGGCCTGAACGTCTGCAAACGGAGACATCGGACGCCCATGTGGTGGTTCCTGCGGCGTCCACCGACGGCATCGGTGGGATTGTCCTAAAGGCGCAACAACCGGGCCAGGCGATGGTATCCGCTCGCCTGTTCGGCGTGATTCCGTGGAAGGCTGTTCACGTGAATGTCGTACCCAAGCACGTGGTCACGCTTGGTGGGCAGGCTGTGGGTATCCGCCTGTGGTCGCGCGGTCCCATCATTGTCGGGTTTCAGAAGCACGGTGGCGGATGGCCTGTGGCCAACCCGTTGCAGATTGGCGATGTGGTGATGGAGGTCAATCATCAACGCGTGAGAACTGCAGCGGACCTCAAACGCGTGTTGTCGCAAACTGGCGACGGGCCCGTGGAATTGGTCACGTTGCGGCATGGCCAGCGGTGCAGGCTGCTCGTGCGGCCCGTGAGAGATGCGGAGGGCCATGCGAGACTGGGCGTGTATGTGCGGGATCGGACGACAGGCGTCGGCACGATGACGTTTTATGACCCTGTTCAGCACACATTTGGCGCGCTCGGACATGTGATCTCGGATGTCGACACGGGTCAGCCGATTGACGGAGAGGGCGATCTCGTACGAGCCACCATCTTGGACGTGGTCCGGGGGCAGGCCGGGCGGCCAGGGGAGAAGCGCGGCCGCTTTGTGCGAGGGGATGACGCCATCGGTCACGTGGAGGAAAATACACCGTTTGGTGTGTTCGGAACGTTGTTGCACGTACCGAGCGGTTTTGACGGTCCTAGCGTGACGGTGGCGACGCCGGGTCAGGTCCATGAGGGGCCGGCAAAATTGTACACTGTGGTGCATGGGGAACGTGTGGAGGCGTTTGATGTCCGGATCGAAAGCGTATCGCATCAGAAAACTCCGAGCACCAAATCCATGGTCATTCGCGTGACAGATCCTCGTCTGTTGCGAGAAACGGGCGGCATTGTTCAGGGCATGTCCGGCAGCCCCATCGTGCAGGATGGACGCCTGGTTGGCGCGGTGACGCACGTGTTTGTCAGTGACCCGACACGCGGTTACGGCATATACGCGCAATGGATGATTCATCAGGTGGAACACCTGGACACCGCGACGTCCGCCGGTACGGTCGCAGCCATGGCCAAGGCGACGGATATGTGAAAGTGTTGCGGGCGGCTCCTTCGGGGCCGCCCTGTGGTGTGTCGATAGCTGTCGAAAGCGCGGCAAGAGCATCGAAAACTCTTTCTTACATTTGGCAGGACATCGCTCGATATCGTCGAATATGGTTTAGGCGACATCGAGCGGGGGGGTTGTTTCGTGCAGCCGCTGAAAGTTTTGATCGCTGATGATAATCGGGAATTTGCCGATATACTCGCCGATTTTTTGAACGGCCAACCGGACATGGAGGTCTGTGGAACCGCGGGCAATGGCACCGAGGTCATGGAACTGATTTCGGTGACTCGCCCAGATGTTCTGATTCTCGATATCATTATGCCGGTACTGGACGGGATTGGCGTGTTGGAGCGCCTCAATGAGATGGGCGAGAGCATGCCGAAGATCATCATGCTGACAGCGTTTGGTCAGGATGAGATCACCAAGCGTGCGGCGGAACTTGGGGTGTCGTACTTCATTCTCAAACCGTTTGATATGCCCGTGCTTGCGGACCGAATCCGCCAGGTGGCGATGGCCGCGCCGGCAGCGCCGAATACGCCGGTTGCGCTTCAGTCCACCGGACAGCGAGCAACCACGCGCCCCGCTTCCATTGACGCTGCCATCACCAAGATCATTCATGAGATTGGTGTTCCTGCTCACATCAAGGGATATCAGTATTTGCGTGAAGCCATCGCGATTGTCTTTGAGGACGTGGAGATCTTGGGTTCCGTGACGAAGGTCTTGTATCCTCGCATTGCAGAGCGCTATAAAACCACACCGTCACGGGTCGAGCGGGCCATCCGACATTCCATTGAGGTGGCTTGGGGCCGGGGTAACATGGAGGCCATCCGCAATGTGTTTGGCTATACGGTGAGCGCCGCTAAGACGAAGCCCACCAATTCGGAGTTTATTGCGATGGTCGCAGACCACCTTAGACTCCAGTACCGGGTCGGCTGATCCCTTATCACATAAGGGCTCTCGGGTTTTTCCTCGGGAAACTTTCACCTCCGTGGGATTGAATATGGCCCTGTCATTCCAATAAACAATTTTTTGACATGGCAACAAACTCACCCACATCATAGACTTGGTTGTGAGTGATGTCAATGGCACCAAAAGAGGACGAAGCGGCTGATTGGGGATCGCTGCTTCGTCCTGAATATCACGTAGTATTGGATTGGTGTTTCACTTCTGCCGAGGCGGGTTCAGCTGATGAGGCTCGACAGATGGAGTTCGGCGTCTTCTGCTATGGGTTCTACGATTGACTTACCAGTCCTGCGTCCCGGTTTTTTGAACAATTCGTGAGCCGGGCTATACAATTCGTTGATTTTCCGCATGTCGTGCTCGAAGCGCCGTAAATACCGCATCGTGGTCGTGATGTCCGTGTGGTCCAGTAACGCTTGCACTTCATCGATGGATGCCCCGTTCTTGCGATGTTGAACGGCAGAGAAGGTTCTAAGCGCATGAGGGTGTACTTTCTCGGGTTTGATGCCGGCCATTGCGCCGTATTTTTTCAATTGTTTGGCAAAGGTGCTTGCTGAGAGACGAGTCCCTTGGGCTGTCACCCATAGCCAAGGTACGCCTGCTTCTGTCACAGGTCGGATGAGGCGAATCATGGTTTTGAGCATATGGGCGGTACCATCTGTGATAACGACATACCGCCCCTTGCCTGTTTTTGTGATCTCCGGTCGAACCCGCACAAGCCTTTGTTCCACGATGATGTCGGACACTTGTAGCTCAAGACATTGTCCAAGTCGCATCGCCGTATCAATCAAAAACTGGATGAGGGTCACGTCTCGGAATCCGTGGAACTGGCGGCGGTCGGGTTGTTGCATGAGCCGCAGAATCTCCCGCTTGGTCAGCAATTCGGTGTCACCGTCATCGTGTTCAGCAAGCTTCTTTATACGACGCATCGGGTTTTCCTCGATGATTTCCTCGGCAACGAGGTAGTTAAAGAAGGCATTCAGGTACCGGCGCATGTTGTTGACGGTTGTCGGCGACAACCCGGTCTTCTGGGCACATGCTGCATTGAACGGATGGTCCTCCCACTTGCGCTTGTGGTGATTCACGAACGTGAAATACTGCTTCATGGTGGTTTCGGTGATATCGGTTATGGGGGTATCCGCTTTCTTGGGAAGGAACCGAATGAACTTGTTTATCTCCTGTTCGTACGCTTTAGCTGTCCTCTCAGACCGCCTACCGACGTCGATCAAGTCGTCCAGATACCGAGACCGACATTCCGCTATTGTTGGCGTATGCCGGCCCTGGCTTGCTGTAGCTGTGGGCATGGGAAGAATGACTCCTCGTTGACGTGCCATACATGATACCTCCTTTGATAGTGAAAATCATTCTTTCGAGGTCGAGCGTACGAGTCCAGAACCATGAAGGTCAAAAATTACAACGCTCAATCGCTGCCATTTGCTATGGCGGCCCATGATCACTTGGGTGGTTGTGCTCTAAGTGTACGGGGCGGTCTG
Source organism: Alicyclobacillus sp. (assembly GCA_023511725.1). Taxonomy (GTDB): domain Bacteria; phylum Bacillota; class Bacilli; order Alicyclobacillales; family Alicyclobacillaceae; genus JAIMAY01. The sequence goes on from JAIMAY010000012.1 coordinate 52,302, forward strand.
TAGCATTGTCCAAAATTACAGAGTTCCCAGTAGGATTGTGGATTCATCTTGCGGGATATATGCGTCCAGTGTGACTCCACGACGATCCCAGCGGTATGTAACAACGGCCCCCACCGGGGCCTCTCTCCGTCAATCGCCTTCGTGACGCTGAGCATCCAACAAGGCTGCCACCAGCTCCGTCATATCTACGAGCTTCTCCCGTACGTCCAGCGCTGGCCCGGCCAGCAGCGAGAGCGGCCCGCACTGTGCGAGCCGTGGCAGTGCCTGATCCACTGCATCGTACGCCGCAGAAGGACTCTCCAGCACATCGCTGAGTACTTCCGCAGTGACTCGTCTTGCCATCCTCAATCCCTCCTACAGTCATGGCCCCTTCGTGCATGTTGGATTGAGCCTAGTATGCCTTGCACGGGTCGTGCAAGCCTCCAGTTGGGAAGACCGTGGAATTGGCGTGATATACGTGGAATGGGCTCCTTGCACCGGAACATCGACAAGGGGTGGGTAAGAGCATGGCATGGCTGTATGTCACGCTGGGCAAGATGACGATGTTAACGCTGCTGGTGCTGCAACAGCAAGTTTCAAGGCTGGAACGGCCACCGATGCTGTACAGCGGATGGTAAAGGGCTTCGGAATCCTGATTCGTCTGACCCGTTTGAGGAAGAACTACGTGAGATGCTGGCGTTGGGCCAGCAAAACCTGGCGATACAGCGGGCGAGGGAGAGATTGGGGCCCTCGTTGCGAGAAACCAAGGACTATGTGGACTCGTTGTGATGACGAAGGTTCGCCTTGTTCCCAGTCCCCTGTGCATAGAGAGAAACCAAGCCCTGCAGCGCAGGGGTACACTATTCGAAGCTTCCTCGTAAGGGTGATTAGCCTCGCCCCCGGAATTGGTATATCCTTGTATTAATGTAATCTCCGATCGTAGATCTCGGTTCCATCGCCACACCTCATATGAGCTTTCCTGACGTGCGCATCGTGCTACTGTCGGTTGTGTGTCGAGTCCGTGGCGACACATCACGGTTACAGGAGGTTGCGTTGCGTGACCATACGTGTGAGCGACTACGGTCACGAAGTATTGCTTCGAAATCGAATAGAAAGTGTGGCGGTTCCGATTGTGGGCGTTGCAGGCGGCTTTTGTGCGCATCGCTTGCCAGTAGCGCCGACCACAGGTGTCTGTTTGACGCTGATCTGGTTCTTGCTGCGGGGCTTGCTGGAGCGGGGAGCAACGGTGATTGAAGTCGTGTGGTCGTCGGTATTGGCAAGCAATGCCTTTGTCTGGGCTTGGCTGGGCAGGGCCGTGACACCCCTGCAAGCCGTGTGCGTAACGGCTGCAGCCAGTCTGGCGGGCGTCGTGCTGGGGTGCCTTACTGTGGCATTTCCGGTTCGACAGACTGCGGGAACGCATGGTGATGTCACAAATACTGACGCCTTGCCGGCTTCGAGGCACGGCGTTCCCGCTGGCCCAGATGGGAATCCGGAGGGATCATCGATACACGTTTCGGAGGATCAGCCAAGTACCAATGAGCATAAGCAGCACCGAGACAGCCCACAGGACGCCAGCGTACTTGGCCACGAGGTGTGATGCGTTGACGGCCTGACTCAAGGCGGACATGAACAAAAGAACCGTCCCTATTTTTCCGAGCAGCGATACATTACGCCATCTGTCCTGCGGAATGAGCCGGATACCAATCACATAGGCGAGGCTCGTAATGACCGTGTATACCAAAAATTGTGCAAGCGCACTCACGCTCTTACCTGGGTTGCCTTTGCAAGCCCAGTATGCCAGATCTCTACGATTTCGTGACATCCCATGGTATGGGGGCTGAAAAATGATCCCATCAGGCATAGTAGACGGTGTTGTGGGTGTAAGGGGAATTCAAGTGATGTTGGCGCTTCGATACTTCTGCAAGCACTAAGGGGAAACCGCATGGACGCCAAGCGCCATAGCACCTTAAGGCTGCGGCGAAAGAGATTCAACCCAATCCATCCTGTGGTCCTGCAGGGCGTAATCGGCCAATACAGCTCGATTGGTTTCAGAAACCCCGAGATGTAACTTTTTGCGGCGTCGGTTCGTCTATAAATATAAAGCAGAATTCAATCAACAGTTGATATCTTCAGTGTTAACGTTAGACGTTGGTCATAGAGAGGACTTGGTAGTAAATGACCACAGACAAGCCGGAGAAGTTCGGGTGGTATTGCCTCACGGCCAGGTTACCATCAGAAGATGGTGAGCCAGACTTCCAGTTTGTCCACTTTGTCCAGGCGACTTCCAGGCGCAGTGCGGCGAGACATTTCGGTGGGCTGTACACAGTGGTTGACGGAAGTGGCGGACTTCGGACGATTCAGTTCCCCAAGCGCCCCCATGAGGTCCTATGTATGCCTCGCAACTGGGCACCAGAGTCCATCGTTGTAGGCGCAATCCCAGGTCTGCGTGTCGTGGTGTATGTGACGCCGGCGCACCGATATGAGTGTCCCCGGTGCGGCGAGGTCCGTTTGTCCGAACATCCTTATCCCTTTGTATGGTGTCGGTGCGGTCATCGGATACATCTGGTTGCGGATACAGAAGGGGTTACGACCGATGCACTGGATGAGCGGAAGATTGACGATAGTCTTCAGAGTCAACCGAAATCATAGAGCTTTCATGTATGGAAATGGAGTGTATGCATGATGGGGGTCGGAGGGATTGTCGTACTGGTCGTCGTGGCGGTTTCTGTCTTTGCGTTGACGGTGTTGGTGGTACGGGGTGATGACTCGAATCATCGTGACACCGGTGGCTGAGGCTATCGACAGTTTGGTCAGAGGGGAGGGACTTGATTATCCGACAAGCGTCCGGCACCTGTTCAGGCGTGATTTGAGTCGGATCGGACGTCCCGACGAGGCAAACTGATATGCGGAGGTCGGACCCTATCCGTTGTCAATGTTAGAGACTCGGGCGGATATCGAGCTCATACATGCTAGAGGGGGTTGGGTCTGATCCAGATCCTGCAACGGAAGAAATTCAAAGAGGTTGCCCGACGGATGAAGGAGACACGATAACCCAGATGGAGGGGACTGCGGTGGCGGTTCCCCGTACAACATGGCTGTTGTCTCTTCATAAACGAACGAATAGGGCACGGGCCGGATGACTGGGCCACGAGCGGGAAGACATGACATGAATTGATTTGGCCCATGAGCAAACGGCGAAACGGTCCGTTGGACACATGGACCGATGACGCTCAAGCAATGTGACGCCTCGCTTCAGGCGTTCATCGGAACTTTCCAGGAGGCAGTATTTGAGATCAGGGATTGACGATTTTCTTTCGAAGTGAAAACTTCCATCTCAATGTATTCCAAACGATATCCATCCTCATCTTCTCGCACTAACCTTGTTTTCACCATGGGTTTACGGTTGTTGTATGATGGGTTGCATGATGGTTTCTTGAACCACCACATATGTTCCACCCTCCGGTTTCTGTGGCCCAACATCGCATATTGGCGCCTAAAATTGAGGCCCGTCAATTCAATCGGAAAACCTCGTGGTTGAACTGACGATACCACGTGGTTATACTGACGGACCTCGTGGTCGCTTGTCTGAGTCTGGCCAACCAACGAATTTGACCCTTACAATATAAAATTTTACACTACCACCTGAGATTTTAGCCAGGTGTGCAACTGTGTATGATGCTTGCGCATGGCATATGAGCAGCACATTTTAGCTCTCATCACTGTCGCACCGAGAGCACATGGGCAGCGGCGTCTCGGGTCGGTGAGCGCAATACTGACACGCTGGATCGGTGCACCGCTGTTCAAGCCACCGGTTACACGGAATACAACAAAGTGCATCGTAGGTCTCGTGGTAGACGACACACGAGCCGCAAGTAGGGCATTGCTTATCGGAAAACACTTGGCCGGCAAATCGATAGTCGCCAACCACGATCATGCCATCTTCTTCTCGCAATATACGGTCCACCACCTTTCATCGCAGCACCGACACTATATGGCAAGAGGCGCCTTTTCGTCAACGGGTCAATGCGTCCGTTCCCGGCTGAGAGCGGTCGGTACCCTCTGTTTTCCGATGTACCCCCGTCCATGGGCGGGGGAGTCAGACCACCATGATGGAGGCTGTGATCGGCAAGTTTCACACATCCGGCTGCTGCTTGGCATCAAGGAGAGCGGAGGCGATCTCGGTGAGTGCGTCCAACCTGGCGAAGACCTCCCGTACGGTGTCTGTCAGGAGGGCAAAGCTCCCAGTGTGCGGAAGCAAGGCCGCTGCCTTCGCTACCTCTTGATAGGCTTGGTGGAGGTTCTCTAGGACATTGGTCAGCGCTTCCTGATCACTCATAGTAGTCAAGTCCCCCTTTCTTTTCTGCAAAGCATGGGGAAGGTTGCTCGAACTTTGCAAGGTCACAAGGGAACTTCAAGCTGGATTTTCAGCGGCAACTGCCAATGACTGCATGTCGCACGGTTCCAAGGAGGTAGGAGAAAAGCCTCCAGCCATCATGTTCGAAGCCTCCTGCCGGTGCTGGAGACGCCAACACTTATCCCCTTCATATATGGTCTTCACGCTTACCTGTCTTCCGCAATTGGAGATTTCACATTTTTTCAGGCAGGACGCTATCACTCTATGCCGAATGCCTAGAACATTCCAGCGAAACGGAGGTCAACGGAGTGTCAGGAGAAGGCGATTTGTATCTGTACGAGATGCATGTGGAACTCATAGAGGCGCCTCGTCCGATCTGGCGGCGCCTGCGAGTGCCCAGCGACCTTACATTTGCCGACTTGCACGAAGTCCTTCAGGTGGCGATGGGATGGGAGGATTCGCACGTCTACGAGTTTCGCTTTGGCGCTGTGCGGATCGGCATACCAGATGACGAATATCCACAGCGGGAACGCTTGCACCTGGACGCTCGGTATACATCCTTGGCGTCTTGCCAATTTGAACGAGGGGATGTACTGACGTATCTATACGATTTTGGAGACGAATGGTTGCACCTGATACGGGTGGACGTCGTGTTTCCAGATCACCCGCAGGTGAAGAGGTTAGAATGTTTGGATGGAGCCGGTGCGTGTCCACCTGAGGACGTTGGCGGTGTCAGCGGCTACGCAGCTTTCCTTGAGGCGATTACAGACCCGACGCATGAAGAGCACTTCGAGTACCTACAGTGGGTCGGCGGGCCATTCGATCCGGCCGATTTCAACGTCCATGAGGTGAATCGTCGGTTAGCCAGACTGAAGGTCGGGGCCAGCAGCCGATATTCCTCACGGCGATGATGTACCCCGTGGCGACTACGTCACGGGGCGGGACTTACTTGCGCAGCCGGTGATCATGCGCATACCGCACGTACTGGATGACTTCCTGGCTTTGGTCGGCGAGGTAGCGCATGATGGCTTCTTCGACCACTGCAGAAGGTGTTGAACCCACGGACAGCACCGACAGGGCCACTACGCAGTAATCGCTGAGTGACACTGTGATGCGCTTGTTTCGTGCCTTGGTTCGGTGCCCTTGCGTCGTGGCGCCCCTGCCTGCAGGTGGCGATCCCGTCGCCCTTGCACGTCTTGCAAGGCGCCTCTCACGTGCACAGGTCTTGCACATGGCGGGTTGGCGGGCGTGTGGGTACTGCGCATCCGATACGGGGTACTGTCTGCCGCAATGGCGACAGGTGAAGGTTGCCACGGCGTGCGCAACCGTGCCACTGTCCTGTGGGTGCGCCGGCGAAGCGGTTGCAACAGACACGTCTGTCGCAGTTGCCGAAGTGGCGCTTGGTTTTTGCGGTTCATGTGGTGGTAGAAGATACATCGACATCACGCTCCTTTGCTGTGCATCATTGTCAAGGCCACCCTACATACACTTGACACGACTGCGCAAGTCCCGCCTGCTGCGTGTTGTCACTGTTGCGCAGTCGTGCAGGTGTGCACGTATGGACGACTCCGACAGGTCGAAGTGTGCGGCACAAAGCCCTCCTGGCGCATCGGGTCGGTGATGAGGCACTTCAAGTAACCGGCGATCGTAGCAGGGGATTGCAAATTCCCTTTCGCCTTTACAGGGCTATGCATCGCAGACGGTACAGAAACGCAGTTTGAACGAGCAAATCGCAGCCCTTGCGGTGGTATTGGACTGTCGTTGTCTGGGAAGGGCAATAAATCCCGCTTGTTGTCGGTGATGCGGATCCAGGTATAAAAGCGTATACTTGCACTAAGGGATCTGGGGATATATGGTCACAGTCATGCACCACCGCATCAACGACGAGGCAACCAATGGGTACGGAGCAGAGGGGTAAGTGGTGAATATCACAGAGGACGTGCCAGCGGCGGTCGGGGGTCTATGCCCACTATCTTGATGCTCATTAACGCACAATACGGACTCTGCGAAGGTCACCCATTCTTTTGACAAGCTAAATCTCCCTCGAAATCTTGTGGCAGCCCACCAATTTCTCCTGGGTAACCCCCCATCAGGATACCAGACATCTCTTGGGCCATTTCACTATCCGCCACAAGCTGGCCCGTGGCAAGGTTCAGTGCGTATTTGGGAGTGCCCTGGGCGGCATTCGGGGTAGCAAAAACCATATAGCTGCCGGTGAAATTGATGATCCAGATGTTTTCGTGGAATGTTTTCGAAAAGGTGACGTGAGTAGCGTCCGCCAGCCCCATGACATAGCATCCGCCATCATTTCGCTTGTAGATGTCGAGCAGAAATGTCTTGCCACTCACGGAACCGGACCAACTGTCGATGATGTGGTACTGACTCCGATTGAAGGTGGTACGGTCTTGCGTCCTGTCACGTGTGCCAAAAACCGACGTTGCCTGCTGCGGGTCGATGCGGGCGATCCGCTCACCGGCGAAAGGCAAAGGCCCGTGATCCAAGGCGTATTTGGCAAGCTCATCGGGTGACATGTGGAGAATTTCACTGCTGGTGGGTACATGATCGTGGATGGGCTGCGCAGAACTCGCCATATTCTGCTCTTGCGTGCCCACGCTGCGGTCTGTGACGTTGTTCGACCTTTCCGCATGGTCCTGTGTGCGGGCACAGCCCACGAGAAGTGCACTCCCAGTGACACACAGAACGATGGCCCATCTTAGCCTCACCATATGTGGGGTCCCTCCGGAGGCGTGGTGCTCGTAGTTGCCCGGTGCACGATGTTGCAGAATAGTACAACATCATGGAGGTGAAATCCTGCGGCTTTGCAGTCCGATCGTTCCAGAGCACCGAGCGACGATGCGACTCATTGTTGTGGTTCTTGTCGTGCGAGATGGTGTATCGGTATCACGTTCCTTTAACGTGACACGGTGTCGATGAGACCGTACAAACACGTGATACGATTGTGCAAGTTCGCATTCGGTGACTGTCATTGTTGCGCAATTGTGCACATGTGTACGACTCCGCCAGGTTGCAGTCTCCGTCCTTGGCGGCTGAGCGGGACGGAGGAGCGGTGCTCAAGGCAGTCGGCGACCATGGTACGGATCGCAATTCGCTCCCGCCTTCCTATGCATATGTATCACAGACGTTTCAGAAACGTAGTACGGACGAGGAAATCGAAGCTGCTGCGTTGTCGCAGTCTGGCGACAAGACCCGTTGATGCGGTTCCAGCTGCCAAAGTGTATACTGGCACCAAGAGACTTGGGAATGTATGGTGGCAGTCACGAACGAATGAATCGACGGGGTATGAATGAATGTGGAGCAATTGGTGAAAACGTCACAGGAGGCGACAGGATTGCTGTTCTTGATGGTATTCGGCGTTGTTTGGTTGATTGTATTGTTCGTGGCTATCTATCATATTCTGCAGGCCGTTTGGGCGCTACGGGAGGGGGCGAGCAAAGAAGTCTTCTTGCGGCGAGGAATGCTTGCCGGAGGACTCTTGGTATTAGTGTTTCTCGTTCCGTACTTGACGATGGTCACCCTTGGCATGGTGCGGACGAGTGCAAATGTCACGCCTGTCCAGCAAACTCAACAGACGGTTCAGAAGTGAGACGATGGATGGAAGGAATTCCATTGGTACCCCGGCCAATTGGCCCAGCTGCTCCGATGCAGAGCGAACGACGGTAACGTTTAGCGTCATGCCGGTATTCTGGTAGGTGTTATCAGACCGACGGTGACCAGTACCACACTTGCGGTATAACGTCAACCACCATCGTCCCCTGGAATTACCGACCGGTGAAGCGACGGGCTGAAAGGTTGTACGATACTGGCCGATTCACAGAGCAGGTGGTATTAAGGGCACTCTCATTGAGTGGTACACCAAGCGATGTTATATCTGACCCACAGGCCGAGGCTATTTTGCAACAACCTCGTGTTGTTTCGTGTATATTCCCCGAGGAACCAGTGTAACCCGCACATTGATTTTTCCGTCTACAGCCGTGACATGATGAAAGGAGGCATCGAAATGAAATGAAAAAATACGCCGCTGCTCTTGCTTTGGCCATGATCAGCTCTGGAATTCTGTCTGGATGCGCAGCAAGTTGGCCCCAGTCGCAACCTCTAACAAGGGTTGAGACCAAGACAAGCAGCTCGAAGGCATCTATGCCTTCAACGCAATGGAAGGCTGTCGGCGATGAGTCATTCTTGCTTCAAGGGAAAATCGTTGGAATTCGTGACGGGTCTGGAGAACACTCCTTGAAACTGCACATTGACGCCATCATCGTTCCCGGACCTCCTCGGAGTTCGTATCCAAAGTTTCCCTTTAGGGTAGGTACAACAGTCACTGTCCAATTCGATCGACCATTCCCTTCCGAGGGTCCGATGGAACCTAGAATTCGTGAGGAAGTTGAGCTGGAAGTAAGGCAGTATACCACTGGGTCGCATGAACAACCTTTTTGGGGAAGCACCCTAAGCCAGTACTACTACGAGAAGAACGGGCAATTCTATGATGAGAATGGAACGGTGGTTGCTGTCGCTGTGTGACAGGCGCACTTTATCGGTGGGGAGTTGTTCTGCGCATCCCCTGAAACGCTGGACGTACAGTTCTATGCAGCGGATAAACTGCCTCCTGACATGCTGCCGATGCGTCCGCAGTGGCTGTCTGACGGCTTGGCCTGTACAGGGGCTCCGTTTATTCGCTGGTGTTTCAGCGCAGCTTACTTGCAGGAACTGCGTTCCAAGTATATCCTGACCACAAGAGCGGAGGCACCCCCAATTTCAAAAGGGGATGATGAATTTGAGAATAAGAAATGTTGCCATTTCTGCGCTTTGGGTCCTGGCGATTTTGATGGTTCTGTTCTCGGTCTTCAGCTGGGCTGGCGTTGTCGTTCGGGTTCCAGCCCTGGTATGCCTGATTATTGCTGTCTGTCTGACGGCTTTGCGTCGGTACGCCCGTTCCCTGTGGTGGCTCTGGCAAGCCGCGCATGGCCAGGATCAGGGCGTTCGGGTGACGACGATCCGCGACGACATGAGCGGGCTCGTCCTACGCGTGCTCTTCGCGTACAACCCGACGTTCTTGGGCGTGCAGGTCACGCTCGATGTGCTCTACGGTGTGGCTGTCCTGCGGCCTGAGTTCGGCGTCAAGGTGCTGAGCTAGGTGGAGGCTGGCGATGCCGGGTCCGGCGATCATTCAGCTGGTGAGGAACCTTGCTGGGGATACCGGCACGCCAGCCGTCTTCTCTGACACAGAACTCGCTGGGGTCTGTGCCCGGTACCGCCGGCACTGGCGCTACCTCCTCCTGACGCCGCTACCGACGTATCGCCCTGGGCAGCAGGTCGTCTACGAGGAGGGGGTTGCACCCGTCCGTTTTTGGGATCCCGATTCTGTCCAGGCCTATGGCCCAGACTGGAGCCCGTTCCCCCTCGCACGGATCGAGGCGGAAGAGGGGCGGTTCGTCTATGCCCAGCCGACCGTCTTGCCCGTCTTCGTGTCGGGAGACAGCTACGACGTCTACGGGGCAGCCGCAGAAGTCTGCGAGCGGTGGGCGGCACGGCTGGCGACGACGGCGATCGACACCAGTGCTGATGGGGTGACGGTGCAGGCATCCGGCGCGGTGCGCCAACTCGCCGAGCGAGCGCGGGTGCTCCGCGCGCAGGCAGACGCGCTCGTGGTGCCCGTGGTCCTGAGGGGGTAGGCGATGTCTCTCCCACTTCACGCCGACTGGTACCAGCGCTGGCAGCCACCGATGCCAGCGGGCGTCATGGTCAAGCGGCGCACGGTCCAGCCATCGAGCCGGGGCGATCCGGTGTACCAGGAAACGGCAAGTGGACCATACCCGGCGCTGGTCTCGTTCTACGCGATCCGGTCGGAGCAGGTCGTCGGCGAGCGGTGGATGGGGAGGAACTTCTACGTCGTCCGACTCGGGCGTGACGTCGACGTTCGCCATGACGACCTGATCGTGGTTGGAGACCGGACCTTTCGTGTCGTGAGCGTGAGTGTTCCGGTCGTCTTTGCATCGACGAAGCGGGTGCTTGTCACGGAGACCTGATATGGCTGATATCCGGAAAGTGGTACTCGACACCAGTGGGCTGGACCGGCTGATCGTCTCCCTTCCGGCCAATGCGGCAAAGCTGGCCGGTGATGCCGCACGGGCTGGTGAGCGGTACGCCAAAGACCTCTTCAGCCAGCCAGCGCACGGGCGCACGTACCGGCGTGGTGGGCGGGTGCACGTGGCGTCAGCGCCCGGCAGCCCGCCGGCGATCGATACGGGAACGCTCGCGAACAGTACCCGGGCTGAGCCGGTCGACGACCTGACGTGGCGGATCTCCTTCGCGACGGAATACGCCTTCTACCTCGAGTACGGCACTCGTGATATGGCGGCGCGCCCGTTTGCCAAGCCAACACGGGATGCGGTCACTGACTTCGTCAAGCGCCGGATGGCGGAGATCGTACCGTGACGTTCGAGGAGACGCTCTACCAGATCCTGGTAACGGACACGACCCTGGCGACGCTCTGCCCAGGTGGTGTCTGGCACCGGGTGATCCCGGAGACGGTCTCCCAGACGGCACTGGTCTACTGGGGGAACGATGCTGAGCCGATTGTCGTCAAGGGTGGACAGGTCGCTCTCGTGCATACGACCTACATTGTCAAAGCCGTCACGCCGGAGATTGACCCGCGGAACGCTGAAGTGGTGATCGCGCGCGTCGAGGCGCTGCTCACCGGCGCAGGCTGGCACCCTGACCTGCTCGCGTGCCTCCCCCAGCGGCGCTTCTCGTACGACGAGATCCATCAGTCGGGCCGGTACTGGCACGTTGGGGTAGAATTTTTGGTAGAACTACGCGCGTAAGGGAGTGAGCCCATGCCGTTCGTTCCAGGATATGCGACGCGGCTCTACATCGCGGGGAAAGACGTTTCGTACGCTTTCCGTGACGCGAAGGTGCAGGTCAAGGCGGCGACGTTTGACGTGACCAGCCTGGGAGCGACTGGGAAGCAGTAC